>CAVQDK010000007.1:0-341136 GCA_963711195.1 uncultured Alphaproteobacteria bacterium
TATTACATCCCGAAGCGGGCGAACCGGCCGGTCTATTCCTACCGCCTGTCGATCATCCACTTCTGGTCGCTGATCTTCCTCTACATCTGGGCCGGCCCGCACCACCTGCACTACACGGCGTTGCCCGACTGGGCGCAGACACTGGGCATGACGTTCTCGATCATGCTGTGGATGCCGTCCTGGGGTGGCATGATCAACGGGATCATGACGCTGTCGGGCGCTTGGGACAAACTGCGCACCGATCCGGTGCTGCGCATGATGGTCATGGCCGTCGCCTTCTACGGCATGGCGACCTTCGAGGGGCCGATGCTGTCGATCAAGGCGGTCAATTCGCTCTCGCACTATACCGACTGGACCATCGGCCATGTCCATTCCGGCGCGCTTGGGCTGGAACGGGCTCATCACCTTCGGCGCGATGTACTATCTCGTGCCGCGTTATGTGGCATCGCCCGGCCATGTATTCGCTGCGGTTGATCAACTGGCACTTCTGGCTCGCGACGATCGGTATCGTTCTCTACGCCGCATCCATGTGGGTGTCCGGCATCACGCAGGGCCTGATGTGGCGCGAATACGATGCTGACGGGTTCTTGACATATTCCTTCGTGGAATCCGTGGCCGCGTTGTTCCCCTACTACGTCATCCGGTTGGCCGGTGGCGGGTTGTTCCTCGCCGGTGCGCTGGTGATGGTGTACAATGTCTGGCGCACCATTCGCGGTGACGTGGAATCCGTTCCGGCCAGTCTTCCCACGTCCTTCAACCGGCGGAGTGAGCGTCATGACCAACCAGAGTTCCGAACCCAAAAAAGAAGATCACGTGCTGGACGATGCCGTGCCAGAGGTGAAAGCCGACCCGGTGGCGCGCGGGATCCTTGCCAATCACGGCAAGATCGAACGCAACGTCACGTTGCTGCTTGTGCTGTCCTTCATCACGGTCGCCATAGGTGGCATCGTGGAAATCGCGCCACTGTTCTACGTCGACAACACGATCGAGAAGGTGGATGGCGTGCGCCCCTGGACGCCGTTGGAACTGGCGGGTCGCAACGTCTATGTCCGTGAGGGCTGCTACACCTGCCACAGCCAGATGATCCGTCCGTTCCGCGACGAGGTCGAACGCTACGGCCATTACAGTCTTGCAGCCGAGAGCATGTACAACCACCCGTTCCAGTGGGGGTCCAAACGCACCGGGCCGGATCTCGCGCGGGTCGGTGGGCGCTATTCCGACGAGTGGCACGTCCAGCATCTGGTTGATCCGCGCTCGGTGGTACCGGAAATCGATCATGCCGACCTATTCGTTCCTGCTCGACAAGGACATCGACGCATCGTCGTTCGGCGGCCATTTCGTTGCCAACCGCATGGCGGGGGTGCCCTATACCGACGCGCAGATCGAGAATGCTTCCGATGATCTGAAGGCGCAGGCCGACCCCGATGGGGACACGGACGGTTTGCTGGAGCGCCACGCGCCCAATGGCGAGCGTGTGATCGCGCGCGATTTCGATGGCCAGCCGGAACGCCTGACCGAGATGGATGCGCTGGTCGGCTATCTTCAGACAGTTGGCACGCTGGCCGATCTGGACACGTTCGAACCGGCCACGGAGGGGCGCTGAGTATGGAATACGAAACGCTACGAAACATGGCGGATTCATGGGGCCTTGTGTTCCTGACCGCCGTTTTCGTTTTCGTTGTGCTGTTCTCGTTCCGGCGCGGTTCGCGCCAGCAATACCGTGATGCGGCCAATATCCCCCTGCGGGATGCGGACCGGAGCGGACCACTGGATGGGCCTCACAACAAAGACGACAACAGGGAGGTTCCCCGTGACCATTGACAAACAGGCACCCGGCCAGGCACCCGGACCGTCCCCAAGAGCCAGCGACGACACCCTCGTCGATCCCATCAGCGGACGCCCGATCGATCCGGCCACCGGCACGACCACGACGGGCCACGAATGGGACGGCATCCGCGAGCTGGACACCCCCATGCCGCGCTGGTGGTTGTGGACGTTCTACGCCACGATCGTATGGGCACTGGTCTATTTCGTGCTTTACCCCGCCATCCCCCTGGCAACGCAGGCGACCGCCGGTGTGCTGGGCTATTCCAGCCGCGGCGCGGTGGAAGACGAGATCACGCGGGTTGCCGCAAGCCGCGAGGAGATCGACACCCTCATCGCGGCCACGGATCTTGAAGACATCATCGCCGACCGGCAACTCTACACATTCGCCGTGCGCGGCGGGCAGTCCGCCTTCAAGCTGGTCTGCGTCCAGTGCCACGGTTCCGGCGCGCAAGGCTCGCCCGGCTATCCCAACCTGAACGACGACGATTGGCTCTGGGGCGGCACACTGGCCGAAATCGAGGCGACCATCGCCCACGGCATCCGCAACGATGAAGACGACGATGCCCGCTACTCCATCATGCCAGCCTTCGGGGCCGACGGCATTCTCAATCGGAGCGAGATTTCCGACACCGCCGAATACGTTCTGGCCCTGTCCGAACAGGAGCATAACGTCGAGGCCGCGCTTCGCGGACAGGGTATTTTCTCGGAGCAATGCGTTGCCTGCCATGGAGAGGCGGGACGCGGTGTTCAGGAACTGGGCGGGCCGAACCTGACCGACGGCATCTGGCTATATGGCGGAGACAAGGCGTCCCTCGTGGCGCAGCTGAACCGGCCGCGCCATGGCGCGATGCCACCGTGGATCGACTATTTCGACGAGGCCACGGTCCGCAAACTGGCAGCTTACGTCCATTCCCTTGGCGGTACCCAGCGCCAGCCGCAAGCCGCCGACGACGTCCCCGTGGCCACCGAATAGAGGTTGCGAGAGCACGCTTGGCCCCACCTCCCGCCAGCATTGCCACGCCGCAACCGAGCGCGCCCGTCAATCCGTCGGGCGTGCGGCAGTATGACGACGAGCCACAGAACAGCGGCAAGGCGCCTAAATTATTCAAGGGCCGCGAGCCCATCTATCCGCGCCGCGTCGAGGGCACGTTCCGCCGACTGAAATGGGTGATCATGATCGTCACCCTTGAGATCTACTACATCACGCCCTGGCTCCGCTGGGATCGCGGACCGTACGCACCCGACCAGTTCGCGCTGATCGACCTTCCAGGGTCGGCGGTTCTATTTCGGGCCCATCGAAATATGGCCCCAGGAATTCTACTACGTCGCCGGTCTGCTCATCATGGCCGGCCTCGGCCTGTTCCTCGTCACCTCCGCCGTCGGGCGCGCATGGTGCGGCTATGCCTGCCCGCAGACGGTCTGGACCGATCTGTTCATTTGGGTGGAACGCATCGTCATCGGCGACCGCAATGCGCGCATCAAACTCGACAACGCCCCCCTTTCGGCTGGCAAGGCCGTCAAGAAGGTGTCGGTCCATGCGATCTGGCTTCTCATCGCGGTGGCGACCGGGGGCGCGTGGATTTTCTACTTCGCCGACGCACCGACGCTTCTAGGCCAGTTCCTGCGCGGCGATGCGCCGACGACGGCTTACATCACCGTGGCGATCCTGACGCTCACCACCTACACGTTCGGCGGGCTGATGCGGGAGCAGGTCTGCACGTATATGTGCCCCTGGCCGCGCATTCAGGCCGCGATGATGGACGAGCATTCGCTGACCGTCACCTATAATGACTGGCGCGGCGAACCACGCTCCCGCCATGCCAAGAAGGCCGCCCAAGAAGGACTCGACGTAGGCGATTGCGTCGATTGCAAAGCCTGCGTGGCCGTCTGTCCCGCGGGTATCGATATCCGCGACGGCCAGCAGATGCCTTGCATTACCTGCGCGCTGTGTATTGACGCCTGCGACGACGTGATGAGCAAGATCGGCAAGCCAAAGGGGCTGATTTCCTACACCACGCTTACCGACTACGCGACGAACACAACCATGGCCGAAACGCTCGGCCGCGACGAGGCGACCCGCAAGCAGGTCGTACCGGGGTGGCGCGAGGTCATTCGCCCACGCACCATGCTGTATCTCGCGCTCTGGTCTGCCATAGGGGTGGCGATGATCGTTGCCATCACGCTCCGTGACCGGGTGGACCTGCACATCCTGCACGACCGCAACCCGCAATATGTCGAACTGTCAAACGGCGACATCCGCAACGGCTACACGGTGAAACTGTCGAACATGGAAGCCAGGCCCAAACTCTTCGACGTGGGTCTGATCGGCCTACCCGGCGCGGTGATCTGGTCGCCGGAGATTGATGTGGAACCATCGCGCAAATTCGTCGTGAGCGTACCGCCGGATCAGGTCTCGTCGATCCGACTGTTCATCGCCGCCGATCCCGACAACCTGCCTTCGTTGCCGACCCCCGCCGAGATCGAAGTCCACAAACTGGGCGGTCGGGAATCCACACGCACAACCATCGCATTCGAGGGACCGCAATGAGAACCGATACGCACCCGACCTCGTCGAATTGGGAAATCCGCGGCAAACATGTCGCCGTGTTTTTCCTGCTGTTTTTCGGAACCGTCTTTACCGTGAACTTCACGATGGCGGGCTTGGCGAACCAGTCTTGGACCGGCCTGATCGCCAAGAATGGCTACGTTGCGAGCAGGGATCTGGCCGTGGCACACCGAAAGCGTCGTCTGGCACTCGCCGTGGGATGGACGATGGATATCGCGCTCGATGACGGCACGGTCGTGCTGGATATCGAAGGGATCAACAACGCGGCGGACGATCTGACGGTTTCAGTTGTAGCCGAACGCCCGTTGAACGAGGAGGAGGACATGCCTCTTTCGATGGTCCGGGGCGGCGGAATGTTTGGCGCTCGGTCACACCGCTTCCGGACGGCCGGTGGACGGTGGTCGCGACGCATGTCTTCGGCTGTGCTCGAACTGACCGAACGGCTTGTCCGTCGAGCCTGAGAACCGCAAGGCGCGATCACGATGAGCTGCTGCGGAACCGCAATCGGCCACATGCCTGGGGAGATCCATCAGACGCAGGCAGGAGACGCCAAACTCGTCCTGTCGGTGCCGGGTATCCATTGCGCGGGATGTATCGCACGGATCGAGGGCGCCTTTGCCGACCTGCCGGGCATCCGGTCGGCGCGGGTCAACGTATCTCGGAAGACGGTTCATCTAGGTTACGATCCGGCACGTGCGGGAATGGAAGCCAAAGCGATCGCCTGCCTTGCCCAACTGGGCTTTGAAGCCCATGCCCGGCATGAAGCGACTGTCGACAAGCAGGGCGCGCTGCTGGTGCGCTGCCTCGCTGTCGCAGCTTTCGCAGCCATGAACGTGATGCTGATGTCGGTCTCCGTCTGGTCCGGTGCAGAGGGCACCACGCGCGATCTCATGCACTGGTTCTCCGCCCTCATTGCCGTTCCCGCCGCGATTTATGCGGGACGTCCGTTTTACGTCTCGGCGTGGCAATCCAGTCGTTCGGGTAGCCTGAATATGGACGTGCCGATCACGCTCGCCGTCGTGCTCGCTTGTGGATTGAGCCTGTACGAGACCGCGCAGGGCGGCGAACAGGCCTATTTCGACGCGGCGGTCACGCTGCTGTTTTTCCTGCTGATCGGGCGGACGCTGGACCATTACACGCGCAACCGCATGCGGAGTCGCTCGCCAACATCGCCGACCTGCTGCCGTCCACCGTGAAGGTTATCGAACGGTGACGGTTGGCGCGACGCCGCGTGCGACACGGTCCGCCCGGGCGCGACGATCATGGTCGCGGCTGGCGGACGGCTGCCGCTCGATTGCCGGACCACGCAGGGCGCTCATTTCGATCTATCCCACGTGACGGGGGAAAGCGAACCGGCGGCGCTACATGCGGGCGAGGATGTGCCCGCCGGAGCACTCGCGCTGGACGGGCCGCTGATCCTGACGGTGCTTCGCTCCAGCGAGGACAGTTTCGTTGCAGAATTGAAAACCCTCATCGAGCGGGCGGAACTGTCCCGTCCCTCCTACATCCGCCTCGCCGACAGAGCGGCACAATTCTATACGCCGCTCGTCCATCTGGTCGCGCTTCTGACGGCCATCGGTTGGCTGATCGCAGGCGCCTCGCTCTATCAGGCGCTGACCATCGCCGTCGCCGTCCTCATCATCACTTGCCCCTGTGCGCTGGGTCTAGCAGTTCCGGCTGTCCATAGCGTCGCCCTAGACATGCTGGCGCGCGCGGGCGTCGTTGTGCGGGACGGCGCGGCGCTAGAGCGGTTGCAGGCCATCGACGCCGCCGTTCTGGACAAGACCGGCACGATCACCGAACCGCTCGTCGGTCGAAACCTCGATGATGATCGGCTTGCCATCGCCGCCGGTCTGGCCGCTGGCAGCACCCACCCGCTCTCCCGCGGCCTCGTCGAAGAAGCACGCCGCCGGGGTATCGCCCATGCGCCCCTGATCGACCTGCACGAGGCTTCCGGCGCTGGCATAAGCGCGATCGCCGGTGGATCGCCGGTTTCCCTTGGATCGGGATCTTTCGTGGGAGTAGAACGGGAAGGCAGCCTCTTCCTGAAATCCGGCGACGGCACCGTCAGCGTGGACATCAGCGAAACCCTGCGGCCCGACGCGCGCGGTCTCGTTGCCGATTTCCTCAACTCGGGCGTAACGCCGGAGATCCTAACGGGCGACACCCGGGTGAAAGTGGACAGGGTTGCAACGTTGTTGAACGTCGCCGCGCTCGCCTCTGCCACACCGGAAGACAAGGTCAGACGCATAGAACAGTTGCGCCAAGACGGTCGAACCGTTCTGATGGTGGGGGACGGGTTGAACGACACCGCCGCGCTCTCTGCAGCCGACGTTTCGATGGCGCCGGGCAATGCGAGCGATCTGGCCCGCAACGCCGCCGATTTCGTCCTCCTCAACGGGCTGGCCGGGGTTGGCCGGGCGATTTCGGTGTCCCGTGCCGCCCGTCGCCACGCCCTGCAGAACTTCGCAATCGCTGCGGGCTACAACTTGATCGCCGTTCCTCTGGCTATTACTGGAGTAGCGACACCCCTGCATGCTGCCATTGCGATGTCGACTTCTTCCATTCTCGTCACTCTCAATGCCCTGCGTTTACGCCATACCGCGTCGCTTCCACGGTCTCCTACGACTATCGTTCCACCTCTTGCAGTCCCGCCCGAACGCAACAAGACGGCTTTGCAGTCATGACAGTTCTCGTCGTTCTCCTGCCGGTCGCCCTCGGGCTGGGAATGCTAGGGCTGGCAGCTTTCTTCTGGTCGGTCCGCAACGGACAAATGGACGACATGGACGGTGCTGGAATGCGTATTCTGATACATGATGAAAGAGCACACGATACGGACTAGATGTTCTTCATGGGGTTTCATTCCCGTCGATGAACGACGACCTAGATGCTGCCTCCTTCAGGTTTCCATTCGGAGAGATCTCGAATGATGTGTCCCAACTTTTGCGTGAAACCGGTCAGAAAGGTGAACCGGGTCAGCCTACGCCCCGATCTGACTGCCCGTGCTTTACCCGAATTCTACTATGAGGCACCGGGTCGGTGTTGCGGCTAGTGGCAAAGTATTGAGTGCCTCATTACGCCTGCAATACATCTCTTGACGGTTATTACCTTCCGTTGCGCCGACAACGATGTCCGTATCATTCATCAAGACGTCCACTTCCGCCAAAGCGTGTTTGAGCCATTCGTGTGCGGTTCGAAATGGAGGAAACGACCCGTAATCTCGCGCTATCCAATTCTGCCGCTAAAAGCGAACTGCAAGTCGGCGACTTAGTCAGACTCATGGTGGCGAAGGGCTTCGCCACAGCCTTGATAACGCAAAGCGCATCAGCAATGTAGAACAAGACGACGACTTAGACCTGTCTGGAGCCGACCAAAGTTACTTGGCGGGCAGCCCTGTTGGGGTGAATCGCAGATGGCGGTTCAGAGTTCGTGACCGGCATATAAATGGTCTTCTCCTACGGATGAGCTATTCCGGCGTCTGAACGTCATGCTGCCATCGAGTAGAAAGCGCATGACGTCCACTTTCTCGAAGTCGTTATCAGGGCATCTACGTCCGTTATCGTCCACTGCCAAGCAGCTATGGATACAGTTCCGGAGGTCTGCTTCCCGCCCAACCCGGGCGTAGCGGTTAAACCTTGTGCTTAGTGGGCTTCCGCATCACTTTTAACTAGGCCGGAATCGAGGTTGTCGTCGAATTGTTCGCGAAGCTGCCTAACCCAATGTCCTCCTGGACGTCGAATGCCGGTCAAATCGGCGAAAGGATTCGGCTGCCGCTATGACTGTGTTCTCAGAAGGTCTATCCAGCAGCAAAAGCAAACTTTTGGTACTCGGAAAATTGTCGACTTGCACGTAATAGGGCGGCCAATGGTGGCGTCTATCAGTGTTAAGCCCCGCGAGCTTGGTGCGAGCGGTCGGTCTAGAGTTTGTTGGTCATCCATTGAACCTAGTCGAGGCAAATGAAACCTTCGCCCATTATGCGCAAGCTATCACAGAAGCGTACGGCCCGGTGTTGCAGGATCAGCTATATCCGTTGCCGTGACGATAGGCATTCGAACGGGCCATCTGTAAAAACCGAGACGCAAGTCGCAATGGTGCAGTTGGCGGTCCGAGAACAAGCCGACGCATTTTGAAACGAATAGTGGACAAAATAGTGGACAAAACTTTCCAAGAGTGCCGTACATACCATATGGTTGTTGGGTTTAGACCGGAAGGTATGGCGGAGAGACAGGGATTCGGACGCGGGTACCCGTGAAGGCACAACGGTTTTCGAGACCGCCACGTTCGACCACTCCGTCACCTCTCCGTGGGATATCGGGCGGCGTTCACGCCACTTCCCATCCAAGGATCGTACAGTGCCGCAGGTATCGGTTGTGGCAGGTGAAATCAAGGCCGAATGGCGGGTTCCAAGCGCAGAAAACCTTGACTTGCCGTCGATCCATCCTCAAAAGCAGCCGTGCGCGTCCGGCAGCCATACCTCCGGTATGTTTGCGGCGACATTTTGCCGCCCGTTCGGGCTTTCCGAACAGTGGCAATTATCAGAATTAGACACGCAACCAGACATCCAACCAGACTGGCAAAAAAGACGGCGGCGGGATGATACGATCGCCCGCAAAGACCGTAGCCTCGAACGAAAGTGAAAAATATGTTCGCAGTCATCAAGACCGGGGGGAAGCAGTACAGCGTCCAGCCCGACGACGTCATCCGCGTCGAAAAACTGGCCGGTGAACCCGGCGACATGATCGAACTCGGCGAAGTGCTGATGATCGGCAACGAGGTGGGCGCTCCGCTCATCGATGGTGCCTTGGTCACGGCGGAAATCGTCGATCAGAGCCGCGCCCGCAAGGTCATCGCCTTCAAGAAGCGTCGGCGTCAGAACTCCCGCCGCAAGATCGGGCATCGCCAGCATTACACCGAACTGTTGATCTCCGAGATCCTCGGTAAAGGCGACAAGGCTACCAAGACGTCCACGGGCGCCGGTGCCAAGAAAGCCTCCGGCCGTTCCGCTGTCGCACGCTCCAGCGCAAAGGCAACAGCTGCCGATGACGCAAGCTCCGCAGGCGTTGGTAAGGGTGACGAGTCGCCATCCCATCAGGCTGGTGGTGACGATGCGCCTGCACCGCAGCCGGTTCCAATTGAAAACGGCACGCAGAAATCTGTGGCCGATCTCGACGCGCCGTTGTTCACCGCACCCGATGCACGGCCGGACAAGTTGACCGAGATTAAAGGCATTGGCCCGGTGGCGGAAAGCCAGTTGAAAGAGCAGGGTATCATTACATTCCAGCAGATCGCCGATCTGACTGCCGATGATATTCAGCGTGTCGATGATTACATGCCGTTCTCAACGGCGCAGATCAACGATTGGCAGGCTCAGGCGAAGACGAAGATCGCTTAGGCGATCCGGTCTTCGCTTCATTCTTAGCGATATTCGCTGTTGCGATATCGGCTCGTTGGCCCCATTCGGTTGCACGATACGGGCATTTAAATAGACATATGGCATGTGATCGAACGGATGCCGAGACAGGAGACACGACAATGGCTCACAAGAAAGCAGGCGGTTCCTCCCGCAACGGCCGCGATACAGCCGGCCGACGCCTTGGTGTGAAAAAGTTTGGCGGCGAAGCCGTCATTCCCGGAAACATTCTCATTCGCCAGCGTGGCACGAAGTGGCATCCCGGTACCAATGTCGGCATGGGCAAGGATCACACGATCTATTCGCTCATCGAAGGCAAGGTGTCGTTTGCGACCAAAGCCAACGACCGCGTGACCATTTCCGTCGTACCGAACGACGTGAAGATCGCTGCAGAATAACCGCCGGACTTAATGGAACCCGGTGCTTTGAAGCCCCGGTGTCATGGAAAAGACGCACGAAAAGGGGAGATGGAGCGCCATCTTCCCTTTTCGTGTTTTCAGGCGGAAAAGTCTGAACAAAGGGGCCGACTTGGAAGGTCGATCCCATACATGTTCTCGTGACCGACAGGCTGGCATTGCGCCCGCCACTCGACGTTGACGCCGAAGCCATCGCTTATCATCTGGCGGACGTGAGGATTGCGCCCAATCTAACGGGTGTGCGGTCGCCTTGCACGCTGGACGATGCGCGCGCCTTGATTGCGGGTGATGTGGAAGACCATTCCGATGGTTGCACGTTCACCATCCATCGCAACCGGCTTGTCGGCGCGGTCAGCGTGCGACCGCCAGACGGGTGCCTCGACCTCGGTTTCCGGCTCGCGCTGGACCAGTGAGGGCAGGGGCTGGCGTAGTGGTGCGCGTGGCATTGGCCTGCACGGCGTTCTGGGCAAAAGTCGGGGTGCTCGAAACCGACCCCGTCGCGTAAGCGTTGCTCCTGCAATACACTTTGAAAGATCGTATCATGCCCGCTCTTCTTTCCCGCTTTCTTCTGGCGGTCGCTCTCATTTTGCCGCTCTTTGCCAGTGTCACCGCCAATGCGGCCGAGACGTTCAAATTCGAGAATTACTTCCGTGGTAAAACGGTCGCTTTTGGTCGCTTCAAGGCGATCAACGGTGTGGACCGGCGTTTCCGTGTCGATCTTGTCGGCACATGGAACGGCAAGACGCTGAAGCTGGTGGAATATTTCAAATATGACGACGGCGAGCGCGATACCAAGATCTGGTATTTTACCAAGACCGGCGAAGGCCGCTATACCGGCACGCGGTCGGACGTGAAGGGGCAGACTTATGTGCGGGTGCGAGGCAACACAGCCCGCTACAGTTACCGGCTTTATCTTGATGAAAGGAACCGCTCCAATCTTGTCGGGTTTCGCGACAAGATGGTGCTGCGCGATGATGGCACGGTGCGGAATACAGCATTGGTGTTCAAGAGCATCCTGCCGGTCGGACGGGTCGAAGTCGTGTTCGCCCGCCCAGAGGATATCGGTAAAATCGAACGGCCATAACAGTCGCGTTCTTTTTCATAGCGGGTTAGACAGCGGCATCCGATTGTTCGAAGGCCGCCCCCGATGAAGTTTCTCGATGAAGCCAAAGTCTATGTGCGCTCCGGCGCAGGCGGGCCGGGGGCTGTGGCGTTTCACCGGGAGAAATACATCCAGTATGGTGGGCCGGACGGGGGCGACGGTGGCAAAGGCGGCGACGTTTGGGCGGAGGCCATCGAAGGGCTGAACACTCTCATCGATTTTCGCTACCAGCCTCACCATCGCGCCAAGAATGGCGTGAACGGAATGGGCAAGAACCGCCACGGTGCCCGTGGAGCGGACGCGGTGCTGAAGGTGCCGGTGGGCACACAATTGTATGAGGAAGACGGTGAAACGCTGATCGGTGATCTGACTGAAGAGGGTCAGCGCATCCTCATAGCGAAGGGTGGCAACGGCGGCTTTGGTAACGCCCACTTTAAAACATCCACCAATCAGGCACCACGCAACGCAAATCCCGGCCTGCCTGCGGATGAGCGCACGGTTTGGCTGCGGCTGAAGGTGATTGCGGACGCAGGCATTGTCGGGCTTCCGAACGCAGGCAAAAGCACATTCCTCGCCACTGTTTCGGCGGCCAAGCCGAAGATCGCCAACTACCCGTTCACCACACTCTACCCCCATCTCGGCGTTGCCCGCATTGATGGGCGCGGGCTGGTGATCGCCGACATTCCCGGTCTTATCGAAGGGGCGCACGAAGGTGCCGGGATCGGTGACCGGTTCCTCGGTCACGTCGAGCGGACGCGGGTGTTGCTGCATCTGGTATCGGGGCTGGAGGAGGATGTGGGCGTCGCCTACCGCACAGTGCGGGGGGAGATCGAAGCCTATGGGCATGGATTGGCGGACAAGCCGGAAGTCATCGTGCTGTCGAAAGTCGATACGCTCGATGAAGAGTTGATCGAGATGCTGTCTGCCGAACTGCGCACAGCCAGCGGGTCCGACGCTATACTCGCCATGTCATCGGCCGCCCATCGCGGTACGGACGATGCCCTGCGAGCGCTGATGGAGCATATCGAGGCTATTCGAGCGGCTGAGGAGCCGGAGGTGGACGATCCGCGCTACGATGATTCATCCTTGGCTGCGGTCCCGGATGAACAGGTGTTGCCCGGAGAGGGTGATGGCTGATCTGCTTTCTGGACGCCGCCGCATCGTCGTCAAAATAGGCTCGTCGCTTCTCGTTGATCCGACATCCGGTCTGAAAAGCGACTGGCTGGCATCGTTGGCCCAGGATCTGGCCGCTCTAGCTCAAGATGGTGCGCAGATTTTGCTCGTTTCCTCCGGCGCAATCGCACTGGGGCGCACGGTGCTCAAACTGCCGCGCCGCAGCCTGAAACTGGACGAGGCGCAAGCGGCTGCCGCAGTGGGGCAGATTGCGCTGGCGCGGGCATGGTCGGAGGCGCTGGGAGCGCATAATCTGGTCGCCGGGCAGATGTTGCTGACCCTGCACGATACGGAAGGGTCCGCCGGACGGCGCTCCTATCTCAACGCACGCGACACCGTGGAACGGTTGGTCGCGTTTGGTGCCGTGCCGGTGGTGAACGAGAACGATACCGTCGCTACATCGGAAATCCGCTACGGCGACAATGATCGCCTTGCAGCCCGCGTGGCAACCATGGCGGGGGCGGACATGCTGGTGCTGCTGTCGGATATCGACGGCCTCTACACCGCTCCGCCTGCCGACGACCCCGATGCTAAATTCGTGCCCTTCGTGCCCACGATCACGTCGGAGATCGAAGCGATGGCCGGTTCCGCGGGTTCGGAATTGTCGAGGGGCGGCATGGTGACAAAAATCGAGGCCGGCAAGATCGCAACGCGCGCGGGCTGTGCGATGGTGATCGCCTCCGGCAAGCACGACCATCCGCTCGCCCGTCTGCGGCAGGGGGCAGCGGCCACATTGTTCGAGGCAACTTCCGGCGCATCTGCGCGCAAGGCGTGGATTGCGGGGCAGTTGGAAACCTGCGGCACGATCCGCGTGGATGCCGGTGCAGCGCAGGCATTGTTGCGCGGCAAGAGCCTGCTGGCGGCAGGCATTACGGGTATCGTCGGTGCATTCGACCGGGGCGACCCGGTGGATATAGCCGGCCCGGACGGTGCGCTCGGCCGTGGCCTCGCTGGCTATGACAGCGGCGATGCAGGGCGTATCATCGGCCTCAGCACACAAGCCATTGCGGACGTGCTGGGCCATGGCGGTAGGCCGACAGTTATCCATGCCGACGACATGATGCTGGTGGCCTCCAGCCCGGTCGGTCAGCCTACAGGTTGACCCTGCGAAAACCCCGTCGCACAACGCCTCCATGACAGACAACACGCCCTCCTCATCATCCGACTTGCCCGCCATGATGGCCGATATGGGCCGTCGCGCCCGCGCTGCATCCCGCGTGCTCGCAACCGCCAGTGGAGAGCGCAAACATGCGGCCCTCATCGGCGCTGCCGAGGCAATACGGCAGGGATTGAACGCCATTCTCGATGCCAATGCGCTGGATATGATGGCCGGTGAGGAAGCGGGCCTCTCCGCACCGATGATGGACCGGCTGAACCTAACCCGCGATCGTGTTCTCGATATTGCAAATGCCGTGCAGGCCATCGGTGCCATGCCGGACCCGGTCGGCACGGAAATTGCGCGGTGGGAACGTCCGAACGGTCTCGACATCGCTCGCGTCCGCACGCCGTTGGGTGTGATCGGCGTGATCTATGAAAGCCGCCCGAACGTGACTGCCGATGCCGGTGCGCTGTGTTTGGCTGCGGGCAACGCCGTCATTCTGCGCGGTGGGTCAGACTCCGCCCACTCGTCCGCAGCTATCCATGCCTGTATGGTGCGTGGGCTAAAAACAGCAGGCCTGCCAGCTGATGCCATCCAGCTTGTGGGCACCACTGATCGTGCCGCCGTGGGCGAAATGCTGGCCGGCTTGCAGGGCAACGTGGACGTGATCGTGCCCCGTGGCGGGCGCAGCCTCGTGGAGCGGGTGCAGCGTGACGCCCGCGTGCCTGTGTTCGCTCATCTGGAAGGGGTGGTGCACGTCTATGTCGACGCCTCCGCCGATCTCGATATGGCGGTGGCCATCGTGGTGGACGCCAAGCTGCGCCGCACCTCCATCTGCGGAGCGGCTGAAACCCTGCTGATCGACCGCAACGATGCCGACCGGCTGGCAAAACCGCTCATCGACGCGCTGCTGGCCAAGGGTTGCGAGATACGCGGCGACGAGGCGATACAGAAGTTCGATCCCCGCGTGGAAATTGCCACGCAAGCCGATTGGCCCGCCGAATATCTCGACGCCATCATCGCCGCCGGTCTGGTGGACGGGGTGGAGGGCGCGGTCGCCCATATCGAACGCTATTCCTCCAGCCATACGGACGCAGTCGTGGCCGAAGATCAGGCGGTTGCAGACCGGTTCCTGACCGGTCTCGACAGCGCGATTCTGTTGCACAACGCTTCCACGCAGTTCGCCGATGGCGGCGAGTTCGGCATGGGTGCGGAAATCGGCATTGCCACGGGTAAGATGCACGCGCGGGGGCCGGTGGGTGTGGAGCAGTTGACCTCGTTCAAATATGTCGTGCGCGGGTCCGGGCAGATTCGTGGCTGACAGGCTGTGAGTTTCGACCCGGGCCGCATGCCCCGGCTTATCCCGGTGAGCGGATCGGGTCTGTTCGGTGGCTCCTTCAACCCACCCCATGCGGGTCATCTGCATGTGGCGGAACAGGCGTTGCGGCGGTTGGCGCTGGACCGGGTCTGGTGGTTGGTGACACCGGGCAATCCGCTAAAGGATACGAGTGGGCTTGCGCCATTGGACGACCGGTTGGCAGCCTGCCGGGCACTGACGCGCGACAGACGCATGGTCATCACCGCTTTGGAAGTCTCGCTGCCCACCCGGTTCACCGCCGACACGCTGGCCCACATCGCCGCGCGCAATCGTGGCGTCGATTTCGTCTGGATCATGGGAGCGGACAATCTGGGACAGTTCCACCACTGGGACCGGTGGCGTGATATTGCGGCCACCATGCCGATTGTGGTCATCGACCGTCCCGGTTCCACCCTGCGGTTGCACCACGCACAGGCGGCGCGGGCGCTGGGGCGGTTTCGCATCGATGAAGGGGATGCGACGCTGTTGCCCGGTATGCCTCCACCGGCCTGGACATTCCTGCACGGGCCGCGCAATGCGCTGTCTTCCACCGCTATCCGGGAAGGAAAGGTGTGACCAGTCAACCCAGTTCGTTTGAACTGTTGGCCGTTAAGCCCTATTAAGAATTGGTGGCGGGATGCCACGCACCAATAAAAAGAGGGTTTTCACCTGAACGCACAATACAACGCCGATGATGCAGCGCCTGTGTCTGACATTGCCCCCGTAAAGGGCATCGTGCCGAACGGCACCATTCTCGACACCGTTTTGGCCAGCCTCGACGACGCCAAGGCGCAGGAGGTCAACCATATCGACATCAAGGGCAAATCAGCCCTCGCCGACCATATGGTCATCACCAGCGGCACCTCGCACCGGCATGTCAACGCAGTGTCCGACCGTTTGCTGCGCGATTTGAAAACTGCAGGCCACGGCACGCCGAAGGTCGAGGGCATGCCTGCCTGCGACTGGGTGCTGGTGGATACGGGCGATGTCATCGTCCACATTTTCCGCCCGGAAGTGCGCGAATTCTACAATCTTGAAAAGATGTGGCAGCAGGTCGCCCGTGGCGAGGCCGGTGAAAAAGAAACGCCGATCACGCTGTAGCCATGCGCGCGCTTTTGCTCGCAGTCGGGCGCATGAAGAACGGCCCGGAGCGGCAACTGGCACAGCGTTATGGCGAACGCGTTGGCGTTGCAGGCAAAAGTGTCGGTGTGACTGGCCTCGATACCATCGAACTGCCCGAAAGCCGTGCGTCCGAGCCCGCGCAACGGCAGGCCGAGGAAGCAGAGGCGCTGCTGGCAAAACTGCCGGACAAGTTCGCACTGATCGTGTTCGACGAGCGTGGAAAAAGCATTGATAGCCCATCTTTCGCACGCATGATCGGAAGCACGATCGACGCTGCGCGTCGCCCTGTCATCATCATCGGCGGTGCCGATGGGCTGGATGAAAGCGTCCGTGAGAAGGCGGACCACGTCGTTTCATTCGGCAAGCTGACGATGCCACACCAAATCGTGCGTATTCTCGTGCTGGAACAGCTGTACCGTGCCGTTACCATTCTGTCCGGTCATCCCTACCATAAGCCGTAACCATCACTGCCCGCCTTTTGCCACGCCAGCGTGGTTAAGCCGGTCTTAACGGGGAAAGCGGCAAGGTTGACGCCATAGGCATAGGTGTTTGTGCTGCGATAAGGGGACCGGTTTGAAGACGATCATCGCTGCACTTTTATCGCTTTTCACAGCGTCCATCTCTGTTCATGGTGCCAGCGCACAGGTGCCGGACGATCCATCGCGCCAAAACACACCAATCCGCACGACCGTCACAGCGCAGGACCGCGCCCGTGAGCGGGCTGATCGTCTCACGGCTCTGGCCGGTGTGCGGGCGGAACTGGCAACGGCGCAAGCGCGGCGCGCGCGGCTGGAAGCGGAGCTGAAAAGTGCGGGCAAGGACCGCAACGCTATCGCCCGTGCTCTGCTGGAAAGCGCCCGCCGCAGCCAGGATCTGGAGGGCGATATTGCCGAAATCCAGACCCGCCTCGATGCGCTGGAAGTTGACCGCGCCCGTATCCGTTCATCATTGGCCGGACGGCAAGCGGCCCTTATAGAGGTGATCGCGGCCCTGCAGCGCATGGGAACCAACCCGCCCCCCGCCCTGCTGGTGAAGCCGGAAGACGCGCTGGGTGCCGTTCGCAGCGCGTTGCTTCTCGGTGCCGTCGTGCCGCAGGTCCGTGCGGAGGCGCAGGCGTTGCAGGTGGAACTGGAAGCGCTGGCCCGCACGGGGCAGGCTATCGCCTCGGAAAAGGCAGGGCAGGCGCTGGCGCTCGAACAACTGGCCGAAGATGAAGCGCGCTTGTCCCTGCTTGCACAGAACAAGGCGGACGGGCTCGGTGCCTCCTCCGCCGATATTCAACAAGCGGTGGCCGAAGTGACGGGCCTTGCGGAGAAGGCGGACTCGCTGGAGGCGATGATCGCTGCTCTCGATGAGTCGATAGACGAGGCTGGCCGTCTTGCGACAGCTGCGCGGGATGCCGATAGCGCGCGCTTGCAGCAGGAACAACAGAGGTTGGCTTCGGCCCAGGAAAGGTTGCAGTCCGATGACCCTGCCGATGCGTTTGGCAACACGATGCTCAGCCCAGCGCTCGACCCGACCCGCCGCGAACCGGCCGTGGCGTTCGAGCAGGCGCGCGGCATGTTGCCTCTGCCGGTCGAGGGGCGTCCGGTCTTTGCGTTCGGTGATATGCTGGCTGTGGGAACGACACGCCGCATCCGCAGCCCGAACGCTGCGCTGGCAACTGCGCCGGGGGCTCTCGTGCGTGCCCCCGCAGACGGGCGGGTCGTCTATGCCGGGCCATTCCGGTCCTTCGGCCACGTTCTTATTTTGGACGCGGGCGATTCCTACCGTATCGTATTGAGCGGGATGGGCCGGGTCGATGTGGCCGCACAATCATTCGTGGTTGCAGGCCAGCCGTGGGTGCCATGGGCGCGACGGCTGCAAGACGCGCAAGTGTGATTGCACAAAATGCCGCGCCGCTAGGCTTGAACGCGCCGGTGCTATACGTAGAGTTCAGAAAAGACGGTCGCCCCGTCGATCCGGCTCCGTGGTGGGCCGCACGGCAGGTGAGTGCAAACGAGTAGAACGCAAGGCGGCCGATTGCCGATATGGTAACAAGCTGGGCGCGTTGATAGGGAGAAGACGGAAAGATGTTACGCAGATTTTCGATGATGTTGGCCGGGGCCGCTTTCGGTGCCGTGAGCCTCGTTGCGGTTCAGACCGGAGGCCCGTTCTTTTCCAAGGCCGATGCTGCCGACTCGGAGACCTATCGCCAGCTCGATATTTTCGGCGATATTTTCGAACGGGTCCGTTCGCAATACGTCGAAGAGCCTGCCGAGGCCGACCTGATCAAGGATGCCATCAACGGCATGTTGCAGAGCCTCGATCCCCATTCGTCCTATCTGGACCTGAAAGAGTCCAATGCCATGCGGACATCGACCACCGGCAAGTTCGGCGGTTTGGGTATCGAAGTGACGATGGAAAACGATCTCGTCAAAGTGATCACACCCATGGATGATACGCCAGCTGCCAAGGCCGGTGTGATCGCCGGCGATCTGATCTCCCAGATCGACGGCGAGAACGTGCGCGGATTGTCCCTGCAGGATGCGGTGGAAAAGATGCGCGGCCTCATCGACACGCCCATCGTGCTGACAGTGTTGCGGGAAGGGGCGGACAAGCCGCTGCAGATCACCATCGTGCGGGACGAGATCGTCGTCAAATCGGTCAAATACCGCGTCGAGGGGGATGACATCGGCTATCTCGATATCAATGGCTTTACCGAGCAGACCTATTCGGGCCTGACCGATGCCATTTCCAGCATTCGCGATCAGGTGAAGGATGACGACCTGAAAGGCTATGTCGTCGATCTGCGGCTGAACCCGGGCGGTCTGCTCGGGCAGGCCGTGCGGGTGTCGGACGCTTTTCTCAACCGGGGCGAGATCGTCTCCACCCGTGGGCGCGACAAGAACAAGGTGAGCCGCGACTCCGCCACACCGGGCGACCAGACGCGCGGCAAGCCGATCGTCGTTCTCATCAATGGTGGCTCGGCCTCCGCATCGGAAATCGTGGCCGGTGCCATTCAGGACCACCGCCGTGGCACGGTCATGGGCACACGGTCCTTCGGCAAGGGCTCGGTCCAGACGATCATCCCGCTTGGCGAAAACGGCGCCTTGCGCCTGACGACAGCGCTTTACTACACGCCATCGGGTTGCTCCATTCAGGGCAAGGGCATCGACCCGGACATCATCGTCAAGCAGCCATTGCCGGTCGGAATTGCAGGGCCGTGTCGAAGCGCGGGGTGAATCCCAGCTTCGCAACTCCATCGAGGGCGAAGCGCAGGATGATTCCGGTTCTGGCTCGTTCGACTATGTGCCGCCGGAGCCGAAGGACGATCTCCAGCTGCAGGCAGCGCTGAAATTGTTGCGCGGTGAGACGACCGATGCGGCGTTCCCGCCCAACGGTGAAGAGCTGCCCACCGGCGCGAGCTGCAAGCGGGTCTAGCGCCGCAAACGCCACGGCAGTATTTCCCTGTCGTGCGTTGCGTTCCAAGCGCCACGCCGAGGTGATATCGCATGAGCCGAAAGCAAAAAGCGCGCCCTACATCGCTGCACACCCCGCTTGCCGGACCTGAAAAAGGCTCCAGGACCGGCTTGTATGGACCGGTCTTCGCCCTGGTGCTGGCTGTTTTGGCCATCGGAGGATGGTATTGGGCAAACAGCGGCAACACCCTGAGCGAAACACGGGTCGCGCTGGGCGATGAGACCGAGAGCGTAGCCAACACTATCGACCGCCCCGATACTGATACCGGTGGCACGGTCATGATCGATGGCGAAGTGGTCAGCACTCTTTCGCCATTGGAACCTCTCGATGGGGACATTGATTTCGGACCAACGGATGAGCCTGACGGCAGTGTCCTCGCCTTCGATGACAGTCCGGGATTCGAGCCGCGCGTGGCGGCTCCGGTGCGCTCCCATCCAGGTATTGCGATTGCGGAACTGGTCGAGAAATCCGAGTTCGGACCGTTGCCTCGCATCGGCGCCTCCGGCATGCGCCCGCTGGATGCTTATGCGGCACCCGCACCATCGGCAGGAGCGGCGCGGATTGCGGTGGTGGTGGGCGGCCTTGGCCTGTCCCAGTCCGGCACGCGGGAGGCGATCGAGCGTTTGCCGTCCTCCATTACACTGGCTTTCTCGCCTTATGGCAACTCGCTGAACCGCTGGATGACCGAGGCCCGCCGTGCTGGCCACGAGGTCGTGCTGCAACTGCCGATGGAACCGCTTGGCTATCCCACCATCGATCCCGGTCCGCGCACGCTTATTCGCGCTGCACAACCGGGGGCGAACCTCGCCAATCTGCGCTGGGCGCTGGGGCGCATGACGAATTATCCCATCGTGATGAACTATCTCGGCGCTGGAATGGTAACAAAGGCGCAGCCGATGGAAGGCATTTTGGAAGAGATCAACAAACGCGGGCTGGCGTGGTTCGATGACGGCACCGTCAAAGCGTCCGTCGTTCCCTTGCTTGCCAAGCAAAAGCGCATCCCCAATGTGCGCGGGACGCTGACGATCGACGCTTCGCGGGACGATGCGCGGATCGTGGCGTCACTGGCAGCGTTGGAGCAAACAGCCAAGCGGCGTGGCTTCGCCATCGGTACCGCGTCTGCGTTTCCCACCAGCGTGTCGTTGATTGCGGAATGGGCAGCCGAGGCGCAGCGAAGCGGTGTCGCTATCGTGCCTCTGTCGGCGCTTGTGAAAGACTACGAACGATGAGTTCTGCGACGCATTACGATACACTCCCCTACCGACCCTGCGCGGGCATTATGGTGCTGAACAGCCAGGGAAAAGTGTGGATGGGCCACCGGATCGCCATACCCGGTGGTGAGTTTTCCAAAACCGATAAAAACCGCCGTTGGCAAATGCCGCAAGGTGGCATCGACAAAGGCGAGGAGCCGTTGGCTGCTGCGAAACGTGAGCTTTGGGAGGAGACGGGTATCGTCAGCGCCACTCTTCTCGCGCAGACACCTGATTGGCTGACGTATGATCTACCGGCCTAGATTTAATGGGCACTGCTCTGAAGGGCAGATATCGGGGCCAGAAACAGATGTGGTTTGCCTTCCGCTTCGATGGCGATGATAGCGAAATCAATATCGCGTCTCCACCAGCCGGTGCGCCGGTGGAGTTCGATGATTGGCAATGGGTCGATATGAGCGAGATCGAAAGCCGTATCGTGAAGTTCAAACGACATATCTATGCCGATCTGGCCCACCAATTCGGCCATTTGCCGGAAGTGATGCGGGGCTAACCGCGTCAATCGGCTGTTCGATCGGAGCGATCGCTACTCGCTTTTCTCGATCACACCGCACGCGACCATGTCACCAGCCGCACCTGAAGGCTGGCTTGTGTAGTCGTCTTTACCGGCGTGCATGATGAAGGCAGACCCGTCGGCATCGAAGATGACACCATCGGTGTCACCCGCGAGCGACAGGCTTCCAACGGCAAATATTTCGGCATTCAATATGCCGTCTTCACCCACGAACTGGTTCGGTAAATCACCAGGATGGGGACCACCTTCGACCAAACCGTGATTGGCGCGTACCCGCCAAATGACCACCGGCTGACTTGAAGCCGGATGCGGCGTCGCAAGATCCTGTTTCGTGGATATGCAATGCATGCCAACCGGGCGTAACGCCGGTCATGGAGACCGAGACCAGAACATTACCGGCAGGGGTTTGGTCGAGTACGACCGAGCCCATTTCCTTGCCGGACAGATCAGAGATGACCGCTTTACCGGACGTTTCGGCAAAGCTGGCAACCGGATTGGCACAAATGGCTGCGGCGGAAAGCGCGAAAATACCGAAGTACGGTGCGTATCATGTCGAAAATTCCTGTTGGCTGTTTTATCTCAACGAGAGAGCGCCCTACAGGTTCAATCCAAGAGGCGGTGAATTTATCGGGAACTGATCGAATTCGATCACCCTGGAAACAGGGTTGGCTCCAGATGGTTCAGCTGATCGAGATAAGAGCGTGCATTGGCAGCCTTGTCCGCGTCGCTGGACTTGTGGTGCGCGTCGTAATCGTCCTGCGCCAAACTGCTTCTGTTCAGCGAACACCTCCGCTGTCAGTTCCTTGCGGGGCAGGCAAACTCGGCCAGCACGGTCACGCTTTCGGGGGACACTTCGGCAAAACCGCCGCGCACGAAGAATTCCGCATCACTGCCGTCTTCCATCGTCGCGTTGACAATTCCCGGGCGCAAGCTGGTCATGACCGGTGCATGGTTGGCCATGACACCCATATCACCATCGACGCCCGGAAGCGTAACGATGCGAGACTTCACCGGAGACAAGAAGCCGTTCGGGGGAGACGAGCTCGAATGTGAAAGCCATGACTATCGTGTCCTTTTGAACGGAAGGGTATGTCGACCGCTAGTCCTCTTGTGCTGCATTCCGTGCCAAAACCGCATCGAAATGGGACACCGCCTCGGCGAATTTGTCCCGGCAACTGACCTTGCAGAAACCGACGACATGGCC
Organism: uncultured Alphaproteobacteria bacterium; assembly: GCA_963711195.1. Taxonomy (GTDB): domain Bacteria; phylum Pseudomonadota; class Alphaproteobacteria; order Rhizobiales; family Rhizobiaceae; genus Pseudahrensia. The sequence goes on from CAVQDK010000007.1 coordinate 22,521, forward strand.
GCGATAGCGGGTGAGGGCGTCGGCTGAGATTGGCTCGCCGGACTAGGGGCATTTGTCGTTTACGGCGTCGCTGCGCTGTCAACCGTGTGCCGTCCGTGTCGGTCTAACCTATCCGTTCGGGTGGGCCCGATCAGGCAGCTTCCGCAGCCATCTTCTGTGCCTTTTCGATGGCCTCGTCGATACCGCCGACCATATAGAACGCAGCTTCCGGCAGGTGATCGTAGTCACCGGCAACGAGGCCTTTGAAACCCTTGATCGTGTCGTCGAGATCGACCAGCTTGCCGGGCGAACCCGTGAACACTTCGGCCACGAAGAATGGCTGTGACAGGAAGCGTTCGATCTTGCGGGCGCGGGCAACGGCGATCTTGTCTTCTTCCGACAACTCGTCCATGCCAAGAATGGCGATGATGTCCTGCAACGCTTTGTAGCGCTGCAACACTTCCTGCACCGAACGGGCGACGTTGTAATGCTCGTCGCCGATGATCTGCGGATCGATCATCCGCGATGTGGAATCGAGTGGATCAACGGCGGGATAGATGCCCTTTTCCGCGATCGAGCGGTAGACGGTCGTGGTGGCGTCCAGGTGGGCAAAGGACGTGGCCGGTGCCGGGATCGGTCAGGTCGTCGGCAGGCACGTAGATGGCCTGAACCGAGGTGATCGGAACCCTTGGTGGTCGTCGTGATGCGCTCCTGCATCTGGCCCATGTCGGTGGCCAGGGTCGGCTGATAGCCCACGGCGGACGGGATGCGGCCCAGAAGTGCGGACACTTCCGAACCGGCCTGCGTGAAGCGGAAAATGTTGTCCACGAAGAACAGCACGTCCTGACCGGAATCGCGGAATTCTTCAGCGATCGTCAAGCCCGGAGAGAGCCACGCGCGCACGGGCACCGGGCGGTTCGTTCATCTGGCCGAACACCATGGCGCATTTCGAACCGGCGGTGGAACCACCGTTTTCATGGGGGTCCTTGTTCACGCTGGACTCGATCATCTCCCAGTAGAGGTCGTTGCCTTCGCGCGTGCGCTCGCCGACACCGGCGAAAACGGAATAACCGCCGTGGGCGCGGGCGATGTTGTTGATGAGTTCGAGAATGAGAACCGTCTTGCCGACGCCGGCGCCGCCGAACAGGCCGATCTTGCCGCCACGCGCGTAGGGTGCGAGCAGGTCAACGACTTTGATGCCAGTGGCAAGAATATTGGATTCCGTGGACTGTTCGGTAAACGGCGGGGCTTCGGCGTGGATCGGGCGGGTGCTTCTGTGCGCCGATGGGGCCGGCTTCATCCACAGGTTCGCCGATAACGTTCATGATGCGGCCAAGCGTTTCTTCACCAACGGGCATGAGGATCGGGCTGCCAGTGTCTGCAACGGACTGACCGCGCACGAGACCTTCGGTGGCGTCCATGGCGATGGTGCGAACGGTGTTCTCACCCAGATGCTGGGCGACTTCCAACACGAGGCGGTTGCCGTTGTTGGACGTTTCCAGCGCGTTCAGGATGGGCGGCAATTCGCCGTCGAATGCCACGTCGACAACGGCGCCGATAACCTGGGAAATGCGGCCGGCACCGGCGGTGACAGCCGTATCGGCGGCAGTTGCCGCTTTGCCGGCAGGCTTCTTCTTGGCTGTGGCTTTGGGAGCCGCTTTGGGGGTCACTGCTTTCGCCATGAATTTTACCCTTCTTCCTTTTGTATCTCCGGTTTCGGCAAATCGCCGGTCCGGTCAAATGTCTCGATGCGCTGCCGGCATGCAGCGGCTCGTCTTGTTAAAGCGCTTCCGCACCGGCGATGATCTCGATCAGTTCGGTCGTGATCTGCGCCTGGCGTTGGCGGTTATAGGTCAGGTTCAGCGCGTCGATCATCTCGCCTGCATTACGCGTTGCATTGTCCATGGCGGACATGCGTGCGCCCTGTTCGGATGCCGCATTTTCCAGCAAGGCACGGAAAATCTGCACCGCTACGTTGCGCGGCAACAGATCGGCCAGAATTTCGCCCTCGTCGGGCTCGTAGTCATACAGCGTGGCCGCGGAAGCAACGCCGTCGGTCTGCTCGACATCCTTGATGGTCGGCGGGATGATCTGCTGGGCCGTCGGCACCTGGCTGATGACCGACTGGAACTCGCTGAAGAACAGTGTCGCAATATCGAACTTGCCGTCATCGAACATGTCGAGGACCAGTTTGGCGACGTCATGGGCGTTGTCGTAGCCGACACGCTTGACCTCGCGCAGATCGACGACCGGCATCATGATATCGGCGAATTCCATGCGAAGAACATCCGCGCCCTTCTTGCCGACCGGCAGGATGGTGACCTTTTTGCCGGCGGCAATCAGCTTGCGTGTATGTTCGCGCACAAGGCGGGCAATGGAGGAGTTGAACCCGCCACACAGCCCGCGCTCTGCGGTGCACATGATGAGCAGATGCTCGGCGTCGTTGCCAGTGCCGCCGAGCAGTTTCGGTGCCGATGATGTGTCGTCCCCGATTGCCGTTGCGATGTTGGCCATGACGGCGTCCATCCGCTGGGAGAAGGGGCGCGCATCTTCGGCAGCCGCCTGGGCACGACGCAACTTTGCCGCCGCAACCATTTGCATGGCCTTGGTGATCTTCTGCGTCGCCTTGACGGAGGCGATCCGGTTACGGAGATCCTTGAGGGATGCCACGGGTCAGCTACGCGAACGACTTGGCGAAGCCGTCGATGGCGGCTTTCAAGCGCTTTGTCAGATCGTCGTCCAAAGCCTTCTTCGTCGCAATGCCGTCCAGCAGATCGGAATGCTCGGAGCGCAGGTTGGCCAAAAGCCCCTGCTCGAAGGCGCCGACTTGAGACACTTTCAGATTGTCGAGATAGCCGTTGACCCCTGCATAAAGCACAGCAACCTGCTCCTCGGTTTTCAGCGGCGAAAACTGCGGCTGCTTCAGCAGTTCCGTCAGTCGCGCACCACGGTTCAGCAAGCGCTGGGTGGAGGCGTCGAGGTCGGAACCGAACTGGGCGAAGGCCGCCATCTCGCGATACTGGGCCAGCTCGCCCTTGATCGAACCGGCCACCTGTTTCATCGCCTTGATCTGCGCTGCCGAGCCCACGCGGGACACCGACAGGCCGACGTTCACGGCAGGACGAACACCCTGGAAGAACAGGTCGGTTTCAAGGAAGATCTGACCATCGGTGATCGAAATCACGTTGGTCGGGATGAACGCGGACACGTCGTTGCCCTGTGTTTCGATGACAGGCAGCGCGGTGAGCGAACCGTTGCCGGCCTCCTCGCCCATTTTGGCGGAGCGTTCCAGCAGACGGGAATGGAGGTAGAACACGTCGCCGGGATAGGCTTCGCGTCCGGGCGGACGGCGCAGCAGAAGCGACATCTGGCGGTAGGACACGGCCTGTTTGGACAGATCGTCATAGCCGATCAGAGCGTGCATGCCGTTATCACGGAAATATTCGCCCATCGCGCAACCGGTGAACGGTGCGAGATACTGCATGGGGGCCGGATCGGAAGCGGTAGCAGCAACGATGATGGAATATTCCATGGCACCGCGCTCTTCGAGCACTTTCACGAACTGCGCGACGGTGGAGCGCTTCTGGCCGATGGCGACATAGACGCAGTAGAGCTTCTCGACTCTCGTCATCACCCTTATGAGCGGGCGCCTGGTTCAGGAACGTGTCGAGAATGATGGCGGTTTTGCCGGTCTGACGGTCGCCGATGATCAGTTCGCGCTGGCCACGGCCAACAGGGATGAGCGCGTCGATAGCCTTCAGGCCCGTCGCCATCGGCTCATGCACCGACTTGCGCGGAATGATGCCAGGGGCCTTGACGTCCACACGGGCGCGCTGGGCGGATTTGATCGGACCTTTGCCGTCGATTGGATTGCCGAGCCCATCGACCACACGACCGAGCAGTTCCTTACCAACAGGCACGTCCACGATCGAACCGGTCCGCTTGACGGTGTCGCCTTCCTTGATGGAGCGGTCATCGCCAAAGATCACGACGCCGACATTGTCGGTTTCCAGGTTCAGGGCCATGCCCTGAATGCCGCCCGGAAATTCGACCATCTCACCGGCCTGCACCTGATCGAGGCCATAGACGCGGGCAATACCGTCACCCACGGAGAGAACCTGACCGACTTCGGAGACTTCGGCCTCCTGGCCGAAATTCTTGATCTGGTCTTTCAGAATTGCCGTAATTTCGGCGGCGCGAATGTCCATCTAGCTGGCCTCTTTGAGAGCGAGTTTCATGGAAGAGAGCTTCGTGCGAAGCGACGTGTCGATCTGGCGCGAGCCGATCTTGACGACCATGCCGCCGAGCAAAGACGGATCAACCGTCATGTCGAGCGCCACGTCCTTTCCGACGACACTTTTGAGTGTCGCCTTCAATTCTTTGGTTTGTTGTGCCGAAAGTTCGTGGGCGACAGTCACTTCCGCGCTCGTCTCCCCGTTGTGTTCGGCCAGTTTGGCAGCGAAGGCGCGCACCATGTCCGGCACCGCAAACAGGCGGCGGTTGGAGGCGACGACGCGAATGAAATTTCCGGTCAAGCCGCTGATCTCGGCGCGGTCAAGAATGGCACCGATCGCGCCCGTCTGTTCGTCGGCCGAGAAAACCGGTGACCGCAACAGGCGTTTCAGATCGTCCGATTCGGCAACCATGGCGCCAATCGAGGCCATGTCGCGTGCGACGGTGTCGAGGACACCTTCCGTCTTCGCAAGATCGAATAGAGCCGAAGCGTAGCGGTTTGCAACGGTGGATACCCGTCCGGATGATGCGTTGCCTGCCACGTGTGAACCGTCTTCTTCGCTGTGCCTGCTGTGATGGCCTTGAGGACCATCGCATTGGGCGATGCTTCGTGAATGGCCTCCGCCGATGCCTCAACAGACACAGCGCGGAACCGAGGGTGCCCTAGCATGGGGTATTGCGGGCCGCAACATTATCAACCGGCTTTGACGCGCGGTTTTCGTGATGCGTGCCTGTGCTTTGTCAGGCCACGATACCAAAGGCGTAGAGCAGAGGCAGTGCCGCCAGCGCAGCGTCGCCGAAGATGGCACCGATATGCATCGAACTGCGCGCGCCATCGAAGATGAAGGCGGTGATACGCCCCAGACAGGCAAACGCCAGCGCCGTGCCAAGCGCGATATAGAGCAGCGGCTGGGGGTGGAAGGCGATCGTCCAGAACGCGATGCCCATATAAAACCCGCCGAGCGGTCCGCGAATTTCCGAAAAGCCGAATTGACGGCCCGGCAACGCGGCAAGGCCGGTCCAGCCCATCACCGTGCGCGGCATGAGGAAGGTGACGAGACCGCCGAAAAAGATGACGATAGCGGACAGCCATGCGCCCCATTCACCAACGGACGATGGCCAGACGAATTCGATGAAACCCATTGTGCGACCAACCTTTTGTTTGCAACGTGGCAGCCATATCGGCGTTATGACGGCACATATGCACAGCACAAAGCTGAAAGGCACCCCATGCAGGAACTCTTCGCAACTATCGCCAACAAGGTCGGCGTCCCCGAACCTCTCGCCCAGAAGGCCGTCGGCATGGTGCTGGGCTACATGCAGCGTGAGGGCACCGACGGGTCCGTCGTCTCCATGATCGAAAGCATGCCCGGTGCCAAGGAACTGATCGCGCAGTTCAACGGCGCCGAAACCGAATCGTCGGGTTCGGGCGGCGGTATGCTTGGCGGGCTGATGGGCGCTGCCTCTTCGCTGATGGGTGGCAACAAGTCCGGCGGCATCATGGCCATGGGTCAGACCCTGATGGCTGAGGGTCTCGATATGGGCCAGATCAAGGGCATTGCGGAAGAAACCATGTCCTACGCACGCAAGCATGCCGGCGACGAGACGGTCGACAACGCCATGAAGGCCATTCCGGGCCTTTCGACAATTCTCTAAAGTTTATCCGACCCTTGCCTTTCCATCGGACAGGCAAGGGTCGGCGCTTCTATACGACGACGATCGGTGAGCCGGACGGCACGCGGTCATACAGGTCAATGATGTCCTGGTTGAGCAGGCGCACGCAGCCGCTGGAAACAGCACGCCCGATGCTGGATGCTTCCGGCGATCCGTGGACGCGGTAAATCGTGTCCACCCCATTCTCGAAAATGTAGAGCGCACGGGCACCGAGCGGATTCTGTATGCCGGGCGGCATGCCGCCGTTGGCGATGGAAAACGGTTCCAGTTCCGGCTGGCGGGCAACCATCTCATCCGGCGGTGTCCACGTCGGCCAGCGCTGCTTCCACTGGATCACGCCACGCCCGCTCCACTCGAAGCCGGCGCGTCCGAGGCCCACGCCGTAACGCATGGCCGTGCCGCCTTCTTCGGTCCAGCAGAGATAGAATGTGCTCGTATCCACCACCACGGTGCCGGCCGGATAGCCGGTCGTGTTATCGACCTGCCGCCGGAAAAATTGTGGTTTGACCAAGCGCAGATTGACGGCAGGCACCGGGAATTGCTCGTTGGGAAGCGGGCCATACAGGCGCTCGTAGTAGGAATAGGCCTCGTTCTGCGCCTGGCGTGTGGCCAGCTTGCGCTGGATTTCCGGGTCCGGCCCGGCACAACCGGCCAGCACGAGAGCGCTGCTTGCGCCTGCGCCGGATAAAAACATGCGTCTGTTCATTTGAAAACTCGCATCACTCACAACACCACCACCCGCGCGCCGATGGGCACGCGCTCGTACAGATCGTTTACATGGCGGTTGAGCATACGGATACACCCGTTCGACAGGGATCGTCCGATTGAGGAAGGCTGCGTCGTGCCATGGATGCGATACATCGTATCGCGCTTGCCCCGGTAGAGATAGAGCGCCCGCGAGCCGAGCGGATTGCCTTTGCCGCCGGGAACGCCGTTGGCATATTTGAGATATTTTTCCGGCTCGCGGCGGATCATGTTCTGCGTGGGCTGCCAACGGGGCCACTTGGCCTTGCGGGCAATGCGTGCACCACCATTGAAGGCGCGCCCGGCCTTGCCGACGCCGATACCATAGCGGCGGGCGCGGGACCGGGTTTCGACAAGGTAGAGGAAATGGTTCGCCGGATCGACCACGATGGTGCCGGGCGAATACCCACGAAACCGCACGCGGCGTGGCTCGAACCGGGCTGCCAGCTTGAATTTTTTAGTGTGGTGGGCAAGCGCCGGCAGGGGTACCGCGACGGTGAGGGCGGCATACGCGGTAGCGCTTGCAAAGCCGCTGAAAAAGGAACGTCTGGAAAGCATTATCTTGGTATCCGGATGAATTTCAGGCGCGAAAGAGGAAAAGGTCGTCCGTGATCGCCTGTTCAGCAAGCGGGACGTAGGAGAAGGAGATTGTGTGTCCGATAGGTCTAACGTGACAAACACTACCGTTTGACCCCATCGCCCGACACTTATGCGTGATCGTTCAGGCCTGCTTCTTTCCGGAGATGTTCATGGCAATGCCGGTGAGTATCAGCACCGAGGCACCGACCAGCGGCAGGGTGAGCGCTTCGCCCAGCCAGACGAGCCCGCCGATTGCCGCCACGACCGGTACCAGCAGTTGCAACACGGCGGCCAATGATGTGCCGATGGCGGGAAGTACCGCATACCAGACGGCATAGCCAATGCCGGAGGTGATCGCGCCGGAAGCCAGTGCCAGCAATATGCCGGACGTGGTGAGCGTTTCGCCTGCCACCCACGCCCAGATGATGAGGGCGGCGGCCAACGGAATGCAGCCGAGGAAATTGCGGGCTGTATGAGCCAAGGGCGCACCGGCATTGCGACCAAGCAGGGTGTAGGCGCCCCATGCGACACCCGCCACGACCATGGCCGCAGCGGCGGGTAAAGATGGCGCTACCGCTCCCGGCAAAAGCAACCAGACCAGACCGACCAGTGCCAACGCCATGCCAGCCGCTTGTTTCGCGCCGGACTTTTCGCCGTGCGCCAAAGCCGTTGCCACCATGGTGATCTGTACCGTGGCAAATAGAATGAGCGCCCCCGTTGCCGCTCCCAATGCGAGATAGGAGAGGGAGAAGAACACTGCATACGCAGCAAGGGCCACGATGCCGGGCAAGTCGGCAGGTTTTGGTATGGAAGAGCGCAGCCCCGCCAGCAGAACCAGTGCCGCCGCGCCGGATGACAGGCGAAGGCCGGTGAACATCTCCCAGCCCAGCAAACCATCACCGAGTGCAGCGCGGGTGAGCAGGGAGTTGCCAGCGAATGCAGCTATAGCAAAGGCGGCGAGCAGGGTGGTTCGCATGGTCCTGTCCGCGTGGCCTATTTTCCGATGAAGACAGGTTTCTGTTTGGCGAAGAACGCGGCGACCCCCGCCTTGCAGTCGTCGCTCTCAAGCAGCGCATCCTGTTCAAGCCCCTCGGATGATATGGCGTCGCCGTAGGTCATGGAACCGACATTGCGTAGCAGCCGCTTCGCTGCCGCCATGGCCAGCGGTGCGCCGGTGGCGAGACTTTGCGCCCAGTCCATCGTCAGGCTGTCGAGATCGGCTGCGGGAGCCAACTTGTTGGCGATGCCGTAGGTTTGGCAGTCGGCGGCGGAAATCTTCTCCCCTTCAAGCACAGCCTGTAAGGCGCGGTGGTAGCCCATGTTGCGGAGCAGAAGCTGCGTGTTGCCGCCATCCGGCACGAGCGCGATGGCCGCGAAGGCCATATAGATGGTGGCATCGTCCGCCATGGTCATCAGGTCGCAGTTCATGGCGAAGGCCGCGCCGATACCGGCTGCCGAGCCATGCACCTGTGCGATCCATATTTTCGAACTGTCGGCGATGTCCGTTAGCGCCGGTTTGTATTCGCGGTCGATATGGACTGAAACGGGAGATTCGAACCCTGCGGCAAGGTCGGCCCCCGCGCAAAAGCCGCGCCCGGTGCCCTTTAGGATCACCACACGGATGGGGTCATCGGCCTCGATATCCGTGATGGCCTGGCGCAGTTCCGCGCGCAGATCGGCGTTCAGGGCGTTGAACTGTTTGGGGCGGTTGAAGGTGAGGGTCGCGACCAGGCCATCGGTTTGGCGCAGCAAAAGGGGTTCGCTCATGTGAAGGCACCTTGTTCGATCAACGTTGCAATGTCGTCCGGCCCGTAGCCCGCTTCCTGCAAGATCGCATCCCTGTCCGCCCCTGCGGTCGCGGGAGTGTGTGGCGCACCGGATGGCGAGCGTGAGAAGCGGGGGGCGGGGGCGGCTTGTGAAATGCCGTCCGGGGCGATGAATGTTTCGCGCGCCACATTGTGCGGGTGGTCCGGAGCTTCGGCCCAGTCCAGCACCGGGGCGACGCAGGCATCGGTGCCATCGAACGACGCTGTCCACTCATCCCGCGTGCGGGAGGCGAAAATCTCGCGCAGGCGTTCGTGGTGGATCGGCCATTGGGTGCGGTCGTATTGCGGCAGTTCGATGCCAAGAATATCCGACATAGCCGTGAAGAATTGCGGTTCCAGCGGGCCGACGCTCATGTGTTTGCCGTCCGCCGTTTCATAGCAACGATAGAAAGGCGCGCCGCCGTCCAACATGTTGCTTTCGCGTTGTGGCGTCCACTGGCCACGGGCGATCATGCTGTGGATCAGGCTTGCCAGCACCGGCACGCCATCGCTCATCGCAGCGTCGATGACTTGCCCTTTTCCGGACGTCTGACGCTCATACAATGCCGACAGCACACCCATCAGCAGGAACATGTTGCCGCCCGCATAATCGGCCACCATGTTCAGCGGTGGCACGGGGCGGTCCTTTGGTCCGATGGCATGAAGCAGTCCGGTAATCGCCAGATAGTTGATATCGTGTCCCGCTGTTTGCGCCAGCGGCCCGTGCTGACCCCAGCCTGTCATGCGACCGTAGATGATGTGGTCCGGGCAATCCGTTGGTCCCAGCCCCAGCTTTTCCATCACGCCGGGGCGAAAGCCTTCGATGAGGATATCGGCGGTTTCCAGTAGCTTCAGCAGCGTTGCGCGTCCGGCCTCGCTCTTCAGGTCAAGCGCGATGGACCGCTTGTTGCGGCGGTTGATGTCTGTGGGGTCCGGCCTGCCGGACTTGCGGTCGATGACGACGACATCCGCACCCAGATCGCCGAGCAGTTGCCCCGCAAGAGGCACGGGGCCGATTGCCGCCATTTCGATGATTTTGAGCCCGGCGAGGGGGCCGCCCATACCTTGGGTCATACCTTTTTGGTCCGCTCGTCCAGCCCCAGCCCACGCCCGATGATCTCGCGCATGATTTCCGATGTGCCGGCGTAGATGCGGCTGATGCGGGCATCCGCGTAAAGGCGCGAAATCTCGTATTCGTCCATATAGCCCGCGCCGCCATGCAGTTGCAGGCACTCGTCCACCACACGGCCCTCAACCTCGGACGTCAGCAGTTTTACCTGCGCGCCTGCTTCTGCGGACAGGTTGCCGTCGAGATGTTCCATCACGCAATGGTCGACAAAGGCCTGCGCCGCATCCAGTTCGGTGCGCATATCGGCCATCTTGAAGCGGGAGTTTTGGAACGTGCCCACGGGACGACCGAAAGCCTTACGCTCCATGATGAAGTCCAGCGTGATATCGAAAGCGCGGTTGGCACGGGCGAGGTAGCCGACGGCGCCGATCAAGCGCTCTTCCGCCAGCCCCACCATCATGGCCTGAAAGCCCCGCGCCGGGTCGCCAAGCACGTTTTCCTTCGGCACCTTCACGTCGTCGAAAAACAGTTCGGACGTGTCCTGCGAGTGCAGGCCCAGCTTCTTCAGCTGCCGCCCGCGGCGAAAGCCTTCCATACCTTCCTCCACCACGAACAGCCCGATACCGCGCTCCGCCGTGCGGGCGGCGACGATGACGAGGCCTGCCAGTTGCCCGTTGGAAATGTAGGTTTTGGAGCCGTTCAGCAGCCAGTGGTCGTCCTTCTCCACCGCGTTGGTACGAATGGCGGCGAGGTCGGAGCCGGTACCGGGTTCCGTCATGGCGATAGCGAGAATTTTCTCGCCGGACACGATGTCCGGCATGAAGCGGGCTTTTTGCTCGTCGGTGCCGAACTTGGCAAAATATGGCCCGACGATACGGTTGTGGAGCGACAGGAAGAAGCCACTCTCGCCCGCCAGTTCCTCGGTCAGGATCTGGTCGAAGCGGAAATCGTCGACGCCTGCGCCACCGAACTCTTCATCCGCCCACATGCAGCTGAACCCGGCAGCGCCCGCCTTGCGCCATACGTCGCGGGAAACGCGACCGTCGGTGCGCCACTCTTCGGCGTGAGGCGCGACTTCGGCTTCATAGAAACGACGCACGGAATCGCGAAACTGTTCGTGTTCGGGTTCGAAGATGCGGCGGTTGAGCATTGCGGATATGGCTTTCAGTTGAGGCGTTTGCCCGACTATGGCACCCGTGATGCCGTGAGAAAAGCGCCGCTATCTGGCTTTGGCCGGTTGCGTTAAATGTCGCACTGCCGCATTGACCGTGCCCATGAGCGAACAATCCCCCTTTTTCGACGAGATGCACGCAGCCGACGGTTCGGCACGAGCGCCTTACGATGCCTATGACACATGGTTTCGCGCAGCCGATGAGAATCGGCTACGCAGCAAGGCGGAGTTCGCCGAAACGGTGTTTCGCCGTACCGGCATCACCTTTGCCGTCTACGGCGAGGAGGAAGCGGCCGAAAGGCTGATCCCCTTCGACATCGTGCCCCGCATTCTGGCCGCGCAGGAATGGGCAAAGCTCGAAGCCGGTGTCATCCAGCGGGTGAAGGCGCTCAACGCCTTTCTCCACGACATCTATCACGACCGCGAGATCATCCGTGCAGGCCATGTGCCGGAAGCGCTGATCGCCCAGAACGAGGCGTTTTGCGCGCCCATGCTCGGCGTCACCCCGCCCGGTGGCGTCTATACCCACATCGTCGGCACTGACGTTGTGCGGACGGGGGCTGGCGAGTTCTTCGTGCTGGAAGACAATGCGCGCACACCGTCCGGCGTTTCCTACATGCTGGAGAACCGCGAGACGATGATGCAGCTGTTTCCGGAACTGTTCGAGCAGATTCCGGTGCGGGAAGTCAGCCATTATCCGCAGGCCTTGCGACGGTCGTTGGCGTCGCTGCCGCCTGAAAAGTATGACGGCAAGGGCAAGCCGACCGTCGCCGTGATGACGCCGGGCGCGTTCAATTCCGCTTATTTCGAGCATTCCTTCCTCGCAGACCAGATGGGCGTGGAACTGGTGGAAGCGGGTGATCTGAAGGTCGAGAAGGGCCGCGTGGTCATGCGCACGACGCGCGGTTCCAAACCCATCGATGTGCTCTACCGCCGCATCGATGATGATTATCTCGACCCGCTCACGTTCCGCTCCGATTCCATGCTCGGTGTGCCCGGCATCATGGATGTCTATCGCTCCGGCGGCATCACGCTGGCCAACGCCCCCGGTACGGGCATTTCCGACGACAAGGCGATCTATTCCTACATGCCGGAGATCGTTCGGTTCTACACCGGCGAAGAGCCGCTTTTGCCGAATGTGCCGACCAACCGGTGCAGCGAGGAAGAGGCGCTGGCTTACACCCTCGACAATCTGTCGGAACTGGTGGTGAAAGAAGTGCATGGGTCCGGCGGTTACGGCATGTTGGTGGGACCGGCTGCGAGCAAGGCGGAACTGGACAGTTTCGCAGCCAAGTTGCGCGCCAAGCCGCACGGCTACATTTCGCAGCCGACGCTGGCGCTTTCCACCTGTCCGATTTTGACCGAAGCCGGTCTGGCACCGCGCCATCTCGATCTGCGGCCGTTTGCGCTTTACGGCAAGGACATCACGCTGGTGCCCGGCGGGCTGACGCGGGTTGCCATGAAGGAAGGCTCGCTGGTGGTGAACTCGTCACAGGGCGGCGGCACGAAGGACACCTGGGTGCTGGAAGACACGCAGTCCCAGTCGCAAAGCCAATCTTCGCAAGGCCAGTCCCAGTCCCAGTCTCAGTCTCAGTCGCAAGGGGGTGCGAAGCCATGATGCTCGGTAAAACCGCCAACGGCCTGACATGGATGGCGCGCTATATCGAACGCGCCGAAAACCTGGCCCGACTTATCGAAGCCGGTCAGCGCATGTCGCTCACCCGGCAGGGTCGTGCCAAAGATGAGTGGGCTGCCATCCTGTCGGCGACGGGGTCGCTCAAAGCGTTCCAGCAAGTCCATGGCGAGGACTACAACGCCTCGAACGCAACGGACTTTCTGTTGCGCGGACCGACGAATGCCGGTTCGCTCAAAGCCATCGTCGATGCTGCCCGCACCAATGCCCGCATCGTGCGCACGGCGATCACGCGGGAAGTGTGGGAAGGCATCAACGAGTTTTACCTCGCCACCAGCACCATGTTGCGCGAGCCGGTGGAACCCCGCGATATGCCGGACTTTCTCGCTTCCATCCACAGGGCCGGCGGTATCGTGCGCGGTGCGATGGCCGGCACCATGCTGCGTAACGACATCTACAATTTCGCCTCGCTGGGCACCTATCTGGAACGGGCCGACGGTACGGCGCGTCTGCTCGACGTAAAATACCATGTGCTGCTGCCGAAGGCTTCGGATGTCGGCGACGAGCTCGACCTGGCGCAGTGGGAGCAGATCCTTCGCTCCGCCCATATCAATCGCGCCTTCCTGATGGTGCACGGCACGGATTACACGGCCGCCAACGTGGCGGACTTTCTCATTCTCGACGGGCGGATGCCCCGCTCCATCGCCCACTGCACATCGCGCGCGTCCAAACATATCGCGCACCTGCAACGCGAACACGGGGGAGAGCGCATCATCGCGTCCGACCGTATGGATGCGCTGAACGAACGGCTGAAAGGCGGCACGATCGACTCCATTCTCGATGCGGGTTTGCACGAGTTCCTGCTGGCGGTGATGGCCAATTCCGTGGCTATTTCGGACTCGGTGGCGGAAGCCTACCGGTTCCACGCATAACGCTCTTGGAAAACACACCGCTCCGTATCAGGCACGTTACCAGCTACACCTATTCGAAGCCGCTGCCCTACGGTCTGGCGCGACTGCGGTTGCAGCCCGCCAGTGATACGACCCAGACTGTCGATCGATGGAATGTGGCGATCGAAGGGGGCGCGGTGGGCGCAACCTTCACCGATGAGCATGGCAACAATACCGACCTCATCGAAATCGCGAGGGGTACGACACAGTTTGAGATCATCGCCGAGGGCATTGTTACGCCACTGCGGAATGACGGGCTTTCGGGCGACACGTCTGCGCCGGACTGGCTTTACAATCTGTCCACGCCGCTCACATTTGCAGGGCCGGGCATCGCCGAACTGTGCCGCGGGGTCGATGTGTCGGACCCTATCCCCGTCTTCCATGATCTGTCGGCCCGTATTTTGGGCGTCATTCCCTTTGATCTCGATGTGAACACGGCGGCGGAAAGCGCCGAGGCTGTGCTGTCCCGTCGGGCCGGTGTCTGTCAGGACCACACCCATGTGATGATTGCCTGCGCGCGGTTGCTGGGTTTTCCCGCGCGCTATGTCTCCGGCCATCTGGCGCTCAATCAGGGTGCGGAGCAGACGGCGGGGCACGCCTGGGCGGATATAAAAATTCCCGACCTCGGGTGGGTCGGATTCGATGTTTCCAATGGTTATTCGCCGGATGATCGTTATATGCGTCTTGCAACCGGACGCGATGCCCGGGAGGCGGCACCTGTGGACGGCCTGACATTCGGGAACCATGAGGAACGTCTTCACGTTGCCGTTCGCGTCGAAGGCCACCCCATGCAACAATAGGGGAGGTTTCGCCCTATTTCTTTCCCGATTTGAAAAGCCGACCGACCCCATGACCTATTGCATTGGCCTGAAACTGAACAATGGCCTTCTCTACATTTCCGATACGCGCACGAATGCTGGCGTCGACAACGTGTCCACCATCACGAAGATGAAATCGTGGGACGTGCCGGGCGACCGCACGATCACGATCATGTCCGCCGGCAACCTTGCCACCACACAGGCTGTCGTGTCGTGGCTGGAAGAGCGTAACAAGGTGCCGTCGGAGCGCAATCCGTCCATCCTGCAAGCGCCGACCATGTTCGAAGTCGCCCGTATCGTGGGCGATACGCTGGCGACGGAAGTGGTGGAGCGTTCCAAGACGCCCGGGCAGACCGGTGCTGGAAGCATGGACGCCGCATTTTCCGGCACGTTGATGGTCGGCGGCCAGATCGCAGGGTCCGAGCCACGGCTTTACCTCATCTATCCCGAAGGCAATTTCATCGAAGCGACGGACGATAATCCGTGGTTCCAGATCGGCGAGACCAAATACGGCAAGCCGATCCTGCTGCGGGCCTTCGATCCGGCCATGACCTATCAGGAAGCCGTGCGGCTGCTGTTGGTTTCGATGGACTCCACCGTGCGCGCCAACCTCGCCGTCGCGCCGCCTTTTGATCTGCGCTATGTCGAGGACAAGGCTTTCGGGCCGACCCATGAGCGGCGCATCGAAGCGGATGATTCCTATTACAGAGCCCTGTCGAACGGTTGGGGGCAGGCATTGAGGGACGCTATTCCCACACTTCCTTCCTATGAGGGCTAGGGAGGGCTAAACAGGCTTAGACTACTCTCCGGCGCGGAATTTAGCGGCCACATGCAGTGGCACGGCGCCGGCGAAGTCGCCGTTCTCGAACACCAGCGGTTCGCCCTCGCCACGCTCGAACCCTTCGACGCGACCGACCACGATCCAGTGGTCGCCACCTTCATGCACGGCTTCGCGCACGCAATCGAAGCGAGTGGAAACGTCCGGCAGGTGGGGCACGCGGTCGGTGCCCTCGCGCCAGTCCAGATCCGCATATTTGTCGGTGCCACTTTTTGCAAAGCGGTTGGCGAGGTCGGCCTGGTCGATGGTCAGCACGTGGACGGAAAAACGCTCCGATTCCTGAAACACCCGCGCCGATAGCGCCTTGCGGCCGATCGACCACAGGATAAGCGGCGGGTCGAGGGAGACGGAATTGAACGATGAGGCGGTCACGCCCACCGGCACTTCGGCCACAGCATCCCAGGCCGTCACGATGGTGACACCTGTGGCGAAGCTGCCGAGAGCCGTGCGGAAGTCGTGTTTGGTGAAAGGCTTGGACATGGGCCGAGGCTTAGGGGAGCGTGGTTGCTCCGTCTAGTATTACCCCCCCCCCGACACAGTCTAGCGTTTCAAATGCCGCGTCAGCCGTTCTTCCGCCGCATCCCAGACCCGGCGCAAGGTTTCCACGACGACGAGATAGAGAACGGCGGCCCAGAGATAGACGTCGAAATCGAAAGATCGGGAATAGGCAAGGCGTGTTTCGCCCATCAGATCCAGCACCGTGATGACACTGGCAATGGCCGAACCTTTCACCATCAGCACCACCTCGTTACCGAGCGGGCGGAGCGCGGTGATAAGCGCTTGTGGCAGCACGATCTTGCGGGCGATGGTGGCTTTGGAAAGCCCCAAAGCCTGTCCCGCTTCACGCTGGCCTTTGCCGACATTACGGATGGCACCCATATAGATTTGCGCCTGATAGGCAGCGGTGTTGCAGGTGAAGGCCAGAATGGCGCACCAGATGGCATCGCGGAACAGCCACCACACTCCGATTTGTTTGAAGAAATCGGAAAACTCGCCGGAACCATAATAGATCAGAAAAACCTGCGCGATCAACGGTGTGCCGCGAAAGAACGCCATGAAGGCCGTTGCGGGGGCGTTGGCCCACCAGCGTTTTGACAAGCGGCCTGCGGTGAGAATGGCACCCAACAGAGCGCCCAGCGTTACGGAAAGCGCCGTGATCCAGAGCGTCTTCCACAGTCCCTGCAACAGGCGCGGGCCATAGCGACCGACGAACTCAGCATCGAACCCGAAGACGAAACTGGCAGCCACGCTAAATGCCAGTGCCGCCCACAACGCCACCAGCACCGTGCCGACAACCCGTGTTCCGGTCCATGTGCGGGCGGCCTTCGGGGCGCCGGGCGCTGGGGCAGCAGGGAGGTTCGAAACGTAAGCCTGATCGGCAAGAAGGCTCACCGGTCACTTCCCCGGCTGAACCGGCTGTTCAACGCCGTCAGCCCGGCGGACGACGTGAGCGACAGGACGAGATAGAGCATGCAGGCGACCATGTAGAAGAAGAACGGCTCCTTCGTATTGCCCACCGCGACGGAGGTTTTACGCAGTAGAGTCGTCCAGCGCGATGACCGAGACCAGCGCCGTATCTTTCAGCAACACCAGCCATAGGTTCGACAGGCCGGGCAAGGCGAGGCGGAACAGTTGGGGCAGCACGACCTTGCGGAGCGTCTGGCTCCGCGTCAGCCCGAGCGCTGCTGCGCCCTCATACTGCCCCTGCGGGATGCCGCGAAAGGCGGACAGGAACACTTCGGAGGAAAAGGCGGAAAAGACGATGCCGAGTGCAATGACACCGGCGACGAAACCGGAAACCTCCACATAAGTATCGGTAAACAGACCGAGAAATGCACCCAGCGCCATTTGCCCGCCGTAGTAGATGATGAACAAGGTCACCAGTTCCGGCACGCCGCGGAAGATCGTGGTGTAGATGTTGGCCGCAGCGCGTAGCGATGGTTCTGGCGATTGCTTGGCCAGCGCAATCAGAAAACCGGCCAGCAGCCCAAAGGGCAGCGTGGTAAGCGCCAGACGTATCGTCAGCCAAAGCCCATCGGCCAGTTCGTCCCCCCAGCCGGTCGGGCCGAAAGCGAGAAGGGCGAACAGATCGTTCACCGGACGAACAGATCGGTGTGGGTGGGCACGCGCCCGATGGTCAGGATCGTCATGGCTGTCCCCTCATGCAAATTGCACAAAACCCCAGCATGGCCCCGTTGGCAAGCGTGGTTAGCAAGACCTTGTCGAAGTGCTGAAAAGTCGGACTGCAAAAGCAACCGGTCTGCAAGACAGTTGTGGAACAATATCGGCAACAGCTTGCCATAGGAGTGTCCATCATGCGCCTGCCCATCACATCCGCCATTTTCCTGGCCGGTACCGGTTTCGCCACCACTGCCCTTGCCGATAACGGCTTTACCGACTCCGTCGTCGCCATCAATGCGTCTTCCTCCAACAGCGTGACTGTGCTGGGCGGAATAGAGGCACAGGCAGTGCGGCTCGACCTCGGCAAGTTGCGGACGGGTGAAGCCAAATTGCCCGGTGGCATCATTTCCAAGGCCGACCGCATGCGGCTCCGCGCCGAGCGGGCCGAGGAACGGCGTCTGGCGCTGGACGAGGCGAAACGATGATTACCACCATCACGCTGGTCGGATTGGGGTGGCGCTATCTCACGCGCCGCAAACGGCCTGCTGTCGAAGCGAAAGGCTGAACGCATCTAGCGTTCGCCGTTTTACTGAGAACCAACACGAAAAAGGCCGGTGCATTGCACCGGCCCTTTCGACGTTCGATAGACGTAAAAGTCGGTTTACACCGCGTCTTTCGGCTCCAGAACCTGACGACCACGATACATGCCGGATTTCAAGTCGATATGGTGCGGGCGGCGCAGTTCGCCGGAATTCTTGTCCTCGACATAGGTCGGGTTCTTCAGTGCATCGGTGGAGCGGCGGTGGCCGCGCTTCATGCGTGTGATCTTGCTCTTCGGGACTGCCATGGTTTGCTCCGTGTCTTCTTCGTCTTGGTCCGACGGCCACCATATTACGGGCTGTGAACGCTGTAATGCGAAATCCAGATATCATGGGCGCATGCCAGCCGCAAAATCATGCGGACAGGCTCAGTCGATGCGCGTGTCATGAACTAAGCGGCTTTGTAACCAAATCCGCGCGCGGTGCAAGTGGTGGCGTGTCACTCTTTCAGACACCGCACATAAGCGCCGGACTGCTTGGCACGGCCTTCGACGGTTTGCGCCATCCGCCCCAACGATCGGCTGGGCTTTGCGGGGTTGCGCGTCAGCGGGCTGGGCAGGGAAACGGCCAGCCGTGCAGCCTGCGCGCGGGAGAGATTGGCCGCCGTGGTGGCGAAGTGATGGCGGGCGGCGGCTTCGATGCCGTAGATGCCCGGCCCCCATTCTGCGATGTTGAGGTAAACCTCCATAACCCGCCGCTTGCCCCACATGCGGTCGATCATAAGCGCCAGCGGAATTTCCAGCGCCTTGCGAAGGTAGGAGCGCCCAGGCCACAGAAACACGTTCTTGACCGTCTGCATGGGAATCGTGCTGGCACCACGCACCTTCTCACCCTCCAACGCCCCTTCGATGACGGTGTTGACGGCGTCCCAGTCGACACCCTTATGGGCGCAATACTGCCCGTCCTCGGAACTGACCACCGACTGCCAGACATTGGGAGAAATGGCGTCGAACGCTACCCAGTCGCGCGAAACCGGCTCTCCGCTGACGAAGCGCCACGCCATGAGTGTGGATACCGGATGGGTGACGGGCCATGTGTAGAGCGCGGCCAATGCCAGCGGGGTCAGGCACACGAGAATGACGGCCAGCACCGTCCAGCCGATGAAGCGGCGCAAGCGCTGGCGCAGGGTGCGCTTTGCTCCGATGGTCTTCTTGATGGCGCGTTTCGATTTGCCTTTGGCAGGTCTTCCGGTTTTTTTCGGCTTTTCGCGCGTTGGCGCTTCGATGGCATCGTCGGCGCGCGCGTCGGTTTCAGCTTTCGATGGCGTGTTGAAAGACGGGGGCACGCGGGGTTTGGTCGTTTTTCTGGCCAATGCCCGCTTGCTCTCGATCTGCTCTTCGATGGCAGTCCCATAAGCCATCCCAGACGCTGACGCCAACGCTGCACTTGCGATATGCGGTTATGAACGCCAAGAAACGGCCATGAGCCAGACTGATTTCACCGCCCGTATGTCCCGCATCACCACCCCGGTCGAATCGCGGCTGGCAGCATTGTTGACCGACGCAGTGCAGCCAGGTGAGGCAGTGCGGGCGGTGAAACTGATGGCGGCCATGCGCCATGGCACGCTGGATGGCGGCAAGCGGTTGCGGCCGTTTCTGGTGCTGGAAGCGGCGCGGTTTTGTGGCGGCAGCTTGGACAACGCGCTGGACACGGCCTGTTCGCTGGAAATGATCCACTGCTATTCGCTTATCCACGACGATTTGCCTGCAATGGATGACGATGATCTGCGCCGGGGGCGGCCTACTGTCCACAGGGCTTACGACGATGCGACTGCGATTCTCGCCGGAGATGCCCTGCTGACATTGGCGTTCGAAACGGTAGCGGCGGATGAAAAGCTATCGCCAGAGGTTCGTGTCGATCTTGTGAGGTTGCTTGCACAGGCCGCTGGACTGGGCGGCATGATCGGCGGACAGATGCTGGACATGGAAGCGGAAACGCAGGTTCCCGGCGCGGATGGTATTCGCCGCCTGCAGGCGATGAAGACTGGCGCATTGATCCGCTTTGCCTGCGAGGCGGGGGCCATGATTGCCGGTACAAATGCTAGTAAACGCGCTGCTCTCGTAACGTATGGCAAAACGGTGGGGCTGGCCTTCCAGCTTGCCGACGATGTGTTGGACGTGACGGCCTCGGCGGAGGCGATGGGCAAGGCGACGGGCAAGGATGCGGATGCGGGCAAGGCGACGTTGGTCGGTCTGCACGGGATCGACGCGGTCAAAGCCATGCTGGAGGAGGCGGTGGCAGAAGCGGAAGCCGCGCTTGACGGCCACGGGGATGGCAAAACGCTTGTAGCATTGGCCCGGTTCGTGGCCACACGCAAGAACTAGCGGTTGCGCTTCACCAGGCAGAACCCGCCCGTTCGTCGGATGCGTTTGCACAGATCGATAGCGTCAGTGCGCGTTTCGCTGCCCAGCCGCACCGTCCATGTGCGCGCACGACCAAGCGGTGAGCGGGTGCGGACCAGTTCGGGTTTCGTGTCGCCAACGACCGTGCCGAGGCTTGCGCGCACCTTCTCCCAGTTCCGCAGGGCGATAGCCCGTTTGAAATTGCCGGCGACATCCACACCCCATGGCTTGCGCTGCACGGCGGCGGACAGGTCTGTGCGAAACCTTGTTTTCCGCACCGGAAGGTTGCGGCAGGCGGTGAAGAAATCGGTGCCCGGTTCCAAATCGAAATCATCCACTTGCGCTCCCGGTTGCAGGAATGTCGCCGCCCCCTTGCCGGTGAGCGCGACGACATAATCCAACGTCTCGAACGGCAGGCCCGAGCGCCCATCCCGAAACCGCGCCACACGGCCCGGCCCGGCATTGTAGGCTGCCGCCGCCAGACCGAAATTGCCGAATGCCGCCTTCTCCCGAGCCAAAAGGGAAGCGGATGCGGGAATAGCCTGAGCCGGGTCGTATGGGTCTGCCAGCCCGCGTTCCTTGGCTGTAGCTGGCATGAATTGGGCGATGCCCTGTGCGCCGACCGGTGACAATGCGTTGCGGTCGAACCGGCTTTCCACCCAGATCAACCGTGTGAAGAAGTTGCGCGGCACATCGTATTTGATGGAAGCAGCAGAGATGGCGTTGCAGATTTTCGCAGGCGTCCAGATGCCGTTTTCTTCCATTACGGATTGTGCCCGCACCGTTGGAATGGCCAATAGCAGGCTAAGAAGCAGCGTCAGCCGTGCCAAAACGGGTCTCCACGTAGGTCTGCACCATGGCTTCGAAGTCCGCCGCGATGTTGGTGCCGCGCAGGGTAGCAGTCTTCTTGCCGTCTATGAAAACGGGCGCTGCTGGTGTTTCGCCTGTGCCGGGAAGCGAAATGCCGATATCGGCGTGCTTGCTTTCGCCGGGGCCGTTGACGATGCAGCCCATCACCGCGACCTTGAGGTCGGCGACGCCGGGATACTTGTCCTTCCACACCGGCATATTGGCGCGCAGGTCATGCTCGATCTTGGAGGCCAATTCCTGAAATGTCGTGGACGTTGTGCGCCCGCAGCCGGGGCAGGCGGCAACCACAGGCACGAATGTGCGAAAGCCCATCACCTGCAACAATTCCTGTGCCACCTGCACTTCCTTGGTGCGGTCTCCGCCCGGTTCCGGTGTGAGCGAAATGCGGATCGTGTCACCGATGCCCTGTTGCAGCAGGATGCCAAGGGCGGCCGAAGAAGCGACGATGCCCTTCGAGCCCATGCCCGCCTCAGTCAGTCCCAGATGCAGCGCGTGGTCGGTGCGGGAAGCCAGATCGGCATAGACCGCGATGAGTTGCTGCACGTTGGAGACTTTGGCCGACAGCAAAATACGGTCCCGCCCCAGCCCAATGCGTTCGGCCTCGTGTGCCGAACCGATTGCGGACTGCACGATGGCCTCGCGCATCACTTCGTCGGCGGACAGCGGCGAACCGTTGGCTGCGTTGTCGTCCATCAGCGATGTGAGCAGGGCTTGGTCGAGAGAGCCCCAGTTGACGCCGATCCGCACCGGCTTGCCATAGCGGATTGCCGTTTCGATGATGGCCCCAAATTGGGTGTCCTTCTTGGCCTTGAAGCCGACATTGCCGGGGTTGATGCGGTATTTCGCCAGCGCTTCGGCGCAGGCCGGATGGTCGGCCAGCAGGGTGTGGCCGATATAGTGGAAATCTCCCACCAGCGGGATATCCAGCCCCAGCCGTTCCAGCCGTTCGCGCACTTTCGGCACGGCAGCGGCGCTTTCGTCGCGGTCAACGGTAATGCGGACGATCTCGGAGCCTGCCTCGTGCAAGGCCGCGACCTGCTCGACTGTCGCGTCGATGTCGGCGGTGTCGGTGTTCGTCATGGACTGCACGACGATGGGCGCGCCGCCGCCGACCATCACGCCGCCCACATCGACGCCGACCGTCTGGCGGCGGGGAAGGACAGCGGTGAGCGGGGCTTTGCCAAAGTCTGATTGCGGGGGAACAGCGTTCATCGGGGTGCGCCGGTTGGTTCGATCGTCAGATATATAGAACGAACGACGCGCCGCGTCACCAGCGACGCAAGCGACAGATGACGGCGTGGCATAGGGCTGATATGGTCCGTGGAATTGCTCCAATGAGGACACGCGATGATCTCTCTCACTATCAACGGCAAAGACCGGCAACTCGATGTCGAACCCGATATGCCGCTCCTGTGGGCCTTGCGCGATGTCGCCAAGGTCAAAGGTCCGAAATTCGGCTGCGGTATCGCGGCCTGTGGGGCTTGCACCGTGATGGTGGACGGAGAAGCGCGAAGGTCCTGCGTGACGCCGGTGGAGAGTATCGATGGGGCGGCGATAACGACCATCGAAGGCCTCGCGGAAGGGGACACCCTTCATGCTGTCCAGCAGGCTTGGCTAGACGAACAGGTGGCGCAATGCGGTTACTGCCAGTCCGGCCAGATCATGAGTGCGGTGGCGCTGTTGAACGATATTCCCGACCCGACGGACGCCGATATCGACGCTTCGATGGCGGGCAACCTGTGCCGCTGCGGCACGTATCCGCGTATTCGGGCGGCGATCAAACGGGCTGCCGTCGCTACCGGCTCGGCTCAAACCGCGAAAGTGGAGGGCTAGGTCATGGGAAAGATACTCCGCCGCTCATTCCTCATCGGTGCTGCCGCGATTGCCGGTGGGGTCGCCTTTGGGGCCTACAAAATCGCGTCCGACCCGGACAATCCGCTGGAAGCCAAACGGGGCACGGATGAAAATCCGTTCAACCCGTATGTGACGATCACCAACGACGATGTGGTCTCCGTCTATGTGCCGCGCTCCGAAATGGGGCAGGGGGTCAATACGACGCTGGCCGCCTTTGTGGCGGAAGAACTCGATGTGCCGCTGGAACGCATCAACGTGGTCATCGCGCCTGCGTCCTTCGCCTATTACAATTCCAAGATGCTGGAGGACGGGGTGCCGTTCGCCCATTTCAACCGCGCTCTTCTGGCAGAGTCCGTGCGCGCCAGTGCCGGCACGCTGGGCAAGGTGCTCGGGCTGCAAGTAACCGGTGGGTCTTCGTCCGCCAACGATGCCTATGACCGTATGCGTGAGGCGGGGGCTGCGGCGCGCGAAACGCTGAAGCTGGCGGCGTTCAAGCGCACCGGTGTTGCGACCGCCGACATGTCAACGGTGGACGGTACCGTCGTGCTGCCGGACGGCACTGCGCTTACTTACGGTGAGCTTGCAAGCGAGGCGGCGGAGTTCCAGCCGCCCTCCGGTATCGAACTGCGCGACCCGTCCGACTGGACACAACTGGGCCGCAGCCAGCCGCGCACCGACATGCGGGCGAAGGTGACGGGCGCGCCGATCTTCGGCATCGATGTCGATCTGCCGGATATGCTCTGCGCGACCATCAAGATGAACCCGCGCCTTGGCGGTCCGATGGTGTCGTTCGACGGGGCCGCAGCCAAACAGATCAAGGGCGTGGTCGATGTGATCGACATGACCGGGCCGGACAGCGAGGCGTTTGGCGGCGGATTTGCAGTGATCGCCGAAAACACATGGGCCGCGTTCAAGGGGGCGGACGCCGTCAAAGTCGAATGGGGCGCGGCGCCCTATCCCGTCACCACAGGCGCGATCATGGCCAAGATCGGCGAAGCGCTGGAAGGCGGCAATGGCGACAATCTGCGTGATGACGGCGATGTGGAGCTGGCTTTCGCCTATGCGCCGCAAGATCGGGTTGTCGAAGCACGCTATTCCGTGCCCTACCTCGCCCACACCACCATGGAGCCGATGAACGCGACTGCCATGGTCTCCGAGGACGGTTCGCGCCTGGAAATATGGACCGGGACGCAAATGCCGACCATCGTACGGGCGGATTGTGCGACGGAAGCAGGTGTCGCGGCGGATAATACGTTCGTGAACACCACATTCCTCGGTGGCGGTTTCGGCCGTCGTGGAGAGATCGACTTTGCCCGTTTCGCCACCCGTGTGGCCAAGGCGTTTCCCGGCCGTCCGGTGCAGACCGTGTGGAGCCGCGAGGAAGATACGACCCATGATACTTACCGCCCCGGCGCCATGTCGAAATGGCGTGCACGGCTGGGCGATGATGGTGTGCCGGTGGCAATCGAGGCGCAAATCGCCTGCCCGTCGATCATCGCCAGTGTGATGGGCCGCATGTATCCGTCACTGTCGACCGCCGGACCGGATAATACGATCACCCACGGAGCGTTCGACCAACCCTACACGGTGGCGGATTATCGCGTGTCCGGTATCAAGGCTGACGTTGCCATTCCCATCGGTTTCTGGCGCTCGGTGGGCAATTCCTACAACGGTTTCTTCCACGAAAGCTTCATCGACGAATGTGCCGCCCAAACAGGTATGGACCCGCTCGACATGCGGCTTGCGCTGATGAAGGATCATCCAACCGCTCAGGGTGTGATGCGGAAAGTGGCGGACATGTCCGGCTGGAGCGATGCACCAGTTGAGGGCCGCGCCAAGGGTATGGCGTTCACCCTGTCTTTTGGCTGCTGGACGGCGCAAGTGGTCGAGGTGTTGCAAACCGACGCCGGTATCCGCATCGCTAATGTGTGGTGCGCCGCCGATGTCGGTCGCGCGCTCGACCCCTCCATCTGCGAAGCGCAGCTGACGTCCGGTATCGTTTACGGTCTGTCTTCTGCTCTGGGTCAGGAAATCACATTCGAGGACGGCATGGTCCAGCAAACCAACTTCGATACCTATGACGCCATGCGGATTCACCAATGTCCCAACATAGAGATCGAACTGCTGGAAACGGCGGAACATATGGCCGGTATCGGTGAGCCGGGCACACCGCCCAGCATTCCGGCGCTGGCCAATGCGATTGCGAAACTGACCGGTAAGCGGCTGCGGGATATGCCCTTGTCCAAAGGCGTGACGTTTGTTTGAGCCACAAAAGAGGGCGGCTGATAAGCCGCCCTTTTTCAGATTAAAATCATCGACTGACGATCAATAAACGTCGAAGTCGAAGTATTTGGCTTGCACCTTGGCATATTCGCCGTTGGCACGGATTGCGTCAATGGCTGCCGAAAAGCGGTCGGCGAGTTCGGTTTCGCCCTTACGCACGGCAATGCCTGCACCTTCACCGAAATACTTCGGATCGTTTTCCATCATGCCAACCATCTTGGACGACGATCCGGCTTCGGTTTTCAGATATTCGCCAAGAACGACGGAGTCGGCTGCAACGGCGTCGAGACGACCGGCTGCAAGGTCTGCATTGGCTTCATCCTGCGTTGGATAAAGGCGAACGGTGGAATCCGTATAGGTGTCTTCCAGAAACGTCGCGTGAGTCGTCGAAGACTGTGCGCCAATGGTCTTGCCAGCCAGCGCCTCGACGGTGGTTTCCGTCAGATCCGTATCCGCCGGTGCGATGAGCGCGGGCGGTGTGGAATAGTATTTCTTGGAGAAATCCACCTGTTCCAGACGCTCGGGCGTGATCGACATCGACGCGATGATGGCGTCGTACTTGTTGGCCTGCAGAGCGGGAATGATGCCGTCCCAATCCTGTGCCACGAAGGTGCATTCGGCTTTCATCTCAGCGCAAAGCGCCTTGGCGATGTCGATGTCGAAACCTTGAAGCTCACCATTGGTATCGGTGAAGTTGAACGGCGGGTAGGCACCTTCCGTACCGATCCGGATGTCATCGGCATAAGCTGTGCCGGTTGCCAGAGTTGAGGCGAGAACCGCGGCGAAGCCGGCGGCTGCAAGTTTGAGCGCAAAGCGCATGGGCATATCTCCTGTTTGGCGTTCGATATTGAACTGCATGCAATCCACACAATCGTGCGGCGAATTGCAAGACGATTGCTAGTCGGACGGTTTGCCTTCGGTCCACGTGACGTCCTGCCCGTAAAGGGGAACCGTGGAAATCGGACATCTTGGCGGACCCGTCCTGCACCTGGTCGGCATGAGCGAGGTAGATCAGTGTCTCAGTTGTCGCGTCGTAAACGCGGGTAACGCGAACGGATTTCCAGATGAGCGACTGGCGCTGGGAAAAGACCTTCTCGCCGCCCTCATCGGTCTCGATATCACCAACCACAATTGGGCCAGTCTGACGGCAGGCCAGCGAGGAGTTGGACGGGTCCTGAAACCAGTCGCCCTTCTGTAGCCTGTCGATCAGACCGCGTTCGAAATAGGCCACATGACATGTTACGCCGGATACTTTCGGGTCGGCGATAGCTTCGATGATCACATCGTTGCCGAGCCAGTCGACATCGACTTCACCCACTTCCTTGGCGGTGGCAGTGGTGGTGAGCCCGGACAGCACAATGGCGGACGCGAGAGCCCACTTGCGGGTGGAAAATGGTTTGAGCATGGAAAATCGTCCTGATGGAAAATGCCAATATTTGTGGAACAACGACCTAGGCCTTCCTATGTTCCACACTGCGCACGGTTAACCGGCAGCAAACGATCAAGTCTCGTGAAACTATTGATTCACCATCCGGGGTACGGTGTGCGTGACCACCTTTTGTTTTGCGTAGTGGTGCAGTGAACGAAACGATCCGCCAATCCAAACGGCAGGCTTCGCCTGTTGCCGAGCCGTTTTCCGAGCCGGTCCCGAGGGCTGCTCGCAATGCCCTGCTGTTATGGCTGGGTATTCTCGGCTGTTCTGCGGTGGCGATCCCTGTGTGGAGCCTTGTCTATGAGGCACCGAAGCCGGTTTCGTTTGGCGGTGACAGGGCAGTCGACACTGCCGAACGGCGGGCCGATGGTCTGGATTTCCAACCAGTCGGGCCTCGATCGTCTAAACAGCTGGCTGGGCGTATCGACCGCACGCTCACAACAGCTTCCATCAAGCCCCGACCGGCGCAACATACGATCGACGTCCTGTCCATTGGCCTGCGCGGAGCGATCGCGCCGGACGGTGTGGACGCTGCAGGTATTCCGGGTCGTGCGCCCATTCCCGGCCCCTGATTTTTAATCGGGTTTCGCCGTACAAGAAGCTTCTCTGAAAGCCCGTCTGAATGTGCAGATCGCGCTGCTCGACAGGGTGCAGAACGCGCTGGACCGCATAGAACCTCTGGCGCGCAATCGACTGAACAAAGCCCGCCTGAAATTCCTTGAGATCGAGGCCCGGATTGCACAGTTGCAACGCGACCTGGAGCGTCTGAAAGCGGCGCCTTTGGTGGACGAACCGGACGATGCACATCTCTCCTCTCATGCGGTGAGGCCAAACTGATGCAGGTGACCACCATAATACCGCAGCCAGGAAGACCCGGCGCTATTTGTCGACCCTGAGCTTTACGACACTGTTGTCAGGCAGTGCAGGTGGTTTGACTTGGACGAGCGAAAGCCCGGTTCCTATGCCGTGCGTGCAGCCCTGTCCCGTGGCAAAGCGAGCGAACGTTCGCAGGCGTGCGGCATTCGGTACCATTCTGCCCAAGCTTACCGCCGGTTTGGACCATGGCACCGGCACAGCTTACGATAGTGCCTTGGGATGCAGCGATGTGCGCTACGGTACATCTTAGGTGAGCGCAGACGTTTCCATGCCTGTTTTCGCCAGCGGCGCGTTGTTGAATGGCTACAAGACTGCGCGCACACGGGCAGCGGTTGCAAATTACGGCAATCTCGTTGCTGAACACCGCGCATCCATGGTGGCCATCTCAGCCCATTCAACCTGCGCCTCGACCACACGGTCGGAAGCGACACTTGCTGCCAATGTATAGCGGGGGGGCGCATCGCCGCAATTGCACGTCGCAGGTTCGATGCCGGCGAGGCCAGCGGTGCTGCCATCACCATCGCCGATGCCGATGCCGAGTCGGGCAGTGGTTGGACGTTTGAAGCGCGGTTGACCGTGCCGCTGGTGGATTTCAAGGCCATGCCCTCCATCGCCGCTGCCCGCCACGATGCTTTGCAGGCGGATATGCCGCGCAGGACAATGCGCAGATGCTGACGCAGGAGGTGCGACGGCTATGGACGGCCTATCCTTCGGCGCACCATCGGGTCGCTATCTTAAAACGCCAGATCGCTGCTGTGGAACGCACGGTGACGGGCACGCAGCGCGAATACGAGGCAAGGTTCCGCTCGATCACCGATGTGCAGGATGTGCAGATGACACCAGCGCGGGCGCAGATATCGCTGGAACAGACACGGCCCGAGAAGTGGCAGGCTGCCTACGCGCTGGCGTTCACCACAATGCATCCCGCCATCGACGGACTGATGGCCAAGTATTCGCGGTGCGGGCGGAGCTTTGCGCTGCTATCGCGTCGGCAGCAGGCGGTCGAGATAGTCGAGTTCCAGCTGCGGGCGCGTCGTTTCCCCGAGGCGTTTGCGGATGGCGTCGAGAATTTCGCGGGCACGCTGCGCGTCGATCTCGCCTGGCACCTGCACATCGTCGCCCATCTGAGGGCCATCGGAACGGGATTGTCGCCCAAGCGGGTCGCGCCCATCGCGTGAGCCTTGCGGATTCTGACCCTGCTCATTTGGGCCGGCCTGCCCGCTGGCCTGACCCTGGCCCTGCTGCTGCATCTGTTGCATCATCTGCTGGGCACCCTGGCGCATGGCTTGCAAGGCGCGGCCCTGTTCGGCAGTGGCTTCGCCCGTATTGCCCTGGCCCAACTGCTGTTCGGCGCCGCCCATGGCTTCACCGGCCTCGCCAAGACCTTCACCCGGCTCCATGCCCATGCCGCGCATGGCCTCTTGCATCTGCTGCATCTGCTGTTGAAGCTGGCCCTGCTGTTCCTGCAACTGGCGCATGGCCTCGGCGAACTCCTCCGCCGTCATTGGCTTTTGGCCCGGCTGCTGGCCGCTCTCACCAGACTGCTGGTCCTGTTCGCCTTGCTGCTGTTCACCCTGCTGTTGCTGGCCCTGCTGCTGTTGCTGCTGGCGTTGCATGTCGAACGTCTGGTCCATCAACTGCTGCTGCTGGCGCATCATCTCCCCGAGCTTGTTCATCTGCTCGGTCATGGGGTTCTGCTGTTGCTGCTGGTTTTGCGGCTGGGCGGTCTGCAGGTTGTTCATCATACGCTGCATCTGTTGCAGCAGGTCGCGCGCAGCGTCGCGGGAGCCGGATTTGGCGAGATCCTCGATGCGCTGCATCATCTCGTTCAGATCCTGCTGGCGCAGAAGCTGCGAATTGGGGTCTTGCATTGCCTGCTGGTTTTCAGATTGGCGGGCCATCTGGTCGGCCAGTTCGCGCATGAACTCGTCCATGGCCTCGCGCAGTTCGGCCATCAATTCGTCGATTTCCTCGTCCGTCGCGCCGTCCTCCAGCGCGTCGGACAGGCGTTCCTGCGCGTCCCGCAAGCGCTGTTCGGCAGCGGAGAGATCGCCGTCCTCGATGGCGAGCGCCGTGGTCCACATGAGGTCGAGCGCTTCGCGCAGCGGCTCCTTCGTCGTGTTGCGGGACACCATGCGGTAGATCACCCGCAGGGCCATGTAATGCGCCTTGTCGGGGATGAGCTTCTCAGGGCTGGTGCTCGTGATGATGTCCAGCATATCGGCCACGGAGCGACGGGCATTCATGTCCTGCGCCAAACGGCGGCGTTCGAACACGATCGCGCGGGCCAGGGGCTGGGTGAACACGCGCTCGGGCAGGATGAACTCTACCGCTTCGCTATTACCGGTCTGTCCGGCATCGTCGGAGGCGGTCAGCGTCATCGCCACACGTCCACCGGCCCAGGCATGGGCGGTCAGATCTCGGCTGGTTTTGGACTCACCCTCTTTTGCCCGACGGCGGGGCAGGGGCAGGGGAATGTCCGGCGCTTCGACCAGCGGAATAGCGGTTTCGGCGGGGGCTTCCAGCGACTGATCGTCGCCTCTGCGGACACCACGCCGTAATCGTCGGCAACTGAATAGGAGAACTCCAACGCACCCCGGCTCGATCCTCGCGGCGTTTCCACGAATGTGATCGCGGGGGCGTCGTCGGGAATGATGTCGAAGGCAAACGTGGCGATATCGCTGGTGCCGGAACGCAGGGTCAGAGCGCGGCCTGCTTCGGGAATGGTCTCGAAGGTTGGCACAGCCCCTTCCTGCGGGGCGATTTCGCGCGCCAGTCCTTCTTCATCGCGCACCAGCGCTGGTGCATCGACATCGAGCGCCCGCACCACCAGAACGCTGCCTTCAGGAACACGGTTGGTGATCGGCGTTCCGGTCTCTTGTGCGCTGGCGAGATCGAGATAGACCGGCGGGCGGTTGGTGTAGGCGGGAGGCGTGACCCACGCATCGATGCGACCACCGGCTACGGCCTCTGCGATGGTGTGGTTGCGGAAGGCGTCCCCGATCCGGTCGCCATACTGGCCGTATCCAGCCACGGCTGCGATGAACAGCACCAGCACGACCAGAGCGCGCAGGCCGAACGGGTCGCGCCGCGCCACATCCGGTTGCGGCATACCGGCGGACAACTGGCCCAGATTGTCAGCCATTCGCGCCTTGTGTTCGCGCCACAGTGCAGCGGCGAACGGGTCGTCGGGGGCGGTGGACGACAGCGTATCGGTCTGCGCTGTTACAGGGCGATGGCCAAGCGCCGAATGGCGCTCGATGCGACGGTCGACATCCTCGCTCGACGGCCAGGTGATGCGACCGAGTGGAATGAGCGCGGCCAATGCGCCGACTGCCAGCACGCCGAGCGTTACCCAACGGGCTGTCTCCGAAAATAACGGCCATAGCCCGAGCCAAGAGAGCGACAGGAATACGGCCACTACGCCGAGCAGCGGCAGAAGCGCAGGCCATAACCGCTCCCAAGCCAAGGCCGCCCGCGCCGAACGGCGGGCGGAGGCGAGACTGGAAGCGGGCGCACGGTCTGTCATGCGCCAAGTCTAGCAGCAAAAACGGCGATGGCGAGACGCTCTCGTAGTTGTGAGCGTCGCAGGCGAAATGCGTCAGATCCAGTCCGGCACGGAGTCCATGGCAATCAATGCCTCGACTTCCATACGGGGGCGAATGATGTGGAAACGGTCACCGTCCACCAGCACCTCCGGCACGAGCGGGCGGGTGTTGTAAGTGCCCGCCTGCACCGCGCCGTATGCCCCTGCGGACCCAAGCGCCAACAGGTCGCCCTGCCGGGGCTTGGCCATCTCGCGTTCCTTGGCAAAATAATCGCCCGATTCGCAGACCGGCCCGACGATATCGGCGGTGATGCGGGCGGTGTGGGCGCGGTTGGCGTCCACCGGGCGCACCTCATGCCAGGCGTCGTAGAGCGTGGGGCGGATGAGGTCGTTCATGGCGCCATCGACGATGACGAACATGCGGTCGTCGCCTTCCTTCACATACAGAACTTCGGTCACGAACACGCCCGCATTGCCAGCGATCAGCCGGCCCGGCTCGAAGATCACCTTGGCGTCGAGATCGTCCACATGGCGGTGGACGATGGCCGCATAGGCGTCCGGGTCCGGTGGCGGGTTGTTGTCGTCCTTGTATGGAATGCCGAGCCCGCCGCCCACATCAACGTGGTCTATCGTGTGGCCATCTTCTCGGAGCGCGCGCACCAGATCGGCAAGTTTGGCGAAGGCCAGATCGAAGGGTTCGAGATCGACGATCTGCGAGCCGATGTGCATGTCGATGCCGGTGACTTCGATGCCGTCCAGCGCAGCGGCGGCAGCATAGACACGCGCTGCCTGTTCGAAGGGAATGCCGAACTTGTCGGCCTTCTTGCCGGTGGAAATTTTCGCGTGGGTTTTTGCGTCTACATCCGGGTTGATGCGGAAGGACACGCGGGCGGTGCGACCAGCGGCCTGCGCCCGTTCGGCCAACAGCGCCAGTTCCGGTTCGCTTTCGATGTTGAAGCACAGAATGTCCTCAGCCAGTGCGATGTCCATCTCGGCAGCCGTCTTGCCGACACCGGAAAACATGATGCGGTCGGCGGGAATACCCGCGGCGCGGGCGCGCTTCAATTCGCCACCGGATACCACGTCCGCCCCGCAGCCCAGATTGGCGAGCAGGGTGAGCACGGCCTGATTGGAATTGGCCTTCATGGCGTAGCAGACGAGTGAGGGAATGGTGTCGAACGCCTTGGCGAAGACCGTGTAATGGCGTTCCAGCGTAGCGCGGGAATAGCAGTAGAACGGCGTGCCGACCTCGGCTGCGATCGTAGCCAGAGGCACATCTTCGGCATGCAGCATGCCTGCTCGGTATTCGAAATGGTTCATGGCAGGTGTGTCCGGCTTGGCGGTCTGGCTTGGCAGTCGGGGCGCGCTATTCAAGCAAGCCGTCGAGGATGAAGCGCTTTTCGGGATTATTGGCGTTGCGGACCTGAGCTTCGGGCATGGGCAAGCCCTGTTCCTTTGCGTCGATGCGCGCACCTTCCGACGGCGTATAGGGCGCACCGGCACGACCGCACGCAGTTGTGGTAAGAACGACGATAAGGAGCATGATGGTCTTCATGGCCGCTTTGATAGCACGTTTGACGATGGGGGAAAGCCGTTCACAGCCACGAAAGAGCCAGCCCACCCAGCGCCGCGACGGCCAGAACCGTCGCCAGCCCAAGATGAAAACCAAGCAGTAGGATACCGGATAGAACCGCCAACACCGACACACGCCAGTCGAGGGTCGCTGCATCCGGTATCCAGAGCGTGAACGGGCCGGATTGCGTCCGTTCCACGGTTGCAAACAGCACGTGAAGCGCAAACCAGATCGACAGGTTGAGGATGACGCCTACCACGGCGGCAGTGATGCCTTTCAGCGCTCCGGCCAGCCGGGGCTGGGCGGCGATCCATTCGATGTAGGGCGCACCGGTGAAAATCCACGCGAAGCAGGGAATGAACGTGACCCACAGCGTCACGCCCGCACCGGCCAGCCCCATCAGGAAGCCACCTTCGCGGTAGGCCGCCAGATGACCGACGAACTGGGTGACGAGGATGAGCGGGCCCGGCGTCGTTTCCGCCAGCCCAAGCCCGTCCATCATCTCACCCGCCGACAGCCAGCCCTTCTGGGCCACCACATCCTGCGCCATATAGGCCAGCACGGCATAGGCACCGCCGAAGGTGACGACGGCGAGGCGGGAGAAGAAGGCGGCGATATCGGGCAGGATTGTCGTGCCCGCCGCCAGATCGAGAATGGCGACCGGCACCAGCCACACCGCCAGCCAGGTTGCGGCGGTGGTGAGTGTTGTCGTCCACCGCACGGAAACCGGCGGGGCGGCATCCTGCGCGCTGGCGAAGGCGACCGTGCCCACGGCGGCGGCTGCGATGACGATCAGCGGGTAGGGGATGGCGAGGAAGAATAGCGCCACGAAGGACGCGCCCGCCAGCGCCCACGCCATCGGACCGTGCAGCGCTTTTTTCGCCACCCGCAGAAGCGCTTCGATGACAATGACCAGCACGGCGGCTTTCACGCCGAGGAATAGCGCTGCGATGAACGGCACCGAGCCGTAGAGCGCATAGATCGTGCGCCAGTGCCAGCATGACGATGGCACCCGGCAGCACGAACAATCCGCCCGCCAGCAGCCCGCCCCGCACCCCGTGCAATCGCCAGCCGGAATAGGTGGCCAGTTGCATTGCCTCCGGCCCCGGCAACAGCATGCAGAAGGAGAGCGCGCCGAGAAACTGCTTTTCGCTCAGCCAGCTGCGCTCTTCCACCAGCACCTTGTGCATGAGCGCAATCTGCGCCGCCGGTCCGCCGAAGGACAGCAGGCCGATGCGGGCGAATGCAGGCAGGGTTTCACGGACGGTGTTGGGGAGGGGGTTGGTCATGGTTTGATCAGTGTGGGGTGGCTGTCCCAGTCGTGCTTTTCATCGCGCGCATCCCGTGCCCAGCGGTAGAAGGCGTCGTAAAGCACCATGGCCGCGTCGAGCTTTTTCAAGTCATCACGAAACATTCGTGACAGCCCTAGCGACGCGGCCAGCAGGCCGGCGGCTTCCGGTGCGAGGTCGTGCCGGTCCGTATCCGCTGCGCGCACGATGGTGGCAAGGTGGCGCAGCGGTTCGCTGTCGAGACCGAAGGCGGCCAGCATCGTGTCGAATGTGCAGGCGTCGCCCTCATGGGTGAGTGCGACATCTGGCACGTCGAACGGCGTTGCACTGAACCGGTCGGCGACGTTCATCACCTGATCAGGCGCGACGAACAGGAAGCGGGCGTCGGGATCGTCGGAACGGCGGATAGCCATGGGCAAGCAATGCGGTCGATCTTGGGCCGATGGCGTTGACCGATACAGTGCGGCCAGCACTGTCGCGGGGCGGAATGGCGTCGGCTTTGACGATTGAAACCTACCTGCGTCCCACGCCACCTTGCCACGTTCCAGCGACTGGGCGTCGATGCCCTCGGTGCGTAACCAGCGGCGCTGTCCAAGCTTCAAACCCTTGTGACAGCAGATGACGGCCTTCCGTCAGGCAAGGCGGGGAACAAGAGCGGCAAGGTCGAACGGGTGGCGAGGCGGTGGGGATCAGCCGTTGGTCGAAGCGAAGCGTCATCGACGCATACGTCGACGAGAACCGGCGCGTCCGGTGTGCCGACGAGGCGGGCGAGTTGGGCGGGCGTTATTTCGGTGGGGGAAGGCATGGCGGCATCCTTGTCGCGCGCATCCGTGGCGCTGAAACGGGTTTTCAGGATGCGGTGACTGCAGCTTACGCCTCACGAGGCGACCGCGCGCCCCCTGCGGTTTTTGTGGCGCAGTGGCCCCTAGTCGCCAAGCCGCTCCCGCCACCACGCCACCTGCGCGCGCACATTGTCCGGCGCTGTACCACCGAAGCTTGTGCGGCTGGCGACGGAGGCGTCCACCGTCAGCACGTCGAAGACGTTTTCGGTGATCGCCGGATTGATTTCCTGCAAATCCGCCAGCGGCAGGTCGGCCAAATCCACCCCGCGCTCTTCGGCCAGATGCACGGCGCGGCCGGTGGCGTGGTGGGCGTCGCGGAAGGGGAGGTTGGCTTCGCGCACAAGCCAATCGGCCAGGTCGGTGGCGGTGGAATAGCCGGTGCCGGCGGCGGCGCGCATGTTGGCTTCGTTGACCGCCATGTCGGCGACCATCCCAGTCATCGCGGCCAGGCAGAGCGATAGGGTCTCAGAGGCGTCGAACACGCCTTCCTTGTCCTCCTGCATGTCCTTGGAATAGCTGAGCGGCAAGCCCTTCATCACCGTCAGCAACCCGATCAACGCGCCATTGGTGCGGCCAACCTTGCCGCGCACCAGCTCGGCTGCGTCCGGGTTCTTCTTCTGCGGCATGATGGAGGAACCGGTGGAGAACTTGTCGGACAGTTGCACGAAGCCGAATTGCGGCGTCGACCAGATGACAATCTCTTCCGCCAGCCGAGATAGATGCGTGCCGCAAATGGCGGCGGCGGCGAGAAATTCCAGCGCGAAATCACGGTCGGACACGGTGTCGAGGGAGTTGCGGGTGGGGCGGTCGAAACCGAGCGCCTGCGCCGTCATCTCGCGGTCGATGGGAAAGCCGGTGCCTGCCAAAGCGGCGACGCCGAGCGGGTTTTCGTTCATCCGGGCGCGAGCATCCGAAAGGCGGCTGCGGTCACGGGCAAGCATCTCTACATAGGCGAGGCAATGGTGGCCGAAGGTGACGGGTTGCGCCGTTTGCAAGTGGGTGAAGCCGGGCATGACGGTGGCCGCATGGGTGTCGGCCTTGTCGAGCAATGCACGAATAAGGTCTGTAATCGCGGCGATGGAACTGTCGGTCGCATCCCGCACCCAAAGGCGGAAATCCAGCGCGACCTGATCGTTTCGGGAGCGGGCCGTGTGCAGACGACCGGCGGCAGGGCCGATGAGTTCGGCCAGCCGCGCCTCCACATTCATGTGGATGTCTTCCAGCGCGCGGGAAAACACGAACGTGCCCGCTTCGATTTCGCTTGCGATCTGCGTCAGCCCGCCGTCGATCTCGCCTGCATCCTCGGCTGTGATGATTCCTTGGGCTGCCAGCATGGCGGCATGGGCGCGGGAGCCTGCGATATCTTGACGCCAGAAGCGGCGGTCGAAATCGATGGAGGCATTGATCGCCTCCATAACCGCATCCGGCCCACCCTCGAAACGCCCGCCCCACATGGCGTTGGATGTGACTGGCTGTTCCTTTTCCAGCCCGGTCGGCTCGGTGTTCTCGCCGATGCCTGTGCTGGGCAGATAGACGCCGATCCTGTCGTCGTTTTGATCGGGGGTGTCTTTGCGTTGGTCTGTCATGAGCTTATGGTTCGGGCAATTCGAGAAACGGGTATCTGGCGATGAACAGGCGGATTACTATGGTCGTGGTGGCATGCGCTATCGTCGTCGGTCTTGTGGCTTGGGGCGTATATGCCATGCAGGATGGTGGCAACACGCAAGAAGCAAGCGCCTGCACGATGGACGATGCCACCCGCACGGCGCTGGACGCCTCGATCGGCGGCGAAGTGGCGGCGTTTCAGATCGCCGATAGGCCTGCCAGCCTGACACCGCTGACTTTTGCCGATGCCGATGGCGCGCCGGTGACGTTCGATGCGTTTTCAGGCAAGACGGTGCTGTTCAATTTGTGGGCGACATGGTGCGTGCCGTGCCGGGTGGAAATGCCCTATCTCGACGCCCTGCAAGCCGAACTGGGCGGCGAGGACTTTCAGGTCGTTCCGGTGAGCGTCGATCTTGGGTCGGACGAGAAGCCGAAGGCGTTTTACGCTGAAATCGGCCTGACAGACCTGCCATTCTACCACGATGGCGACATCGCCACGCTCGACACACTCAAGAAAGCGGGCATTGCGTTCGGACTACCCGCCACCGTGTTGGCGGATGGGAACGGGTGCGTCCTCGGCTGGCTCAACGGTCCGGCGGAATGGGCAGGGGAGGATGCCAAACGGCTTATGCGGGCTGCGATCGCCCAATAAGCCGCTAGACGCAGCGCTGGGAAATGGGGCAGCGTCGCTTGTCGGACGTGATGACGAATGTCCGGTGAGCGGTTTGGTTTGGTCCGCATTTCACGATCTTCCTGACCGCATAGGGCACACCGCCATAGATCGGGAGAGTAGCGCCGGAACGGCTACGGGTCGTAACACGGCCGGTTTGCGCGAATTCCTGCTGCACGCGGGCACAGGTTTTGTCGTTGGTCAGCGCATAAACGGATGTGGAAAGCATCGATGTGGCGATGCAGGTGGCGAGGGGCAAGGCAAGCAAGCGGTTCATGGCGGTGGCTCGGAAGATGTGATTGTGGAATGAACGCAATCACTTGCCAAAAAGTTCTATCACGCCACCGTGTGGACTATTTCCGGGATGGAACCGGCGTGTTGCCGCGATAGTCGTAAAAGCCCTTGCCGGATTTACGGCCCAGCCATCCGGCTTCGACATATTTTACCAACAGCGGGCAGGGGCGGTATTTCGTATCGGCCAGCCCGTCGTGCAGCACCTGCATAATCGACAGGCAGGTATCGAGGCCTATGAAATCGGCCAGTTGCAGCGGCCCCATCGGGTGGTTCGCCCCAAGCCGCATGGCCTTGTCGATGCCCTCCACGTCGCCGACACCCTCATAGAGAATGTAGATCGCCTCG
Organism: uncultured Alphaproteobacteria bacterium; assembly: GCA_963711195.1. Taxonomy (GTDB): domain Bacteria; phylum Pseudomonadota; class Alphaproteobacteria; order Rhizobiales; family Rhizobiaceae; genus Pseudahrensia. The sequence continues at coordinate 60,556 of CAVQDK010000007.1, forward strand.
TTGATCATGGGGATCAGCACGCGGTTGACGATGAAGGCGGGAAAATCTTCGGAAACCGTGGTCTCCTTGTCCAATCGCGCCGTGTAGGCGAGGGCGGACTGGAACGTATCCTCATCGGTCGCGATGCCGCGCACGAGTTCGACCAGTTGCATCACCGGCACTGGGTTCATGAAGTGGATACCGATGAACTGTTCGGGGCGGTCGGTGACGGCAGCGAGGCGAGTGATGGAAATAGAGGACGTGTTGGTGGCGAGAATGGCGCTATCTTTCAGCACCGGTTGCAACGCCTTGAAGATCGTTTTCTTCACGTCCTCGTTTTCGGTCGCGGCCTCGATGACCATGTCGCAGTCGGACAGGTCAGCCATCCTTGGCGCGGAGACGATGCGTCCCATCGCCGTCGTCATGGCATCGGGCGTAATCCGTTCTTTGGCGACCTGCCGTTCCATGTTGGCACCGATCCCGTCGATACCCTGGCTGATGGCATCGGCCTCGATGTCGTTGATACGGACATCGTATCCCGCCAGCGCAGACACATGGGCAATGCCCGCACCCATCTGGCCCGCGCCGATGATGCCGATTGTTTTCATGCGTTTGCGCTGCCCCGCATTCGCTCTACAGCGCGCTTTCCAGTTCGGGCAGAATTTCGAACAGATCACCAACGAGGCCGTAATCGGCGACCTGGAAGATCGGTGCTTCCTCGTCCTTGTTGATGGCAACGATGACTTTCGAGTCCTTCATGCCAGCGAGATGCTGGATGGCACCGGAAATGCCGGCTGCGATATAAAGTTCCGGCGCGACGACCTTGCCGGTCTGCCCGACCTGCCAGTCGTTGGGCGCATAGCCCGCATCGACAGCGGCACGGGACGCACCAATGGCGGCACCCAGTTTATCTGCGACGGGGATGATCATTTCGTTGAATTTTTCTTCCGAACCGAGCGCACGGCCGCCGGAAATGATGATCTTGGCCGATGTCAGTTCGGGACGGTCACTGTCGGACAAAGCTGCGGAAACGAACTCGGAAAGGCCGGGACCGGCGGGCACGTCAACGGATGTCACTTCGGCAGAGCCACCTTCACCAGCTGCCGCGAAACCGGCGGTCCGGACGGTCAGAACCTTTTTCGCGTCAGACGATTTGACGGTCTGAATGGCGTTGCCGGCATAGATCGGGCGCTCGAAGGTTTCGCCATCGATCACGTCCGTCACATCGGACACCTGCATCACGTCCAGCAGGGCTGCCACGCGGGGCATGATGTTCTTGCCGTCGGTGGTGGCAGGCGCGACGAAAGCGTCGTGATGGTCGGCCAGCGACACGATCAGAGCGGCCATCGGCTCGGCCAGCCGGTTTTCCAGATGGTCGGCTTCAGCCAGATGCACCTTGGACACGCCATCCAGCTTGGCAGCGGCGTCGGCGACGGCGGCGCAGCCCTTGCCGGCGACGAGAACGCAGACATCGCTGCCCAGTTTCAGGGCGGCGGTCAGTGCCTTGTTGGTCTGTTCCGACAGGGTTTCGTTGTCATGTTCGGCGATGAGAAGTGTGGTCATGGTCATGGTTCCTTAGTTCAATACACCGGCTTCGTTCTTCAACTTGCCAACGAGGTCGGCCACATCCTTGACGATGATACCACCGGCACGTTTCGGTGGCTCCACGGTCTTGACGACCGACAGCCGGTGGGTCGTATCGACGCCGTAGTCGGCCGCCGATTTTACGTCCATCGGCTTTTTCTTGGCCTTCATGATGTTCGGCAGTGAGGCGTAGCGCGGCTCGTTGAGGCGCAGGTCGGTGGTGATGATGGCGGGCATCGTGACCTTTATGGTCTGCAAACCGCCGTCGACCTCGCGGGTGACATTGGCGCTGTCGCCCTCGATGTCCAACTTGGATGCGAAGGTGGCCTGCGACCAGCCGAGCAAGGCCGACAGCATCTGGCCCGTCTGGTTGGCATCGTCGTCGATGGCCTGCTTGCCGAGGATGACGAGCTGCGGCTGCTCTTCGTCCACGATGGCCTTGAGAATTTTGGCGACCGCCAGCGGCTCGACGAGATCTTCTACGGTGACGAGAATGGCGCGGTCGGCACCCATGGCCAGGCCGGTGCGGAGCGTTTCCTGCGCCTTTTCCGGCCCGATGGAGACGACGATGACTTCTTCGGCTTTGCCGGCTTCTTTCAGGCGCAAAGCCTCTTCGACAGCGATTTCGTCGAACGGGTTCATCGACATCTTCACGTTGGCAAGGTCGACGCCGGAGCCGTCCGCCTTGACGCGGATTTTCACGTTGTAGTCCACAACCCGTTTGACGGGGACGATGATCTTCATGGGCTCAACCCTCTGGATAAATGACGCGCTTGTGCGATGTGTATCGGAAACCAAGCGTCTTGCACATATACAACACGCCACGGTCCATTCCCGTTGCGTCGTATTGTCGGGTTACGTTTACGTCAATCGTTCAAAATGTCTTTTGCGGTCTCGCGGCGGATAACGGGAATGCCGTGGGCGCGGGCGCGCTCGATGCGTTCCGGTTCGATGTCGACAGCCTCCGGCAGCACGATGACGCGGTCGAACAGCGGCACGCCGGGGCGGCGCAAGACAGTAACGAGGGCCAGACCCGCTGCGATACCGCCCACATGGGCCGCCCAGGAAATCACCCCGTCGGGATCGGCAACGAACATGAAGACCTGATAGGCCACCCAGCCACCGAGCAGATACAGCGCTGGCAGTTTCAGCGGAATACGCCCGAGAAACAGCACCCAGACCTTCATCTTCGGGTGCAGCATCAGATAGGCGGCGACGATGCCCGCCGCGGCGCCGGATGCGCCGACGAGGGGAGAATCGGAGTCGGGATAGGCGACGACATGCAGCCAGCATGCAGCGATGGCGCAGGCGACGAAAAACAGCGCGTAGCGGGCATGGCCCATCGCGTCTTCCACGTTGTCGCCGAAGACGTAGATGAACAGCATGTTGCCCGCCAGATGCCAGAAATCCACATGGATGAAGGCGCTGGTCAGCGCCGTTACGCCGTAAAAATCGTCCGGCACGATTTCCATGCCCGGCAGGTAGGATGCGGATGTCGTTGGCGACGGAGGGGACGTGGCCGAGCGATAGGGTGATCGGCTCGACGCCGCCAAACAGGCCCAACACGTTCACCACGAAATAGACGAGCACGTTGAGCGCGATGATGCCCGCTGTGACGTATTGAAACGCCACATGCTGCACCGGCTTGCCGTCATGGATGGGAATGAACACGCTCTACGGCCTGTTACCGATACTCGCTCATCTGTTTTCCCCGGGCACCCATAAAATATCGGCCGTGCCGCCTTCGTTGACGTGGCGGGCGGCGACGAAGAGGAAATCGGACACGCGGTTCATGTAGCGCAGACCGGAAGGGTTGACGTTTTCGTCCGGCGTCTGGGCCAGATGGACCATCAGCCGCTCGGCGCGCCGGGCCACGGTGCGGGCCTGGTGGAGGAAGGCGGCGGCCGGTGAGCCGCCGGGCAGGATGAAGGAGCGCAGGGTTTCGAGATCCCTGTTCAGCGTATCGATATCCTGTTCGATGCGCGTGACCTGGGATTCGATTATGCGCAGCGGTTCGTAGCCGAGATCTTCGCCGGTATCCGGAGTGGCAAGGTCCGCACCGAGGTCGAACAGGTCGTTCTGGATGCGCGACAGCATGCCGTCCAGGTTATGGCAAGGTCCATGTCTTTCGTGTGCAGACGCACCAGCCCAAGGACGGAATTGGTCTCGTCCACCGTGCCGTAGCTTTCCACCCGCAGGTCGAATTTGTGGCGGCGTTCGCCGGAGCCCAGGGCCGTCGTGCCATCATCGCCGGTCTTGGTGTAGATCTTGTTGAGAATGACCATCGTTGAAGCCTTGCGGGAGCGGATGTATGCGCCTTCATGGCAGGCGGCTGCAAACGGGGGAAGGGCTTTCCTCTCGAAAAGCCGCGAGGCGCGACAACCGGTTCGGGCGGGGTTCGGGCGGGGCGGGCGGGATTTGGGCGGTCGCTCGTTCTAACCGGTAGCCTGACGCGTGTACCATACGAAGATGACCATCAGCGCCACTGCAATGGCCTGAGCGCCGACGCGCAGGCGCATCAGCTGTTGGGACTTGTTGGCCGACCCGCCCTGCATCATGTTCCACAGCCCGCGCAGCAGGATGAGACCGACGATGGCGCAGGCGACGAGAAGTATGATTTGAGCGGTCATGCCAATCCTTGGGGTCGTTGTCTTGTCGCAGGTCTGATGTGGCCCATCGCGCCGGACCATTCAAGCGCCCGACCACCGCACACGGTGCGGCGTGGTTGCACGGGGCGCGCGGTTTCGTACCCTAATCGAACCCCAGTCGTTGCCGGATCTCTCCGGCGGTCACACCCTGCGCGCGCAGGTCGGCCAGACCTGTGCTGCCGGTGGATTTCGACAGTTTGGCCCCCGCATCGTCGAGCAGCAGATCGTGATGGTGATAGCGTGGTTCCGGCAGCGCCAGCAGATGTTGCAGCAGGCGGTGAACGCCGGTGGCATGGTAGAGGTCGCGGCCCCGCACCACGTCCGTCACGCCTTGGGCGGCATCGTCCACGACGACGGACAGGTGATAGCTGGTGGGCGTATCGGAGCGGGCCAGCACCACGTCGCCGAGTACCGATGGATCGGCGGTGACGGTGCCTTCGTCCCGCTCCTGCCACGTGAGGCGGGGCGCGGCCTGAAGCGCCAGCGCCATATCGAGCCGCCACGTGTGGTTGGGCTGGTGCTGTCATGGCTTCCGCACGACGTGCCGTGGTCCACTGGCGTTCGTCGCCCGGATAGTGCGGAACACCGTCCGGGTCTCTCGGCCAGTCCTCGTTCTGCGCAACATGCGTCCGTATTGCGCGCCGGGACAGGAAGGCGGGATAGGCGAGGCCGGCGTCGATCAACCGGTCCAGCGCCGCGCGATAGGTGGAAAAGCGCTCCGACTGGCGCAGGGGTTCTGCGTCCCAATTCCACACCGAGCCAGCGCAGGTCGTCCAGCATCGCCGCCTCCAGTGCGGGGGTGCAGCGGGTGGTGTCGATATCCTCGATGCGGAGCAGGAACGTGCCGCCGGACTTCCCGCGCCAGCTTCCGGTTCAGAAGTGCGCTGTAGGCATGGCCCAGATGCAGCGCGCCGTTGGGGGAGGGCGCGAAGCGGAAAACGGGTGGCGCGGTGCGGTTCATCGCGCGACACTAGGGGCATGGACCCAATTAGCGAAACACGCATCACCGATCTGGCATCCTTGCGGGCCTCCGTTCGCGATCTGCTGGCTCTCGATCCGGCGCTCGCGGAATATCGAAGTGGCAGAAATGGAGCTGCGTTTGCGCCCGCCGGATTTCGAGGGAATGGCGGAGATCGTGGTCTCCCAGCTGGTATCGCGCGCAGCGGCAGCCGACCATTCACGGGCGGTTGCTGGCGATTGTCGATCCGTTCGATTTCGCGACCTATCTGGCCGCTGGTGAACGAGCCGCGGGAGGCTGGTCTGTCGCGCTCCAAACACGCGACGCTCGTCGGGCTGGCGCGGGCTGATCCGGATTTCGAGCGCCATCGCAGCGCTGCCCGCCGATGAGGCGATGGAGCCGCTGACGGCCTTCAAGGGCATCGGCCCGTGGTCGGCAGCGATCTTCTGCCTGTTTTGCGCTGGGCAGAAGGACGCTTTTCCCGCAGGCGACATCGCCGTGCAACACGCCATGCAGGACGTGCTGGGGCTGCCGGAAAGACCGGATGCAAGACAGGCGGCGGCTACTGGCCGAACGCTGGGCACCGTTGCGCGGTGTGGCCACGCGGTTTCTCTACGCCCGCTATGCGGTTTTGAAGGGTGGGGTCGCTGCACCGTTCTGAGCCGTCCTGTGGGTGCGAGCACAGGGTTGTAGGCTTCACAAAGCCGTCGCGCTGGTCTTACATTGCACCACGAGATGGATAGGCCAGGGAGGCATTGGCAGTCGTGACCATCGCGGTGAACCCGCAGCTCCACCCCACGCTGGTGCTGAATGCCGACTATCGCCCGCTCTCCTATTACCCGCTGTCGCTGTGGTCGTGGCAGGACGCCATCAAGGCTGTCTTCCTCGACCGGGTGAACATCGTGTCGGAATACGATGCCCACGTCTCATCGCCCTCCTTCCAGATGAAGCTGCCGTCGGTGGTTTCGCTGAAGGAATATATCAAGCCCCAGCGCCACCCGGCCTTCACCCGCTTCAACGTGTTTCTGCGCGATGGCTTCACCTGCCAGTATTGCGGCACGGAGGAGGGCGACCTGACGTTCGACCATCTCGTACCCCGCTCCCGTGGCGGGCAGACGACGTGGGACAACATCGTCGCCGCCTGCTCGCCCTGCAACCTGCGCAAGGGCGGCAAGAGCCTGCGGGATTCCGGCATGCAGTTGAACCGCAAGCCGTGGGCGCCGACCGTCTACGATCTGCACAATGCGGGCCGCCGGTTTCCGCCCAACTTCCTGCACGAAAGCTGGATGGACTATCTGTACTGGGACGCACCGCTGGAACCCTGAAGGCTTGGCGATCTGGGAGAAACAGCATGGCCTATGTGAACGGAACCGTCTGCACAGTGCCGGTGACGGCAAAGGATGCCTTCATCGAACACGCGACAGGACTTCGCGGCGCTTGGCGAAAAAGCACGGCGCGACGGACGTGCAGGATTGCTGGGAAGACGATGTGCCGGATGGCGACATCACGTCCTTCCCCATGGCCGTGCAGCGCAAGGAGGGCGAGGCCATCGCGTTCTCGTGGATCATATGGCCCGATAAGGCGACCTGCGATGCCGCGTGGGCAAGTGATGATGGCCGACCCGCTGATGCAGGCGGACATGCCGTTCGACGGCCAACGCATGATTTTCGGCTCGTTCGAGACTGTTCTCTAGTCCGATTGCCCTCTAGGCCGCCCAACTGACGATCTTGTGGTATTGCTCGTTGCGCAAGGACGCGACGCGGTAATAGCTGACCAGTGCGCGCAACGGCCCCGCCATGCGCTCGAAGGCGGTCACGAATGCGAGTATCGTGCCGATATCCGTGCCGCCTTGTAGGTAGATATATCCGCCGAACACCAGCACGCTGAGCGGGGCCAGCGCGTTCAGGAAGTTGACCATCGCCTTCATCAGGAACTTGATGGCAACCGATGACGCGCGGTTGCCGAACACGTCATGCGACGTGTCCTGAAACGTCGCCTCGTCCGCCCGTTCGTCGATCTCGTCAGACATGTTGCGCAGCAGGTCGGTGCGCTCGCGGATGTAATGATTCAGCCGCTTTTGCAGGAGCGGCACGAGCACGATCTGTGGCGCGAAGAAGACCAGCGCGACGATGGCAATGCGCCAGTCGGTGTACAGCATGTAGCCGGCGGCAAACAGCAGTTTGCCACCATCGGCGACCAGATCCGACAGTGCGGCCCCGGTGAACTGGCCGACATGTTCGACTTCCTGCTGGATGACGGCGACGGACTGTCCGCCGGAGCTTTCAACCCCATCGCCGTCGTCCGCCCGCTTGCTGCCCTCGGCATTTGCAGTGCCGTTCAGGTCGGCGAACAGGTCGCGGCGGGCGGCGAAGATGACGCTCTGGCCGATCCAGTTCTGATACAGACCGAGCAGATATTTCGCCCCCTGCATGGCGATGATGGCAATGAGAAGATACCGCCCAATGTGAACAGCAGCGTGATGTTCCTGCCCTTCCAGCGCCTCGTTGACGATGCGTTTTTGCAACTCGATCGGCGCGATGGAAACGGCGGCAATGAGCAAGGCGGTGAGGCACACGCCGGATTGGTGCCGCTGCGTCGTCGTCCAGATGAAGGTGAAGATGTTGGAACGGGCTATCGCCGGTCAGATCGCCCAGCTGGATAGGCTTGGAAAACGGCGGTTTCAAACCGCTGGTTTGCCGGCAAAGCCCGTCAGCGCCGCCCACCCGGCCATCGCGCCCAGCACGCTGGCGGCAATCACGTTCCAGCCGGCAAAGGACAGGCCGAGAAACCGCCCGGCGGCATCGTCGCATTTCGGCGGGGTGGAGGTGGCGAGGCTGTCGAGCAGCGAACCGGCATCGGCCGCCGCGCCCGTAATGCCCGCGCCGCAGGTGGCGGGTGCTGCAAACCAGCCCCATTCGACGCCCGCATGGTAGCCGCCGATCAACGCCGTCGCCAGCATCGCCAATGCCGCAATGGCCAGTGTGCCACGCAGCACGGAAGCAGGCGCACCGACCGTGCCTGCAATCGCGCCGACCAGCAGGATGGGGATGGCCAGATAATACGGGTTGCGCTGTTCCAGACACAGGGCACAGGGCGCATAGCCGTACAGCTCGAACGCCCATGCGGACCCCAGCACCAGCGCCATGCCGAGCGTGACCAGCCATGCGGTTCGTGTCGGTGTCAAAGTCATGCGGCACAAGTGCTTTCACGTAATCGATCAGGAAGAACAGCAGCGCCGGGCCGCCGATCACCAGCAGCGCGACCCATGCCAGACCGATCGCCAGCCCGAGCAGGATCAGCAGCCCGTCCCGCTCGATCAGGCCGAGCGCTGCGATCGTCGACGCCGAGGCCGGGGACGGAGTTGGTCAGCGGAAGAGGCACGAGAATGGAGGCGCAGGGAATGGTGAGCAGCGCCCCCACGATGCGCAGGCCGACCCCCTCGCTCAACCGTGCCAGCCGTGGGCCGGCGATGAACTCGATCCGCTTCAACCACGGCCGCGCCCGCGCCACCGTGCCGGCCAGCAGGCCAATGCCGAAATCGCGCTGGCCCATCTTGCCCGGCAGCACCAGGCGCGTGTGCCCGCGCGCCAGTTGCGACGGCCAGATACAGCATCGGCAGCGCCACGATCTGCGGCAGAATATAAACGAACGGCAGGCAGCAGGGCAGCGCCATGAGCAGCAGGAACACGCCGTGGGCGCGGGCCTGCATGGCTTCCAGCAGCGTGGACAGGGTGATGCGGGCATCCGCTCCGTGCCGTTGCGGCCAAGGTGCGACAGCACATCGTCGAGCAAGGCCGTGGTACCGCGAATTGGCGCCCTCGCTCCCGTCAGCCGGACGGGGTGCGCGGACCGTTTCCAGATCGGCTTCCAGATCGGCGTCCAAATCGTCACTCAAATCGTCGGGTGTTGTTGCGCTTGTCCATGGCCCCGCTATAGTCGCGCCGCTCCACCCGGACCAGCCCCCCTGGCGGAATTGGTAGACGCGCGGGATTCAAAATCCCGTTTCGCAAGAAGTGCCGGTTCGATTCCGGCGGGGGGCACCAAACTCGGCAGCTTGGCCCGGTTTGGATTGTTTCGGGCCTCGCGCGATGAAACCGCTGGACGCGGTTTCCGCTCCGGCGGGGCGGCGCATGAGCGCCGGGGCACTGTTCGCGCCCGGCTCCTGTGTGCTGGAGGTGGTGCGCGATATGACCAACAAACTCTATTACGGCGACAATCTCGGCATCTTGCGGAACGAGATTGCCGATGAGAGCGTCGATCTCGTCTATCTCGACCCGCCGTTCAATTCCAACGCCTCCTACAACGTTCTGTTCAAGGGGCCGACGGGCGACGACAGCGCGGCGCAGATCGAGGCGTTCGACGATACATGGCACTGGAACGAGACGTCCGAGGAAGCCTATTGGGAGGTTTTGAAGGTCATCAGCGGGCCGGTAACCACGATGCGGCCAAGATGCTGGAAGCGATGCGCGGCGTTTCTCGGCGACAACGACATGATGGCCTATCTCGCCATGATGGCGGTGCGGCTGCTCGAACTGCACCGCGTTCTGAAACCGACCGGCAGCCTGTATCTCCACTGCGACCCGACCGCGAGCCATTATCTGAAGATATTGCTGGATGCGGTGTTTGGGGCGAAGAATTTTCCGTAATGAAGTGATCTGGAAACGAACCTAGCGCACACCCGTCGCAAAGCGTTGGGGGCCAGTTCATGACGTTATTGCTATTCTATTCTAAAGGTCGAAGTTCTTTTGGAACAAAAAATCTACCGCCTACGATAGCGACTATCTGGGAAACACTTTTCTGACATGGAATGATAACGATGGTCGTCGTTGGAAACGGTCGGACATCACGGATCATGGAACGCGTAAAGGCGAGACAGGACTTGTATGGCGAACCATGGATAGTCACCGCTAAGGGGCGAGCATTTGGAGATGAGAACCCACCCGAAAGCGAACTCTTGGAAGCAAATTAGACGAAGCGGGACGTATTCATTGGCCAGCTAAAGAAGGTGGGATGCCAAGATTGAAACGCGTATCCGGAGGATCTTGCCAGGAATGTTCGCTGTTTCAGACGTGATTACTGACATCAGAGTTACTGCACTAACCTAAGTCCGCAAAGAACGCCTCGGCTACCCCACCCAAAAACCCGTCGCACTCCTCGAACGCATCATCGCCGCTTCCTCCAACCCCGGCGATGTCGTCCTCGATCCGTTCTGCGGGTGCGGCACGACCGTTCATGCGGCGCAGAAGCTGGACCGGCAGTGGATCGGCATCGACATTACCCATCTCGCCATTTCGCTGATCGAACGCCGCCTGACGGACGCATTCGGCAAGGATGCCGACTTCAAGACTTACGGCGTGCCAAAATCTCTCGAAGCGGCGCGCGATCTGGCCTCGCGCGACAAGAACGAGTTCGAGAAATGGGCCGTCACGCTCATTCCCGGCGCGCAGCCCTACAAGACGGGGCAGGGGGCCGATGGGGGGATCGACGGGATTGCCCGGCTGAAACTCGGCAAGAGCGCGAAGACCGGCAAGCAGGATTATGGCCGCGCCATCATCGAGGTGAAGGGCGGCGGAGTACGGTCGACCAGATCCACAAGTTGAAGAGCGTCATCGAGCGGGAAAAGGCGCTGACGGGTATTTTCATCACCCTGAACGAGCCGACCAAGAAAATGGTCGCGGAAGCGGCCAGCGCCGGTTTTGCAGAGACGGATAATTTCGGGCGTGTGCCGCGCATCCAGATCATGACGATCAGAGAGATGGTGGAAAGTTACAAGATGCCGAAATTGCCCGGGCTGGATGAGAGCGTTTCGTTCAGGAAAGCGAAGAAGGAACAGGCGCGGATCAGCAGGGCGGACTCGATCTGTAGCCGGTTTCCGGCCGGAATTGGGTATTACGGGCGTTCGGCGGTTAACTGGAGCGAATGGCGTTTCGACCGCTGATTCTTCAAGTGAACGGCCTTTTCTCCACAGCTTTCCGCCCTTTGGCATGCTGAGTTTGCCCGTTTGGTGGGAGTAAAAAGCCGTTTGCTTATCGCAAACTGAGAGCAACGATCGCCTGCTTGGCCAGTGCCCGCCACCGGTCCTGCCGCTCCTTGGCAGCGATGGTTTTGGCCAGTTTGCGGCCACCGTCTCGGTCCAGCGCGATCGTCACGTCCTGTATCGCCAACCGGTCGGGCCACAGGCGGTTGATCATCGGGTGGTCGCGCACCGCAAGGCTGTCAGCGCGTTGAAAATGCTCGCGTTTCAGCAGCGCCAGCGTGGCCTCGATCATCACCTGCTGGCCCGGCGAGGCCTTATGAAGGTCTTCGGCGAACGCGATTTTCCACGTCACCCGGTCGCCGCCCCGCCCGAACAGGATGAGGCTGGCGATAATCCGGCCGCCGTGGCGCATTTCCACGATCTCGCACGCACCATCCACCGCCAGTCGAGCCGAAATTTCGCGGGAGAAAGCGGTGATTTTCTTGTGATTATACAAGGCCGTAGCACGACGCCCTTTCCAGCCGGCCAGTTCCAGGCCGACGAAGGCCTCGAACGCATCCAGCACCGCTTCCTGCTCGGTATGGATGTGAAACGAGACCGGCGCGTCGTCCTCCAACCGGCGGTTCAGGCGGGCGAATTCCTTGGCGGTCTTTTTACCGACGACATCGCGGATGGAGGTAATGGTTTGCGAATTGGCCGCCGTCAGCACCGCACGTTGGTGTTTGCGGCTGGTGGCGTTCGGCAGCCCCAATCGTTTCGGCAGCGTTTACAAGATGATGGGTGACGGCACCGTCGCCGCGCATCCACGTCATGTCGAGAATACGCGGCAGTTTCAGCGCCGGATCGCCAAGCAGTTGCAGCAGCGTTTCACACGCTTCACCCGCCGTTGCAGGGTCGACCAGCGGTGTGCCGATGGGCATGAATTCGTTGGCCAGCGGTTGCAGCACTTTCTGCGGCAGAATGCCGGTCTGCTGCACGGCGATGGGTAGAAAAAGCCGTAATGTCCGTGGCTTGTCGCCCATCGTTTCCCACAGGCATGCCATCCAGCAGCCGCGCTTGGCGAGCAAGCCCGTTCAGCCTTGGCCATGCGGCTTGCAGGATGAGCGGGTCGAAGAAAATGTTCGGCTCCTCGGCCCGTTCGGCCAATGCCGCGATATCGGTTTCAAGCCGCGCCAATGCGATTGGCGGTACCAGCTCCAGCTCCCACAGATTGGCGGAAAGGCCGGTGGAGGTCGCCCGAAGGTTCGGCACCCGCGCCCGACTGCGCCGTTCCCGCTTGCGGGTAACATCCGCCCCGCCGCCGCCCATGATGACGTCTTCGAAAACACCCATGGTCTATACCGCCGCCGGGTTGGAGTGCGCATCGGGCGCGCGGGAAAAGATGAACATCCGCAGGCCGAGACGGCGCAGGGTGACGGCGTATAGTGCTCCCGTCTCGAACATCAGCGCACAGGTCGTGGCGATGGCAGCACCCATCAGTCCGTACTGCGGGATAAGTGCGAAGTTGAGCGCGACGTTCACGCACAAAGTCACGCCATAGACGAGGGCGCAGATATTCTGCTGGCCGGACATGGTGAGCACACTTTCGGCCGGCCCGACGGTGGAGCGCATCATGATGCCGAACACGAGGACGCAGAGCAGTGGATAGCCTGCGGCGAATTCCGGCCCGAACAGCGACAGCAGCATCTTGCCGGTCACCAGCATGACGCCGCTCATGATAAGCGACCCCCAAAAGGTCCAGCGCACGGTTTCGCGTACAAAACCTTCATACTGCGCCCGGTCGCCCGCATTGTGGTATTGGGAATAGCGGTGGGCAGCACCCGCTTTGACCGCAAAATAGACGAAAGTGCACCAGCGCCAGCGTCTTTACCGCTGCGTAGTAGACGGCGACATCGGCAGGCGGCAGGAACATGCCGGCGATCAGAATGTCGACATTGGTGAGCAGGAAGAAGAAGCCTTCCACCAAAAAGATCGGCAGGGCGACCACGACCCATACCATCGGTGTGACCGTGCGCTTTACCTTCGGCACCGTCTTGTCGATGCGGCGGTTGATGACCAGCAACTGCCCTATGCTGACGGTCCAGCAGGCGATGATGGACGCCATCGAGAGCCGTCTGCGCTTTCGCCTCGAAGCCCAGCGCCAAAGCTGCGGCCATCGCCGCCAGTATCAGGCAGGGGCGGATGATGAAGGTGGGGGCAAGGGCAAAATCCACCCATCCGAAAGACCGCGACAGGCCGTCCTGCGTTTCCGCCAGCGCCAGCATGGGCAGGCAGGACATGCCGAGAATGAGGGGGACGACGTAGATCGAGGAACCACTATCGGCAAAGAGCAAAGTGGCACCAGCGCCGATCAGGGCAACGACAGTGGCGGTGCCGACGGCGAACAGCCGGGCCGTCAGCGTCATGCCGCGGGTGGAAGCGTTGTCGTTCGCCAGCGATACTGGGGGATGAAACGCACGAGGGATGACGGGAAGCCGATGCAGGACAGGGTGCCGGCGATAACGGCGATGACCCAGACCCACACGAAGATGCCGAACTCGTCCGGCCCCATCCAGCGGGCCATCAGCACCTGGCTCACATAAGCGATGAAGGCCGACACGATGCGGATGGTAAAGGCAGCGAGCGCCATGCGCTGGGAGGCAGCTTTGTCGTCACGCCCCGATACGATGGCGTCGGCAACGTCCAGCGCCTTGTCGACATGGGTGCCCCAGCGGTTCCGCACGAAGGTGGGCACGAAGGGAGAAGCCATTTGGGACGGCACGATGGGCACGATAGATCTCGACGGCAAATGCGCCTTAGCGCGGGTTTGGCGAGATTGGGCGCAATTCGTTTAAGATTGCTTGGAAATTGCCGATGCGGTGCTTACCGCTTCCGGCAGGGTTAAGGCGCCGTTATGCGTTGGGCGAAAATTAACCCTTGAAGCCGCCTTCGTCGAGGAAGGTCTGCTCTTCCGGCGTGGTCTCGCGGCCCAGCACCGCATTGCGATGGGGAAAGCGGCCAAAGCGTTCGATGATGTCGAGATGCTCGCGGGCCGCCTTGATGTTTCCCTCCAGCCCGGTCGCTTCCATGTGGGCGAGACAGCGGCGCTGGTCTTCGATGTTTTCGCTGTGCATCAGCGGCAGGTAGGTGAAGACCATGATGTCGTCGCGCATCCGCTGGTCGTCACCGCGCTGGATGGCGGCTTTCGCGACGGTAAGTGCCTTGTTGTCGTTGGCATAGGCGTCCGCGCTGTCGCGGTTGAGATTGCGGGTGAACTGGTCGAGCACGAGGATGAGGGCGAGTGTGCCGTCCGGCGTGTTCTGCCAGTGGTCAAGGTCGCCCGCTTGTGCTGCGTCCAGTGTATCGGCGAAGCGGGTGCGGATTTCAGCGTCGAAGGCGTCGTCTTTCTGCCACCATTTTTTCGCTCCGGCTTCGGCCCAGAATTCGGTGATGTCTTGAGGTTCTGAAACGCTAGTCATTGGCCGGTCCCTTTGCAGTTTGCATCCCCGCCGTTACAGCACGACAACCGCCCGCGCGAAAGACCGCCATGGATGATATTGCTGAAACCGCCGACCTGCGTGGCCTGCGCTGCCCGTTGCCCGCGCTGAAAACGCGAGCGCGATTGAAGCGGCTGGAGTTGGGTCAACGGCTGGAAGTGCTGGCCGACGACCCTCTGGCGGGCATCGACATACCTGCCTTCTGCAACGAGAGCGGCAACCGGCTGGTGGTGCAGGAAGCGCTGGATGGCGATGTGCAGCGGTTTGTTGTGGAGCGGGTGGTGTAACCTATTCCGCCGGTTCCAGCATATTGGCCCCTTCGGCAATCGCACTGTCGGAGACGGACGGGTTGTTGGGATGCTCGGTCCAGTTGAAATAGGTGTCCTTCACCTCTTTCTTGGTTCGCGTGTCCGTGGCACCGGCGGGCAGCTGCACCATGTCGATGCAGTTCTCGACGGGGCAGACGTTGACGCACAGGTTGCAGCCGACGCATTCCTCCTCGATCACCTCGAAATGGCGCTGGCCGTCCACCATGCTGGTGATCGCCTGATGGGACGTGTCCTCGCAGGCGATGTGGCAGCGGCCGCAGGAAATGCACAGATCCTGATCGATGCGGGCCTTGGTGATGTAGTTGAGGTTGAGATACTGCCAGTCGGTGACGTTCGGCGTGGCGCGGCCGATCACGTCGTCCAAAGTCGCGTGGCCCTTCTTGTCCATCCATGACGCCAGCCCTGCGGTCATCTCGTCGATGATCTTGAAGCCGTAGGTCATGGCCGCCGTGCACACCTGCACATTGCCCGCGCCGAGCGCCATGAACTCCGCCGCATCCCGCCAGGTCGTGATGCCGCCAATTCCGGAAATGGGCAGGCCCGCCGTTTCCGGGTCGCGGGCGATTTCGGCCACCATGTTGAGCGCGATGGGCTTGACCGCCGGACCGCAGAAACCACCGTGGGAGCCCTTGCCGTCGATGGTCGGCATAGGCGCAAAGTCGTCGAGATCGACGGAGACGATCGAGTTGATCGTGTTGATGAGGGATACCGCATCGGCGCCACCGGCCTTTGCCGCCCGCGCGGGGTGACGCACATCGGTGATGTTGGGGGTGAGTTTGACGATGACCGGCATCCGCGTGGTCTGCTTGCACCAGCGTGTCACCATCTCGATATATTCGGGCACCTGACCGACGGCGGCTCCCATGCCCCGTTCGGACATGCCGTGGGGGCAGCCGAAATTCAGCTCGATGCCGTCAGCGCCGGTTTCCTCCACCAATGGCAGGATCGCCTTCCATGCGGCTTCCTCGCAGGGCACCATGATGGAGACGATCATGGCGCGGTCGGGCCATTTGGCCTTCACTTCCTTGATTTCGCGCAGATTGGTCTGCAGATCCCGGTCGGTGATGAGTTCGATGTTGTTGAGGCCGAGCAGGCGTCGGTCGCCGCCGTAGATCGCGCCGTAGCGGGGGCCGTTGACGTTGACGACCGGCGGGCCTTCCTCGCCCAGCGTCTTCCACACCACACCGCCCCAACCGGCCTTGAAGGCGCGTTCGACATTGTAGGCTTTATCGGTCGGCGGCGCGGAGGCGAGCCAGAACGGGTTCGGCGATTTGATGCCCACGAAGTCGTTGCGGATGTCGGCCATGATGATGTCCTCTTTTACGCTTGCAGGCTGATGGTGATGGCTTCCGCCGCATCGCGGCCTTGCGCTGCGGCGGTGACAGTGAGGTCTTCGCCCCCGGCGGTGCAGTCACCACCGGCCCAGACGCCGGTCATATGGGTGGTGCCGTGAGCGTCGATTGTGGCGATGCGGCCTGCGGTGAGTTGCAGGTCGCCGTCGCTTGCGGCACCGTTGAGATCGTCCGGCAGCAGGGTTTGGCCGATGGCGCGGAACACCTGATCGGCCTCCAGGGTGAAGCGTTCGCCGGTGCCTTCCAGCCGGGTGTCTCCGATGCGTGTGTATTCCATCGCCACGCCGGTCAGGGTGCCGTCTTCGGATCTGAGATCGACAGGCATGGCCCAGTGGCGGATACGGACACCGCGAGAGGCGGCGAGGTCTTGCTCGTAGCGGGAGGCGTTCATGTGTTCCTGCCCGCGGCGATAGGCGATAGTCACCTCTTCGGCACCGAGCAGCTTGGCCTGAACCGCGCAGTCCACCGCGGTCATGCCGCCGCCGATGACGACGACCTTGCGACCCACTGGTACATCGGCCTTGTCGTCGGCCTGCCGAAGACGGGCGATGAAATCGACGGCGTCTTCAAGGCCAGCCGGATGCTCGTTTTCGATGCGGAGATCGTTGACGCCGCCAAGCCCCATGCCGAGGAAAACGGCGTCGTAGTCACCGCGGAGTTCGCCGAGTGTGAACTCGCGGCCAAGCCGTTGGTCATAGCGCACGTCAATACCGCCGATGGAGAGAATGTAGTCGACCTCGTCCTGCGCGAAACCATCGACCGTCTTGTAGGTGGCGATGCCGTATTCGTTCAGGCCGCCGGGTTTGGCACGGGCCTCGAAGATAACCACGTCATGCCCGTGCATCGAAAGCCGGTGCGCGCAGGCAAGACCGGCGGGGCCGGCGCCGACGACCGCAATGCGTTTGCCGGTGGAGGGCGCGCGCTCGTAGAAATGCACGTCGTTTTCGATGGCCGCATCGGTGGCGAAGCGTTGCAGCAAGCCGATACGGACCGGTTTGCCCTCTGCTGCTTCGCGCACGCAGGCCTGTTCGCAGAGCGTTTCGGTAGGACAGACGCGGGCGCACATGCCGCCCAAGATGTTCTGGTCGAAGATGGTCTTGGCCGCGCCCAGCTGGTTGTCGGCAGCGATTTGGCGGATGAACAGGGGGATGTCGATTTCCGTCGGGCAGGCCGTCACGCAGGGTGCGTCGTAGCAGAAATAGCAGCGATCTGCGGCGACGGCCGCCTCATGGCGGTCGAGGGGTGGGTGAACGTCGGCAAAATTAGTGGCCAACTCGTCGGCGGGCAGGCGGTCGGCTGCGATGCCGTTTTGCAATCTCGATTCCAGCATAGTGATTTGCCTGTGGCCCATGTGCATTTTGAAAAAAGTCTAGCCGGACTTCCGATATTAGCAACCTGCCAAATATCGCGACTCGCAAAAGTGCCGATCAGTCGCTAGGCCTCCGTTCGGGGCCCGGTACGTGACAGTATGAAATGAGAATGCCATGCGTGTAGCAATGATAGGGACGGGGTATGTCGGTCTGGTTTCGGGGGCGTGTTTCTCCGATTTCGGCCATGATGTGACTTGTATCGACAAGAACGAAGCCAAAATCGATGCGTTGAAACGAGGCGTCATGCCCATTTTCGAACCCGGTCTCGAGACGCTGGTGGCCAACAGTGTCGATGCGGGGCGGTTGCACTTTACGACGCAAGCCAAGGACGCAGTGGCGCAGGCCGACATCGTGTTCTTGGCCGTTGGCACACCGTCGCGCCGGGGCGACGGGCACGCGGACCTGACCTATGTGTATGAGGCAGCGGAAGAAGTGGGCTGCATGATCGAAGGCTACACAGTCATCGTCACCAAATCGACTGTGCCGGTGGGCACGGGGGACGAGGTGGAACGCATCGTTGCGAAGGTTGCCGGTGATACACCGTTCGACGTCACGTCCAACCCGGAGTTTTTGCGCGAAGGGGCGGCGATCGATGATTTCAAACGGCCCGACCGGATCGTGATCGGGTCGGAGAGCAAGCGGGCGACGGATGTTCTGCGCGAACTCTACCGCCCACTCTATCTCAACGAAGCGCCGCTCATCGTGTTCGACCGACGCACGGCTGAACTGACGAAGTATGCTGCCAACGCCTTTCTTGCCACGAAGATCGGCTTCATCAACGAAATCGCGGACCTCTGCGAAGCCGTCGGTGCCAATGTGCAGGATGTGGCGCGGGGCATTGGGCTCGATAAGCGGATCGGGCCGAAATTTCTGAACGCTTCGCCGGGTTACGGTGGCTCGTGCTTCCCGAAGGATACGCTGGCACTATCGAAAACCGGTGAGGATGCCGGTGTGCCGATGACGATCGTGGACTCCGTCATAACTGCCAATGCCAAACGCAAGGAACGGATGGCCGAGGTCATCATCGAAGCGGCGGGTGGCAGCGTGAAAGGCAAGACGATTGCAGTGCTGGGGCTGACCTTCAAGCCGCAGACGGATGATATGCGCGATGCGTCGTCTCTCGTCATCGTGCCGGCTTTGCAGGAAGCGGGGGCGACCATCCGCGCCTACGACCCGGAAGGTATGGGTGAGGCCGCACAGCATCTAACGGGGGTCGGTTTCACCACTGGGCCATGGGAGGCGATGGAAGGGGCGGACGTGGCCGTGATACTGACTGAGTGGAACGCCTTTCGGGCGCTCGATCTGGAACGTATGGCGGCCACGTTGGGAGACAGGGTGCTGGTCGATCTTCGCAATATCTATAGCGCTTCCGAGGCACATCAGGCGGGCCTTTCTTACCGCTCCATCGGACGGCCGGACAGTTTGGCCCCATGATTGCCGAGCAGGCTATCTGCGATGCGCTCGAAAGTGCCATGCGCTCCGCCGGTGCAGCTATCCTCGATGTGCGCCAGAAGGGTATCAGTGCGTCCACAAAAGGGGATGGTTCGCCTGTAACGCAGGCCGACCAGCGTGCCGAGGATATTTTGCTGGAAGCCTTGTCCCGTTTGCTGCCGGATATTCCGGTCGTTTCGGAAGAGGATAGCGCCAGCCACCGGCAGAAACCGGCGGATGCCTATTTTCTCGTCGATCCGCTCGACGGCACCCGGGAATTTATACGGCCCGACTCTCACGGGGCGTTTACGGTCAATATTGGTTTGATCGAACATGGCGTGCCCACGTTGGGCCTGCTGCTGGCTCCGGTACACAATCGGTATTTTTGCGGTGTTGCCGGGCAGGGCGCTTGGGAGGATGGTCGCGCAATCCAAACGAGGGCGATGCCTACCAGCGGAGCCGTCGCCTATGCCAGCCGTTCCCACCACGATCCACGCACGGACGCACTGCTGAGCGCACCCAATATGGGCAAGACGCTTCGTCTGGGATCATCGCTGAAATTTGCATTGCTGGCGTGTGGCGAGGCGGACCTCTATGCCCGCCATTCGCCCACGATGGAGTGGGACACTGCGGCAGGCGACGCTATCTTGCGGGCTGCTGGCGGGACGATGTGCCACGAGGACGGCACACCGTTTCGATACGGCAAGCCGGACTACCGGAACGGGCCGTTTATCGCGCGGGGGCGTGCTGCGCTCTAATCGACTTTCGGGAAAACGAAACTTTTCACGCCGCTGCGCTCGAACGGTTTCCATGCCCCTTCCGGCTGGGCCAGACGGTCGGCCACGGCATAGACGGCGGCAGGGTGATGGCCGAGGCCGCAATGGCTGGAGCGCACGCGGATGTTTTCGCGGTTGTCAGCTTCCGTTTCCATACAATTCTGCCACGCGCAGATGCCATCGGTTCGGGAGTAGATTGCGGTTGTCGGCACGGATGGCGGGTCGGAAATAGCGCCGCCCATGTGGCTGTCACGGTCATCGACCTTATGGCCGGACGTGAATTGATAGACCTTCCAGGCGTTGGTGGCACGCGGATCGCCGCGGAACGGTGAACCCAGCGTGATGACCTGCCGCACATGGTCCGGCAACATCTTGGCCAGCTGGCGGGCATAAATGCCACCGAGCGACCAGCCGACCACCGAGACCTTGCGGCCATGGTCTTCGGCAAGCGATTTCAAACGTTCTTTCAATCCGCTTTCAACACCCGGCAGGGGGCCGTAATTGCGGCCCATATCCCACCCGTATGTCGGATAGCCGATGCTTTTTAGAAACGTGCGTAAAGTCGCGGTGGAGCGGTCGGATGTGGCGAGACCGGGCAGCACCAGCACCGGCTGCCCGTCACCGCGCGGGGCGGTTGCGAACAGTGTGGGTGCAGAGGCTGCAAAAGCTGCCAGTTCGGGCAAGGCACGCAGTTCGAGCAACAGCAGCGAACGCCCTGGCGGACGAAGCGCGGGTTCAGCAGCGGATGGCAGAATGGTTGCACTCATTGAAATGATCCTTAACCGGAAGATTTGGCTACGTTGTAAACAAACGGGTTTACGAAGCGATTGACCTCAATATGGCATTTCAAACGGGAAACACAAACTTTGACGTAAACGTAAGAATGTCATTATTGCCGCACCCTTCACTGCCCGCTTTCGAATGCCTGACACAACTCCTCGTAGGACTGAACCAGCAGGTCGCCGAAATGATCGGCGTCCGGTACGGCTCTTGCGCCTGCGGTCACGCCGAAATCGAGCGCGCCTGCGTAGCTTTGCACCGTGATGTTGAGGCCCACGCCATGGGTTGCGATGGACACCGGATAGAGCGCCGTGACCTTCGCGCCCGCACAGTAGAGCGGCACCGGCGGCCCCATCGTGTTGGAAATGCACAGGTTGACTGCCGATGGCATGATGTCGGCCAGGCCCGTTCGTCCAAAGGCTTTCATCAACCCCGGCAGCATCATCGGTGCGCCCAGCAGGGTGAAATCCGAAAGCGCCGCGCCCTTGTCGACTTCCGCCACGTCCTTGCGCTCACCGGAATTGACGACGATGGCGGCAAGGCGTTTTTTCGGGTCGGCAATGTCGGTGGCCAGCGGCACGTTCATGCCGGAGACCTGATTGTTGGCGCTGTCGTCGCCCGCTTCGCGCAATGAGATCGGCACGAAGGCCACGAGAGGTTGGGAGGGCAGCTTTTCTTTTTCCGAAAGATAAGCGCGCAATGCGCCGGCGCTGATCGCCATGACCACATCGTTGAGTGTCGCGCCGCCCGATTTGCCGACCGCCTTTGCGCCAGCAAGCGCCACGGAACGGGCAGCGTAAGACCGGCCACGGCCCATTGTGGCGTTGAACGGTGTTTTGGGCGCGACGAGCTGGGGCATGAGGGCGCGTTTGGGGTCTGCATTGGCGAGTTTCGCCGCCCCTTCGAGTACCGCACCCATGACCTTCGGCACGGCTTCGACCAGTTTGAGCTGCTGCGTGACGACGTTGGCCACCAGATCGTGGACGCCGAGCACCGCCCGTTCGGGAATTGAAGGTGCCGCTTTTCGTGGAGCGCGTTCCGGCACCTCGACCGTGCGGGGCACCTGAGTGAAATCGTACAGCGCCATGGCAATTGCCATGCCCGCACCGCCGTCGATAGCGGCATGGTGAACCTTGGAGTAAAGCGCCGCCTGCCGGTTGCCATCGGCGCTTTTGCCGACACCTTCGATGATGGTGAACTGCCAGAGCGGCTTCGACCGGTCGAGCGGTTCGGCGTGAAGTTTCGCCACCATCGCTTCCAGCTGTTCATGGGTGCCGGGTTTATCCAGCGTCACGGACTGTATGTGGTAGGCGAGGTCCGGTTCGCCTGCATCGACCCAGCCGGGGTGGTCGAGTTCGAGCACTGTCTTGGCCAACCGTTTGGAGAAGATCGGGATGAGATGCACACGACCGGCGAAGAACGTGCTGAAATGTTTGTGGAACGACCCGCGAAACCCCTTTGGCAGATCGTAAGTCGTCAGCCCCGCTACATGCATGGGCGTCTGCTCCGTTTCAAAGTATAGAAACGTGGCGTCCAGTCCGCTGAGTTGTTCCATTTTCGAGACCCTCCCAAGCCATGAGCGCCATTTGACGTAAACGGCACTCATTTGTCCATAACGTCGCATGGGCGTTTGCACTTGGCGCGGTGTTCCTCCACAATATGGGCATATTTTATTCCACGGCTCTGGGAGGTTCTGGGTGGAACACAGTTGGATCAAACAATACCCCGCTGGCGTACCGGCGGAAGTCGACACGTCGCAATATTCCTCGTTGGTCGGACTGCTGGAGGACTCCTTCAAAAAGTACCGCGACCGTGATGCCTATGTCCTAATGGACAAGGCTATGACCTACGATGAGTTGGACAAACGCTCGGAAGCGTTCGGCGCCTATCTGCAATCGCTGGGCCTGCAAAAGGGCGACCGCGTTGCCATCATGCTGCCGAATATCCTGCAATCCCCTGTCGCGGTGGCCGGTGTGCTGCGGGCCGGTATGGTCGTGGTCAACGTCAACCCGCTGTACACAGAACGGGAGCTTGAACATCAGTTGAAGGATTCGGGCTCCAAGGCGCTGGTGATCGTGGAGAACTTCGCCAAGGTCTATCAGAATGTGGCGGCCAAAACGCCTGTGGAACACGTCATCGTCACGTCGGTCGGCGAGATGTTGGGTTTCCCGAAGGGCAATATCGTCGATTTCGTGTTGCGGACCGTGAAGAAGCAGGTTCCAGCCTACGACTTGCCGGGCAATGTGCGCATGAAAGCGGCCATATCGCAGGGTGAAGGCATGAAGCTTACCAAGCACACCATCAAGCGCGATGACGTGGCCGTGCTGCAATATACAGGCGGCACGACGGGCGTGTCGAAAGGCGCGACCCTGTTGCACGACACGTTGATCGCAGCGTTGCTGGCGTCCGACGCGTGGGTTCAGCCGGGATTGAAACGCTCCGGTGGAATTGGCGACGCGCAGATGATTTCGATCTGTGCATTGCCGCTCTACCACGTTTTCGCATTCGTATCCTGTTCGCTGCTGTCGACGCGCGCCGGTGGCTTGTGCGTGCTCATTCCAAACCCGCGCGATCTGC
The DNA here is from genome assembly GCA_963711195.1 of uncultured Alphaproteobacteria bacterium. Classification (GTDB taxonomy): domain Bacteria; phylum Pseudomonadota; class Alphaproteobacteria; order Rhizobiales; family Rhizobiaceae; genus Pseudahrensia. Next base: position 83,793 of record CAVQDK010000007.1, read on the forward strand.
CGGCGACGATCAAGGAAATGGGCAAATACAAGTTTCACACGTTCCCGGCCGTCAACACCCTGTTTGCCGGCCTTGCCAACCACCCGGATTTTGGGAAGCTGGACTTTTCGCAGCTGCGGATTTCCAACGGTGGCGGCATGGCGGTGACGAAGGCCGTGGCCGAAAAATGGCTGAAGGTGACGGGCTGCCCGATTTGTGAGGGCTACGGCCTGTCGGAAACATCCTCCGGCATCACATGCAACCCGACCGATACGGATGCTTACACGGCAACAGTCGGCATCCCCATGCCCAACATTCAGATCAAGATGATGGATGAGGATGGCAAGGAAGTTCCGCTCGGCGAGCGGGGTGAAATCTGCATCAAGGGTCCGCAGGTCATGCGCGATTATTGGCAGCGCGAGGACGCCACGAAGGACGCCTTTTTCGCGGACGGTTTCTTCCGCTCAGGCGATATCGGCACGATGGACGAGCGCGGTTATTGCAAGGTCGTGGACCGCATCAAGGACATGATCATCGTGTCCGGTTTCAATGTCTATCCGGGCGAGCTGGAAGACGTGATCGGCTCCTGCCCCGGTGTGTTGGAAGCAGCAGTGGTCGGTGTGCCGGACGAAAAATCGGGTGAATCCATCAAGGTGTTCATCGTGAAGGAAGACGATAGCCTGACCGAGACGATCGTGCGCGCCTACTGCACTCAGCATCTGACCGGCTATAAGAAGCCGCGTCATATCGAGTTCCGCACCGAACTGCCGAAAACCAATGTCGGCAAGATACTGCGACGCGAATTGCGCGACGAAGTGCCAAAGCAGGTGGCGTAGATCATGGCGGACCAGGATAAGAGCGAGAAAACCAGAGGCGCCAAAGTCGCCGAGGATATTGCCAAGTCGGCATCGGAATCGACGTTGGCGCTCAATCCGCTTGTCGGGCCGCGTGTGCCGGACATGCTGAAAGCGTCCCTGACCGCGATGGGGGCCATGGCGGCGCGCCCTGACAAGATGATGAACCACTGGTTGGGTTTTGCCAGCCAGATGACGGACATCATGACCGGCTCGTCCGACATAGAACCCGTTCGCGGGGACCGGCGCTTTGCAGATCCGGCATGGGCGAAAAGCCCGATCAACAAACGGCTCATGCAAAGCTATCTGGCATGGCAAAAAACCGTGTCGGAAACGGTGGACGGGCTCGATCTCGACAAGACACAATCGGCCCGTGCGCGACTGGTCTCGTCCATCTTCACCGATGCGGTGGCGCCGTCCAATGGCTTGCTCACCAACCCGTCCGCGCTGAAAACGCTGGTGGATACCGGCGGGACGTCGGCTGCCAAGGGCTTGAAGAACTTCTTCGACGACATGACGAAGAACGGCGGGCTACCGTCATCGGTCGATGCGTCCAAGTTCAAGGTGGGCGAGAATGTCGCCACCACACCGGGTCATGTGGTGTTCCGCAACGAGGTGCTGGAACTCGTCCATTACACGGCCAACACGGACACGGTTTACGAGCGCCCGTTCGTGCTCGTGCCGCCGCAGATCAACAAATACTATTCGGTCGATCTATCGCCCGAAAAAAGCATGATTCAGTTTCTGCTGTCCAACGGCGTCCAGCCTTACTGTATTTCATGGCGCAACCCGACCGCCGAGCAGCGGCACTGGACTTTGGAAACCTACGTCGAAGCGCTGGACGAGGCTGTCGATGCAGCGCTGGAAATCACGAAGACAGACCGTTGCAATATCATGGGTTCGTGCTCCGGTGGCATCACGCTGTCTGCCTACACAGCATGGTTGGCCGCGCATGATACCAAGAAGGAAAAGCCGTCGCACAAGATCGACGGGTTGATCCTCGCGGTTTGCGTGCTGGACACACAGGCGGAAAGCGAGAGCGACTTTTCCGCGCTCGTCACACCGGAAAGTGTGATGATGGCCAAGCAGGCATCGGCGGCGGCCGGTACTCTGGACGGGCAGGATATGGCGAAAATGTTCGCCTGGATGCGGCCCAACGATCTGATCTGGAACTACTGGGTCAACAATTATCTGCTCGGCAACGACCCGCCCGCTTTCGATGTGTTGTTCTGGAATGCGGACACGACGCGGCTGCCTGCCGGTCTGCATGCCGATTTCCTCGATCTCATCTACACCAACCCGTTCATGAACCCCGGCGCGCTGTCGCTCGGCGGCAAGCCGGTGGATATGACGAAGGTGAAGCACGACACGATGGTGATCGCAGGCACGACCGACCACATCACCCCATGGAAAGCGGTGTATGAAACCGCACGGCTGTTCGGCGAGGATACCAAATTCATCCTGTCCAATTCCGGCCATCTGCAAAGCCTGCTCAACCCGCCCGGCAACCCGAAATCGTGGTATGTATCGGGCGATGCAAAGAGCGAGAATGCTGAAGCGTGGGCCGAGACCGCCGAAAAGCACGAGGGTACGTGGTGGCTGCAATGGGCAGAGTTCCTAAAAGCGAAATCCGGTAAGGAAGTTGCTGCGCCCAAAAAGCCCGGCACACGGAAATTTCCAAGCCTTGGTCCGGCTCCCGGCACCTACGTGTTTGAAAAATAAAGGATGCGGGAACGGAAATGGGCGTGGTGCTTTTCATATGGGATCGCCCATCCTACATTGACGTAAACGTAAACCACGCAGGAGCGTCCCATGCCGAGCGCAACCGATAACCTGAACGATCTCATGTCCTTGCCGATGGATGCCAGCAAGTCGGCACTGAATCTGGCCGGTGATATCGCCTCCGTGCCTATCCCGGAATCCGATGTGGAAGACGGGCTGGAAATCCGCATGATCGACGTGGACGGACAAATGCTTCGTGTGGCCACAAAGGATCTGGCACCCGGTGTGGAAGATGATGGACGCCCGCCGCTTCTCATGTTCAACGGGATCGGTGCCAATCTCGAATTGGGCTTTCCGTTTTTCGCGGCATTGCAAAACACCCGCGCCATCATATTCGATGTGCCTGGTATCGGTGGCTCACCACTGCCGAAACTGCCTTATCGCCCGATGACATTGGCGCGGATGGCGAAGAAGCTTTGCAGGATTTTGGGTCACGATCAGGTGGACGTTTCGGGCGTATCCTGGGGCGGTGGTCTGGCGCAGCAATTCGCGTTTCAGTATCCGCGTTTCTGCCGCAAGCTGGTGCTCGTTGCCACCGCGCCCGGTTGGGCCATGGTGCCAGGCAAACCGGCCGTGTTGGCTAAAATGGCCAATACCCGGCGCTACACCGATCCAGGTTATATGCGCGAAATTGCAGCCGATATTTACGGCGGGGATTTTCGTGGCGACAGGCAGGCGATCGCGCCCCATGTGCGCGCGATAAAGCCCGCTTCATCCGCCGGTTATGCGTTGCAACTGCTGGGCATGATGGGCTGGACGTCGATCTTCTGGCTCTGGCGCATCAAACAGAAGACGCTGGTGATGGCGGGCACGGACGATCCGCTCATTCCGGTGGTCAATGCACGGGTGCTGTCGAACCTCATTCCCGATGCCGAGTTGCATCTGGTCGATAACGGTCATCTGTTTCTCGTCACACAGCCGGAAGAAAGTGCTGCGACCGTCGAGACATTCCTGCGGGCGTAAGCCTTATTGCGGTGGGAACCACATCATCGGCTCCGCCGCGTCGCGGGTGATGACGATATGGTGGTTGGCAAAAGCGCGGTAGGCGTGAGACCAAGCACCATCCGGCCACCGCACCCGCACCGAAGCACGTTCGGCCACGCCGAGGCCGAAATGGGAGAAGCCGGACTGGCCGGAGGCATGACCACCGCCGATGGCGACCGTTTCATTCTGCGTCAGGTTGCCGGTTTTGACCGATATGCGCGCACCGATTGCTGACACGTTACCGCCAGCGTCGCGCAGTTCCACCTTCAGCCAGTTGCCCATCGGCACGTGGCCGAAGCCCGTTTTCAGCCCGAGATTGCGGAACAGGCTGGCGGGTGCGCCGCGGTTGACGATCAACATGTCGAGCATCCCGTCGGCGTTAAAATCTCCCACCACCGCGCCGCGGCCACGGGTGGCTCGCGCAATTCCAGCAGCCGCGCCCGCCTCGTAAAAGGCGCCATCCAGCGTGCCGAGCAGCATGTTGTCTGGGTCGAAGGCCGCAAATCGGGCATCGCTTCCACATTGCCCTTGGCGATGAACAGGTCGGTGCGGGCGTCGTTGTTGAAGTCGGCGAATTGCGCGTGCCACCCGGTGGAGGGTTTGCCGTCCTCACCGGTGTAAGGCCGGTGGGCCGTCGCGCCCTTGTCATAGGCTGTGTCGCGGTAGATCGGGCGATCCTCCTCCGCCTCGTCGTCCAGCATCTGCAGCTTGGTATCGCCCATGGAGGTGAGCGCATAGGCGGGTCGGCCATCGCCGTTCAGATCATGCTCGGCGATGCCCATGCCCCAGATTTGCAAACGCTGCCAACCATCTGCGCTGCGAAATGGCCTTGCAGGGCGACCCGGCGGTACGCGCCAAAGCTGCTCCTCGCCATCGCGATAATATTGGCGGTCATTGGTGATGCGGAGCGCGGGGGTGCCGGAATTGTTCCAGTCGGTGAACAGGGCCGACAAGGCGCAATGACCGGGCTCCAAGCTTTGAGGGTTGGAATAGTCAGGCGTCGTCCCTTTAGCGGGCCTCGCCAGCATGTTCGGCTCGCAGGTGCCCCATGGGGAGCCGGGGGCGGTGCGGTCGATGTAGTTGGCAAAGGCCAGGGTGGGGAAAGCCGCGCCCGCTTCCCACGTGGCGGAAAAGCCCGTAGTCCACGCCCGCCCGCCATCGAAGTTCCACGCACGGTTGGCTTTCTCGAAAGTACAATCGCCCAGCCCGCGCATGAGGTGGTTTTCGCCGAGGCGCAGGATGGCGAGGTCGACGTTGCCGTCGCCATCTATGTCCAACGGATAGGCACCGGTGGTTTTGGTCACGTCGAGGCCGGGCCGCTTTTCGAACACTCAGGGCACCGCCTAGCTCGGAGCGGTTGATATAAAGCGCTGCGGGGTTCGCACCCCCGCCAGAAACACGTCCGGCATCCGATCGCCATTGCAATCGAAAGACGCCACACCGCCGCCGACGAAGAACTCGAACGGGCCGCCATAGGTGTGGTCGATACCGGCTGAAGCCGCTTCTTCGAGCATGTCAGGCACATCGAAGGGAAAGGTGTCCGCAGCGGCCGGAGCGCCGATCAGTGCCAGTGCTACAAGCCAGCGTTTCACTGCCCGGCGTCCTGGGCGGTATCTTGCGTGATGACCAATGTCTTGAGATAGGCGATCAGCGCCGAACGATCCGCGTCGCTTGCACCGGCATAGGCCTTGGCGCTGGCCGCTCCATCACCACCGTGCGCGCGGATGGCTTCGTCCAGCGTCGTCATGTCGTTGCGGTGGCCGTAGGGTGCGGTGGAGGCTGCGCCCCATAATTCGGTGGTAGCGAAAGCCGTGCGGTCCACGAAGCGCTGGGACATTAATTCATTGCCGAATGCTTCGTTGGCGCGGTCCGTCATCGTATGGCGTTTCAGGTCGCCAAACAGGGGAACGAGAGCGCGCCCGTGTTTATCCCGGGGCAGGGCACGCGCCCATTCGAGCAGGCCGAGATCGTACTCTGCAGCGGCTTCCACCTGCGCGGTGTTGAGTGTGCCGGATGGGTCGATGGGGCCGGATCGGCAAAGACGAGGCTTTCCAGCGGCAGGGCGCGGATGTGGCATGTGTTGCAGCCGAACGTATCGAAATGGTTGCTGCCGCGTTCGGCAGCGGCTTTCCAGTCTGCGTTCTCCGGCACCGCCGTAAGCGGTGCGGGCAGGGTTGCCTGCCATGCAACGAGAGCGGAAATGTCGGCGGCGTTCATCTCGTCGCCGTAGCCATCGCCGTCATGGTCCGCCTCGCCCGTCCACCGTGCGCCGAACCGCTCGACAGGCTGGATACCGTGGTGATGGTTCATGGCGTTGACGGAAAATTGGCGCAGACCTGTCATCACGCCCTTCTGGCTGAACGGGCGGATGGTGAGATCGGCATCCAGACCTTCGACCTCTGCTGTATCCACCAGTCCGTCGGGACGGGCGGTGATGTGGCCGAAGGAAACACCCTTCGTAAGAAGGGCTGCACGTTGCAGCGCGCCGGACTGGCGGGCGGCGCTCAAAGCCTCGCGGCGAATGCCTGTCGAGATCGGCGGTCATTTCCCGGGCGAGCAGTTCGATCAGCCCCGCGCCGAACAGGTGATTGGTGCCGCGCTCGTTGGAAAATTGCGGGTCGGTCGTGTCGAAATCGGCGTTGGCGAACCCCTCCGATACGAAAGTCGTGGTGGTGAAATCTCCCGCCCCACCGGGCAGCGGGTCGTTGTGGCAGGATGTGCAGGCATTGGCATCGGGGCCGGATGTGCGGGAGAAGGCGGATTGTGCCGGGTTCCGGCGCTTCGTCGGCAGAATGGCCTGCGTGGCATTGGCCCGCCCGGCGCCTTCCAGCGCGGTGAACTTGGCGGCGAACAAGTCTCCGCCAATGGCGATGAGGCGTTGCAATTCCCCCGACGTCAGCCGTCCCTGCGGCATGTCACCGGTCTTACCGATCGTACCTGACGTTTCAGCCCACGGTTGTGCAGCCGGTTCGGCAGCGCACACGCCACCAGACGTGAACAGGCAGGCGGCCACTGCAATACACGATGTGCGAACCATTTCAGACCCTCCCGATCCATCCTCACATTGGCCTGCGGCGAACCTGCCTGCAACCGGTTCGTTCAAACCGGTTGAACATGATGGGGCAGGAATGCGGACAGGGTGTCGCATTCATTTGACATAGGCGGAACCATTGGACATTTTACGCGCCATGCGGCGGGTGGCGCTTTGCCAGGCGCTCCATATGAGAACGACCCAACCATTCTCTGGGAGGAGAACCCTATGAATAAATTTGCATCCCTGCTGCTGGCAGGCTCGACTGCGTTTGCGCTGCTGACCGGGTCTGCCTTTGCCGAAGGCAAGACCATCGGTGTGTCCTGGTCCAACTTCCAGGAAGAGCGCTGGAAGACCGACGAAGCCGCCATGAAGGCTGCCATCGAGGCCAATGGCGATACATACGTTTCCGCCGATGCCCAGCTTTCCGCCGCCAAGCAGTTGTCCGACGTGGAAGCGTTGATCGCGCAGGGTGTCGATGCGCTCGTCGTGCTTGCCGTCGATTCAGGCTCCGTCGGTGCCGTGGTCGACCGCGCGGCCAACGAGGGCATTCCCGTCGTTGGCTATGATCGGTTGATCGAAGATCAACGTGCATTCTACCTCACCTTCGACAACAAGGGTGTAGGCCGTATCATCGCAGAGTCCGTGGTGGCAGCGCAGCCGGAAGGCAATTATGCGATTATCAAGGGCGATGCAGGCGACCCGAATGCGGCGTTCCTGCTGGAAGGCATGATGGGCGTCATCAACCCGATGGTTGAAGCCGGCACGATCAAGGTTGTCGGTGAAAGCTTCACCGATGGCTGGAAGCCGGATGCTGCACAGCAGAACATGGAGCAGATTTTGACTGCCAACGACAACAAGGTCGATGCAGTGCTGGCGCAGAACGACGGCATGGCCGGTGGTGCGATTGCTGCACTCGAAGGTCAGGGTCTTGCGGTACCGGTTGGCGGACAGGATGGCGACCACGCCGCGCTCAACCGCGTTGCCCGTGGTACGCAGACAGTCTCTGTCTGGAAAGATGCCCGCGCGCTGGGTGAAGCGGCTGGTAACATTGCTGCCCAGCTGGCCGACGGCACGGCACTGGACGCCGTCGACGGCGCGGTGAAGTTTTCCGACGGTGCCAACGGCGTCGAGATGAACGCCATCCTGCTCGACCCGACGCCGATCACGAAAGACAACATCTCCGCCGTGATCGACGCTGGGCATATCGAGAAAGCCAAAGTCTGCGAAGGCGCGATGGACGGCGTGGACGGCTGCTCCTGATCTCACACTGCGAAAGGCCGGGCTTTGTGCCCGGCCTTTTCTATCGCCGATCGTCTGCCGATTGTGGAGTGCTCACGAGCGTTCCGCTGTTTGCAGCTGGGATGCAAACGTGAAACCGGCGGGGGAGCAACGGTTTGAGCGACACTGATAAAACGATTCAGCCGGAGGTTGTCGGGGCTTCTCCCGGCAACACGTCATCGGCCCCGCGCCCTGTCACATCACAACACGGTGCTGCGTTGCAGGACGAAGGTCCCTTCGCGCGGTTTTTGAAGGCGACCGAGATCAACGCCCGCCTGTTGGGTATGATCGCGGCGGTGCTGTTGATCTGGGTTGGATTTCATCTCTACGGTTCGCTGGTCAACGGGTTCGGCGCGATGCTGACACCGCGCAACCTGTGGAACCTGTCGGTTCAGACCGCGTCCATCGGCGTGATGGCGACCGGCATGGTGCTTGTTATCGTCACCCGCCACATCGACCTGTCTGTGGGTTCGATCCTCGGTTTCACCGCGATGATCATGGCTATCGTGCAAGTGTGGATATTGCCGGATATCGTCGGTCTTGGCTCGCCCGTCATCTGGATCATCGCAGTGATGTGCGGTCTGGTAGTCGGCGCGATGGTAGGCGGGATCCACGGGTACCTCATCGCTTATCTCGGCATTCCCGCCTTCATCGTGACATTGGGCGGATTGTTGATCTGGCGTGGCGCTGCGTTTCTGCTGGCGCGGGGAGAGACGATTTCGCCAGTGGACCAGACGTTTTCGCTGCTCGGCGGCGGGCCTTACGGGGCCATCGGCGCAACCGGTTCGTGGCTTGTCGGCATCGTGGCCTGCCTTGCGGTACTGGCAATGCTATGGGTCGGACGACGCAACCGGGCGAAGTTCAACTTTCCACAGCGGCCACCCTGGGCGGAGGGTTTTCTCGCAGCATCGGGCTGCGCGGCGATTATCGGCTTCGTTATGCTCGTCAATTCCTACCCGTGGCCACGCGGTATCGTGCGCCGTTGGCTGGCTGAACCGGAACAGGCCGCAATCGCGGACATGCCCGTCAACGAGGTGTTCATCTCCCACGGGTTCGCCATTCCGGTGCTGATCCTGATTGCGGTCGGCATCGCCATGACGTTCCTGACCAATCGCACCCGCTTCGGGCGCTACGTCTTCGCCATCGGCGGCAACCCGGAGGCCGCCGAACTGGCAGGCATCAACACGCGCAAGATCACGGTGATGATCTTCGCGCTGATGGGCACACTCGCCGGGCTTGGGGCGGTGATCGCATCGGCGCGATTGAACTCCGCGACGAACAATCTCGGCACCCTGGACGAGCTATACGTCATCGCCGCAGCCGTCATCGGCGGCACATCGTTTTCCGGCGGCATCGGCACAATCTACGGTGCTATCCTCGGTGCCATCGTCATGCAATCGCTGCAGACCGGCATGGTGCTGATCGGCTTCGACGCTGCCATTCAGCAGATTGTCGTGGGGTCCGTTTTGGTGCTCGCTGTGTGGATCGATACCGTCTACCGGAGGCGTCAGAAATGAGTGAGACTTCTGTGACAACCGGCGCGGGTTCCGATGCTGCGCTGATCGAAATGCGTGATATTTCCATCGCGTTTGGCGGCATCAAGGCGGTGGATCATGCTTCGGTCGATCTGCACCCCGGCGAAGTGGTCGGGCTGCTCGGCCACAACGGGGCCGGCAAATCGACGCTCATCAAGATCCTATCCGGCGCATATCCCCGCGATTCTGGCGAGATCTATGTGCGCGGCACCAAGGCAGACATTGCAAATCCGCGTGATGCCAAGGATTACGGCATCGAGACGATCTATCAGACGCTGGCGCTGGCCGACAATATCGACTGCGCGGGCAACTTGTTTCTGGGCCGTGAAATCCGTACCCGCTGCGGCACGCTGGACGATGTGGCAATGGAGGCCAAGGCGCGGGAGGTTATGGGGCGGCTCGAACCCCAACTTCCAGCGGTTCAACGAACCGGTGGCAAAGCTGTCCGGCGGACAGCGCCAATCCGTCGCCATTGCCCGTGCGATTCTGTTCAACGCGCGTATTCTCATCATGGACGAGCCGACCGCCGCGCTCGGGCCGCAGGAAACCAAGATGGTTTCCGACCTCATTCTTCAGCTGAAGAAAGACGGTATCGGCATCTTCCTCATCAGCCACGACATTCACGATGTCTTCGACCTCGCCGACCGCGTAGCGGTGATGAAGAACGGGCAGATGGTCGGCTACGCCAACACACAAGATGTGACCAAGGATGAAGTGCTCGGCATGATAATCCTGGGCAAATGCCCGCCCGGAGCCACGCCCGGACCGGGAGCGATGGTAGAATAGCGGCGGCACCAAGCGACAGTCGCCAAGCCGAGGCGGAGTTTGCTACTCCGCCTTTGCCTTTTTGGAGAACATGCCCTTCAGGTTGTCCCACAACTCGATCTTCACGCCCTGCTTTTTCATGATAAAGCCCTGTTGCATGACCGACAGGAAGTTGTTCCACGCCCAGTAGATCACCAGTCCGGCGGGGAAAGTGGCAAGCATGAAGGTGAACAGCACCGGCATCCACTTGAACACCATCTGCTGCGTCGGGTCCGGCGGCGTAGGGTTCATCTGCATCTGCACGAACATGGTGATGCCCATGATGACGGGCCAGACACCGATGGCGATGATGGCGAGTGCAGCCGGGCTGTCATAGGGCAACAGGCCGAACAGGTTCAGGATGGACGTGGGGTCCGGCGCGGACAGGTCATCGATCCAGCCGAAGAACGGCGCGTGGCGCATCTCGATCGTGACGTAGATGACCTTGTAAAGCGCAAAGAAGACGGGGATCTGCAACAGGACTGGCCAACACCCGGCCGCCGGATTGATCTTCTCCGTCTTGTACATCTCCATCGTGGCCTTCTGCATGGCAGCACGATCGTCGCCGTGTTTCTCCTTCAACTCCGCCATTTTCGGTTGCAGTTTCTTCATCTTAGCCATCGACTTGTAGGACAGGTTGGCAAGCGGGAAGAAGATCAGCTTGATGATGACGGTGACGAGCAGGATGGCGACGCCGAAATTGCCGACTGCCTTGTAGATGAAATCCATCAATGCAAACATCGGCTTGGTGATGAAATAGAACCAGCCCCAGTCGATGAGGTTGGAGAAAAGCGGTATCTGCAACTGCTCCTCGTAGCCGTCGATCACATCCACCTTTTTAGCACCAGCAAAAAGGCGGTGGGTTAGCGACAGGTCCGCACCTGCCGCGACCGTGACGGCGTTGCCGAGATAGTCTGTCTGATAAAATGGCGCGCGGCCGGACGGGGCGAAATAGTTGTAATGGGCCGTGAAAGGTTCGCCGGGAACGAGGGCGGTGGCCCAGTATTTGTCGGTGATACCGATCCAACCCGCGTCGGCGGGCTCTTTCGTGATCTGTCGTTCTTCCTCGATGTCATCGTAGTCGATTTCATCGAGGCCTTGGTCGCCGACAGAGCCGATCAGACCCTCGTGCAGCACATAAATACCCGCGATCTGCGGCTTGCCGTAGCGCGCGATGCGGCCATAAGGGCGCACGGAAATAGCGGTGTCCTGCGTGTTGCGAACCGTATCGGCAATCGTGAACATGTAATCGTCATCAACAGACACGATGCGTTCAAACACCAGGCCCTGTTCGTTCGTGAAGGTCAGCGTCACAGGCGTTGCGGGTGTGAGCGTTGCATCATCCGGTGCGTCCCACACTGTGCCGGGGCCGGGCAAATCGCCTAATTCGGCGTTGGGGGAAAAGCCGAACTCCGCGAAATACGGAGCTTCGTGGCCGACGGGGTCGAGCAGGCGGATGAGGGGCGAAGTGGGGTCGACGGTCTCGTGATACCGGGTTAGCCGCAGGTCGTCGAAACGGCCCCCGCGCAGGTTGATCGTCCCTTCCAGTTTTGCAGTGGACAGCGGGATGCGGCGGGCCTCGGCCTGTACCGGCTGGGCGAGCTCGGTCACGTCGCCGGGAATGGCACTGGAACCCGCACCGGGAAGGCCGTCCGGCCCACCAGGGTTTGCTGTGGTACTATTCTCACCAACGGTAACAGCTGTGCCAGCTTCCCGTTGGGCCTCGATTTCTGCCGCCATGCGCTGGGCTTCCATGCGCGGCGTGATGACCAAGGCCTGCCAGGCAAACACGACAGCCAGCGAAAGGGCGGCTGCCAGAAGGAAATTGCGGTTGTTGTCCATCGCGCGGGTCTGCCTGATGTGTGTTGGTCTGGTGGGCGGAAAGTGGTGCGAACCATGATGGTTCTAACGGCTTGGTGCGTCTCTTGCCACGTTGCCGTTCGGGATGCACGGGTCTGGTGGTATTTCCTACCCTTTGTCGCGGGTCGATTTGCCTGTCTTGGTGCCATTTTGCAACGGCGGAAGCGCTCTGGGTGCCAGTGCCTTGGAAAAAGCGCGGTCGAGAGCGGTGACGAGGTCTTTGTGGGGAACGTCGAGAACAGTGTCGCGGGCTATGATAACGGCATCATGGCCGGAGAGTGCTGGCGGTATATCGGCCAACGCTACAGCAGCCCGAAGGCGACGGCGCACACGGTTGCGGATAACCGCGTTACCGACCTTCTTGGTGACGGTGTAGCCGACACGGACGGGATGAGTGCCATCACGGCGGTCGTTGAGCTGCAACACGAAATAGGATGAATGGGCGCGCGCACCGTTACGCGCAGCGAGAAAATCGCTGCGTTTGAGCAGTCGCTGGATCTTTAGAATAGTGTCGCTACGCTCGTATGCGGGCGCAGCTTTTTGCGTGCTTATGCCGACAGCTTCTTGCGGCCATGGGCACGGCGGCGTGCGATCACGCGGCGACCGCCGGGGGTGGCCATGCGGGAGCGGTAGCCATGACGGCGTTTGCGAACAAGTCTGCTGGGCTGATAGGTGCGTTTCATCGTCTTCATCCGCCGGCGGAGGTGGCCGGGCCTTCTATGATTCTGTGCGGTTCGGTCTGAACGCCAGCGGAGCATGCCAATGCTGTTGGGCCAGGCGCATCCGTGGTTGATCAGGACATAGAATTTCCCGGTGCCGGTAGTCAAGGTGTTGCGGGTATGGGTCTTGCCACATTCGTGAGCGCGATACGGTTGCAAGAGAAGCGCGCCCACCGTCATATGCTGGCATTGTAAGCATTGAGACGACATCCATGGCGAAAAAGCAGACCGGCACGGTTCTCACACCGGACATTTGCATCATCGGTGCCGGATCAGGCGGGCTCGTCGTGGCCTCCGCCGCCGCTCAGTTCGGTGTCGAGGTTGTGCTCATCGAAAAGGCGAAAATGGGCGGTGATTGCCTGAATTACGGCTGCGTTCCCTCCAAAGCGATCATCGCATCGGCCAAACACGCCCATTCCATCCGCACCGCCCCGGCTTTTGGGGTATCGAGCGAGGAAAAGAACGAACCGAAAGTCAATTTCCGCAAGGTTCACGATCACGTTCAGGGGGTGATCGACACCATCGCGCCGATGGATTCGGTCGAGCGGTTCGAATCTCTCTGCGTCACGGTCATCAAGGAAACGGCACGGTTCACCGACAAGAAGACGGTGCAGGCAGGTGATACGACCATTCGCGCCCGCCGCTTCGTGGTGGCCACGGGGTCGGCGGCCTTCATACCACCGATTCCCGGCATCGAGAATGTGGAGTACGAGACCAACGAGACCCTGTTCGAGCGCACCACCAATCCCGGCCATCTCATCGTCATCGGTGGCGGGCCTATCGGCATGGAAATGGCGCAGGCGCACCGGCGGCTCGGCTGCAAGGTGACGGTGTTGGAAGGGGCACGGGCGCTGGGGAAGGATGATCCGGAATGCGCCGAGATCGTGCTTGAGAAGCTGCGCGGCGAGGGGATCGATATTCGCGAACACACGAAGGTGGTGCGGCTGGAAAAGACCGAAAAAACCAAAAAGAGCGGCGTTCGGGTGCATGTTGAGAGCGACAGCGGTGCGGAGGCGATCGAGGGCGATACGCTCTTGGTAGCCACCGGTCGTGCTGCCACTGTAGCCGGCCTTGGGCTGGAGGAAGCGGGTATCGACCACACGAGACGGGGCATCAAAGTGTCGAAGACCATGCGAACCAGCAACAGCCGCGTTTATGCGGTGGGGGATGTGGCGGGTTCGCTGCAATTCACCCATATGGCAGGCTATCATGCCGGTCTGGTTATCCGGAATATCCTGTTCCGCCTGTCGGCTAAGGAGAATACCCATATCATTCCGTGGGCGACCTACACCCAGCCCGAACTGGCGCATGTTGGGCACACCGAGGAGACAGCGCGCGAAGCGAAGGTGAAAGACCTTGCCGTTTTGCGCTGGCCCTACGCGGAGAACGACCGCGCGCAGGCGGAGCGCAAGACCACCGGCCTCATCAAGATCGTCATATCCAAAGGCGGGAAGATCGAGGGTGTCACCATTGCAGGCGAGATGGCAGGCGAGATGATCAACATGTGGGCGCTGGCGGTGACGCAGGGCATGAAGGTCTCCGACATCGCCGCCTATGTGCCGCCTTATCCGACGATGACGGAAATCGGCAAACGGGCGGCGACCACTTATTATGCGCCACAGGCAAAACGTCCGCTGGTGCGCAAGGCGGTTCAGTTTCTGCAGATGTTCGGCTGAGATCGGTGGCTTCCGGCCTTCTTCCCAAAGGTCTTTCAGGGCGTTTGCTGGTCGTAACGGCCGCCTTCATCATGTTGGCGGAGGTGCTGGTCTTCGTGCCATCCGTTGCCAATTACCGGCTCACATGGCTGGCACGACATTTCTCCACAGGTGAAGCGGCAGCGCTTGCGCTGGAACAACTCGACCCGTCTGAAACAAGCGGTGAACTGGCCGACCGTCTGCTGCGGCTGACCCAAACGGATATGATCGTGATGCGCCGCGACGGGGCGGCACGGGTGCTGGCTCAATCTGAAATGCCGGGCACTGTAGCCACGACCGTGCAACTGACCATGCCGGGGCGCAGTCAGGCGCTGGCATCGATCCGCGAAGCCTTCGACACGCTTCTATCCGATGGCAGCCGTTTGATCCGCGTGGTCGGGCCGATGGAAACACGGACAGGGCAGCTTGAACTGGTGTTGCAGGAAACGGGCCTACGGGCCGACATGCTGTCTTATGCCCGCAACGTCATGCTGATCTCATTCTTCATCTCACTGGGTGCGGCGCTTCTCGTCTTTCTCGCGCTGCGCTGGCTGCTCATCCGCCCGATGCAGCGGCTGACATCGTCGATGCTCGCTTTTGCTGAAGACCCGGAAAATTCGGCCCATGTGATCGAGCCATCCGGCCGCCACGATGAAATCGGCACGGCGGAAGAACAGTTGGCCGCGATGCAAACGCGGTTACGGGGCACGTTGACCCAACAGCGGCATCTCGCGGAACTTGGGCTGGCTGTCTCCAAGATCAACCACGACCTGCGCAACGTGCTGGCCTCCGCCTCCCTGTTTTCCGAACGGTTGCAGACGGTGGCGGACCCGGTGGTGCAGCGCCTTGCGCCCCGGTTGGTGAAAAGTATCGACCGGGCGGCGGGCTATGCGAGTTCCGTGCTGGCTTATGGCAAGGCGGGGGAGAAAGCGCCGGAGCGTCGGGTCTTGCGGTTGCACAGGCTGGCGGAGGAAGTTGCCCAATCGCTCGGTCTGGATGGGGAGGACATGGCGGTGGAGTGGGTCAACGCCGTGCCGGCCGACTTGGAAGTGGCTGCCGATGGCGAGCAGTTATTCCGCATTCTCACCAACCTGGCACGCAACGCGGTGCAGGCGATGGAGGCAGTGCCGGATGACGCCGCGACCGTGCGCCGGTTGACCATTGATGCGCGCAGTGCAGGTGGCTGCACGCGGATCGAGGTGTGCGATACCGGCCCCGGCCTGCCGGACGGTGCGCGCGACAATCTGTTTGCAGCTTTCAAGCCGTCCGCCAAAAGCGGCGGCACCGGTCTGGGGCTGGCGATCGCTGCGGAATTAGCCCACGCCCACGGGGGCACGATCCGGCTGCTTGACCGGTCTGTCGGGACGGCGTTCGAGATCGAACTGCCCGACTGAGGGTTCAGAAATCGAAGGTGGCTACCACCGGTACATGGTCGGACGGTTTCTCCCAACCGCGGGCGTCGCGGATGATCTCGATATTGGTGAGGTGCGGTGCGAGACGGGGGGAGGACCAGATATGGTCCAAACGACGGCCTCTATTGCTGTCGGCCCAGTTCGGTGAGCGATAAGACCACCATGTGAACACGGTATCGGCTGGTGGAATGTGCTGGCGGATCAGGTCGGTCCATCCGCCTGCAGCCTGCACGGCGTTCAGCCCGTCCGTCTCGACGGGTGTGTGGCTCACGACTTTCAGAAGCTGCTTGTGGCTCCATACATCCGTTTCCAGCGGTGCGATGTTGAGATCGCCCACCAGTATGGCCGGAATGTCGCCCGCATCGCTGTCGAGAGCGTGCATCTCGTCGAGAAAACGCATCTTGTGGTCGAATTTCGGGTTCACCGCTCGGTCCGGCACATCGCCGCCGGCGGGCACGTAGAAATTGTGCGCGCGGATGGGGCCGAAGCCGGACTCCACCACGGTTTCCACGTGGCGCGTGTCGCCCATTTCGCAGTAATCGGTGGAGGCCGTTTCCCGTAGCGGATGTTTCGAGACGGTGGCGACGCCGTGATAGCCCTTCTGTCCATGGACGGCATGGTGTTCGTAACCGGCCTTCCTGAACGCCTTGGCAGGAAAGGCATCGTTGACACATTTGATTTCCTGCAAGCACAGCACGTCCGGTGCGTGTTCTTCCAGAAACCGTTCGACGAGGCCGATCCGCAAACGGACGGAGTTGATGTTCCATGTGGCGATCTTGAAGGTCACGGGCGGACTCGGCAGTTTAAGGGTCCGCCCTTGTGGCCGAGTGTCATCCGCCGATCAACGCCCGTGCCGAGCAGCTTTACTTGCTGTGCTTGCGCCCCCCGGGATTCAACGCGGATTTGGACTTGTCCATCTGGAACAGGCGCTTCGACAGTTTCACGTTTTCCTGCACGTTGAAGATCATCACGGACGTGTCCTTGCCCTGGGCATCGGTGATCGTCCACTGTCGCAGGTCGAACGTGTCCGGGTCGAACATCAGCGTGATCTTGGAATTGCCGAAGACCGACTTGTCGGACATCACCACCGTGGTGAGATCGGCTTCCTGCTTGACGCTCTTGATGGCCTTGTTGCTGGATTCGATCTTCTCATCGAGCAGCAGTTTCAGCGGCGTCGTGCGCAGCGGGTAGAAGTCCCACGTCTTCAGCTTGCGGTTGTTCACGCCCACCGTGCGGCCGTCGGACTGCACGGTCAGGGCTGCGGGGTCGGCATAGTCGAAACGGATCTTGCCGGGGCGGGACAGATAGAACTTGCCGCTGGTCTGTTCCCCGCTGGGGCCGAACTGCATGAACTCGCCCGGCCATGGTCGGTACGGAAGTGAAATGGTTGGAAATGCGGTCGACGGTCTGAGCGTCCGAACCCGTCACACGGGCTTGAAGCGGGCTCAGGGCAGCGGTCGCAACAACGGCGAAGCCGAGAGCTGCGGCGGTGAGAAAGCGTTTCATGGGTCGTCTCCTTCGTAAGTCCTTGCCGTATAGATAGGCAACGACTGGGGCGGCGGTAAGATGCGCCCTCAAATGGTTTCGTCTTCGGCGGGCACGAGGATCTCGCGCTTGCCGGCATGGTTGGCGGGCGAAATCAGCCCTTCGTGCTCCATGCGCTCGATCAGCGAGGCGGCCTTGTTGTAGCCAACCGACAGGCGGCGCTGGATGTAGGAGGTGGACGCCTTGCGGTCGCGCAGCACGATGGCGACGGCCTGGTCGTAGGGGTCGTCACTGTCCGACATATTGCCGCCGGATGATCCGCCGCCGGTATAATCCTCGTCGCCACCGTCTTCGTCTTCCTCGGTGATGCCTTCCAGATATTGCGGCACGCCCTGCAATTTCAGGTGGGCCACAACATCCTCGACCTCATGGTCGTCGACGAACGGCCCGTGAACGCGGGTGATGCGGCCACCACCGGCCATGTAGAGCATGTCGCCCATGCCGAGCAGCTGTTCGGCACCGGCTTCGCCGAGCATGACACGGCTGTCGATTTTCGACGTGACCTGGAAGGAGATGCGGGTCGGGAAGTTGGCCTTGATCGTGCCGGTGATGACGTCCGTGGACGGGCGTTGGGTGGCCATGATGACGTGAATACCGGCGGCACGGGCCATCTGGGCGAGGCGCTGGACGGTGCCTTCGATGTCCTTGCCGGCCACCATCATCAGGTCGGCCATCTCGTCGATGATGACGACGATGTAGGGCAACGGCTCCAGATCGAGCTGTTCGCTCTCGTAGATGGCTTCGCCGGTTTCGCGGTCGAAACCGGTCTGCACGGTGCGCTCGATCACCTCGCCCTTGGCTTCGGCCTCGCGGACGCGGGTGTTGAAACCGTCGATGTTGCGCACGCCGACCTTCGACATTTTCTTGTAGCGCTCTTCCATCTCGCGGACGGTCCATTTCAGCGCGACGACGGCTTTCTTGGGGTCCACGACGACGGGCGTGAGCAGGTGCGGAATACCGTCATAGACCGACAGTTCCAGCATTTTCGGGTCGATCATGATGAGTTTGCACTGGTCCGGCGACAGCCGGTAGAGCAGGGACAGGATCATGGTGTTGATGGCGACGGATTTACCGGAGCCGGTGGTGCCCGCCACGAGCAGGTGAGGCATCTTGGCCATGTCGGCGATGACGGGTTCGCCGCCGATGGTCTTGCCCAGGCACATGGGCAGCTTCGCCTTGGAGTTGGCGAATTCCTTCGAGGCCAGTTGCTCGCGCAGATAGACCGTTTCGCGGCGCTGGTTGGGCAGTTCGATACCGATGGCGTTGCGCCCAGGCACGACGGCCACACGGGCCGCGATGGCGGACATGGAGCGGGCGATGTCTTCGGCCAGACCAATGACACGGGAGGATTTGACGCCCGGTGCCGGTTCCAGTTCGTAAAGCGTGACGACGGGGCCGGGGCGGACCTGGATGATGGAGCCTTTGACGCCAAAGTCTTCCAGCACGCTTTCGAGTGCCGCTGCGTTTTCCGCCAGTTGTTCGTTCGACAGGGTGGCATCCGCACCGAGGCTCTTGGGTGGCGTCAGCAGGTCGAGGGCGGGCAGGGAGAAGGTGTCGGTGGGTGCCATCGCGGGTGCGCGTTGGACTTGTGGGGCGGGCGCGCGTGGCGCTTCAGCTTCCTGCGTGGCTGGTGCGGTAGCGGGAGCGTCTACAGGCGCCTGCACCCGGGGCAGAATGGACGGGGCGTAGGAAACGCTGTCCGACGGGCGGGCAGGTTCATCAGCGGGTGAAGCCTCCGGAGCTGGCTGCCATACCGGCTCGTGCGCTGGTTTGGGCGCTGGTTCAGGCGCTGGTTCAGGCGTATAGGACGGAACGATGTCGACGCTGGCCGCATAGCCGGTCTGCATCGTGTCCGTCGCGCCGAATGTAGCCGTAATGGCCGGAGCAACGGGGTCCGGCTCCAGGTGGCTGTGTCGAAGTGGCTGGCGTCCAGCGGGGGCACGGCGGACATAGCGGCGCGCAGGCCGGTTTCAGGAAGGTGCTGCTGCGGTGTCAGCATCGGTTCGGCCATACGGCGGCGCGGTTCCGCATTGCGGTGCGGTGTGCGGGCGCGGACCATGGCCTTGGCGCTGTAGGCGAGGTGATAGGCCAGGCCGATGGGTGCCGCGAAGAACGCGCCCCAGTCGCGGCCTTCGTTTTCGTAGGACTGACCGAACTCGTCGATGTCGTCGATTTCCGGTTCGGCTGATGCTTCGGGACCGCGACCACCTTTTCGACCGATGGCACACCGCGATGAATGTTGGTGGAACGGGCCAGCAGATAGAGACCGGGTGCCGCGAGGCACACGGCTGCCACCGCTGCCAGCGGG
The DNA here is from genome assembly GCA_963711195.1 of uncultured Alphaproteobacteria bacterium. Classification (GTDB taxonomy): domain Bacteria; phylum Pseudomonadota; class Alphaproteobacteria; order Rhizobiales; family Rhizobiaceae; genus Pseudahrensia. The sequence continues at coordinate 103,581 of CAVQDK010000007.1, forward strand.
CCGGACGGATAGGCTCCGATGAAGGCGCGGGGAATGGCAAGCCAGGCATCGCCGATCACGCCGCCGAGGCCTACCGCTCCGAACAGCGGCCAGCCTTGTGGTGCGGCAAGGCATCCCAGTGCCGCAGTCAGCAGGCACAGACCGATAGCGAATTGTGTGAACCGTGCAATTCGTGATGGTAAGTGTCGACCCGTCAGCGTGTAGAGGCACCAGCCCGCGACCACGCCTACCAGCGCGATGGACCCGAGGCCGATGAACTGCATGGTCAGGTCGGCGAAACTCGCGCCCCAGTAGCCCATCCAGTTGCTTGTTTCGCCACCGGCCGCATAGGTGATGCTGGGGTCGGTGACGGACCATGTGGCCAGCGCAAGGGCGGCGCACAGTGTCAGGAGCAGGGCCGCGCCGGTGGCAATCTTCGACAAAAAGAGCCGGATGGGTGCGGGTATGATGTGGCGTATGAATTGACCGATGGATACGGCAGGTTTGCGCCGGTTGCTGCGGTGGTTATCGCTGCGACGGGCCTGTTGGGGCGCATGGTCCGGTTGATCCGCAACCCGGACGGGGTCTGCAATGTGCATTGGCTGGGCCTGCATCGGCGTTCACTCTCGCTTGCGATTCAGTTCGTGTTTGTTCCCGATTTGTAGGCGGTTCAGGGTTAAAGGCGCATTAACCATGGGTTTTGGTCGGGATTGTTCGCTCGACACATGAAAGAGCCGCGACAGTTTCCTGCCGCGGCTCTTCTTCTTTTCAAACCAATGGTAGGCGGTCAGCGACCGAAGGTGAACTCCGGATAGGCTTCGACACCGACTTCCGTCTTGTCGAGACCGAGCGCTTCTTCCTCTTCGGATACCCGCAGGCCGATCACCAGCTTGATGACGAACCACACGATGGCCGATGCCACGATGGTGAAGCCTGCATAGGCCAGCACACCGATGAGCTGCGTCAGGTAAGACGCATCGCCATTCGTCAGCGGCACGATCATTGTGCCCCAGATACCGGCCAACAGGTGGACGGGAATGGCACCGACGACATCGTCGATCTTCAGCTTGTCGAGCAGCGGCACTGCAAACACCACGATCACGCCACCGACGGCACCGATCAGGATTGCCAAGAACGGGCTCGGTGCCAGCGGTTCGGCGGTGATGGAGACCAGACCGGCCAAAGCGCCGTTCAACGCCATCGTCACGTCCAGCTTGCCATACATGAACTGCATGACGATCGAGCGCTGCGACCACGCCACCGGCAGCGGCAAGGTTCGTGTTGGCGAAGATGCGGGAGACATCGGAAATGTCGCCGATCGTACCGGCAGCCAACTGGGACGCACCGTTAAAGCCGAACCAACCGAGCCACAGGATGAACGTGCCAAGCGTGGCCAACGGGATGTTGGAGCCGACCATCGGGATGACCCGGCCATCGACATATTTGCCCTTGCGTGCGCCGAGCAGGAGCGCGCCTGTGAGAGCCGCCCAACCACCGACCGAGTGAACCAGCGTGGAACCGGCAAAGTCGGAGAAGCCCATTTCGGACAACCAGCCGCCGCCCCACTGCCAGGAACCGGCAATCGGATAGATGAAGCCTGTCAGGACCACGACGAAGATCAGGAACGGCCAGATCTTGATGCGTTCGGCAACCGTGCCGGACACGATGGACGCGGCTGTTGCCACGAACACCATCTGGAAGAACCAGTCGGACGCCGTGGAATAGCCGGTGTCCAGACGCGCTGCGCACGCCACCGCGCCATCGAAGCTGTAGGGCAGGAAGGAGCCGATATAGCCGCCATCGACGCCCGTATACATCAGCGAATAGCCAACCGCCCAGTACATGAGACCGGCAATCGAATAGAGGCCGATGTTCTTCAGGCACTGCATGGACACGTTCTTGGACCGCACCAGACCGGCTTCGAGCATTGCGAAGCCGGCTGCCATGAACATGACGAGGAAGCCGCCGATGAGGAACAGGAACGTGTTGAAGATGTAGGCGACTTCGGGCGAAACCCCGGACGGGACCGGCAACGGCATCGGCGGCAGGAACCACCACCGCCGTTGCGTCCTGCGCGGATGCGCCGGACAGGGTGAGGGCAAGTGCGCCAGCCGTAGCCAGGGCGATACCTGCCGTTTTCAGGTGTGTTTTCATGTGTGTGTCTTTCCGCAAAATACTCATAGTGCGTCCGAGCCGATCTCGGCGGTGCGAATGCGCATGGCCTGTTCCAGGTTCAGGACGAAAATCTTGCCGTCGCCGATCTGGCCGGTGGTGGAATGTTCCCGCACCGCGTCCACGACCTGCGAGGCGACCGCGTCGTCGACCGCGATTTCGAGCTTCAGTTTGGGCACGAAATGCACCGCGTATTCGGCACCGCGATAGATCTCGCTTTGCCCTTTCTGTCGCCCGTAGCCCTTGACTTCGGTAACGGTCACCCCTGCCACGCCGATGGCGGACAAGGCGTCGCGCACGTCGTCGAGCTTGAAAGGCTTGATGATAGCTATGATCAGCTTCATGTCGCTGCTTCTCTCCAGTTTGCGGTCCGGTGCGAAGCGGCCGGTCCATTGCTTGAAATGAGCGCGCATGGCCCATCTGCCGTAACCTGTTTCAAGTGCAACGTGCCAGACTCGAAGGCGGGAAAAAGGTATGATTACAATGTTTAAGAAGAGGGAACCTGGCATCACGCCGAAAACGATTGCCTAAATATTAGCCGTAGGAAACGCTGTCAGAGATCCATTGCCTACGATTTAGGCTTCTGATCCTTCGGGCGGATCAGACCTTCCTGCGTGCAGGACGCCACGAGCGTTCCGGCGCGGTCGTAGATCATGCCCCGTGTAAAGCCGCGTCCGCCGCTGGAGGACGGCGTGTCCTGTGTGAAACAGCAGCCAGTCGTTGAGATCGACGGGTGCGTGGAACCACATGGCGTGGTCGAGGGACGCGACCTGCAGGTTGTCGTCGGAAATTTTCTGCCCGTGGGGATAGAGCGCGGTGTCGAGCAGGGTCATGTCGCTGGCATAGGCCAGCAGGGCCGTTTGCACGGCCTGCGCGGCGCGCTGCCGGTGGGCACCGGGCCGGTGGCCCGCAGCCATGCGTGCTGGATTGGGGGCAGCTTCTTGTCGGTGATGAAGTGGTCGTAGGACGTCAGGCGCATTTCCACCGGGCGCGGGCGGCGCATCCAGTGCAGCAGGCCTTCCGGCAGCTCGCCCTCGTATGTGTCCGCCAGTTCCTGTTGGCTCGGCAGGTCTTCGGGGGCTGGCACGTCCGGCATGTCCATCTGGAACGACAGGCCGTCCTGCACCAGCTGGAACGAGGCGATCATGGAGAAGATCGGCTTGCCGTGCTGGATGGCCTGCACCCGCCGCGTGGTGAAGGAACCGCCGTCGCGCACGCGGTCGACTTCGTAGACCAGCGGCACCTGCGGATCGCCGGGGCGCAGGAAATAGCCGTGCAGGGAATGGACCGGGCGCGCCGCGTCCACTCGTCCGCTGAAACAGTGCGTTGCGCCGCAACCAGCGCCTGCGCGATGACCTGCCCACCGAACACCCGCTGCCAGCCGGATTTCGGCCCGTAACCGCGATAGAGATTGTGCTCGATGGTCTCCAGATCGAGATAGGCGAGAAGCCGGTCGATAGCGGAGCGGTCGGTTTCGATGGTCTGTTCGGGCATATGTGTGGTCATGGGGCAGCTTTGCGCGGAAATCCGCGTTGTCCGGTGGTAAGGCGTGACGGTGTGTCGAGTTGCAAGAGTGACCGGCAAGCTGTCAAGAAGTGTGTGAGATGAGCAGGAGTGATGTGATGGCTGCGAGCGCGCCAAAGTGGATTGTCTGATTGCCGGTGGCGGCTATGTGGGCCTTTCGGCGGCTGTGGCGCTCAAGGCGTCGGCCCCGCATCTCGATGTCATGCTGGTGGATGCTGCCCCCGCCGACGCGCTGTCGAAAGACGAGCGTGCGTCGGCCATCGCTGCTGCTGCCGGGCGAATGCTGGACCAGATCGGTATCTGGGACGAATTGCTCGACCACGCCCAGCCGATCAACGAGATGATCGTGACCGATTCCCGCACCAACGATCCGGTCCGCCCCGTCTTTCTGACATTTGGCGACGTGGAGGAGCCGGGCGAACCATTTGCCCATATGGTGCCCAACAAGGTGATGGTCGGCGCATTGCGACGCCGCGCCGGCGAACTGGGCATCGACCTGCGACACGGGGAAACCGTGACCGGCTTCGAGACTGGCGACATGAGCACGACTGTGATGCTGGGTTCGGGCGAAAGCGTTTCCACGAAACTGCTGATCGCTGCCGACGGGGTGAACTCGAAACTGCGCGCGCAGGCGGGCATTCGCACCGTGCGCTGGTCCTACGACCAGATGGGTATCGTCACCACGCTGTCCCACGAGCGGGACCACCAGGGCCGTGCCGAAGAGCATTTCCTGCCGGGCGGGCCGTTTGCCACGCTCCCGTTGCGCGACGCCGATGGCGGGCGCACACGCACATCACTGGTGTGGACGGAGCCGAATGCGGTGGCGAAACGGCTGATGGCGGCGGACGATTTCACCTTCGAACTGGAACTGGAAACCCGCTTTGGCCACAAGCTGGGCGCGTTCGAGGTCGCGGGTCCGCGCAAGGCGTTTCCGCTGGGACTGACGTTGGCGCGGGACTTCATCCGTCCGCGCTTCGCGCTGGTGGGGGATGCGGCCCACGGCATTCACCCCATCGCGGGGCAGGGGCTCAATCTGGGCTTCAAGGATGCCGCCGCGCTGGCGCAGGTGCTGGTGGAAGCCGACCGGCTGGGTCTCGATATCGGCTCGGTCGATGTGCTGGAACGCTACGAGCGCTGGCGGCGGTTCGACACCGTGCAGATGGGCGTGGTGACGGACGTGCTGAACCGGCTGTTCTCCAACGATATCGGCCCGTTGCGGACGTTGCGCACGGTGGGACTCGGCATCGTGGACCGGTTGCCGTTCCTCAAACGCTCCTTCATCGACCAGGCCGCCGGGCGGAGCGCGGGCAATCCGGCCTTGCTGAACGGCGAGGCGATTTAAAAGGTGCCCGACCAAACCGACGCGGAACCGGCACCGGTTTCGTTTCGCGCGCTGGCACTGGAGCGGCTGGAGACGACGGAACACGATGGCCTGCGTCTTGCAATGTTGCTCCGCACCGGCGCGGTTGGCGCAGCTTTGCTTTGGTATCTCGTCGTCTGGACAGCCTTCGGTTTCCAGTTGCGGTTAGGTGCCATCGTCGTTCTCGCCTTTTACACGGCGATTGGGCTGGCTCTCATGGCCGCTCGTCGTCTGGGCGGGCGGAGTGTGCGCTGCGGGTTGGCTGATACTTTTCGCCTATCTCCGCAGTCTTCTGGATAATACTCTGAGCTGGAACGATCTTGCCCGGGAAACCGCGGTTGCAGACTATGGGGCCGTCTTTTTGTCTATCAATTCCACCGGGACCCTCACCCGGTGTGATCGAAGCGGGCGCCATCGCCATCGTCGCCAGCATTCTGGCGGCCACAGTTTACCGGGCGCGACAGGTATTTCTCGCAGGTTCGGGCGGAGCGGGACCATGCGCGGGAGCGGGATCGCAGGCGGGTGGCTGCCGATGCGTTGGGTCGTTTCGTTCCCGCGCCGGTCGCCAAGCGGTTGTCGGGTGGCCGGGAGGTTGCATGCACAGAAGCGCCCGACCAGCGTTTCCCTGCTCGATATTGCTGGCTTCTCGGCATTCGCAGCCCATGCTTCTCCGAAAGATGTGATCGCACGGCTGGATGATGTGTTGTCGGCATGTGCCGATGTCGTGGCGGAAACCGGCGGGGTGGTCATTTCCTACACGGGGGACGGCTTGCTTGCGTCCTACAGCAATCCGGTCGCTTCCAAAGTCCCGCAAAAGGCTGCTCTTGACGCATCGCAAGACATTATTGCGGCGGTCGTTTCCCGCAATTTCCAGTGCCGCATAGGGTTGGCCCACGGTCCGGTCGTGGTAGGGCGGATCGGGTCGCGCAGCCGGGAGGCGTTCACCGCGTATGGCGAAACGGTCAATATCGTCGCGCGGTTGGAAACGCTGTCAAAGGAGCATGGCGGCGGCATTCTTGCAGATGCCCCATTCCGTCACGGCGGCAATAGCGATGCGTGGCGCAGCCTCGGCTCCGTCGATCTTCGCGCTGTCGGAGTGCCGGTGGACGCTTTTGCTTTTACGGGCGGCCGGCAGGAATCAAGCGTTACAAGCTAGGGCGCACGAATTCCCCGGTTCGCCCGTCCAGCACGGAAAGCTGGCCCGTGGAGATGTCGAACCACGCACCGTGTAGGGCGATCTGCTCACGTTCCAGCAGGATCGAGACACAGGGGAAACTCTTCAGGTGCTCGATGGACTGGCGAATGGATTCCTCTTCCAGCTTCGTCTGAAGCGCCTCCGCGCTTTCCCCTTCGACCCGTTCGATGCGGGCTGCGACCGGCTCGAGTAGCGAAATCCACCGCCCGATGAAATTGCCGGGCGAAAGGGGCTGCTCGTCCTGTCCCGTCAACCGCCCGCGAAAGGCCTTGATGCCACCACAGCGGCCGTGGCCCATGACGACGATATGCTTGACCCGCAATTCCTGCACCGCAAATTCCAGCGCGGCGGACGTGCCGTGGTATTCGCCATCCTGCTCGTAAGGCGGCATGATGTTGGCGACGTTACGCACTACGAACATCTCGCCGGGCGCCGCATCGAAGATCGTTTCCGGCGACGAGCGGGAGTCGCAACAGGCAATGACCATGGTATCCGGCTTCTGGCCGGTTTCGGCCAGTTCCTCGTAGCGTTCCCGTTCCCGGGCTAGCCGTGTCGTGCGGAACCGCTCGTGCCCGCCGAGCAGCTTGGCTGGAAAGTCCTGTTCGACAGCGTCGCGGGGTGTTTTGATGGGCGTCTGGGACAATCGGGTCTATCCACGGAACAGTCGCCGCTCTCTTGGCACAGGCAGAGCCCTGTTTGAAAGCCCCGCCTTTAGTCCTCCAACACCCGCGCCTCGGACGCTACCAGCAGCGGCACGCCATCCCGCACTGGATAGGCGAGGCGGCGCTTTTTTCGAGATCAGTTCCTGCGCTTCACGGTCGTAGGTCAGCGCACCGTGGGTTTGAGGACAGACCAGCAGGTCCAGCATCTTCGGTTCGACGCGCGGCTTGTGCGCCCCGTTCTGGCGGGACTTGTCTTCCCGTACACTGGGGACCGAGCGGCTCATGACGTGCTTAGTGCCCCAACTATTGCAACGTGCCGGAAGAGCCGTCGCCAGACTTGCGCGCCAGCATGATCTCCGTAATGGCAATCAGGGTTTCGGCGCGGGTTTTCAAGTCCGGCGCTTCCAGCAATGCCTGTTTTTCGGCAGGGCCGTAGGGGCTCATCATCGATAGAGAGTTCACCAAAGTTTCGGTGGACGCCTCGCGAACGCCGTCCCAGTCCGCCTCCATATCGTTGGCTTTGAGATATGCCTTGAAGGCCTGCAACAGCCCGTCCCGATCGACAGCGCGGGCCGCTTCTTCGCTTTCGTCGAGATCATCGGCAAAGCCTGCAATCTTGGCGAGACGATAGCCTTTGCGGCCCGGCAGTTCGTCCAGCACCCGAAAGCGGGCGATCCCCGACAGGTTCATGACCATGCGCCCGTCACCGGTTTCCTGAAACGCGGTGATGCGGCCGAGACAGCCGACATCGCAAAGCGGTGGATCGGCCTCGCTCGGCACCTCAGCGTCGATGCGTGGCTGAATAATGCCGACAAGCCGGTTGGTGGCGATGGCATCGTCGATCATGGCCAGATAGCGCGGCTCGAAAATGTTGAGCGGCATGTTGCCAGCCGGCAGCAACAACGCACCGGACAGAGGAAAGATCGGCACCTCGTCCGGCAGGTCGAGAATGTCGGTGTAGGATGTGTTTCCGGCTTTCATCAGCCCACCTTACGAAAAGAGGACGGAGGAGAGGGAGCGTCGCCCATAAATCGTGGCCTTGTCCATCGGGCCCCAGGTCTCGAAGAAGTCCAGTAGCTGTCTACGCCCACCGTCCTCGTTCCATTCGCGGTCGGCTTTTACGATGGCGATCAACTGATCGACCGCATCGTTGCGTTGCCCATGGGCGTTGAGCGCCACGGCATAGTCCAGCCGCGCCTGATGGTTGGTGGGGTCGGCCTCCACAGCGGCCTTCAGGTCGCCGGTGTCACCAAGGGCTGCTGCCTGATCGGCGAGTTCGATCTGTTTGGCGAGTTTGGCGATCGTGCCTTCGGTATGGAACTCGGCTGGCACCTGTTCGAGCAATTGGCGCGCCATATCGAGTTCACCCACGGCGACATAACACTGCCCCAAGCCAGCCAGCGCATCGAGATTGCCGGGCTCGTTTTGAGCAACGGTGCCATAGGCTTCGGCTGCGCCGCCATGGTCGCCGTTGAGCAACATCGTATCGGCAGCGTCCAGCATAGCTTTGGCATCGAACTGACCGGCGGGTACCGGAGCCGCTGCGGCCAGTTTGTCGATGAAGGCGCGTACTTCGGATTCGGGCTTGTTGCCCATAAACGCTTCTGCGGGGCGGCCATCGACAAAAGCCACGACGGCGGGAATCGACTGGATACCCATCTGACCGGCCACTTCGGGATATTTCTCGATATCCATCTTTGCGAGTGTCACACGCCCGCCCGCTTCGGACACGACCTTTTCTATGACCGGCCCGAGCTGCTTGCACGGGCCGCACCATGGGGCCCAGAAATCCACGACAACGGGGCCGCTTTTGGATGCCTCGATCACATCGGCCATGAAAGACTGGGTCGACACGTCCTTGATAGCGGATGCGGACGCACCAGCCGGAACGGAACCCGGCGAAGCCTGTGGTGCGTAATCCGGCATCGAAGCCCCCCCCATTTGTGCGCCACCCATTTGAAAACTCGTCTTCATATCGCTCATGTCTAACTGCTCTTCCCGTTCCGGTGACCCTGAAATGGGGTCGCGGGCCATCATTTCAAAGGGCTGCGTAGAGTTCAACCAGCCGGTGCGCGAAGGTCCACGATCATCGGATCATGGCCCGCGTGGCGTGCAATGGCTAATAGGTCGTCCCGCCGGATGCGGGTTGAGGCCTCATTGGTCATCGGATGGCAGAAGATATGATCGTTTTCCAGCAGCCGCGTGTCGATGGCGAAGGTTATGTTATCGTCGCGGTCGTTGAGAATGCCGAATGCGGTGACCGAACCGGGCGACACGCCCAGCCATTCCTGCATCTGTTCGGCGCGTCCGAAGGACATGCGCCCCTGCCCACCCAACAGGCGGTGGATCTGCTTGAGGTCGATCTGCGTATTCTCTTGCGCGGTCAGCAGAAAGTGACGCCCTTTCTTGTCCTTCAGGAACAGGTTCTTCGTATTAGCGCCGGTGATTCCCCGAGCGGTCAGGTCCGCCTTGAACGCGGCCCCTTCTTCGACCGTGAAGAAGGCCGGATGGTCGTATGTTTCAACAGTGATATTGTTTGCGGAAAGCCATTCCAGCAGGTTTTCACGACCAACGGGAGCAGAAGGTAGATTTTGCACGGGTTGTCGCCTTGCAATGCGATTTCGGTTGGCGCATATACGCCGCGCTGACAGCCATTTGGCAACAGCCGCCCGAGCGGGCGTAGCTCAGGGGTAGAGCGAAACCTTGCCAAGGTTTAGGTCGTGAGTTCGAATCTCATCGCCCGCTCCAAATTCCGCTGTGATTGTAGAAAGTTAAACACTGGTGTTCAGTGGCTGGGACAATGAACGAAATTACGAGTCACCACCGAGTCACCACGGGAACGTCACATGCCTGGCGGTTTCGGCGGTAGTACGGTGTTTTCAGCAATCTCAGTTTCATCCACGTCGGTAAATGGAGAGGCTAGTACATCATCCTCGGTTGAGGGGTTTGAGTACAACGGTTCACTGGACTGCGTTGTTTGGATTTGAGCATCGAACTCCATCTGCTCAATATCAATTTTTAGCAGTGCGATCTCATCGCAGAGTTCCTCGTAGCGTAGTTGATCTAAACGTGCCCAAGTTGGACTATGATTTCGCCGCCACATGACGTCATTGAGCGCTTCCCGATGGCTTGGCCTGTTTGGTCTTTGGAACGCCAAGCGGTGGAGCCGTTTTTCAGCAATTCGCTGTCGTCGCCAATAGTTTGAGGTGTGGTGCACGAGATCCGGCAGACTAAATTTGTGCGCGGTTTCGTTTATAATACGAGCGGTTACCCGCCTTAAGCTCTGAGAGCCGTGCTTTCTGAACAACCTGTCTAGAAAGTCGCCCTTACGATTACTCCACGTTCCATCATGGAATGGTCGTGAAGCAATCATCATATGGATGTGGGGATTGGGTTTGCCATCGACAGCAGTTTTTGTATGAATATCAAACTGTACCGGATAACCACGTTCCACAAATGGTCTAACTAGGATCCATTCGATATCACCATAGGCCTCTAACGGCAGCGTTCTTGGAATAGGAAGATCAATTGTGCGTGCAAGCGTGGCGTTTTTTCTGGTTTCCCGTCGATCTAGTTGCGCCCAAATACTTGGTCCTAAGGCCTTGTCGCCTTCTGAAACGTACATCGAGTGCGAATGGATCTCTTCGCTTCTCGTAGCTCGACTAGCTTCTCGTAATTGATAGCGACTTCTTTTAGCCGCAGATCCACCCCGGACGCGCTGTATTACGCCGACTTTCAGACCTACGTAGCGTGTCATGAACAAGACCCTCATGCTTCGCGAATAACTTAAGTTCGGTTGCCAGAAGTATCCATACGGGCCGTACGATTGCCGTATGTTTTCCGTCCTATTTGGGTGCGAGTATCTGAGACATGTGTTCGGCTCATTCAAAATGGAGGCCGAAAATGGCACAAACAGATAAACCGACAACCATGCTGGAAAAGAGCCGGCTCAAGCTCGCAGCTTTGAAGAAGGAACAGGAGGATCTTCGGACTGTAATCGAGGAACAGAGGAAAGAAGAGAACAAGAAGCGTAGAGCGGATGAAGCTCAAGCCAAATTGCTGGTGGCAAAGGCGGCTCTTCACATTGTTGAAGAACAGAAGGATCTGCAGGCTGCAACCGAGGCGTTTTCTCGCGCATTCCAGAGCGCTAAACCGCGCAATCGGCAGCAGCTCGAAGTTCTTGCCAAGGCCGAATTTTGGGTTGATCTCGGAGATGAACTTAATGCTGAAATGCGTAGGATTGCGGCACAGGAGAAGGCAAAGCGCGCACAGATGAATGAGAGCAACGAGGTCGATTCGGTATTTGCGCTCGAAGAGGGAAAGGACGAGGGGAACTAGTTCTTTGCCCCTTGGAAACGTCCTTGCTTATAATGTGGTTTTCTGCTTCAATTTCCCGGCTGGGACCACAGCGGAAGTTTATGAGGGCATCGAATTTCATGGACGCGCAGAAGCTGTTCATTTTGATGTCAACGGCGAAGCAACTTCAGGCCACCGTGGTGGAGTGAAAGCAGGCCTGTGAGGTCTGTGAGGCGGATTTGCAAAGGGGGCCGACCGGCCACCTTTGTGTATCCGCTATTCTGCCGGTGATCCTTCGCCCTGAAAATTACCAACAATGGCAGGGTGGATCGCCCGATGAGGCGAAGGCGCTCTGCAAGGCTTACGATGACGTCGTAACCATCGATAGGACAGCAACCCCCTGGACGCGCTAAGCGGGATACCTCTATCGTTCCGGTCCGTTCCCTAACTCGATCATCTGTCGGCCTCGGAACGCGCCCAGAAAGCATCCGATGCAACCGGCCCTACCCAAGTCAGGTGCGCCACGTTGATTTCCGTCAGTGCAGATCGCAGGTGAAGCCAGCCGATCCGGAACAGTCAGCAAACGATTCCGGTTCGGCAAAACTTCCTCCCGGCTCCTCAAGCCGCCATGAGCACGGACTATATGAGCAGGTGGCCGATCCGCCTGAATGTCCTGCGCTTCATATCATCACGTCGTTGTCCGCCACCTGGATCGTATTCACTTGCGCATCGCACCACGCAGAACATAGGAAGAACATCCTATCAGACACAAACCGGATCATCCGTGATGCCGCTTATACCCGTCGAACTGCCTGACCCGCTCCCGAACTGGGTGGTGTCACTGTCCTCGCTCAAAGTGCCCGCTGGGTTCCCATCACCGGCAGCCGACGATCTTGAAGAGCCTGTCGATCCGATCGCCTGGGTCATGCGTAACGAAGAGACCACGTTCTGGTGGAAGATCGATGGTGACAGTCTGGTGGACGCGGGTATCCACGATGGCGATATCATCGCGGTCGATCGCGACGGCAAACGGCGCCACGGTCGGATCGTCGTGGCCCTGGTCGAAGGCGAACTGACCGCCAAGATCCTTGAATGCCGCCGCGTTGGTGACGCGGTCGAATACTGGCTGGTCCCTGCCAACCGCACCGGCGATTACCAGCCGATCCGCATGACCGAGGGCTCCGAGGTGTGGGGAGTGGTGGCCGGTGTCGTACGTCGGTGCGCCATCGAATGAGCGTGCCCAAACCGATAGCCATCTCCGACAGTGTGGACCTGTCGCGCTTTCGTTCCGCCCCCGGTGCTCGTTTAGGCCACTTTTCGTTCGAAAGCGACGGGGCTTTTCCAACCCAATGTTGAGTGCCGTCGACGCGGATTGTAGAAGCCGTTGATGTACTGGAAGATCGCCATCTCGGCCTGCCGACGTGTGTCCCATGACTGTCGCCAGATCAGTTCGGCTTTGATGGTCTTGAAGAAGGTTTCTACAGCGGCGTTCGCTTTGCATTGCTCGGACCGATGGCGCAACGCGCTCACTCGTAACAATTTCCCTTTCCGCTCATCGACACTTTGAAGCCGTGTTGGCGTAAGATTTTCTGATAGTCGTGAGCCCAATATTGGCTACCGCGGTCCGTATGGTGAATGCAGCCAGCAGGCGGTAACCGGAAGGCGATGGCCATCTTCAATGTCCGGATTGCCAGATCCTGCTTCATGCGATTGCTAACGGCCCAGCCCACAACACGCCGGGAATGGAGGTCCAAGATCACGGCGAGGTACAACCAGCCCTCCTGGGTCCAGATGTAGCTGATATCACCTGCCCATTTCTGGTTCGGGCCGGGGGCATGGAAGTCGCGGTCCAGAAGATTGGGCGCGATGTTGAACCTGTGATTGCTGTCCGTTGTGACCTTGTGCTTCCGGGTTCTCACAACGGATATGCCGTTCTGCCGCATCAAACGTCCAACGCGGCGGTGGCCGATATCGAGGCCCAGCTCCTTCAACTCCTCCGTCATTCGAGGACGACCATAACTGCCCAGGCTGAGCCGTGATTGCTCTTTGATATGCGCCAGAGTGACCATATCAGACCGTTGCCTGAGACTGGCCGGACGGCTGCGGAAAGCCCGCAGCCCACGCTGGCTGACATTCATGACCTGACACAAACGCGCAGTCTGGAAGATGCCCCGGTGGTCTTCGATGAACCTAAACCTCATGGCTTTTGACCCGCGAAGAACTGCGTTGCTTTTTTTAAGATCTCCCTCTCCTCCTTGAGGATGCGGTTCTCGCGCCGGAGCCGGTCATTCTCTTGGGCCAGTCCCAGATCCTCCTTTGAGACCACATCCGTATCTCGATGCTCGGTCACCCACTTGTTCAGCGTCGACATTCCAATCCCGAGATCGTCAGCCACCTGCTTGCGCGTCAGCCCACTGGTTAAGGCTATGCGTACCGCATCCTTGCGAAATTCGTCCGACTGTTTGCGTCCCATAGTTCGTCTCCTTTGTTGCAGAATATGCTATCAAAGGAGCGGCACAAATCCGCGACAGGTCCAGAGAGAGTGCGAGACGATGATGGCAGGTTCGTCCTTCTCGAATGTCGGGCGGACCTTCCTGTTGACCAAATCGTGCACATGCTGGTCGCGAACATAGGCGTGGGCCTGACCCAATACGCGCAATGCAAGCGTGCCCTTTGCGGGGGGGGGGGGACAGCACCTCGACGGTCCGCGCGATGGTCATCAACCTTCTTTTGTGCGGCCCCTTTCCCATCGGTACCACCGTCTGCTCTGCTTCCTCTTCGATCTGCTGCCACGTGACCCCGATCGCCAGTGCCATTTCCTAAAGGGCATCCACGGTGCACAACCTTCATAGGCGGCACACAGTTGGTCCGTAGCGTGGAGGGTGGGTTCGAATTCGAATGGTCGGAAGCAGCAGAATAGCCATTTCAGGGATTTTGAAGCCGCACTTCGTGTAGGGATTGCGTTTTTTACGAACTCCGATTTCTCATAAGTGGCGTCGAATACTCTCGGCCAATATAGAGCAAAAGCCATAAGCAACGGCGGTAATTTGCTAAATTATGCAGAACCTGCGCTTGCGCTTATTCGCCATACACGCTCCGAGTTCGGTATGAAAACTCAAGTTTGAAACTTTCGAAAATGACAACATCACATCGCCCATTTTTGTCGAAATCGTTTCTGCGTTCACATTGGAATGCGGAATTCGAAGCCTTCAAAAATTCCAATGACGAGAAAGAAGTGGAAACAGTTTTGAGGGATTGGTCGGACCGATCCGACCTGAAAGAGACATCTGCCAAACCGGCACTTCTTCAAAACGTCTTCGAGCGGTTGTGGGGATATCGGCAGTCCGGCCAAGGGGAAGGTCGCTTCACCCTCTACCCGAAACTTTCAATACCCGGCGCGGGTTTGAGAGGCAAAACCGGTTCACCCGACGTTGCGCTTGGCAGCTTTAGCGGTGAGACTTCTACCGCCGCCGATATGCAGGTCGCGGTCGAATTGAAAACGCAAGGAGTGGATCTTGACGCGCCGCAAATTGGTCGCGGCGATAATCGTTCACCGACCAGACAAGCCGTCGATTATGTGGCGGCGGCCCGTCGCAGCCTGTACGGAAACGAGCCCGTCCGCCCGACATGGGTGATCGTATCAGACATGAACGAGTTCCGTCTCTATTGGTACGATCGTGCACCCGCCGAGCGCATTTCATTCAGCATCCGTCAGGACGACCCACTTAATGAGCCGGGGCTTCTGGAGCGGAACGAGGACGCACGCTTCGACCGGTTTCTGTTTGCGAAGCTTTTCCACGCAAATACACTTCTGTCGACTGGTGGTCCAAGTGTGTTGGAAACTCTCATCACGAAATCGTTCGTGCGCCAGCGCGAGTTTGAGAAGGAATTCTTTGGGGAGTATTGCGCTTACCGCGAGACCCTGACCGATACGCTCATCGAGGTGAACCCGGCCTTTCCGGGCACGAAAGGCCGGTTGTTGCGTTTGGCCCAATTGCTGATGGATCGTGCCATCTTCGTTTTCTACTGTGAAGATATGGGGCGGGCCATCGGTTTTCCGCCGCGGCTCTTGCGCGATTTCTTGAGCGCGAAAACAAAAGACGACTACCTCGATCCCTGTGGAACCACCATTTGGGAACAGATCAAAACACTCTTTGCCGCAATGAATGACGGCCGTGCCTTCGGCGGGCACGCGATCAACCAATTTAACGGTGGACTGTTCGCCGCGAACGAAGAACTCAATAGCCTTATCGTACCCAATAAGCTGTTCTGCACGGCGTGGCAGGGCAAAGACGAGAAGAGCCTGTTCGCCCATCCGACCACGCTGCTCTACCTATCCGCATCCTACAATTTCGCGGCCGACCTCGCGCAGGGCCTGCGTGAATTGCCGTTCGATGACGCGGAACGTGGCGAGGCCGAGAAGGCGGCTGACGCGCGCAAAGCAGACCCCGATCGCGCGCTCGGCCTCTACACGCTCGGTCGCGTTTTCGAACAATCCATTACCGAGTTAGAGATCAAGGAAGCCGAACTCGACGGGCGTCAGTCGCTCAACGAATTGTCCAAACGCAAGCGCGACGGAGTCTATTATACGCCCGAATGGATTGTGGACCGCATTTTGAAAGAAACGCTTGGTCGCACATTCACGGACGCGAAAACTGCCTGCGGTTGGCCGGCTTCCGATACCGGACAGGATCCGGACGAAGCGGCATTAAAAGCTTACGAGAAGCGCCTAGTTGAACTTCGGATCTTAGACCCGGCATGCGGGTCCGGCGCCTTCCTCATTACCGCGCTGAAAGACATGATGGCGGAGTGGTCCGCTGTCCGGACAGTCCGGCAACGCGTGACCGGTCGCAAACCGACGAGTGATGAAAACGCTCTTATTCGCGATCTGCTTACCCGCAATATTTTCGGTGTCGATATCAACCCGACATCCGTCGGGATAACGCAGCTTGCCTTGTGGCTGCACACCGCACGTGGCGGCCAACCGCTCTCCTCTCTCGACGGTAACATCAAATGCGGTAACTCGCTTATCGGTTCGGATTTCTGGAAACGTCCGACTGAGTTTGCCCTGAATGACGCCGTGACACGTGATCGCATCAACACGTTCGATTGGGCAGAAGCCTTCCCCCAAGTGTTCGCCAACCACGGTGGGTTCGACGTGATTGTGAGCAATCCACCGTATGTGAAACTGCAGAACTTCCGAACCGTGCATCCGAATATGGCGGACTATCTGCGAAACGGCCGTGGAGATTTCGGCGGCTACCAGTCGGCCAAAACGGGCAGTTTTGATCTGTACCTACCGTTCGTTGAGAAGGGTCTGGAATTGCTGGCTCCAGGCGGCCGGCTCGGCTACATCGCGCCGAATGGCTGGACCATGAACGAGCATGGTGCTGGCCTGCGACACCTAGTGGAAGAGCAACGTTCGCTGGAAGGTTGGATCGATTTTCAACCGCATCAGATCTTTGAAGAGGCGACGATCTACACCGCGTTGCAGTTCTTCCGGAAGCCACAGGCCGATGCATTGCCCGCGGTGAAGGTTGCCTATGCACCCGATGGTGAGATCGCACCGGACACCTGGGGTGGCGCAGGTGGGTTGATTGAATACGACAATCTCGCGTTTGCGGATCGGTGGTTGTTGCGGGCAGGGGCGGAACGCGACCTAATCGACCGTCTGTGCACCGACTTCCGTTCGCTCGATGATCCGCATTGGACACAGGCCATCTACGTTGGTCTTCAAACGGGTGCGAACAGTATTTACCACATGCGCAAGGTCGCACCGGAACGCTATATTTCAAGAGAGTTAGGCACTGCAGCTTTCCCTGTGGAAGTAACAATCGAAGATGCAATCATGCATCCGCTTGTATCGGGCCCGCAGGTCAAGCGGTATCTCGAACCGCAGACCGACACCTACGTTTTGTTTCCATACGCGCCCAACGCAGCTGGTGAGATGGAACTTGTCGCGTCGGACAGGATGGCCGCTGAATTCCCATGTGCTTGGAGCTATTTGCAAAGCGTTAGTTGCAAATTGCGTAACCGAGAGGATGGAAAGTTCGACACCGATCGATGGTATGAGTTTGGTCGAACCCAACACCTAGACTTGCAAGCCGTACGGAAGCTGATCGTCGCCCGAACAGTGCCGGGTATGCGTGTGTGTATGGAAAGTTGGGGCGACAAACAACTCAACTATGTCCGGGTGATCGGTATCCTGGCCGCGCAACCTGACGATCTTGGCTACTTGCTTGGCGTCCTGAACGGTCGCGTGGCGGATTTCGTATTCCGCCGAATTGCGAAGCCGCTAGATGGTGCGTTCTTGGAAGTCAACAAGCAGATCATAGCGCCCTTGCCCATTCCCGATGCCGATCCGGAAGAACGCCGTACTATCGCCTTCCTCGCGCGAACATTGCAGCAGAAGCACACGGAACGTGCGTCGGTCGTGCGGGAGATCGCGCATCGCTGCGATAACAGCGTATACACGATGAGGCCTCTATCCTTCATATTCCCTGCCGACGGAAAACCGGCGAAGGATGCTGCACCTAAGGGCAGAACGCCCACGACCTGGGTAAACGAGACCTACGAGACAGCGGTAGAAACACGCATTGAGAATCTGGACAACGCGTTTGCACCGGATGTCACGCTTGCCGCTCGGTTCGATGGGAAAGAACTATTAATGGTCGCAGACGAAAAAAGAGTTCTCGACGGAATCTTTCTTAACGCAACTGAGGGGCCCTTCATCGCGGCGCAATGGAACGCCATGCTAGCCGACTTTAAGCCCGGCACGAAAAGAGGAACAGCTGCAAAGCTCGTGGAGAAACTGCGTACATTAATTGAAGGCGCGGAACCTGAGCTGATAGATCAATTAGGGCGCCTGCAGGGGCGGCTCGATGAACTCGATACCCAGCTTGCTGGGCTGGAAACTAAGATGGAAAACCGCCTTGCAGCCTTGTACCAGCTGACCGCGGAGGAACGTCTGCTCGTTCAGGCCGGATGATTACCGGGGGTTTCGCGTTCCATTTCCGTGCCTTCTTTCGTCAGATCTTTCGATCGGAAACAGTGTTCAAGCCCACGGTGCAAACGTGCTCAATGTCGAAGGGGCGGCTGACTATATCGGAATGTCGGCCAGCTATCTTAATCATCTGCTGACCTGCTCCCCTGAAACTTCCTCGATTTCGAGTTAGTCCTGTTTCCTGACCAAGGAGACGGACGATGAAGAGATCACGGTTCACTGACGAACAGATCATCGGGATTTTGAAGGAGCATCAGGCAGGCGCGACGGCGAAGGATCTGTGTCGCAAGCACGGCATCAGCGACGCGACGTTCTACAAATGGCGCTCCCGTTTCGGCGGCATGGAGGTGTCGGAAGCTCGTCGGCTAAAGACGCTGGAAGATGAGAACGCCAAGCTGAAGAAGTTGTTGGCGGAGTCGATGCTGGACGTATCGACGTTGCGCGAGATGCTTTCAAAAAACTTCTAAGGCCCAGCGCGCGGCGCAACGCCGTGGGCTGGGCCATCCAGGAGAAGGGCTACTCACAAAGACGTGCTTGTGCCGTCGTCGGCATGGATCCGCGTGTCTATCGCTATCGATCGACGCGCGACGACGACACGATGCTGCGTGGTCGATTGCGTGAGCTGTCGTCGGAGCGGCGACGGTTCGGCTATCGACGGTTGCACCTTCTACTGCGTCGGGAAGGCTTCGAGGTGAACTGGAAGCGGCTGTATCGCATTTACCGCGAGGAGAAGCTGACGGTTCGCAAGCGGGGTGGTCGCAAACGAGCGTTGGGAACCCGTGCACCGATGGCGATCCCGCAAGGTGCCAATCAGCGCTGGAGCCTCGACTTCGTGTCGGACACTCTCGTCGATGGCAGGCGCTTCCGCATCCTTTGCATCATCGACGACTTCAGCCGCGAATGTCTGGCGACGGTTGTCGACACTTCCCTGTCGGGCAACCGTGTGGGCCGTGAGCTCGACCGCATCAGCGAGCATCGCGGAAGGCCCTGCATGGTCGTCTCCGACAACGGCACCGAACTGACTTCGAACGCCATCCTGTCCTGGCAGCAGGACCGCGGCGTCGAGTGGCACTACATCGCGCCCGGCAAACCAATGCAAAACGGCTTCATCGAGAGCTTCAACGGTCGACTACGCGACGAGTGTCTGTTCTCGAACCTACGGCATGCACGAGACCTCATCGAAGACTGGCGCATCGACTACAATTACGAAAGGCCCCATACGAGCCTCGACGGCATGACGCCCATCGAATACGCAACCCGGTCCATTCAGGACCAAAACCGGAACAGGGCTAACTTATAAACGAGGATAATCTGGGGAGCAGGTCAGCCGCGATCGCGATCTGATGCCGAACTCACCACGCTCATCGGAGCGGTCCATTCTGCCTCCAGACAGACATATGGGGCACCTCGCATCCATGCCGAGTTAGCAGACGAAGGCCTCGCAGTCGGTCGCAAGCGTGTCGAACGGCTCATGAGAACCAACGGCTTAAAGGGCGTCAGTCGTCGCAAGTTCGTTACGACGACCGTCCGAGACAAACAGGTTCGTCCGGCAAAGGATCTCATTGATCGCAACTTCTACGCCGATGCGCCGAATGTGCTTTGGGTTGCGGACATCACTTATATGCCGACACCCATAATCAAGGGAGGCCGGCTTCCTGTATCTGTCGGTCGTTCTGTACGCCTTCGCTGCGCGGACCTTCGGTTCAGTCGCAAGATCGTCGGTTGGGCGATGGGGCACGACCTCAAGGCTCAACTGGTTATCGACGCGATGAACATGGATGTGACACAACGACGGCCATCGGACGTGATCCATCATAGCGATCAGGGATCTCAATATACGTCCGTGGCCTTCGGGCTTCGCTGCAAGGAGGCCAAGGTTCGACCTTCGATGGGGTCAATCGGCGACTGCTACGATAATGCCATGTGCGAGAGCTTCTTCGCCACACTCGAATGCGAGCTCCTCGATCGGCGCACGTTCGCGACCAAAGCCGAGGCCCGCATGGCGTGCTTCGAGTTCATCGAAAGATGGTACAACCCGTCCCGCCGTCATTCGGCGCTCAGATACCAGTCACCCGCAACCTACGAAAGGAAGGCCGCTGATGCTCTAGAATTCACTAGCCCGTAACCGTCCACGAAACAGGGGAAACTCCCGTCGGCCAGCATGATTTCGTACATGGCTCGCGATATCGACTATGCCTACCTGTCTGTCGTCAGCGCTTATGGACCCAAATAGGGTGTAGGAATGTCGGTACTCGCGGAACACTCTCTGCTTAACTCCCAGTTTTGGGACGAAGGAGATGTTCATGAGCAAGGATCGACGCGAGATCGCGCGCAAGCTTCGCATTCTGCGGCACGCTGTGGAGACAGGCGACGTCGCCAAGACCTGCAGATATTTCGGTGTCGGTCGCACCAGCTTTTACCGCTGGAAAGCTGCCTATCAGAAGAATGGCGAGGAGGGGTTGGTCAACAAACCGTCCATTCCGAAGTGGCATGCCAATCGCACGCCGATCGAGATCGAGGAGAAAGTGCTTCACCTGCGCAAGAAGTATCACCTCGGCCCGATGCGGATCGTCTGGTACCTAGCGCGCTACCACGACATCAAGATCTCGGACGCGACGGTCTCGCGAGTCCTCAAAGGCGAGGGACATGCGGGGAGCCTGTCAGTCTTTGGTCAGAGCGTCACGTACTGACAAACCTAAGGGCCGTTGCAAGTAGGGGATCTAGCAACATGTCTGCCGGGAACGCGACCGACGGTTTTCTCGGGTCGCTTTCACCGAGATGAAACGCAATGCGAGACGGTCTGGGGCCTAACGGAAAAGTTTGCTTGGCAAGCGGACAGGCAAGACAAACGGCATTCGCGGCCCAAAGCTGCCGCTCGCGCTCTGTTAGAACTTTTCCGAAAGCGGCCCTTCAGATCACGCGGTCACAACTGGGCCCAAGGGTCGGCAATGCGGACAAAGCTGTCGTTGAAGAAGTAGAGGCGGGGCTGGACATGGGCGCATTCTGATACCGATAGTTTTTGATGGAATAGGCTGGTTCTCGTTGGATGAAGTGGCCGCACACCGCTGGTTCCCTAAATCTTTCGGGTCATGCGGTGGCGAATGTGGTGATCAAGCGTTGGTTCAAACGTCTTTGCCAGAACAAAGCCTTCGCGTTCCCAAAATGCGCGCCCCTTTAGGTTGGCATCCAACACTGCAATCAATTGGCGCTGTGCCCCGCGCGCCCGCGCTACGCCTGTCAGATATGACAAAAGCTGCGCACCATTGCCACGCCCACGCGCTTCGGGCGCCAGCAACATCAAGCCGATATACGCATCTGTTTTGGCGGGGAAACCAAACAACATGCCTGCAATACCGATCAGATTTTGGTCTTCCAACAGTCCGAAATGAAGGGAATCTTCTGCAGCAATATTGGGCGGGCGATCATCAAAAAAGTCGTCAACAGTGTCTGCTTCGGGCACCTTCCCGTGTTCTAGCATCACATAATCAGCCGCACGTGCAAAAAGGCGGGCGACTTCAGGGCGGTGAGTGGTCTTATCCAGCGGTTTGAAATCCATCCCCTTTGATACTCATGCGCACCTGCGGCAGACAAGCCGCTTTCGATTAATTGGGGGATACGCTTGTTTCACTAAGGGCTCGAAGCAGCCGCACACCTTTCAGCCGCCACATCGTCTTTAATCGGCATTCACGGCCCATTGCTGCCGGTCAAGCACGATCAGAAAAATACCTAAAGCTGACGTTGAGCGCATACCCGTTCGCAGAACGACCCGCGTTCTCAAATGGAACGGAACGTGGTTTGTTTGCTACAGCGGAAAGTGCGCAATTTCGCGGAGATGCTATGCGTATATTGTGATTTCAGCAGCCATCCGAAAGGGCGCAACGGGGCCTTGGTCGGCTGCATTGCGTTGACCAAGCCATGTCTCGATATCAGGCAGTGTCCATGGTCCAACCTGTTGACGGTGCAATTTCGGTGGCCACCTTTTGCAATGTATGCACCAGAATATCGACAGCCCTTGTTTGCGATCGTCCTGGAGTTCTCCCCAACACCGTGCGCAGTGGAACCCTCGGTTTGAGCGACGTTGCAAACAGGCGTCCATCTGCCAGTTCGCGGGCAACGGTGGACGGTGGCAGGATGGCTACACCATCGCCGCGGTGCGCCAGTTCCTTCATGCAGGGAAGCGAATCGATCTCGATACGAGGTGTCAGGGGGATTTCAGCTTCCATAAATGCACTTTCAACCGCCAGGCGGTGCATATGAGGTCGCCATGGCAAGATCAGTCTGCGATCGGCAATTTCTGACAGTGCAATCGTTTCGCCCGGTTCCAGTTACTGTCACCGCCAACGGCAACCATATCTTCGCTCAAAAACGGCGCGAAATCTGGCGTGCTGTGCTCCTTGGAATAGTAGAGTATCGCGAGGTCCAGTCGCCCGCTTGTGAGCCATTCGAAAATCGTGCCGCTAAAGGCCTCCACAACGTGGACGGTAATTTTCGGATATAGCGTTGCCATACGTTCCAGGAGAGGTGGAACCAGCGACACGGAATAGGCGGAAGGCACACCGAAATATACCGATCCCACAGGGTTGGTGGTGTTGGAGTGCATGCCGGTCTGAGCCGCCTCGAACTCCTTCCTTATCCGTCTTGCGTGCTCCAGCAGTTGCCGGCCGTCCTCCGTCGGCTCGATACCCCAACTGTGACGCTGCAGGAGTTGCGTTTCCAAACCGTCTTCCAGCGCCTTGATCTGCCGACTGAGCGCCGATTGTGCGATATTGAGAAAGCTCGCGGCTTTCGAGATATTTCCCCATTCGACGACCTGAATGAAGTTCAGCATGTGATGGAGATTCAGGTTGGATTGCATGGTCTTTGTCGAACTCTTCCAAACGTCCTCCAACTGTCTGTTACCCGGCGCGCTTTGTCCATGCCGAGATGGCATGGATGGCATATCAAATCGGCATTTGACGCATGGACCGGGCAATCTATCGTCGGCTGCATGGAAATGGAGGTTTCCGCGATGCCGGTTTGGGAGGACGGGCAGGTCAGATTTTTCGGACCTAACGCTTCTCAACGACATCGCAGGTTTGTGGACCGCCATCGGTCCATTGGGGGGGGGCAGCATGTCGAGTTGGAAGAATTACATCGGCGGGGACTGGGT
The DNA here is from genome assembly GCA_963711195.1 of uncultured Alphaproteobacteria bacterium. Taxonomy (GTDB): domain Bacteria; phylum Pseudomonadota; class Alphaproteobacteria; order Rhizobiales; family Rhizobiaceae; genus Pseudahrensia. The sequence continues at coordinate 126,921 of CAVQDK010000007.1, forward strand.
CGATTCCACCACTGGCGCGACCCTGGACGTTTTGTGCCCAAGCGATGGTGCCGTATTCGCATCGATAGCGGACAGCACCGCCAACGATATTGATCACGCAGTCGCTGCTGCACAGGCAAGTCTGTCGGGCGATTGGGGCGCCATTGAACCCAGTCGACCGTGGTCGTCTGCTATCCCGTCTCGGCGAGTTGATCCGAGGCAAAGCCGCCGAGCTGGCTGCCACCGAGGCACGCGATACAGGCAAACCGCTCAAGCAGGCTCAGGCCGATATTGTGGCCTGCGCACGATATTTCGAGTTTTACGGCGGTGCAGCCGACAAGCTTCACGGCGAGACCATTCCGTATCTGCAAAGAGTATTTCGTTTCCGTTATCCGCGAACCGCATGGCGTGACGGGTCATATCATTCCCTGGAACTACCCGGCCCAGATGTTCGGGCGGACCCTTGCTCCGGCCTTGGCGGCTGGCAATGCCACCGTGCTGAAGCCAGCGGAAGAGGCGTGCCTGAGTTGCCTGATGCTGCGTGGAACTGGCCGAAGGGGCCGGATTTCCAGCCGGTGCCCTTAACGTGGTGACCGGCTACCGGCGCGACCGCCGGTGCTGCGCTGGCCGATCATCCCGGTATCGATTTCCTGTCGTTCACGGGTTCGCCGGAAGTCGGCACTTTGGTACAGATCGCATCGGCGAAATTGCACCGCCCTTGCGTTCTGGAACTGGGGGGGAAGTCGCCGCAGATCGTTTTGGCAGATGCGGATATGGAAGCAGCTTTTCCAACCATCATCGCCGGCATCGTACAGAACGGCGGGCAGACCTGTTCGGCGGGAAGCAGAGTGCTCATCGAACGCTCGGTGTTCGATGAAACGGTAGCGCAGATCGCGGAACGGATCGAAGCACTCGTCGTCGGCTCGCACGAACAGGACCGGGATTGCGGCCCCTTGATCAGCGCGCGGCAAAAGGCACGGGTCGAAGGTTTCATCGAACGGGCAGAAGCCGATGGACTGACGCAGCTGGCGCAGGCAGCATATGCGCCGGACCTGCCCGAAGACGGGTTCTACATTCGTCCCGTCCTCTACGGCCCGGTTTCACCGGACGACCGGCTGGCGCGCGAAGAAGTTTTTGGCCCCGTGCTCGTCGCCATACCGTTCGAGGATGAAGCCGATGCGATCGCGATCGCCAACGGCACCGAGTTCGGTCTGGTCGCAGGTATCTGGACGCGAGACGGCGCGCGCCAGATGCGCATGGCCCGGGCCATGAAATGCGGCCAGGTCTTCATCAACAACTACGGAGCGGGCGGTGGTGTCGAATTGCCCTTCGGCGGTGTGAAACACAGCGGCCATGGCCGAGAGAAAGGCTTCGCCGCCATGTACGAATTTACCGTGACGAAAACCATTGTCCTGAAGCACGATTGAGAGCGTTGAACATGAGACTTGAGGGAAAAGTTGCAGTCATCACCGGGGCCGGGTCCGGTTTCGGGGAAGGGATTGCCAAGCGATTCGCCGACGAAGGCGCTCGGGTCATCGTTGCGGATCTGAATGCAGGCGCTGCAGAGCGGGTTGCGGAAAGCATTGGAGGCAATGCGAAGGCAATGGGCGCCGATGTCACCGTACGGGAAGACGTCGCGGCCATGATCGACATGGCGCAGGAAGCAGTTCGGTGGGCTCGACATACTGATCAACAATGCAGGCTATACGAGCCGCAACGGCTCGATGATGGACGTCGAGGAGGAAACCTTCGACCGAATATTCGATGTCAACGTGAAGGCGATCTACCTCGCAGACGCTGCAAGCCGTCCCGGTGCTGCGCAAGCGAGGCGGCGGCACGATCATCAACGTCGCCTCCATCGGCGCGCTTCGTCCGCGCCCCGGCCTTGTCTGGTACAATGGCTCAAAAGGGGCGGCCATGAACATCAGCAAGGGGATGGCCGTGGAGTTGGCGCCGGACAAGATCCGCGTCAACGCGCTGTGCCCCGTTCTGGCGGAGACGGGTCTGGTGGAACAGTTCATGGGAATGGACGACACGCCGGACAATCGGGCGGCGTTCCTCAAGACCATACCGTTGGGACGGTTGGGCAGGCCTTCCGACGTGGCTGGCGCAGCACTTTACCTATGCTCGGACGACGCCGAGTTCATCACCGGTGTCGCGTTGGAAGTCGATGGTGGACGGGGCGTGTGACGTGACCATCTCGGCGGGCGGGACCTAGCATCAACATGGCGATGGCAACCAAGACACAAGGCTCAGTATCAGGATTGTCCTGGCTTCGCGGTCGATCCGTCGATCAGCTGACGATCGCGACCGGCCTGCTTGCCGTCATCTTCGTCATTCTTCGCCATCGCGCTGCCCGGCTTTGCCACGCTGGGCAACCTGACGGTTCTCGTCAGGTCCGTTGCCGTGCTCGGTATTCTCGGGCTGGGAATGGCGATCGTCGTGATCGGGCGCGGGACTGGACCTGTCCATGATCGCGACGTTCGCGGTGCCGACCGCCTTGGTGCTGACGTTGGCCGGTGCAGGCTACAACCCGGTTCTGGCGATCCTGGCCGGCATCGCCTTTGCAATGCTGATCGGTATCATCAACGGCATCCTCATCGCCTACGCGGAAATTCCGGCACTTGTTCGCCACTCTGGCGGTCGGCATCGGCGTCGCGGGGATCGGCCAAAGCGGTCTGTTCGAATACGACATCATCCCGTGGCCCACCCAACTCGACGGGATCGGCTGGATCGGGCGCGGAACTCTGTACGGCATTCCCTATTCGATCCTCGCCTTCGTCGTCGCCGCCGCTCTCGTTCACATCTTCCTGAAGCACACCCGGCTCGGGCTTCTTCGTCTACGCCATCGGCGACAATCTGGCGTCGGCGCGCATTTCGGGCATCGCCGGTGCGTCCGGTCACCATGCTTCAATATGTGCTGGCCGCCATCATCGCGTTGTTTGCAGGCCTCGTCCTGTCCGCATCGGCCAGCAACATGGATACCCGCATCTTCAATCTGACCTGGATCTACGACGTCATTCTGGTCGTCGTTCTGGGCGGTATCGGCTTGTCCGGCGGGCGCGGGGGCGTGGTCAACGTGCTGGTGGGCACGATGCTGATCGGCCTGATCGTCAACGGCATGACGATCATGAATGCCTCGTTCGAAGTGCAAAATCTCATACGCGGCGTCGTGCTTCTGGCCGCGCTACTCATCGACAGTTTGCTGAACCCTCGCAACGAGGAGACGGCGAAGCAGGGAGACATCTGACGGCGGAGGACATGGTTCGTCGGACTGTCTCGACACGACGTGCAACAACAGGAGGATAGCATGCAACGACTTACGAAAATGACGATTGCGGCCGCGCTTACGGCATTGGCCTGTACCGGTTCCGCACACGCTCAACAGAGCATCGATGATCCGGCGCGTGCCGGTTACTATGAAACGATGAAGGACCGGAAGGTCGTCTTCGTACCGGTCTTCATGGGGCTGGACCTCACGGAAGGCTGGTCGAAGATGATGGCCAAACAGGCGGAGGCTCTCGGCTACGACTACGAGGTGCGCAACTCCAACTTCAACACCGCAGCCGGTGCGCAGACCATCACTTCGCTGATTTCGGAGAAACCGGACGTCATCGTCGTGCAGAACCCGGACGTTCAGTCCTATGCCCGTTTGCTGAAACGCGCCGAGGATGAAGGCATCGATGTCATTCAGCTGAACATGAAGACCAACACGTTGACCACCGGCTTCGTTGGTGCCGACGTGGTCGGCATCGGCGAATTGCAGGCCGAGGCGGTCGTGGAAAAATGCGCCAATGCTGAAACCAAGGGCAAGGTTCTCATTCTTGCCGGTCCCCCGACCAGTCCGTTTTCCGCCTACATGCTGAAAGGCTACGAGAACATACTGGACACCAACGAGGGCATCGAAGTCGTCGGCATCCAGTCCACGGGCGGCTACGAGTCCGCCAAGGCGAAGTCCATCACGCAGGTCGTTCTGCAACAGCATCCCGATCTGTGCGGCGTCCTTGGCGTCTGGGACAATACGGATATCGGAACGGCGGCTGCGATTGCGGAGGCCGGTAAGGGCGATCAGGTGTTCGTTTCCACATCCGGCGGTGGCGGGGAACTGTCCTGCCGCGGCATCCGCGAAGGGATGTGGCAGCACTATGTCAGCTACGATGTGCCCGGCCAATCGCGCGACCTCAACGCGCTGATCTCGGCTGCGCTGCAGAACGAGGACGATGCGGGACAGAGCAAGACGATCCTCTACACGCCGCTGGTCGAATACACGGCCGAAAACGTGGACCAGCAGGCATGCTGGACCCTGGATACCCTCAAGTAGACCAGAGTACCGGAGCGATCGTCCCGTCGACCGACCGGACGATCGCTCCGCAGACTTCTTGAACGCTTGAGAACCCGAGGCCCGTCCAGAATATGATGAAATCCATTCAAAGGCTGCGATATCGCTACTGGCCGGACCATGTATTCGGCGAGCTGCTGCAGAAGCCGTGGATGGAAACGCTGGTTCCACTTCTGGTTCTGGCCTTTACGGTCCTCTTCTTCAGTTCACAGATCGACAACTTCATCTCGGTCGCCAACCTGTCGGACCTCTTCCGGCAGGCCAGCGAACTCGGTTTCGTCGTTCTGGGCATGTCGCTCGTGTTGATCGTTGGCGGGATCGACCTGAGCGTTGCCGCCATCTTCGCCATCTGCAACCTGTTCGTCCTGTACTGCATGCACGTTCTCGGTCTGCCGTGGCCCGTTTCCATCGCACTCACGCTGGTCGTCGGTGGCCTGCTCGGGGCGGTGAACGGCGTCCTCATCGGCTACATGCGCATGCGCGCCTTCCTGACAACCATGGTCACGCTGATCGTCTTCAAGGCTGTCCACGATCTCGTGCAGGTGCAGGTCGCCGTACCCATCTCCTCCGTCTTTCCGGAATCGGACGCCTGGGATCGACTCGGCTTCGGCGGCTTCCTGTCCATCCCGTCGGCGGTCTGGGTGTTCAGCGCGATTGCCATATTCAGCCATATCTTCCTTACGCGTTTGCGACCGGGCTGGCGCATTTTCGCGGTCGGTGGGAACCGACGTTCGGCCTACAATATCGGGCTGCCGGTCAACCATATCGTTGCCCTGTCCTATGTGGCATGCGGGGTCTTCACGTCGATATCGGCCGTCTTCTATGCGGCGCGGTTGGCGAGCCCGGGTGCCGATACGGGTATCGGTCTGGAAATCACCGCTTTGACGGCCGCGATCCTCGGCGGCATTCGCCTCGGTGGGGGCAAGGGGTCGGTGATGAAGGCGGTCCTGGGAACGCTCATCATCCTGCTCGTGTCCAATGGCCTGTTGCGCATGGCAACGCCTGCGGGAACGTCTCGCATCATTCTGGCAACGATCCTGCTGCTGGCGGCCATTCTCGACATCCGCTGGTTCAAGAACCGCCACAAGGCCGTGCAGGAACTCTACGTTTCTCCCGCACTCCTCGAACTGCCCCACCTGCCATCGGACGCGACCGCGGAACACTCGCCCTATGCGGCCAACGACCGGCTCAAACATGTGGAAACGATTGGCCTGGGCGTGGTGGAGGCACCGGAAGACGTCGTGCTGGACGCCGACGACAATTTGTATTGCGGAACGCGGCGCGGCGAGATCGTCCGCTTCTTCGCCCCCGACTACGAGCGTCACGAGGTCTATGCCAAGATCGGAGGGCAACCGCTTGGCATGACGTTTGACGCCGGTGGCACGTTGTATGTCTGCGTTGGCGGCATGGGGCTGTATCGCGTTACGCCCGACCGGCAGGTCGAACTCGTGACGGACGAAACAAACCGGTCACCGCTTTCCATCATCGATGACAGCCGCCTTCGACTGGCGGACGATCTTGATATCCTGCCCGACGGACGTATCCTGTTTTCGGAAGCGACCATTCGCTACGAAATGCACGAATGGCAGACCGACGCGCTGGAAGGCCGCGGCAACGGCCGGTTGATCCTCTACGATCCGAAGCACGAACAAGACCACCACCGTGCTGAAGAACCTCGTCTTCCCCAACGGGGTGGTTCTGGCCTCGGACGGTGAGAGCATCATGTTTGCGGAAAGCTGGAACTGTTCGATCAAACGCTACTGGTTTGCAGGTCCTGCGAAAAGGGCGATGTCGAGCTCGTGATCGAAAACCTTCCAGGCTATCCGGACAATATCAACGCCGCTTCCGACGGCAATTACTGGCTCGCCATCATGGGCATGCGGTCGCAGGTCTTCGATCTCGCCATGCGCAAACCCGGCTTCCGCCGCCGGATGGCCAAGCAATTGCCGGGCGACGAGTGGCTCGCGCCCAACATCAACACCGGCTGTATCGTCAAATTCAACGATGCCGGCGAGATCCTCGATGTTCTGTGGGACCGCCAGGGCGACAACCACCCGATGATCACCTCCATGCGGGAGCACAAGGGATATCTCTATATCGGCGGAATTTCCAACAACCGCATCGGTCGTATCAAACTGCCTGGCGCCGATCCGACCTTCGTGTCGAGTGGGAAATATCATGTTTGAATGGCTCGCCGAACAGTTCCGTCCGTTCACCGGCGGCAAGACCAATCGCCTGTCCATTCCCGTTTTCGACGGGGTGTTCAAACCCAACAACCTGCTGGAGACCGCCGAAACGGTGCTGGAACGTTCCGGGCTCGAAGACCTGGCGATGGGCAAATCGGGGGAATTGTTTGCAGCATGTGGACGACACGTTCTGGCCATCGCGCCCGACGGCAAAACGACCGCTATTCACACCGTCGACGCCCATATCACTGCCCTGACGATTTCGCCCGATGGTGTCCTGGCGGTTGCGCTCGGAGACCGGATCATCATCGGCATCGGGACCGACGCGGAAACGGTCATCAATGCGGCGAACGAAGCGGGATTCGTGTCGGTGAACGCTTTGTCGTTCACGGCAAACGGGCATTTGCTCGCCACGGAGGGGTCGACGCGTTTCGCCTGTTCCGACTGGTCCCATGATCTTATGAGCAAAGGGCGGACGGGCCGCCTGATCGACATCGATCCGGAAACGAGGAAGGGCAACGTTGTTGCTTCCGGTCTGGCCTACGCCTTCGGTGTGCATAAAACGGTCGATGGCGAGACACTGATCTCTCAAAGCTGGGATCACTCGATCTCGCTCGCGAAACCCGACGGGCAAAGCCGATTGATCGATGACCTGCCTGGCTATCCGTGCCGTTTCGCTGCCGCGGACGATGGCGGCTTCTGGCTCACCCTCTTCTGCAGCCGGACCCAGCTGGTGGAGTTCGTTTTGATGGAAGACGACTTCCGTCGCGAAATGATGGAAACCATCGATCCGCAATACTGGATAGCGCCTGCCTTCGGTTCGGGTTCGGATTTTCTGGAGCCGCTGCAGGGCGGCGGGGTCAAGCAGATGGGCATCCTGAAACCTTGGGCACCGCCCCGGTCCTATGGTCTGGTGGTCCGTTTCGGAGCCGATCTTAAACCCCTCTATTCACTGCACAGCCGCGTTGGCGGGCACAACCACGGCATATGCGCAGCAGCGCAGCATGGCGATACGCTTTACATCCTATCGAAGGGCGCGGGCCGAATATCGAAACTGTCCATTGCCGCGGTGACTGACGCGCTGGCAGGGAATGGCAAACCATGAACCCCGTCCTCGAACTGCGCGGCATCACCAAATACTACGGCAAATCGGCTGCGGTCGAAGACGTCGATTTCACACTCGACAAGGGCGAGGTTCACGCGTTGCTGGGTGAAAACGGTGCCGGCAAATCGACGCTGACTAAAATCATGGCCGGGGTCGTCCAGCCGACTTCCGGCACCCTTCTGCTCGACGGCGAGACAATCTCTCTCGGATCACCCGCCGCTGCAGTATCTGCGGGTATCGGCATGGTGTTTCAGGAGACCAGTCTGGTCCAGTCCATGACCGTGGCCCAAAATCTGTATCTGGGTAACGAGCGGTTCTTCAACCGTATCCGGGGTACCAACATCGCTGCGCAACAATTCCTGCAATCGCTCAGTTTCAACGTCGATCCAACGGAAATCGTCTCCTCCCTTGGCGCTGCCCGCAAGCAGATGGTCGAAATTGCCCGCGCCATGTTGCTGAAGGCGCAGGTCATCGTTTTCGACGAACCGACCGCCACGCTGACGCCGGAGGAGAAGCAACATTTCTTCGATCTTGTGGCGACCCTGAAGCAGCACGGCATATCCGTCATCTTCATCAGTCATGCACTGGAAGAAGCGTTGGAGATTTCCGACCGCATCACGATACTGCGCGACGGGCGCCATGTCGTGACCGGACCGACGTCGGATTTCGACCGGGAATCGATTATTCAGGCGATGGTCGGGAGGGAACTGACACAGGAACTCTACGGCAGGCACAAGAAGCGCGCCCGACCGGCAGGAGAACGCATTCTCAGCGTTCAGAACTTGCGCGTCGGCGGTGTCGTCAAGAACACGTCCCTGTCGGTCTTCAAGGGGCAGGTGACGGGGATATTCGGGCTGGTCGGATCGGGCCGGACAGAGACCTTCAAGGTCGTGTCCGGCGCGATAAAGCGCAACTACCGCAACGGCGGCACCGTCTTGTACAAGGGCAAACCCGTTCGATACCGGGTGCCTGTTCCCGCCGTGAAGGACGGCATCGCCTACATCACGGAAGATCGAAAGATCGAGGGCTTCTTCGACACGATGTCGATCAAGGCCAACATCGCCATCGGTCTGCTGGGCAAGATCGCCCGCGGGAATTTCTGGTTGAACGACGGCGACATGGAGAAGACCGGCGCCAAATGGGCCGATGCCCTGCAGGTGCGAGCGGTCAGCAGGAATGCCGATGTGGTCGAACTGTCCGGCGGCAACCAGCAGAAGGTGGTGATTGCCAAATCGCTGGTGCAAGATCCCGAACTGATCATCTTCGATGAGCCTACGCGCGGCGTTGACGTGGGGGCGATTGCGGAGATTCATGACATCATCAACCGTCTGGCGGATGACGGAAAAGCGGTGGTCGTGATTTCCTCCTATCTCCCCGAGGTCATGCAGCTTTCCGACCGCCTGCTCGTCGCGCGGCAGGGCAAGATCGTCGAGGAGTTCATGCCGGGCGAGGCGACCGAGAAAACGCTCATGTATGCGGCGGTCCATTGATCATGACGCTGAACCTCGACCATATCGTATCCCTCGCCCACCTACCTGCCGAAACCGTGCGGGCCTCGGCGTTGGAGATGGTCGACCTGTGCCTGTTCGACTGGACGGTTTGCGGTCTGGCCGGGATCTACGAGCCGGCGGGTGCGAAGGTTGTCGCGTTCGTGCGGGGTGAGGGCGGCCGGGAGAGTGCGACGGTGTTTGGCGGATCCAGATTGCCAGCCCGGGCGGTCGCGCTTGCCAACGGTACGGTTTCCCACGCGCTGGACTATGACGACACCCATTTCGCCCATATCGGGCACCTGTCGGTCGCCGTCTTTCCGGCAGCTTTGGCGCTTGCCGAAGAGGTTGATGCGAGTGCGGCTGACCTGCGTCTGGCCTACCTGGCGGGGGCCGAAGCTGCGGTGCGGCTCGGTATCGCCTTCGGACCCGAACACTACCAGCGCGGCTTTCATCAGACGGCAACCGCCGGTGCCTTCGGTGCGACCATCGCCGCCTCCCGCCTGCTGGGGCTGTCGGACGAGCAAACCCGGCATGCACTCGGCATCGTCTCGACACGCGCAAGCGGCCTGAAGTCGCAATTCGGGACGATGGGCAAACCCTTGAATGCGGGCATCGCAGCCGCCAACGGTGTGGAAGCTGCGAAGCTCGCAGCGTCGGGTTTCACGTCCTGCGACGACGGCATTTTCGGGCCGCAGGGTTTTATCGTTACCCATTGCAACGCGCCCGACCTGAAGGCCGCATGGACAGAACCGCCGCCGGATACGTTCCTGTTCGAACGGATCAAGCACAAACTCCACGCCTGTTGTCATGGAACCCATGCGATGGTCGAAGGGCTGTCCGCTCTGCTGAAAACCACGCCCCTGTCGGCACAAGACGTCTCACGACTGACGCTTCGCGTGGCTCCACGCTGGTTGACGGTGTGCGACAAGAAGAATCCGCGAACGGGACTGGAGGTGAAGTTCAGCTATGCCTGGCTGGCGGGTATGACGGTGACCGGACTGGACACATCTTCCGACAGAACGTTCGCGGATGCGCTCTGCACCGATCCCACGCTCGCCAGCTTCGCCGAACGCGTCGACGTGGTCGGAGACCCGGCGGTCGGAGATATGGTCTCCCACGGTCTGCTTGAAACGACCGACGGTCGACAGGTCCCGTTCAGCTACGATCTCGCTGCCTCGGTGGACAGATCGACGCTGCGGTCCGGCTTGCGGGTCAAGGCGTCCAATCTTGTTGGCGAAGGAACGGCTGAGACCATCTGGTCAGCCATACAGAAACCGGAGAGCACAGGTGCGCGAAGCCTCGCGGCAACGCTCTTGGCTCCATCACACACATGACGAACGGAACTCCATCTTGGACATGATCACTGACGAGTATGCGGAAATCCGCGAAGGCGTTCGCGCCCTGTGCGCCGAGTTTCCCGCTGAATACCACCGCAAGGCGGACGCCGATCGCGTCTATCCCGAAGAGTTCGTCACGGCACTGACCCGCGAGGGCTGGATGGCGGCACTCATACCGGAAGAATACGGCGGGTCCGGCCTCGGTTTGCTCGAAGCCAGTGTCATCATGGAAGAGATCAACCGTGCCGGCGGCAATTCCGGTGCGTGCCACGGGCAGATGTACAACATGAACACGCTGGTACGGCACGGCTCCGAAGAGCAGCGCAAGCGCATCCTGCCAAAACTGGCCAGCGGAGAACTACGGTTACAGTCAATGGGCGTCACCGAACCCACTGCGGGCACGGACACGACCAGCATCAAGACGACGGCCGTGAAGAAGGGCGACCGCTACGTCATCAACGGCCAGAAAGTGTGGATCAGCCGCGTACAGCATTCCGACCTGATGATCTTGCTGGCACGCACGACGCCGCTGGCGGACGTGGCGAAGAAGTCGGACGGGCTGTCGATCTTTCTGGTCGACATTGCCGAAGCCATGCAGGGCGGCATGGCAGTGAAACCGATCGCCAACATGGTGAACCACGAAACGAACGAGCTGTTCTTCGACAATCTGGAAATACCTGCCGACAACCTTATCGGTGAAGAGGGCAAAGGGCTCAAATACATCATGACCGGGCTCAATGCCGAGCGCGCGCTGATCGCGGCGGAATGCATTGGCGATGGCTACTGGTTCACCGACAAGGTCACGGCTTACGTCAACGAACGCACCGTCTTTGGGCGGCCCATCGGGCAGAACCAGGGTGTGCAGTTTCCGATCGCCGAGGCCTATATCGAAGTTCAGGCCGCCGATCTCATGCGCTACAAGGCGTGCGCCCTGTTCGACGCCGGCAAGCCCTGTGGTGCGGAGGCGAACATGGCCAAGCTGCTGGCGGCAAAAGCCAGCTGGGAAGCGGCCAATGCCTGCATCCAGTTCCACGGCGGGTTCGGCTTCGCCAACGAGTATGACGTGGAGCGCAAATTCCGCGAGACGCGGCTGTATCAGGTCGCGCCGATCTCCACGAACCTCATTCTATCGTATGTCGGGGAGCATGTGCTCGGTATGCCGCGGTCTTTCTGATGTTGCCGCTGAAGGGGTTGAAAGTCGTCGCCGTCGAACAGGCTGTCGCCGCCCCGTTTGCCTCCGCAAGGCTCGCCGATGCCGGTGCCGATGTGGTCAAGATCGAACGGCCCGAAGGGGATTTCGCACGGGGGTATGATGCTGTCGCCGCCGGGCAATCGAGCTATTTCGTCTGGCTGAACCGCGGCAAGCGCAGCCTAACGCTCGATCTTGCATCGCCTGCGGGCAAGGCAGCACTGGCGACCGAGCTGGAAGATGCCGACGTACTCATTCAGAACCTTAAGGTGGGTTCGCTGGCGAAGCTGGGGTTCGACCCCGCCGCGCTGGCCAAAACCCATCCCAAGCTGATCGTGTGTTCCATCTCCGGCTATGGCGAGAGCGGGCCGATGGCGGACCGGAAGGCCTATGACCTGCTGATACAGGCTGAGACCGGATTGTGCTCCATCACCGGCGGGCCGTCCGAGCCTGCGCGGGTCGGAATCTCGATCGTCGATATCGCTACCGGTGCAACCGCCTACAGCGCCATTCTCGAAGCTCTCATACAGCGCGGCATCACCGGCAAGGGCAGCTTCATTTCCGTGTCGATGTTCGACGTGATGGCCGACTGGCTGACCGTGCCGCTGCTGAACCACGAGGGTGGCAAGACGCCCCAACGGGTCGGCCTCGCCCACCCGTCCATCGCCCCCTACGGAGCGTTCAAAACCCGGTTCGGCGCGCCGATCCTCATATCCATCCAGAGCGATCGGGAATGGGCACGGCTATGTGCTGACTTTCTCGGTGATGAGACCCTGATTGCGGACCCGTGTTTTGCCACCAACCTGGCCCGCGTCGCGAACCGTGCGGAAACGGACCGGATCGTTGCTGATGCGTTTCGACGGATGGACGCTGCCGAGGCAACGGCGGTGTTGGCCCGTGCCGACATCGCGTTCGCCTCCGTCAACGACATGGCGCAGCTTTCCGTCCATGACCATCTGCGTCGTATGACGGTCGACACCCCCAACGGGCCGGTCTCGTTTCCCGTACCGGGAGCAAGGGTCGCTGGCGAAGAGCGCAGGTATGGCCCGGTACCCGTGCTGGAACCACCGTCAAAACTATGAGCGCAATCGACATTGACTATCTGCGGCAGTGGATCGGACGCGAGGAGGTCGCCTCGGACGTGCTGACGCCATCATTGGTCAGCCGCTTCAACGCTACCTTCGATCGCCAGTCCGACACGATGACTGGCGCTCCGGCACCGCTTCTCATTCACTGGTGTCTGTGCCAGCAGCCTGCCGCTCTAGCCGCGCTTGGACCGGACGGGCATGCCTTACGCGGAACCTTCCTGCCCTCCGTGCCCCTGCCGAACCGCATGTGGGCGGGCGGGCAGTTCGAGTTTCACGCGGCCCTTCGCATCGGCGATACGGTGGAACGGCGCTCGACCGTCCGGGACGTGGCCGTGAAGGAAGGCCGCAGCGGAACGCTGTGCTTCGTAACCCTCGATCACCAAATCACCAGCGACGGACGACAAGCCATTACAGAGACACAGGACATCGTTTACCGGGATGCGAGCAAGGCATCGGGGGTAAAGCGCGAGTCCAGTCAAGCGCCACGTGGTCAACATCATGTCGATGTCGATCCTATGTCATCGCTCCTTTTTCGCTATTCTGCAATGACGTTCAACAGTCACCGAATTCACTACGATACGCATTATGCACGCGACGTTGAAGGCTACCCAGGTCTGGTGGTTCACGGTCCCCTTCAGGCCACGCTGCTATACCAGATGTCCGCCGATATACGAGACCGGGAGCCGTCGGACTTTCGGTTCAGAAGCTTGGCACCGTTGTTCGATACTACGATGTTTTCGCTGAACGCAGAGGAAGCCGACGGTGGCGTTCGGTCCTGGACCGCTACCGCCAACGGTCCGGTCGCCATGGAGGCCTTCGCACAGTGGCGGTAGGTTGGTTGTAATTGAATGCAGCCGCGCATGAACTCGCTTTGCGCAAAAACTTGATACATGTCTGCCTACACCCGACCGGTATGACGACGAATTTCGGCGATCAGATCGTCCGGATCGTACAGCGTCGGGAGAGCCTCGTAACGGCCTTCGGTTTCCAGCAGGAATGTCGGGAACGCCCGAATGCCCATGGCGCGACCTTCGGCGAAGGCTTCCTCGGCCGGTGCGGGGTCGTGAATGTCCGGTAGCGTTACATCGGGCGCGTGGTCGGCCAGAAGCGGGGCGTATGCCTCGCCGTCATTGGGATCCATACCCCGTCCGTAATGGGCTTCGGTGACGGCGTTTGCGAAGGCGACAGCCCGGTCTGGGCTGGCTTTGGCGACCGCATGAACGGCGACGGCAGGCGGTGCGGAACTCGCAACGGCATCGGGTTGCCGCATCCATGCGTAGAACGCTTCGGACGGTGCCCTTCCGGTGACCGCTTTCAGTTTGGTGGCAGCACCACGAACATAGCTTTCCATCGCGGCTGCCGGGCCGACGCGGTCGCCGGTGACGAGACCGGACATGACGATGCGAACCGGCATGATCCGCGCCACCGCTCGCACGGCGGGGGCGGCCCCGTAACACCACCCGCAGATCGGATCGTAGCCGTAGACGAAGGTGGGAGACGATCCGCTCACGGTCTGGCCGACACGAACGGGGCCGTGCCGACCATTGCCGGATCGTCCAGCGTCGCCAGCATCGCAGCTGCCAGATCCTTCCGGTCGATCCAGCTTGCCGCCGGCCGGTCGTGGGTGAACTGCCACCGACCGGTTGCCTTGCCGTCCACCAGACGCGGCGGGCGCAGCACCGTCCACCGGGCTTCGCTCGCGGCAAGCATGTCGACCTCCTTCTGCCGTTCGGCCAGCATGGGGCCCACGAAGACGCGCATGACCGCGCCGATGGCCTTGTCGGAGAACCCCTTGGCGTCGGTCGGACGATCGACGCCTGCCCCGGCAACCGTCACGAAGCGGACGGTCGGGTCGGCTGAGAGAAGAGCCGATGTCGCCTGCGAACAGACACCCTCCTTGTTGGAGGAGGCCAGACACGACAGCACGGCATCCGCCTGCCGCACGGCTTCTGCGAAAGATACGTCGTCGAACGCGCCTGTCAGATTGACATCCGCACCTTCTGCCGCGCGGCGACCGAACGCCGTGGTCGTGTGACCGGCATCCCTGGCGGCCTTCAAGACGTGGCCGCCGGTTCGTCCGGTCGCTCCGAGAATGAGAAGGTTCATGCAAAGCTCCTGTCCGTGCTTGCTCGTCTTGATGACAAGGCTGCGCTCCAAGGATAGAAAGGCTGGCATGCCGATGTAAGTACGCACTATTTGGATACCACGTGATGATCCCCAAACCGCATGCCGATGTTGAACCCGATCCCGAAAACTGTCCGGTCGAGCAGACCCTGCGGCTGCTCAGCGGCAAGTGGAAACTGCTGGTCCTGTTCCATTTGGGCAACGGTCCGGTACGATGGGGCGCCCTGCGCCGCGGCCTCGTACCGATCACCCCGCGGGTTCTGACGGCAACGTTGAAAGCACTGGAAACCGACGGGCTGATCTGGCGGAAGGTGGAAGCGGTCGTTCCGCCTTCCGTTAGCTATGGCCTGACGGACCGGGGCGAAGCGCTCGGTCCCGTCTTCGAAGCCATGTTCCACTGGGGAACGGTGCAGGTGGATCGAGGGTAGTGAATACTGCTGCCCGAGCTAAATGCGACTGCGATCTCCGGCCGATGGCGAACGGTCGAAAGCGTCAGCGCACTGGTCCGCTAGCGGACCGCAGCATATCCGGCGAGCGGCTGGCGGGCATCGTAGGAAATAATAAACGGTGTCGTGGTATCTGACTGGTTATGGAAACGACTGTTGCCGCTAAACCCCAAGCACTTCTTATAATACTAGGTTTTTTGGGTCTGGCGGTCGTCGCCGGCCTCGGCGCAGGCATTCACGGCATCACCTTTGGATGGGAAACGCGATACAACGCGTATATTGGCGGGCGTGCAACGTTCGCGCTCCCAGTGTATCTAAGACGTGGAGACCGCTTAGTCGGGCATTACAACGCCCGGATTACGAAGGGCGCTTTGACGGCATTTCTATGGCACTCTATACCTGTAATACCGGCCCGCCTAACGTTGGAAGATTCTACTCAAACTACCAGTGAGGGAATAGGCACATTAACGCTACGAGCTAATCAGGATGGCTATTACGTCGTAGCCGCCAAAGCATATCCCGGCGGGCAGAGTTCGGAGAAATGCCGCAAGCGAACGATGGCCGACCCTTTGATGGGCCTAATAGCGCGATCACCTGATTGCCCGCTTTTTGATATGCGATATCGCATCACGTGGCGGGCGGAACAATAGAGAGCTAACTATTCCCCACCTCTGCGCATCCCACGCCGGTCAACTAGCTTCTACACAAGACCCGGTACGATGTTCTCAATGACAGAAATTACAACCGCGTCTTGCCCCTGAAGCCCTCACTCCCCCCGACTGGACTGAAACGCCCCGGGTTTGTCGGATGCTCTAACTCCTGAGTTGGATAGAGCATGACAAACAAGACAACGAACAAATATTCACTGGAAGTCCGCGAACTAGCGGTGCCGATGGTTCTCAACAGAGAGGGCGAACATGGCTTGCGGCGGTCAGCGATCCTGTCGATTTCCTCGAAGATTGGCTGCGCGCCACAAACGCTGAACGAGTGGGTGAAGATGGTTGAGGTCGACATGGGCGACCGGGCCGGCATCACGACTGAGGGGGGCGGAGCAGATGAAGGCTCTCGAACGGGAGAAACGGGAACTTCTCCAAGCCGACGAGATCTTTCGCAAGGCATCTGCGTATTTTGCCTCCCCGGACCAGCGCACGGAGCTCGACCGCCTGTTCAGACGATAATCGCGTTCATCGACAATCACCGGTTAAATTATGGGCCAAGTTTGGGATTGGGCCGATCTGCAGGGTTCTGCCGATCGCCCATCCAGTTAAAGTCTAATATGCGTCTAAGTGCAGAGCAGCTTTAGAGTTGCTCCTAAAACTCGAATGTCTTCTTCTGACTGAATTGGTCCTTGGTGTATACGACCGCGAATGGCTGCTTTCCGCCCTTCCGGCCAGTTCGGCGTTAGACAATGCCAGATGCAAACGGCTTTGGCAGAACGGCGTGGGATGATTGGCCGGTATGGTTGTTAGCAAAGTCCATTGGCGATCTGACTTACATAGCCGGGGTGCGTGACAAAGAGCGCTCTACGGCGCTGCATGACACTCTCCTTTCCCAGAACACAGATTTAATACGCTGCACTTCACAAGGTGAAGGCATCGGTACGAGGTAAGCTATATCGCCCAACTCAACTGCACGCTTGCCTTTAGGTGCTCTCGCATAGTGGGAAGTACTGGTCGCATCGCTAACGTGCCCCAAAAGGCAGGCGACTTCGGCTAAGGAGTAAAACAACTTAAACCGTGCAGCTGCTTCGTGCCTGCCGCTATAAAAGCAAATATGCCTTCTTCGACGTGGCCACAAACGCCGTACCGTTCGGTTCAGCTGTACGCGAAGGACATTGTAGAACTTGTTGTAGGCAACTTCATCATTTGCTCCGTACCAATCTATGGCCTTGATCCAAAGCCGAAGAGCATCTCGTTCCGCTTCAGGAAAATCCGCACCGAAAGTCAATGTGCGGGTCTCACCATGGGCTCGTCCGAAGCTATGTTTGCCGTTCCGAACCTTGAGAACAAAACCATTCTCGTCGTCCTGAGTGATGGACGATCCTGGCCATTCGCTTGGACGTAACCCGGTGAGCACGGTCGCTTCCAGCAGTTGCGCAATATGGTGGCGGTGCCGCGATCGGCTGTCGGTTTCGAGAAAATCGCGAATGCGTTGCAAGTCACAATACGAGATAGCCTTACGTTTGGTCGCTGACGTAAGCATGCCACGTCCTAGCGTGACATCGCAGTTCCAGGATTCATCGAGAACTGCGAATGCTTCATCTTTATCCTCATCTGACAAGCATGCCCATGGAGTGTAGTCGTCAGTTGAAATGGCCCAAACAAATGCAGCGCGGTTCTTTCCCCATTTCGCCCTTGCCCACCGTGGTTTTTCGTCGAGCAACCACCTTGCCAGTCCCACCGCAGTAAACGCGTCAGGTTCATTCGAGTGCAGACTACGCTCAAAATCTCGAACGATCTTGTTGCACCGGCTACGATATTCTCGAACTGAACTGGCGGCTAGGAGCTCTGTTTTCGCCTGATTTTCTGACACCTTGGCACCTGGAATTTCCAGTGCCCAGTTTCATCCTGTCGGGTGCACCATTCTGGAATACGTCTGGTGATAGGTTCTGCGTGGTTGTCCGTCGGCGGATTACCTCCATTCGAAACCATGCCGTGCGAGGGTGATCAGCGACTTTTCATCATGACTTCATCGCGTCGAACTACGCCGTCTGTCCTTGCGATCACCATGGCGAACTCGATCCCGCGTCGGCATCGTGAACACGTCGGTTTCGTGCTAAAGGTACGCCGACCTGCTGTTCACGACGTACGGCAACGCGCTTGAGAGCACCGTCTGCGATTGCGGCGTTTGACTCTGCCTTCCCATAGTTTTTCGCAAGCATCAGACTCTCAATAGGCTCGAACTTTTGGCAGGCGAGAGCCACGGGGTTCCTGATTTCCCGACGAGTTGGTCCTGCTTCGCCTGTCGCACGGTCGAGTTCACCTGTGCGTTCCAACGCTCTGTCCACGGCCTCGTTCAATAGGTGCTGCAGCATGTCGGCCAAGCGAATGGCCCCGCTGAATTTTAGCCGTCCATCTTACCTTCGTCGTTCTGTCTAAGACTCGTTTGCAAGAGCGAGCTAAACATCGCAACGGTGCGTTAGGTCGCCGAACATGTCTTGGAAATGCCCTTCTACGACGCGTATTGTATGCCCGGCCGTTGGCACGCCGTCGCGGTGCAGGGAGCGGGCACGCGGACCTCCCGGTCATCGTGACGGAGTGGAACCAGTTTGGCGCGCTCGATCTCACGCGCGTGGCAAGTATGCTGGCGGACAAGGTGCTGGTCGACCTGCGCAATGTCTATTCGGCACAGGAGACATGCGAGCCGGGGCTGGCATACCGTTCGATCGGTCGATAAGACCAGCAAAATAGACGGGTGGTAAGTTTTACGGACCTAAGCTAACCGAAGCGCGAATGGTCCAATCTGCTTGCTTTGTATATCGGATCTAAAGTTCACTAGAATAGTATAGGTACGAAAAGAGCTGCAATGCAGAATTTATCTCATATGGACTGCCTGGAAGCCGAGGCCATTCACATCATGCGGGAAACCGTCGATGAGGTCGAAAAACCGGTGATGCTCTACTCGGTAGGCAAGGACTCGGCCGTCATGCTTCATCTGGCGTTGAAAGCATTTGCGCCGGGGCGACTGCCTTTTCCGTTGCTCCATGTGAACACGACCTGGAAATTTCGCGAGATGATCTCGTTTCGTGATACGATGATGAAAAAGCACGGCCTGACGCTTATCGAGCACATCAACGCCGATGGGGTCGCCCGCAACATGAATCCGTTCGATTACGGCTCGTCCATCTACACGGATACGATGAAAACGCAGGCGCTCAAGGCAGCGCTCGATGCCGGAGGGTTCGACGCCGCTTTCGGCGGAGCGCGTCGCGATGAGGAGAAATCCCGAGCGAAAGAACGTATATTCTCGTTCCGCTCCGCCGGTCACGGATGGGATCCCAAGAACCAACGTCCGGAACCCTGGAACCTTTACAACACCCGCAAGAAGGCTGGTGAATCCATCAGGGTCTTTCCGTTGTCGAATTGGACCGAGGTCGACGTCTGGCAGTATATTCACAGGGAGAATATTCCCGTGGTCCCACTCTACCTTGCGGCCCAACGGCCCGTTGTGGAACGCGACGGGACGCTCATCATGGTGGACGACGAACGCCTGCCGCTGCGTGATGGTGAAACGCCGATGATGAAGATGGTGCGTTTTCGCACGTTGGGCTGCTACCCGTTGACCGGTGCGGTCGAGTCCACCGCGACGACCCTTCAGGCCGTCATCGCCGAAACCCTTTCCGCGCGTTCATCGGAACGCGAAGGGCGGATGATCGACCACGACGAGAGCGCGTCGATGGAGAAGAAGAAGCGGGAGGGATACTTCTAATGGACAAGATCGATGCTTCCACCCGGGCCGTTCCTTCGACGCCCGATGACGTCTCCGCTTTCTTCGAAGCCCAAGCCGGCCTTTCCACGCTTCGGTTCATAACGTGCGGTTCCGTGGACGATGGTAAGTCGACGCTGATCGGACGGCTGTTGTTTGAGAGCAAGCAGATCTTCGACGATCAGCTCGCATCAGTTGCCAATGCAAGCCGGGCGCACGGAACGCAGGGTGCGCAGGTCGATTTGGCTCTGCTGGTGGATGGACTGGCGGCCGAGCGGGAACAGGGGATCACGATCGATATCGCCTACCGCTTTTTCGCAACCGAAAGGCGGCGCTTCATCGTTGCCGATACGCCGGGTCACGAGCAGTACACCCGCAATATGGCGACGGCGGCCTCGACGGCAGATCTCGCTGTCCTGCTGATCGACGCACGAGCCGGCATTCTGGAGCAGACCCGCCGACATTCGCACATCGTCTCCATAATGGGCACTCGGCATATCGTGCTGGCCATCAACAAGATGGACCTGGTCGATCACAGTGAAGAGCGGTTCCGCGAAATCGAGGGACAATATCGAGAATTCGCGGCGGAGCTAAGCGCGTTCGATACCCTGACTGCCATTCCGGTCTCGGCCCTATCGGGTGCAAATATTATCGAGCGATCTTCGGCGATGGAATGGTACACCGGCCCGACATTGCTTGGTCATCTGGAAACCGTGTCGAACGATCGCGACAGCGGCGCCCGCCCCTTGCGTATGCCTGTGCAGCACGTCGTTCGCCCCAACCTCGATTTTCGCGGCTTCTCCGGGCAGATCGTTTCCGGAACGGTGCGTCCCGGGGACGCAATCCGCGTGCTGCCGTCGGCCAAGCCTGCGACGGTGAAGGAAGTCTGGCTTGGAGAGGACGCCTTGGACGTTGCCGAGACCGGGCGGTCAGTCACGCTGACGCTCGATCGAGAGATCGACGTTTCCCGTGGCGACGTCATCGTTCAGGATGATCGGCCATGTGAAGTGGCCGACCAATTCGATACGACCGTTCTTTGGCTGGACGAGACAGCCATGCTGCCCGGTCGGCGCTATGACCTGAAATGCGGCACGCGAACGGTTCCAGCATCCATTACCCGCATCAAGTACCGTCTAGACGTCAACACGTTTTCCGAATTGGCCGCCACGCAACTCGAATTGAACGAAATCGGACATTGCACGGTCTCCACACGCCAGCCGATCCCGTTCGAAAGTTATGCAACGAGCCGTGCGATGGGCTCTTTCATTCTCATTGATCGTCTGACGAATGCCACCGTCGGATTGGGCATGCTGAACTTTGCGCTCAGGCGTTCTTCCAACATCCACCGGCAGGACATGAAAGTCGATCGGGAAGCACGGTCGGATATGAAGGGCCACAAGGCGGGGGTGCTTTGGTTCACCGGACTCTCGGGTTCCGGAAAGTCGACAATCGCCGATCTTGTCGAGCAGGAATTGTTGCGCAGGGATATCCACACCATGGTGCTCGATGGCGACAATGTTCGCCATGGCTTGAACCGTGACCTTGGTTTCACCGATGCCGACCGGGTGGAGAACATCCGGCGCATCGCGCAAGTGTCCCGCCTGTTTGTCGATGCCGGAGTCCTCACACTGGTATCATTCATCTCTCCCTTTCGGGAGGAGCGGCGCATGGCCCGCAACACGGTCGGTGAGGATGCCTTCGTTGAGGTTTACGTCAACACGCCTTTGGAGATTGCCGAGCAGCGCGATGTGAAGGGGCTTTACGCCAAGGCGCGGTCCGGGGAGATCACGAATTTTACCGGGATTGATTCCGCATACGAAGAGCCTCAGCAAGCGGATATCACCGTCGATACATCCAAATCGACCGCGCAAGAGGCAGCCGATCAGGTGATATCCGCTCTGGTTGAACGCGGGTTTATTCGATGAAGAGCGAATATCTGGACGTGTTCGAGAAACTGGCTTTGGAGGCAGGCCGTTTCATTATGAACGTCCGGGACGGCGGTTATGCTCTCGAAACGAAGTCCGATGCCTCTCCCGTCACCGAAGCGGACCGTGGCGCGGAAGAATTGATCCTCGCCGGCTTGCGTCGGAGTTTTCCCGATATCGCGATTGTTGCAGAAGAGGATACATCGCAAAACGGGACCATCCCCGTTCGAACCGAAGCCCCCTTCTTTCTCGTAGACCCGCTTGATGGAACACGGGAATTCGTCAAGGGCGGCAGCGACTTCACGGTGAACATAGCGCTGATCGCAGGCGGAGTGCCCGTGGCCGGCCTTGTTCACGTTCCAGCACGTGGGCAAACATATTGCGGCCATTCGACCGAGGCCTGGAAGAATGATGAGACGGGCGGTTGGGTCAAACTCGACCCGGGAGAAGCCTCTTCACCCACCAGGATCGTGGCGAGTCGGTCTCATCGCACGCTGGAGACCGACGAATGGATCGCGAATGTCGGGCCCCATGACGTCGTTTCCGTCGGGTCTTCCTTGAAGTTTTGCCTTCTCGCGGAAGGCCGTGCGGACGTGTATCCAAGGTTCGGACGTACGATGGAATGGGACACCGCAGCAGGCGATGCCGTTCTCCGCGCAGCAGGAGGTCTTACGACGACGATCGACAATTCGGTCTTGATGTATGGCAAGCCCAGCGGGGCGGATGTCGCTTTCGCCAACCCACACTTCATTGCCTACGCGCGCGCGCAAGACGTTCCGTCTATATCCGGTTGAAAATCGTTTGAACTGAGTGGCGCCAAAGTTATTGGCAAAGGGACGACAAGGAGCCGAATTGGCACCACGATAGTTCAATTAATACCACGCCCAAAACCTGTATTTCACAAGTAGACGAAGTTTTAGGTCGAGCTCGGTAACCTTAATCAGAATCAAATGCTCAAATATCCACCAAAATATATATAAGATTTATCATCGCTCTTCGTAGCACCGGATTGACCGACCTCCACAACCCAAGTGATAAAGTGAATGAGACTCAGTCATCTTATCAGTCGAGGGTTCACGCGCGTCGGCTTGCGTCTGGGGCTCGTTCGACTTCTCCCCAAATCCCCCGGCAAGAACAAGAAGAATACCGTTCGCATGCGCGATCTGCGCACGGCCAGAATGCTTGCCGATGCTGAAAGTCTGCCGGGAACGGTGCGCTGGAAGACCGTATTGGAACAGCGGATCATCCGTCGGCACTGTTCGTTCCTGTTTGATACGGAATGGTACCTCGCAACTAATCCCGACGTTCATGACTACGCGGGTGGTGCCTTCAATCACTTTTGCAGATACGGGTGGCGCGAGGGGCGATCTCCGCATCCTTTGTTCAACATCAGCCACTATCGCAGCGCAGCCGGCGCATTGTCGGGGTTGATGAACCCGCTGGTCCACTACCAACTCATCGGCCGGCGCGATGAAATTTCGCCCAGCCGATGGTTCGATGTCGACGTTTACCTGTCGCGTAATCCGGATGTCGCGATTTCCAAGATGGACCCCTACGCGCATTTCGTACGGTTCGGGGTGCAGGAAAACCGTACGTCGAGCAGTCAGTTCGACCCGAAATTCTATCTTTCCCAGTTGGATGGTTCGGACACGCCTGAACTTCCCGCGCTGCTGCACTATCTCGGACAGGGGCGTGCGGAAGGCCGCGTGATCTTGGCTCACGCGGAAGTGGACGAGACGCCGTTCCGTCTCGTTGAGAAGCCTGCGCGCAAATCACAAACCAGCATGAGCAATGCCCTGAACGATATTCTGGCGCTCGAGCCGCGACAGAACGAAAGCGCGAAGGTCGACGTCATCATCCCGGTTTTCCGCGACTACCATATCACGATGGCATGCTTGCGTACGGTTCTTCTGGCAGCGAACGATACGCCATTCGAAGTCGTGGTCGTCAACGATATGTCGCCGGAGCCGAAGATATTCCGCGCTCTGACGAAGATCGCTGAGAAAGGCCTCATAAAACTCGTCAGTCACGAACGGAATGAGGGTTTCGTTCGATCCGTCAATACGGGGATCGCGTCTCACAAAGACCGTGACGTCATTTTGCTGAATTCGGATACGGAGGTCTTCGGAAATTGGATCGATCGGTTGCGCAGAACCGCGTATGCAAAACCGACGATCGCGACCGTAACGCCGCTCACGAATTCCGGCACGATCTGTTCCTACCCACGTTTCGTTCGCGACAACGGACTGCCTATGGACGTGTCCATGGCAGGTCTCGACGCGATGGCCTCGAAAGCCAATCATGGCGAATACGTCGAGGCACCAACGGCGGTTGGCTTCTGCATGTATATCAAGCGACGCGCCATAGATGATGTCGGCACGTTCGATGCTGACGCGTTCGGCATGGGGTACGGCGAGGAAAATGATTTCTGTCTGCGCGGCCAGTCCCGTGGATGGATCGACACGATTGCGACCGATATCGTTGTCCATCACGTCGGTAGCGTTTCCTTCGAAGGCGAGAAGGCCGATCGTGTGGGTGTTGCCGTGCAGAAGATTGCGGATCGGTACCCTAGTTATAACAAAGCAGTACAAACATTTATCGCCCATGATCCGCTGCGCACGTATCGTGCCCGCCTCGATATGGCCCGTTTGCTAGCGTTGCGGAAAGTGAGAAACGTCGCAATCGTTTCGCATGTGCGTGGCGGCGGCACCGAACGGCACGTGCAGGAGCGCATATCGGAACTTGCAGGAAAGGACGTCTCCGTGTTCCGCGTCGAGCCAAGTCGGCGGTCCGAAAGCAGCGTCGTATTTGGCCACGTCGACACTGGCATGATGTTAAACATCGGCCCATTCAACTTGCGAAATGAAAATGGCGTGGAAGAGTTTCGCCTTTTGCTGAAAGACATCGGCATACACGAGATCGAAGTGCACAATCTGGTGGACTTCCACAATGAAGCACCGATTTTCTTCAACCAACTTACGGCTGACACCGGTATCCCGCTTACATTTGTCGCGCACGATTATACTGCGGCCTGTCCGCGTATTAACATGGCAGACGAACAGGGTATCTACTGCGGTGAGCCGGATGAGGCCGGGTGCAGAAGCTGTCTGCAGCGACGCGGCAGCGCGTTCGATACCCACGACATCGCGGCGTGGCGAAGCAATTATGGCAAGATGCTGCGTGGTACCGATCGCCTCATTGTTCCAGACGAGGACGTGCGGGATCGTTTCGCGAAATACTGGCCGGACCTGACGATCGAGGTGCGCCCCCACGAAGAAGAGATACGCAGCGATATCACTGTTCCGCCGCTACGTTCTGGACCCATCCGCATTGGGGCTCTTGGAGCCATCAGTCCAATCAAGGGGCTCAATGTCTTGCGGCAGCTGGCGACCTCAGCACAAAAGAGGGTGCCGAACGCACAGTTCGTGGTCGTTGGATACACGTCCAACGATATCGTGTCCGCCAAAGCGGGTCTCGAAATTACCGGACCTTACAGCGACGCGACCGTGGCTAAGGAACTCGCGAACGCAAACTTGGACGTCGCGTTCATTTCATCGCTGTGGCCCGAGACCTATTCCTACACGTTGTCTCACGTCCTGCGCGCGGGTCTTCCTATTGTTGCCTTCGACATCGGCGCTGTCGGTCGCCGGTTGCGTGAGCATCCGGATTGCCTCTTGCTCGATCTAGCTCTGGCAAGTAGGCCAAGAGCGCTGTTGGCTGAGATCATGGCGTTTGCGGAGCAGCAGCGAGAAAGAAGAACCAGCCTGGGCGACGTGAAGTCGATACCTTGATCAACCGGATCATGGTGAACTGTCGTTCTTCTGACCGAAGGCCTGTGGCTTATTTCGGCATGTAGACCAAACCCTAATCCATATTGGAACGTATATGACGATCGAACTTACGGAGAACATCATTGCTCGCGCGAACCGCGATCCTGCAGAGTTCACCAAGATCATGCAATCTACGGAGGCTGCAAAGAATCGTTACGCCATATTCTTCACGCCGAGGTCGGGCAGTTCCTGGCTTACGGACGAATTGTCGAAGACGAAAGTCCTCGGAAGACCTGAAGAATACCTCAATCCGAATTTCGTACCGAACATAGCTGAGAAAATGCACGGCAGAACGTGCGATGACTATTTGAAAGCGCTTCTTCGAAAACGTAAGACCAGCAATGGGGTCTTCGGTTTGGAATTAACATTTTTTCATTATCAGCTTTTCGACAAAGCGGTATTTGCCAAGTGGTTTCCTTTCGACAAACCGACATTCTTTTTGTTCCGGGAAGACATTGTGCTTCAAGCCATCTCCCTTTACAAAGCTGTGTCCACCCAAGTGTTCCATAATCGCGGTCAAGGCGATGCAAGTATCGGTCAATCGAGCGACTTCGCCGAGTACGACGGGCAGGCCATCATGGAGTGGCTATCGCACATCAGGCGGCAGGAGGTGGGCTGCGTTCAGCTTCTAGAGCGTGAAAACGCGAACGTGACCTATCTGAGTTATGAGGCTCTTTTCAACGTTTACGATAACGTTCCACGGCTTTTCGCGGAAGAACTTGGGTTCGGACTGGAATTCTGCGCAGGGCTTACCGCAGGACAAAGCGCTCATCAAAAGATCGGCGGTTCTACGAACAATGCCATGAAAGAACACTTCATTTCCGAGCACGCCGCAGAAATCGATGCACTCAATGCGGACCGAACCGGACTTATCGGTCGCGTGAGAAAATAACCCCCGGTTTTACAGGACAGACCGTGCAGGCACTGCTAATAGCCAGGTGGCGTCGCGAACTGAAGAACATGGTGTTGTTATATCGCGATTGAGTAAAGCAGTTCATCAGCATTAAATGGACTTCGGTTCTCAGGCACCGCAATCCGCAGCACTTTATGCACCTTCGAACGTGACCTGCTCCGATGACGACGCCCGTCAGGACGTTTTCGATATCATCGAGACGGTATGCAATCTAAAGCGCAAGCATGCGCGCACGTTTGCAGCCCGGTTGGTTCTGATCGGTTATTTAGGTCCACCCCGTTCCGTCCGAAATACTGAGACGCAGGGTTCCGTTGACTTCCTTGATGGCAACGACCGCACCTTCTCCAGCAGCGGTGGCGTTCGGTAACGAACCGACGTCATAGACGCCGAGCCTCACCGGGCCGGCGACATGAAGCATCGTCGTCGGATTGGAAGTTCCGATGCCAAGACGTCCGGTAATGGCATCGAGGCGCATTTGTTCGGAGAAGGCACCGTTGGCGAGATTTCCGAAAACGAGCCCTTCATTGTTGTTGTTGGCATTGGCGGCGAATGCGAAATTGTTGTTGATGCCACCGGACATCAGGAAATCGAACGAGCTCAAGCCCGTTGGACGCCCACTCGGATAGTCACTTGCCCGTCCGAAGTAGTTGTCGATCCCGATCGCACCTGTCATCGTCAGGCGCGAGACGGCCACCGTCCCATCCAGCGGGTTTATCCGAAGTGCCTCATCCCAACTGTTCCCGTTCGAACTTGTCTTGATCGACAGCGAATCATCACCGGCCAATCCGATCTCCGCCCGCCCGCCATAGGCTGTTTGAAAGACGATACTAGCTGTATCACCGGCCTCGTTCCTGTTGATCTTCAAACGGTGGCTGCCGTCCGTGGCGTCGTGGGTCAGCAAGGTGGCTGGAGCGGCATTGACGAGCCGGGTTGTCTCATCCGCTTCGCCGTTGATGCCGATGGTTGCGACTCGAGCATTCTCCGTGTCATCGCTTTGCGGTGTCACCGGCAACCAGTCCACACCGCTATACGCGACCAGCGTCTGCTCGTCCGCGACGAAAGCAAGCCAACCCTTTTGCGGAGCGTAGAACGCCCAAGCCCCGTCCTGCCAAGCCGCAACTGTGCCCTCCTGACCAGTCCAGGAGCCCGTCGCCACCGTACCCACGATATGGCGATCGCCGGGTAATGGGTCCTGCGGCGGCGACGACAGGTTTCGACCCGACACCGCGAGATGGACGATAGCATCGAGCATGCGCAGCGCTTCGTTGTGCGTGACGTGTTTCTGCGCTTGGGCTGCTACCAGATATGGGAGCGCGAGATGGTCTGTTGTGTCCATGGGTTGCCTCTGTATGGGACGGATCGATCCCCACACTACAGTCATCCCAACGACGCGGGATAAGTTCGCCACTCAGGCGATAGAAGACATGTAGCGATCCTGGGCGTCGTCGATCGTGTCGAACCTCAGCAATCTTCTTGTTTTCCAGGACGCATCCGTGGGTACAGAACTGTCGCATGAGTTGCGGCGCGTGCGATATTAGAATGACGGTCGAGTCCTTCAACCGTCCGCGCAGCACGTCTCTGCACTTGGCGCGAAACGCGGCATCCCCGACCGCGATGACCTCATCGATAAGGTAGTAATCGAACCGCATCGCCATCGACATCCCAAAGGCGACCCGCGCCTTCATGCCGGACGAATAGTTCCTGACAGGTTCGTCGATATTGGCACCGATCTCGGCGAAGTCTTCTACGAAATCCAGCAGTTCTCGGAAATCGAGACCGTAGACCCGCGCGATGAAGGCCACATTTTCGCGTCCCGAAAGCGAACCGTGCAGTCCTCCGGCGAACCCGAGCGGCCAGGAAACGGAGCCGTGCCGTTCCACAGTTCCAGCATCGGGCAGTTCCGCACCGGACAGCAGACGCATCAAGGTCGACTTGCCCGCACCATTCGGGCCGATGATCGCAGTGTTCTCGCCCCTTCGAAACTCGAAATCGACCGATTTCAGCACGGTCTTTCGGCCACCCTTGGCCGGGTAGAATTTCGAGATATTACGCAGTCGTATCATGCCGACAACAACTTGAAGCGGTAAACCCGCTCGAGGAGCAACCCGGTAACGAACATCGTCGATGCGACAGCGAGCACGTAGGCGCGGTCCAGCAGGGGATCGTAGGTCAGGTAGGTTCCAGAGCGCGCCCACTCTACGCAATGCAAAACAGGGTTCCACCACAGAATATCCTGCACGACCGGCGGCAGGGCCTTGGGCAGATAGAACAGACCCGACAGGATGAACAGGGGCAGGCGTATCAAATTGAAAACGCGCGCCCATAGCGGAAGCAACACGGAGACGACCGCGTTGAAAACGCCCACCCCCAGACCAAGATACACCGTCGCCGCAACCCCTGCGGAAAACCGCGGAATGTCCACGATGACCGCAAGGTCCGTCGCGGCCCACAACGCAATGTAGAACGTGAAAACGATCGTCAGCATGGTAAGCGCTTCCAGCAGGAAACGAGCGACGATGACGTCGTTCGGCTTGACCGGAGGATACGCAAGAAGGGCCTGGTTGGCCGTAATCGCGGCCATCATGCCTCCTGAGATTGCTATGAAGACCCGTAACATCAGAAGAGCGGTGAGAATGAAGAGAATGATCGACTCCCCGAACGGGGTGTCGTTGCGAATGAATGTGCGGATGGTCAGAAAGATCACGACGTAGAGGGCGGGCTCGATGAACGCCCACAGGAAGCCCAACTTGTGGCGACCGAACCGGGTGCGCGTTTCCCTCAAAATGAGCGCGGTCACGACCCGCCCGACGTCGCTCAGCTGGGTCAGGAACGACATGCGAGACGGTAGTCGCTGACGGTTGATCGTATCTTCATGCGCTGTGGTCGCGCACGCTTTGGATGATCAGATACGTCGCCAGCCACAGCAGCATGAAACAGGCGAAAGCAATGAGCGTGTTGAGAGCGCTGGTCGGAAAGAGTGCGACCTCCGGTTTGGTAGGTGCCACGACGATCGCGAAATAGCGCTCTTGCTTGCGCGCTTCGGCTTGCGAAGTTTCAAGCGACGACAGGGCCGTCGTGTACGCCTTTTCCGCGAATTCCTGTTCCAAGAGCAACTCGTTGTAATCACCGAGCTGGTCGGACAGATTGCGGTTGTTGCCATCGCTGGCGTCGCCTGTTCCGGACCCGATCTCGCTCAGCTGCTGTTCGACCTGCGTGTCGAGAGCCGCGATCTGACGGTCGATGATCCTGACGGAAGGGCTGGAGTTGCTGACGGTTTGCAGCAGCGCGGCGCGACGCGCGCGCAGACTCAGCAGTTCGCGTTGGAGGCCTGTAATGAGATC
The DNA here is from genome assembly GCA_963711195.1 of uncultured Alphaproteobacteria bacterium. GTDB lineage: Bacteria > Pseudomonadota > Alphaproteobacteria > Rhizobiales > Rhizobiaceae > Pseudahrensia. The sequence goes on from CAVQDK010000007.1 coordinate 156,638, forward strand.
CTGGTCCGACCGCGCCTGCAGCGTCGGATCGAGCTGTTGCTCCCTGTTGCGAAAAGCAGTCGTCTTGCGGCGCGTCTCTGCAAGGCGACTTTCGGTTCTTCGAACCTCTCCCTGTGCCGTATCGATCAGTTGGCTACGAGCCTCGAGCGACAGCGTGTTGACTAGCCTGGCTGCGGCATCGAGCACCGCTTGCGAAATTCGCTCGGCGTCCTCGCTTGCAAACGCCTTTACCCGAAACGTGGTGATACTCGTCGTGGAATTGTAGTCGGCTTCGACGAACCATTGCCAATACCAAAAGAACTCTTCAATCGGTATTCTGGGGTCGACGCGAAACAACGGGTCCGCAGCATCTTTCGCGTAGAATGATCGAACGTCGAGGCCTTGATTGTCCAGCAAATCCTTCAGTATCTGTGGGGACTCGATGTATTCCTTTATCAGATAGGCGTCTGCGGCCTGTGTCGTATTGCCGGGCAAAGCTGAAAAGCCGAGCAGATCGAGCGGGCTGGAATTGGTCCCCCGTACGGCGAAGCGCGTTTCCGAGCGAAACTGGTCGTGGGCGACGAAACCGTAGTACCAGCCGACGAGTCCCGTGGGAACGAGCACGAGCAGGACGAACATGAACTTGCCCAACCACCGACGTTTGCGCCGAATTGTTTGGGGTGGTTCTTCAGGACCGTTCGAACGTGCGGTCGGCTTTTGCGCGTCGTCATTCGCCATGGCTGCGGCCTTTTGCTTCGCGGCGGGAGTGCGCAACGACTGGTCGGTATCAGTGGACGGCTCGTCGGCCCATGGCCCGACACCCTTCTCCATAGCTGCCCGGCTGGCTTCGGCAAGCTTGTGTTCCAAGGCCAGAGCCTTTTCAGCTTCCGCACGCATACTCTTTGTAGGCTTCTTGGACGCGCGGTAGCTCACGGTATCAGAAGGCATGGAAACCCCATAAACACGGCGCTCGAAATGTCGTAGTGTCGAGACGCAAAGACCGTGCCTTCACCAGCCCTTATCCCAGGGCTCGTCCGTGGTCAAAGTAGTAGTAGATGACATGCGATGAAGATGTTTGGAAAACGGCGGCGCATAGAGGAACGTCCGACGACGACGTTTTACTTCACGGCCGCAATGCGCGGTCTGATCGGCGCACCGGGCGATCATTCGAAGCCCGTCTGGAGTTTGAACGCAAACGTACTCGCTTGTCCGGGTAGCGAACCGTCGCTTGTCGTCCTGCGATCGCTGGATGGCCTCTCATTCGCCAAGATACGGAGAATCTTGGGCACGCGACCTGCTTCCATTCACTATCTCATAGACGACGATCTGGAAGCGGGAAGCGTCGACCCCGCTTTTTCGGCAGAATATCGAAAGAAGCTGGCTGCCCTTTTGCGGGAACAGCGAAATCTGCTTGCGTTGGCGACGTGCTGTCATGTGCCGAGCCCCGTTCTCCGCGACCGGTTGAAAGGCAGGGCGAGAGCCATCGACATCATCGCTCCCGCCTCTCCTGCAAACCTTCGATCGCCGAAAGATCTGAGACAGGCGTGAGGGTTCCAAGTGGCGGATTCTGTACTCAGGAACACCGTCTCATGCCGAAGACGTCGCTCGGATAGCCCCCGGTCTGGCCCGCTTTCTGCGCCATCATCCAGAAGCGCATCTCACCACGTTCTGTGGACGCGACAGTCCCGAACTTCTGCGCTCGGGAAACGTGGATCACCGTCCCGCAATCGACTGGCACGGCTATCGTCAATTTCTGCAAACGAGTGAGTTCGACGTCCTACTCGCTCCGGCAAACGCAACGCCGTTCAATGCATCGAGGTCCACCACCAAATTGATCGAAGCTGCAATGGTGGGCGCAACGCCCGTCGTCAGCCCCAATCTACCATGGGCGTTTCGCGTTTCGCGTGATGGACGCGGTGTGGTCCCCGTTTCCGAAGACGACTGGTACGACGAACTCACGTCCCTGTTCGATGATCGCGAACGATGCCGACGTTTGGCCCATGAGAACATGCGCGCGGTCCGAATGACGGGAAGCATCGATCGCCAACGCGCGTACTGGAAAAGGCATCTCGATCTGTAGCGGCCACAAACCATCATAGAATGCACACTTATACGAGCCCATCAAGCTTCCATGACGAGCCGCTCTTCCAGCTTGCGCATCACCGCTTCGATCGTCACCTTACGGGCTGCGGATTGATAGAAGTCGCCCGGAAGCAATGCCTTGGCCTTGATGGTATCTGCGAACCGCTTGTACCGCTCGATATCCGTGGCCTTGGGCGCGGCCCAGAAAGCATTCAGTTCGTGCAGTTCGTCTACCACCGTAACGAGGTCTGCTCTTCTGTAGAGTGCGTCACCCAGCACAGCGACGGGCCGTCCGCGATAGAACGCGGAATGCGCCGACGTCGAGTTGATCGTGACCATCATTGCGCAATGCTCGGCCAGGCGCGCCATAGCGCCCGAGTTGAGGGTATGTACGCGCTCGCTCAAACCCAAACGCATCGCTTCGGCACGGGCGATCCTGTCGAAGTTCGAATGCCCCCGCTCCATCGGATGGACTTTGATGACGAGATGAAGATCGGCAGGCGCGTGATGCAAAAAGGAGTCCAACGCGGCTTGTATCAGCTTGCCGTTCGTCCAGCCGCGTCCGTTAACCAAAAGCTGCTGATCGTCACGAACCTGCAGGGGAACGATCGCAAAACGCCTCGAAAGCTTGCCGGTCAGCTGCGCCATCGTTTCCCTATCGCGGCGCTCTCGGAGGAATCGTCGCGCTAGGTTCCGCGTCCATAGAAATGCCTCTGACAGCAGCGGTCTGGATTTGTGATGCAGCCGCTCCTGACCGAGCGGTGGAAGCAAGGCACGGGCGATGTAGTAGAATGCGCCCTGCCAGTAGATCGTCGAGATCCTGACGTTTCCCACCCACGGTGTCGGCAACTTCTGGGGCGCGGGGCCTACCAGAGGGTCGTGGAGGAGCGGCGAATCAGCGTTGTTCCCACCCCACTCCGCACTTATGAAACCGGGACGCAAGTAGCCTTCTTACAGGCACAGGACGGGAATTCCGCGCATTCGTGCAAGCTGCCTGGCGATACGGTGACGGGGGCGGTCGCTTCCAAAGACGACGACCGCATCGACCTTCTCCGGTTGCAGGCGGTCGCGACACCACTGCTTCCAGGCCGAAGCGCTTCCCGAGAAGCGATGGGAAGGCGATCGGCGAGCGAAAAGGCGGTCTCCGCCATTGAAAATGACATGGGTAACGCGATGCCCGCGGGTCGTCAGAGTTTCAGCCAAGCTGGACATGAACGTACCGACCGGCCCCTGCAGAAGAATAATGCGACGGGGCGCTACGTTCAAATCGGCATGGATATCACCAGTCATGAACTGTTAAACGGACCGGTGTGTCTTGTTGGTCATATCTAGCGGCTTCTCTTTGTGGTGTCATTAGACACACATATGTGACGTTCGCGCCTGAATTTGAAAGTCGATACCAGAAAACGATAAGAACGAGCGCGCTTTTACTGGCGTTGATGCTGCTGGCCGGGTGCAACAATCTCGTGCCGAACGACGGCCCGCTTCTGACGAATGTGGCGACGGAGCGTGAGGACGACGACGGATTCGTTTACGGTACAGTGGTCCTCGACGACGTCGCCGTCAGCAGTCTGGCTCGGCATGATTACTACCCGCTGTCGTCCAAGTTCGGACTGCGTAACGCGCCGGGTGGTGGAACATTGGGGGTCGGCGACGTCATTCAGGTTACCGTCTTCGAGGCCGGGCCGGACGGTATCTTTTCGACGGCGGAGAGGAAGAGCGTTTCGTTGCGACTGACGGTGCAGCAGAACGGTCGCGTGTCCATCCCGTTTGCCGGGTCCGTTCGGGTGAGCGGAAGGTCGGTCGAGCAAGTGCGGCTGGGTATCCTGGCCGGACTTCGCGGCAAAGCGGTCGAGCCGGATGTCGTAATCGACGTGCTGGAAATTCGGTCCCGGTCGGTCGTTGTGAACGGCACGGTTGGGGCGGCGAAGCCCGTTGCTCTCTATCGCGGCGACGAACGCGTGCTGGACATCATAAGCCAAGCTGGCGGAGCCACTGAAGCTCCATACGAAACATATGTCTCCATTTCTCGCGGCAATGAAACGCGCACGGCACTCTTGCAGACTTTGATCGACACGCCGCGCGAGAACATTTTCGTTCGACCTAACGATGCACTTTATGTGAGCCACAACCCCCGCCAATTCCTGGCATTGGGAGCGGTCGCGAATGTCGGACGTCATCCGTTCGGTACGAAAACGCTGAACTTGCTCGACGCGACGGCGGTCGCAGGCGGTTTCGAGAGCGCTCGCGCAAACCCCAAGGCAATGTTCGTTTTCCGCTACGAGTACCCCCATGTGGTCGCGCATTTGGTGGAGCTGGGATACATATCGCCAAGACAACACCACGCGCTCGCGTCCGCCACGACCGCGAAGGATCGGCACGGTCGCCTGCCAGTCGTCTTTCAGATCGACCTTACGGATGCGGACAATTTTTTCGTTGCCAAACGCTTTCCCGTCCGGGCCGACGATACCGTCTACGTCGCACGTCACGCGACGGTGGACTTTTCCAAGGTGGTGGACATTGTCGCAAAGGCCCGTGTTGCGAGTACGTTGTTGTCATTCGACAACTAGTCCGGTCTTGATAAGGGCGTACGAACTTTCTGGGACTTGCAAGTAAGGTGCGAATTACTCCGCTCGGTAAAGGTCTCTGGCGTCAACGGCGTCTCATTGCAAACGCGACCAACGCGAGTTCGACTGTTCGGCCAGGTCCATGGACGGATGCATTCGTCGGCTGGGGGAACCGCCCGACCGGGTTGCGCGCCAGGCGCTGGGCCTCCCTCATGGGCAAACGTGCGATCACCTTGGAAGACGGGTTCCTGGTGCGCCACTTCCCGGTTCCGCAGAAAGGCGTCCCCGCAGAGCCATCCGCATCTTACCTGCTGGACGATACGGGTGTTCACTACGACGCTTCGGTGGCAACGCAGCTCGAACGAACGATAGCATCGCCGCTACCCCGGCACCTTCTCGAACCATCGACGCAGGCTATCGCCGAGCTCGCAACCTCGGGCATATCCAAATTCAACGCTTCACCCGACATTGCGCCGTCATCGCTTGGCATTACCGGGCCATACGTGCTTCTGATCGATCAGGTTCCGGGAGACCTTTCGATCGTTTACGGTGGCGCAAGTCCTGCGGACTTCAGCGACATGCTTGAAGCCGCACTGGACGAGCATCCCGGCATGCAGGTCGTCATTCGTTCCCATCCTGCCTATGCCGGGCGGGGCACACTCGCTCGTGCCGCAGATGCGATGAAAGGCGAGACGAGGGTCGTCATTGTGTCGTCGACATGCGCGTTATGGCCTCTCCTTCGGGAAGCTAGGCACGTCTATACAGTGTCCAGTCATGCCGGGTTCGAGGCCTTGCTTGCAGGTGTGCCGGTCACGTGTTTCGGGCTGCCGTTCTACGCAGGCTGGGGCTTGACGGACGATCGCAAGGTCTGTTCTCGCCGTCAGGCGCGACCGGACCTGACGCGCTTGTTCGCGGCCGCCTATATCGAGCGATCGCGATACTTCGATATGCACGACGGTCATGAAACCACGCTTGCCGACGTCATCGACACGCTCGACCACATACGCTCGGCACGTCGTCGCCTTTCCGGGCCCGTTGCAACCATCGGGTTGTCGTTACGCAAGAGAAGGGCGGTGGCACCGTTTCTCGTTACAAATGACGGACCAGCGCGCCATGCATCATCATTGACTTCACGGGTTCTGAAGGAAGTGGAAACGATTGCTGTCTGGTCCGATAGAGACATCCAGACCGCCCTGCCGGTCGTACGTTTGGAAGACGGATTCGTACGCTCCGCAGGCCTCGGGGCGGACTTCGTCTACCCGGCGTCGCTAACGATGGAAGAGACAGACCATCTTCATTTCGATGCATCCGGCGACAGTTCTCTGGTCCAGCTGATCAGAAAATCCCTGTCTCCGTCACAGCGAAAACGTAGTCTCGAGTTGCAACGCCGCCTGGTGGCCGACAAAGTTACGAAATACATGGAGAGGAGTGCCACGCGAGCCTTACCGGACGACGATCGTCTTCGCATCCTCGTGGTGGGTCAGGTAGAAGATGATGCTTCTATCCGTCTGGGCGCGACGAATGTGTCCGACAATACGCAATTGCTGCAGGCCGTCCGGCGCTCATATCCCAATGCGTTGATTGCCTACCGGGATCATCCTGACGTGAAAGCGGGCCTACGAAAGGGAAGGGCCGATCGTTCCGACGTCGATCTCGACGTATCGGATCATACGTTTCTGGACGCCTTGGACTGGTGCGACCGTTTGGAGACGATCACCTCTCTCGCCGGCTTCGAGGCATTGCTGCGCGGCAAACCGGTCGGGGTGCACGGGCGCCCGTTCTACGCCGGTTGGGGGCTGACTGACGATCGCGCGCTTGTTCCGCCGCGCGGAAGTGCAACTTTGGAGCAGGTACTGCATGCGGCGCTCATCGAGTACCCCGTCTACATTCACCCTTTGAGCGAACTGCCTTGCTCAGTGGAACGGGTCATCGATGCCCTCAAGAATAGCCAATGGCCAGGGTCGGGTCGTCGCATGGTCTCCCGGGCGCTGCGTTTGGCTTCGCTGCAATAGGCCCAGACCCTAGAGCGCGGCAGGCTCGGGTTCGAACAAAGCGGCCAGCCATTCCCGTAGCGGGCCGTCGCCCAGTGCCGTCCAGGGGTTGCCGCGCAGGCCTAGCCTTTCCGCCAACTGCAGACCATTCATCATCGAGCGGTTCATGCGGCGTGCGACCGGCGGAATGGCAGCAGCATGGAACCCGGACAACGTCGCGACCGCGACCGGCAGAAACGGGTTCGACGCAGCGACGCGTATATTTCCATGCGCGTAGTCGGGTGTTTGCTGGTCGCACGTGCGTGAAAGCCGTGTGTGTCTGCGACCACGAGGGTGTTCGCCCTCACCACCATCGCCGTCGCTCCTTCATATCCCAGGTCCTTCAGATCAGCCTCCGCAATACGTAGCGATCCGCGCGCGGAGTAGCGGTTCTCGATCGTTTTGCTGTTCTGCGAAATCTGTTTCTCGCAGGCGTAACGCTGCTCGGTCATCTTGTGGGAACCGGGTACGTAGAGAAACGGGCCATCCTCCGGCCCGACGTCGTGCAGGAACAGCCATGCCTTGGCCGTTGGATGAAACGTGTCCGAATGGAGTAGGGTTTGTGGGTCGACGTCGCCGACAAGGCCTTGGTCGGTTCCATTCGTCGTCACGACTTGCAACGTCATGAGTGGCTGACCTGATACGGACGCAGCATAACGAACGAGATCTCCAAACCGAGGGTCACGAACCGCAGCGCGCAAGCCCGCTCGGTCTCGCAAATCTTTTTCATCCAACATCGCCCTGCGCGTTACGGTGTTTCCTTGACGCATGTCGTAGCGGTCGAAGGCGGACCCGTTGATTTCCTGCACGACGCGTTCGATAATATCAGCAGGTCAAAAGTCCGCTATCTTCACGTAGCCATCGCGGTCCAGTGCCTCTCTGTTCTCGACGCTGATGGTCTTGGCAAGCGAGACGCGCCGTCTGGCAGCCATTTGCTGCGCATAGCGGACGCGAGCGACATGCAACCCCTTGCGGTTGGCCCAACCGTTACCGAGAACCAGGTTCTTTTCGAAAGACTTTGCACCGGTTGCCACCTGTGCGAGGTGAAGTGGCAGCAATGGCAGACGCGATAACTTCAAAAGATTTCTCCACACGTGGAAGGCGGATGTCTGCAACGCAAGTTTATTGCGCTGCCGCGTTCAGTCTTTCCAGACCGTCCGCTCAAATTCTCCGCCCAGTCGATGGATGAGCGTCTGGCAGCGATCAAACGTGTTCTCGACGGCGCACGCAATGCGATGCGTCCGATGTCACGGTTCGACCGTGGGAAGGCCACGATATCATCGTCGTCCGCTCGTCTGCCGACATCATCGTGCCCCGCGTCGCAAATGCCGACGTCGTAGGATAAACCACTGCCAACTCTCCGTCGCAACGCAAAGACGCGCCGGTCGGTGGTGGTTAGTTCCCAACTCGCAATGCAGGTCAAAGAAACCTTTCGGGCGGAGGGTGACTGTTTTGAGTTCGATGTGCTTAAGAAGCCCAGCGAGACCAACTTGGCAACTCTTCGAACAGAGCGGTGATCTTCATGTCCTTTTCGCGGAACAGCAAGCAAGTCGCAAGTTTGACTGATTGGTTACGCGATGCTGCCACGTCCATCGATGCCGACATCAACGTTCGGCTGTGGGATGGCACTGTCATCGCAATGAACGAGACGGTCACGACGGACATCGTTCTGGCAATCAACTCGCCGGATGTCGTGCGACGTCTGATGTTCGCACCGAAACTGATGACGGTCGTGGAACTTTACGTGGAGCGGCTCATCGACGTGGAGGGCGGCACCCTCATCGAAGCGGCCCGTAGCTGGGATCACATGAGCATTCTTCGCTATGTGCGTAAATTGTCCAAGACGAAGATGGTGCAGCACCTGTGGCCGTTTCTGCGAAAGGCGAAGACGCACGACATTCCCAGCGCCATAGATTACCGGGGCCGGGTCGAAAACCGGGTCGACAAGGGGCGCGACGACCGCGATCTCATTCGCCATCACTACGACGTGTCGAACGCGTTTTATGAACTCTTTCTCGATCCGGAGATGCAGTATTCCTGCGCCTATTTCGAAACGCCGGACACATCACTGGAGGAAGCGCAACAGGCGAAACTCGATCAGATCTGCCTGAAGCTGAACCTGCAGAAGGGCGATACGCTTCTGGATATCGGCTGCGGATGGGGCGGTCTGGCTTGCCATGCCGCGTCCAAATATGGTGCCCATGTTCACGGGGTGACGCTTTCGGAGGAACAGTTCGCATTCGCCAAAGCGAAGGTCGAGCGGATGGGCCTGCGGGACCGGATCACACTGGAATTGATCGACTACCGCGCCATCGAGCCGAAGCAGCAATACGACAAGATCAGTCAGGTCGAGATGTTCGAGCATATCGGGATCGACAACCACGACGCCCACTTTCAGCGCGTTCATGACCTGCTGCGCGACCGGGGACTGTATTTCCATCAGGCCAGCACACGTATGGCGACGAAGGATCTCGGTTCATTCCGAAAGCCAACCGCTTATCAAAAGTTCGTCACCCGCTATATCTTCCCCGGCGGGGAACTCGACTACATCGGTATGACCGTCACGAACATGGAGCGGTTCCGGCTCGAAGTTCACGACGTGCAGGCAATGCGTGAACATTTTGCGCTGACACTGGAAAATTGGGTCGATCGGCTAACGTCCCGACAGGTGGATGCCATCGATCTTGTGGGCGATGCGAAAACGCGGGTTTGGCTTTTCTACCTGTCGCTGTTCTGTATTTCTTTCGAGCGCAACACGGTCGGCCTTTTTCAGGTAGTCTGCAGCAAGCGGAAGGTCGGTGGCTCAGGACTGCCTCTCAAACGTCTCTGAACCTATCCAATCTGAATCGAACATACGGAACGGGCCACGGAACGGCCCGGGCATCGAACCCTGCCTATTGGCGATCACGTCAACCGGCCATTCTCTCCAAGCCGTCCTACCAGGACTTGGTCAGTTTGGCGGACAGATACGGTATCGGGCGGTCCGACATGTTTGCCACTTCCGAGTAGAGTGGCATGTGAAACAGCAACCCCGCAGCCCACGAGCCGTACTGAACCCCGACTTCCATTGCCGCCTTCAGTTGGAATGATGCCTCGTCGACATGCGTGGTGTTGCCGGAATAGACATCGAAAGCTTCTACTAGTCCCACGCGTAGATATGTTCCGGCTGATTTCGTGGCGGGAAGGGCACCTATATCGGGCAACGCCATGTCCTGGTGGCTGGCATAAACGTTGAAGAACGTCGCGACGCCGACGCTGACGTCCAAGTTCTCGGAGGCGACGTAGGGCGTTACGGAAAAGCTGGTACATGCGGTTCTGCAGTCGTCGTTCAGGTCGATCGTGTGATCGTATCTGCCTGCAAACCCGACTGTCACACCGCCCCGTCCGCTTGCCTGAGACGTCCGGGCATTGCCCCAGCCCATCTTGCGATGAGCGGCACTTACCATCTTCTGGGCGGATTCCAGAAGTCCACCATTCCGATAGCCGAACGATCCGTACAAAGCGTACCTGTCGTACTCTTTCCCAAGGGAAAATCTCGAGATCGCGGTGTCGAATTGCTTGCCATCAATGTCTTGCTGAGAGGTTATAAGATCGGAGTAGACGGCGTAGACATCTCCACCGCGCCGAAGCACGACTTCTCCCGATTTGCGATCACCATGCGCATCGGATGTTCCCGCTTTGTAGTTCCTGTCGAACGTTACTCGCTTTGTGACGGACGTCTCCGCCATCGCAGAAAGTGGAATGGAAAAGAACACCAAAGCAAAGGCAACGCGGAACATGTTCATGGTAAACGCAATACAAAATTACATGATTAACCATCTATCACCGATCTAGGTTAATTTTGTATTCTGCAAGAACGAGCGTCCGCCCGGCCTGTTGCCGATACGTGGCGATGCGCTGCGGCCCGATCCGACGGCGATCTTCTCGGCATGCGGACCGTTTTCGATTTGACACGTCACCGTCATACGCCCAGCCTAGGCGAAGAGGCGATGAACCTGTTCGATCCCGCTCCGCTCGGTGCGGATGCGGTCGAAGGTACCGCGACTGCCGGTATCCGTCCGGAGCATGTTCCTATACTGGCACAAACCGACAAACCCTCATCGCCAGACGCTTCCGCCGGTCACGGCGGGCGCAAGATCACGACCGAGGCCACCGTTCGCTACTGCGAACCGCTGGGCGCCAAAACTCCGGTCCACATGGTTCTAGGTGGCGGAACCGTGTTGACGGCGCGCGTATCTGCCGAGGACGATGTACCTGGTGCCGGAAGCCTGCGGACCGTCGCGTTCGACGGGAAACGGATGGTCTTCTTCGATGGCGAAGGGCGCGCGATCCGCTGATGGAGACGTCCGGTTGGTCACCTGTCTTACCGCCGAACGAAAGCTTTCGACACTGGCTGTCATCTCGGTCGATCGAGAACGGGATCGCCAATCAAACGCGCAGCCCCGGGAGCACGGCACCGCGTCTCTTCGTGGCCTTGTTGGCGTAGAGCGCCGCGTCTGCGGTCTGCAACAGCTGGGGCACGTCGTAGCCGTCGATGTGCCATTTCGCGTGGCCGATACTGATACCGATGGTCAGGAACTGGCCGTCTATCTCGAACGGCTGCTCCAGGGTCTCGAAGATCCGCTTCTGCACCCCGTCGATATCTTGGGCATCCTCATCCGCCAGCAAGGCGGCGAACTCGTCCCCACCGATACGGTAGATGCGCGATTGCGTTTCGAAAACACGTTCAAGCCTTCTCGATACGGCGAACAGCACACCGTCGCCCACGGCATGACCGTACTGGTCGTTGACCGGTTTGAACTGGTCGAGATCGAGATACATGAGGATGAAGGGTTCGCCCTTGCCCATCCATTTCCTGAGCGACCGGTTGAACTTCGAGCGATTGGGAAGCTGGGTCAGGCTGTCATGGTTGGCGGCGTGCTGAATGAGGTCCACCGAACGCTTGCGATCGGAAACGTCCAGCACCATCCCTTCATAGCCTGCAGGTTTGCCTGCGGAGTCGAAGATCATCCACGCCGATTCCGAAACCCAGATTCGCTTGCGGGTCAGGTGGCAGAAGATCTCCGACACGAAATCGGTGACGCGGTTGTCGCGCAGCAGCCGCTTGTGAAACTCGTCGCGACGACCGGGCTCGACGTACACGCCATCGTCCGACAGGTCGTTCTCCAGTTCCTTCAGCATGTCGGCTTCGCAGGAATAGCCATGCATTTCGACCAGCATGGGGTTGAGCCTGACCGGCTTGCGCTGCGCGTTGAAGCGGTAGATGCCCACCGCGGCGTTTTCGAACAGGGCTGCATAGGCATCGTCGGATTGCTTGCGCATGTCGTCGATACGGTGCCGTGTCGTCTGGTCGGTGAAGGTTCGCACGAACCCGCCCGATGGAAGTGGCGTGGTGCGCACGTCGAGCCAGCGGCCGTTCTTCGTCTTCCTCGTGTAGGTATGCGCTTCCTTCAGGGCATGGCCGTCTATGATGACCGCATTGATGCTGGATTCCATGTAATCCTGCGTAATCGCCCCGACCTTGACCTGATGGGCGAGAATGTCGCGAAACGACGGGGGATTGGCGGCAAAGGCTGCGGGCAGATCGATCAGTTCGGCAGCCCGCGGACTGAGAATGGGGACGTCGAGGTTTCCATCGACGACGAGGATTCCCTGGTCCATGTGGTCGAGCGTCGTCCGAAGCAAGGCGGTGGCCTCGTCGGTGTCCATTCCGGTGCGTATGGATGACAGGTTGTCATTGGCGGTCGTCGCATAACCTGTGCGGCGGGTTCCCCCGGGTGCCGACGGTGGCTGAAGCGGCAGCAGATCCTCCATTCTGGCCGGTCGACCGATGAAGAAACCCTGTCCACAATCGACACCGAGCTCCTTCAGACAAGCCAGCTGACTGCCCTGTTCAATCCCTTCTGCCACCACTTGTGCGTTGGTGTCGCGGGCAAATCCGACCATCGCAGTGACCAGTGAGCGACGGATGGGGTCCGTATCGATGGAAGCCGTCAGGCTGATGTCGAGTTTCAGGACATCCGGGTTGAGATCGACCAGTTGTTGAAGCCCGGAAAAACCGGCGCCAAGATCGTCGAGGGCAAGCCTCGTGGCGGTGGAACGAATGCGCCCCAGTTCTTCCAGCAGTTTCGGCCGGTCACCGCAGACGGTGTGTTCGGTCAGTTCCAGCACGACCTGCTCGCACCGCGCCGAAGCTAACGCTTCGCGGATGCGACCGGACACGATTGCCGCTGGCGACGCATTGAGAGACATGTAAACGTCTTCTGAAAGCCGCGGTAACAACCGCAGGGCCTTTTCGAAGACGGCGATTTCCAGTTCGATCCCGAACCCGACGCGCTCGGCATCGTCGAACCAGACATTCGGTGGCCTGTACGGTTCGCCGTCGAACCGGCACAGGGCTTCCATACCCACCACCACATCGGATCGCAGGCATTGTATCGGCTGCAGGACGATGTGGAATTCTTCGCGCGCGATGATGCCTTCGAGCAGCGCGACGACCGCTCCGGTCCCGTTCGGGCTGGTTGGCCCACTATTGGTCGTGTTCGCGTTGCCGTGTGGTCTATGCATCTCACTCTCGGCGCTGGGATGACGAAGGTGCTCGCAGAGCAGTGAAGGGCATAAGCGTTAAGATAGTGCCGAACCCGCTCGGCAGTTCATACGGGCGAAACCATGCGCAGGGCTGATGAAGACGCGGCAGAACGGCAGACACCATCCGTAGATGGCACCGTCACTCCAACCTGAACCGGAAAAACGGGCAGTAATGGCGTCGGTCTTAAACGGACGCTTGGTCAGGCTGCAGTCGAGTTGACCGTTACGGTAACCCGATGGGGTCGCTCCAAGGCGCGCTCGTTCAGCCAACCACGCTGCATTCTGTTAGGGTCGGCTACGCGTCCTTGCCGAATTTGTGGCCGACATTGTCGGCCATCACGGCATCGCGCTGGCCCATGGGCTGCTCCTTGCCGATCGTCGTGTCCTCTGCGGTCTGATGTTCCAGCTCGGAGTTGATTTCACCTCCGAGCACCAGAACGACGATGACCAGCCAAAGCCATGTCAGAAAACCGACGATCGCGCCGAGACTGCCGTAGGTCTCGTTGTAGGAACCGAAATTGGCCACGTAATATGAAAAGGCCGCCGAAACGCCAATCGCCCCGACGACCGCGAAGATGGCACCCGGGGTGATCCACTTCCATTCGGGCTGGTCGCGGCTTGGGCCGAAGCGATAAAGCAAGGCCATGAAGGCGAGGAACCCGGCAAGGGCCAGCCCGATGGTGAGCAGGTTGACGATCAGATCGGGAATGGTGATGCCGATCATGCCTTGAAACGTCGTGAACGCCGCATTGAACGTGGCGAGAGCGATGATACCGACGATTAGCGCCACGGTGAAACCCATCGTAACCGCATTGAGGGAAACGAAGCCGCGGTTCTCGCGCTCGTCATAGGCGATGTTCATGGCGTCGAACAGCGACTTCATTCCCGCATTGGCGGACCAAAGTGCCAGACCGAGCGAGATCGCGAAGGTGAGGCCGAGGGTCGAACCGCCTGCCGCACTCAACCGTTCGAGTTGCTCTGTCAGAATGTCGATTGCCCCGCCCGGCACGACGCCGGACAAGGCTGCGGCCTGTGCGGCGATATCGGCTGGGTCCAGGATCAGCCCGTAAACGGAAACCAGTGCCGCCAAGAGCGGAGCGAGCGCCAGCAGCAGGTAGAACGTCACTCCGGCCGACACGAGCATGACCCGGTCGTCCGAGACTTCCTGATAGATACGCCACGCCACATCCTTGTAACCGAGGGCGGGGATCTGGGCAGGGGTTTCGGCGGAACGGCCGCGGTCCGCTTGCGTCGCGGCCTTCTCGGCGTCCTTCTCGCGCTGTATGCGCTCCCAGTTCTTGACGGCTTCACGGCTCATAGGGGTCTCTTTCCGGTCATGGGCTGCGTCGACTGCGCCAATACGTTCACAGCCCGGCTTTATCGGTCGCGGGCGCATCTGTCATGGTTCTATCGCCAAATGCTCAATCGTGGGCCGGTTCATGGTCACGGCCGCTCAAGAACTCGCCGAGCGTGTCGAGCACTTCGAAATGGTCGCAGATCGTCTTGATGATGACGAGCATCGGCACGGCGAGCAGTGCGCCCACGATGCCCCACAACCATGCCCAGAACGCCACGGATATGAACACTGCCACGGCGTTCAACCGAAGCCGTTTGCCCACGATCAGCGGCGTGATGACCTGACCTTCGAAGAAGGTGCAGGCGAAGTAGTAGCCGCCCACCATGAGCGGCAGGCTCAGCGTATCGAACGTGACGACGGCCACTGCCACCGCCGCCGACATGCCCAGCAATGCGCCGATATAGGGAATGAAGTTGGCAAGAGTGGCTATGAGTCCGAAAATGTAGGGCGTCGGCATGCCCAGATACCACATGCCGAGCCCGACGACGACGCCGAGCCCGATATTGATAAGGGTGATCGTGAACAGGTAACGCGATACCACCCGCTCCACATCATGCGCGATCTTGAGCGCCCGTTTCTTATCTTTCAGCGTGTCGAACACGCGCACCAGTTTGGAGTAGAACAGATCGCCCGAACCGAGCAGGAAAGCGAGCAGGACGGCGGTGATCGTGAGCGAGGTCAGGATCGACAGAAACGACGTAGCCGCCGACTGCATGATGCCCGGTCCCTTGATGGTGACACTTTGCACGCTGTCATCCTGCGAGACCTCGTCGACCTGCTTTTCCGCATCCTGTATCGCCTCCAGAGGCGCACGCAGGACGGATAGCTTGCTTTCCAGCTGGCGACCGATCTCCGGGGCACGGTCGACCCAGTCCGAGACCGGAACCATCAGCATGTAGACACCCAGCAACGTGGTCACGAACATGGTGACGACGACGATGACCGCTGTCAGGGCCGCCGGTATGCCTCTGCGGCTGAACCAGCGGACCAGCGGCGACAATGTCAGCGCGAGAATGAAGGCCATGATGACGGGCAGGAAGAAATCGCGCGCAAAGTAGAGGGAGGCGATGACCGCGATGATGAACAGCCCCTGTACCGCGAACCTCGGCACACCCTTCTCGCCGGTGGTTTCCAGCACGACGGGCGGCACGGCATCGGGGTTGGGATTGTCGCGTAGGCCCTTGTCGACCGCCTGTTGTTTCGCCGACAGGGTGCTTGCAGCGAGAGAGTTTGCGATATCGTCGCGATGCCCGCCGTCTTCGGTGG
Organism: uncultured Alphaproteobacteria bacterium; assembly: GCA_963711195.1. Lineage (GTDB taxonomy): Bacteria > Pseudomonadota > Alphaproteobacteria > Rhizobiales > Rhizobiaceae > Pseudahrensia. Next base: position 172,507 of record CAVQDK010000007.1, read on the forward strand.
CATCCTGGCCATCATCGGGCTTGGTCCTGGAGGCGAGATCGACAGTGTTCACGTAAAAACGCCCCATGGCTCGCCCGGCACGGTGCGATAAGTGCAAACTATCAAGCGCCCATCCGGTTCCAATGGCCTTCGCAAGTCTCTTCAAATGCCATCGAGCGGGTTAATTGCGTCGTCGGGGAACATTCGCCCGCGATGGGGATTAATCCGGTTACGAACACGCGCCGCAGATTGCCCGATGCGGAATGAACCGAACCCGCCCTACGGAGGCCTCACGATCATGAACAACAAACCAGCGGACCCACAGATCGGCAACGCGGACAGCAAGACGTCCGCCACGACCCCGAGCATGGCATCGTCGAACCCCCCGATATCCGGAGCAGTCGCCAGCCGCCACCGGTAAGACTGCACAGTCGAAAAGCGTGGCAGGCTCCGCGAAGGCCAAGGCAGCGAGCATGGCCGACAGTGCAGCGAGCACGGCACGCCAGACGGCATCGTCGTTCACCGATGAGGTGGAAAGCAAGGCTGGCAATACGGTCGATTCCGTCATCTCACAGGTTCACGACCGGGTCGATGCCGGCAAACACCAGGCAAGCGGCTACGTGTCTTCCTTCGGCCGCGCCCTGCAGGCTGCGGGTCAGAGCCTAGAAGACGACGGCATGAACCTGCCCGCAAGCTATATTCGCGCAGCCGCCAACGGCCTGGAACAGGCGGCCAACGAGGTCGACGGGTTCGACACCGGATCGCTCACGGCCAATGTCGAGCGTCAAGTGCGCGGCAACCCCATGCTCGCAGTCGCCGGTATGACCCTCGTCGGTTTTGCCCTGACACGCTTCATCGGTTCCAGCACTCGCCGCTGACCGGGCGCGCCACATACATTACGGAGAATTTTTCAATGACGACCCCAACCAACATAGCCGACACAGTCCGGGCACTGTTTTCCGACGCCACCCTTTTGGTCAAACAGGAGGTGGCTCTAGCCAAAGCGGAAGCTGGCGAGAAGATGGATCAGGTCCAGACCGGTGTCATCAGCCTGCTCGGCGCGATGTTCATCGCCTTCGTCGCCCTCATCGTCCTCGTCTTCGCCCTCGTGGGCGCGCTTGCAAAGCTGGAGTTCCTGGACGCCACCACCGCATCGTTGCTGGTGGGTATCGTTCTGGCAGTCATCGCCTATATCGCGTTCAAGACCGGCCAGAAGAACCTGACCGACCTCAGCCCGGACCGCACCATCAACTCCGTGCGCGAAGATGCCAAAACCATCCAGAGGGGCGTGTGAACCGATGCAAAAGTCAGACCTCGACCGCGATCCGGACAAGATCGAAACCGACATCGAGCGCACCCGCTCGCGTATAGAAGGCAGCCTTGATCGGTTGTCTGCACAATTCACCCCGTCGAACCTCATCGACCGTGCATTGCACACGGATTCCACGACTGCCGATACGGATTCGTTCGGTCTCATGGTGGAGCGCGCGCGTTCCAATCCCCTGTCGGCTGCATTGATCGCAGCCGGTCTTGCCGGCATGATCCTGCGAAAACCGGCCCCGCAACCGGTGGATGCCTCCGTTGAAAGACACCCCATCGAGCCCTACTCGAACGATCCGGCGGAGCGGATTGCGCACAACATCTCGTCGCTGGAAACGCAGGCCGACAATCTGCGTGACGACGTCGGGACGGCTGCAGGATCGGTCGCTGAGAGCGTCTCGTCGGCCGTGGACAGCGTGCGTGATGCGGCCGGCAACATGGTCGATCGGGTGACGGGTCTGGCGCAACGTGGCGAGCGCGAAGCCCGCTCAACCTACGCCCAGACGCGGTATCGCACCGAACGCACCGCCGGCGATATTCGCCGGACCATGCGCGACGCACCCCGGCGGACCCGTGCCAACGCGGACTATGCGGCGGACTGGATCAAGGAAAACCCCCTGCCGTCCGGCCTGTTCGCGCTGGCACTGGGCGCAACGGTCGCGACCGTCTTTGCAGCCGGCAATTCTTCACGGCCCCGCAATCGGTCACGCTTCACGACCGAAGAGTACGACCGTGAGGCAGCCGCCCGCGCCGCTGCCGTGGCGGCAACGAAGGCGCGTCAGGACCATGTCTCAGACCCGGTCGTTGCAGTTCCGGCAAAAGCCGCGGCGAAGCCGAATCTGAAGGCCAAACGGGCAGCGGTGTCCACCAAGACAGCGTCGGCCAAGGCGACCACAACCAAGGCGACCAGCAAGAAGACGGCACCTTTGCTGAAAACGGCGCCGGACACGGGCAGCACGACCATTTCGCCCTCGGCGAAGCGGAAGCCGAAATCCAAGTCCTAGCCGCCTAGAACTGCCGAGACGTCCCACCGCTGATTATGAATCGGCGGTGGGCATCGGATGTCGAGCGCATGTGAAAAGCCGTTGCAACGGGCGCATGCGCAGTTTCTTTCGATACTCCGCGCCACGCGAGGCACTGCGAAGTTCGGCGTCACCTTAGGGTGGAGACGTTGCCGATCGCGGTTCTGGCGGTACAGGTGCCGAACGGGTATCGCTTCAGCATCGATCCTAAGCACGGTTGTCGGTGTCGCGGAAATTGCGGATCCGGAAAATTGACTTGGCTACGCTATCTTGTCGGCGCGCAGCACAGTGCTCAGGCTTCTCGCCACAGCAGAAATTGGCTCCACCATACCGGTCAGATTAATAAGTCCAGACCCTGGGCTCTCGTCTCGTAGCGCCAACCGGGGCTGAAATGCCGGGACAGTCTGGGCCGATACCAGAGCGACAGCAGGGCGTGCCGAATGACGCGGACAGGTTTGCGCTCCGCGAAGGCCGAACTTGCCAGTTCCAGATGCAGATAGGCGTTGATGGCATTCCACACGGGGGCACGGGTTTCCCTCAACGCCTCGAACTGTGCAGCCAGCCGGACCGCACTGTCCCGCACGGTCTCGTAGCTGGAATTGTTACCCGGTTCGATCTCGGTTCCCGCCATATCGGCGACGATGAGTTCACCGCCTGTTAGACCGAACCGGATCGCCCAGTCGAAATCCTCCAGACGGCTATAGCCGGTCGCGAACGGTAATTCGACGAACAGCGACCGTCTGCCCACGATGCAGGAACCGGGGGAATACCAGCAACCGGTGGCGAAGTCGTCGGGACCTTTCCCTCCCAGGGGTATTCGCACCTGCGGTCCGGCACCGCCGTAAGTCCAGCCGCATCCGAAGATGGTCATCTTGCCTTTGTCCGTCGCCTTCGCACGAGCCAGACGTTTGCCCAGCGTGTTCGGCAACAACCGGTCGTCTGCATCGAGGAAGGTGATCCAATCGGTGCCTGCGTGGGCGACGCCCGTATTGCGCGCAGCAGCGGCCCCCCGGTTGCGGTCATGGCACAGCACCGTCACCCGCGGGTCCTGCAGTTCGGTGAGGTCTATGGGGGGTTGGGAACAATCATCGACCACGACAACCGCCACTGCACAATCCTGTTGCAGCGCGCTGGCCACGCAGCCGACGATCCGGTCCTGCATGTTGTGGACGGGGATGATGACGGTGACGTCGGGCACTCGGTTGTCCGGTTTTCTGGGCGGGTTTGCGTCCTGATTACATCAAACCTGCGATCTTGGAACGCATAGGCCGTCTGCGAAGAGGCCTTGTTGCCGGGACGGGTAAGCGCAGCGGCAACTTTTCGCTTGCAATTTGCACCGCCGCACGACCTTCTGCCCCCACCCCCGGACCGACGTTTCGGGCGCATCATCCATCGGGTCTCGCTCCGGTCCGGCCGTGCAGCCATGGCTCGCCAAGGGACAGGCAAGCACCATGAGATCATTCACCCGCAAAGTCGCAACGGATTTGACCGCCGCTATCGCCTTGTGTGTCGCCGGGCTGACCGCTTCCGCGCCGGCAGGCGCGCAGGAGGTGACGCTCAAGCTGCACCAGTTCCTGCCCGCGCAGGCCAACGTGCCGAAACTGATCCTCGACGTCTGGGCCGACACTGTGGAAGCTGCCTCGGACGGTCGCATCAAGATCGATCGCTATCCGTCCATGCAACTGGGTGGCACCCCGCCCGGGCTGATCGATCAGGCCATCGACGGCGTTGCCGACATCGTGTGGACCGTGGTCGGCTACACGCCGGGACGTTTTCCGCGCACGGAAGTCTTCGAACTGCCGTTCACCATGACGAACGCAGCGGCCACGTCCTGCGCCTATTGGAAGCTGTTCGAGACCGACATGAAGGACGCCGATTTCAAGGATCTGCATGTGCTGGGCACATGGGTGCATGGTCCCGGCGTCATCCATTCGAAGGAGCCCGTGGAGACGATCGACGACATGGCGGGCGTGAAGGTGCGCGGCGCATCCCGCGTGGTCAACGACATGCTCTCGAAACTGGGCGCCACGCCGGTGGGCATGCCCGTGCCCGCCGTGCCCGAAGCGCTGTCGAAGGGCGTGATCGACGCCACGACCATTCCCTGGGAAGTCACCACCGGGCTAAAAGTGCCGGAACTGGTGTCCAACCACACCGAATTCACCGGCAAGGCGCTCTATACGCTGACCTTCGTGCTGGCGATGAACAAGGCGAAATACGAAAGCCTGCCGGAAGACCTTCAGCGGGTGATCGACGACAAGTCCGGCCTCGAATTTTCCATCTTTGCCGGTCGCACCCAGCAAGCCGCCGATGCGCCCGCGCGCGAAGCGGCAGTGAATGCTGGCAACACGATCGTTACGCTGGATGCGGAACAGGTGAAGCCCTGGCAGGAAGCGGCGCGGGCCACGCGGTCCGAATGGATCGACGACCTCACCGCCCAAGGCATCGACGCGGAAAAGCTGGTGGCCGATGCCGAACGGCTGATCGAGGAATGCGCGGCCCGGTAAGCGCCGCCGCGCCGTCTCGACGCCATGCACCGACTGTTCGACATTCTCGCCAAGGGTCTGGCTCTTGTCGGCGGTGCGGTGCTGGCGGGGCTGGCGTTTCTCACCTGCCTCAGCATCGTCGGACGGGTCGCCAACGGCGCGGGACACTCTGACTGGCTCACCGCCCTGTCGCCTGCGCTTTCCAATGTCCTGCAACGCCTTGGCCCGATCACCGGCGACTACGAGATCGTGGAGGCGGGCATGGCCTTCGCCATCTTCGCCTTTCTGCCCTGGTGCCAGCTGAATCGTGGGCATGCCAGCGTCGACATACTCGTCAATGCAGTGCGCCCGCGCATTCGCCACGCATTGACGCTGTTCTGGGAAGCCGTCTTCGCGCTCGTCTACATCCTGATCGCATGGCGGCTGACGGTCGGGGCAGGGGACAAGGCGCGCTACGGGGAAACGTCGCTGCTGCTGCAGTTTCCCGCATGGTGGGCCTATGCAGCCTGCGCCGCCATGGCCTGGGTCGGCGTTGCTGTATGTCTCTACGCGGTGTGGCTGCACGCCCGCGACTTGACGGCACGATCAGAGAATGCCCCGTGACCGACCTGCATCTCGGCATGATTTCCCTGCCGGTTCTGCTGGCGCTGATCGCCCTGCGCATGCCGATCGGGCTCGCCATGCTCGTGGTCGGTCTCGGCGGCACGGCACTGGTGACAGGCGGGCCGCTGGTCGTGCTGGCGAAGCTGAAGACGGAAACCTACTCCACCTTCTCCAGCTATTCCCTGTCCATCGTCCCCCTGTTCCTGCTCATGGGGCAACTGGCGACGCTGGGTGGCATGTCCGCGGCCCTGTTCAAGGCGGCGGAAGTCTGGCTCGGCCACCGCAAGGGCGGCGTTGCGATGGCGGCTGTCGGTGCTTGTGCTGGGTTCGGCGCGATCTGCGGCTCGTCGCTGGCGACGGCGGCGACGATGGGGCAGGTGGCACTGCCCGAGATGAAGCGCGCCGGATATTCCAGCGGCTTTTCGCAGGCGACACTGGCGGCGGGTGGCACGCTGGGCATTCTCATCCCGCCGTCCGTCGTTCTCGTCATCTACGCCATCCTGACCGAGCAGAACATCGCCAAGCTGTTTCTTGCAGCCTTCATTCCCGGTCTGCTGGCGATGGTTGGTTATATGGTGACAATCCGCCTCGTCATGCATTTCTCCACTGACACAGGGCGGTTGCGACCCCGGGTGCCCTATCGCCAAAGACTGGCGGCAATGGCGGATGTCTGGCCGGTGCTGCTCATCTTCCTGCTCGTCATCGGCGGCATCTATCTCGGCTGGTTCACGCCCACGGAAGCCGCGGCCATCGGCGCGGTGGGAACGGGGTTGATAGCCTGGGCCAAGGGCGGACTGAACCGGACCAGTCTGTCCGACGCGATACTGGCGACGGCTTCCAATACGGGCATGGTGTTCTTCATCGTTCTCGGCGCTGGCTTCTACAACGCCTTTCTCGCGTTGACCCAGGTGCCGCAGGAAATTTCGGCACTCATCGTCGGGCAGGGCCTGTCGCCATGGGTGGTGCTGGCCGCGGTGCTCTTGCTCTATCTCGTCTTCGGCTGTTTCATGGATTCCCTTTCCATGATCCTGCTGACGGTTCCCATCTTCTTCCCCATCATCGCAGGGCTCGACTTCGGTTTGTCGGCGGAAGAAACGGCGATCTGGTTCGGCATTCTCGTCCTCGTGGTGGTCGAAGTGGGGTTGATCACGCCGCCGGTGGGCATGAACCTGTTCATCATCAACGCCATGGACAGAAAGGACGTGGACCGAAAGGACATGGACCGAGAAAAAATTGACCCGCCGTCGCCCATCGGCGCGACCTACCGGGCCATTGCGCCATTCGTGCTGGCGGACTTCATCCGCATCGGCGCCCTCGTGGCCTTCCCCTCCCTATCGCTTATCCTGCTGCGCGCTTTCGGTTGAAGGGCTTCGCTTCCCGGCACGGGCGGCCAGCGTCCGCAGCGTGTCGTGCACCGTGTCGGGCCCCACGACCGCTTGCCGCACCAGCGTGTCGAAGCGTGACACGAAAGTGCGCACCTGATCGTCGAGCGTGACCACCAGATAGACGCCGCCGATATAGACCGCCGCCCGCTGCCGCCCGAACACGGTGAACGGCGCAGTGAAGGAGCGGGTGTCGTCGTAGAGATGCAGCCGCATCGACGGATAAAGCCGCTGGCACATGTCGGCCATATGGTGAAGCTGCCGCGCGGCCTCCCTGCCGGAATGGTCCTTCCAGATGCCGCTGCAATCCGCCAGCGTTTCCAGACGCTGCAACGGCATGGCGATTTCAAGATCGCTGTCGGCGAGGCTGATCCCTTCCAGAACCGGGTCCGGCGCATCTCGGTCTGCCACCGTTGCAGGAAGGGGTGACGGACCGGCATTCCGGTCCACTGCCTTCAGTCCCATGATGTCGGGCAGGATGGAGGGAACGTAGCGGATCTTGAAGCCGGTCGCCTCCCGGTGCCACCGCTCCAGGGGCGTCGGCCCCTCGTCCGGCTGCGCCCGTTCCAGCATGGAGGCCGACGGCATTTGCGAGCCGCCTTCGCGGGCATTCTCCATCAGCAACAGCCAGTCGATGGAAACCCCCGAGGTACTGGCGATACGCCGCAACATTTCCGCCCGCGGCAGGCGGCTGCCGCGGGGGTCGAGGAACTGGCTCAATGCGGACCGGTCCATCCCCGTCTCGCGCAGAAACTCCGCCGTTGACCGGTCCGGCGATGCGACCAGATCCCTGAGGCGCTCCCGAAACCCGTTCGCCAGATCACGCTTGTCCATTCGCACCGTTATCGCGTTTATACATCAATGTATCGAATTCATTGTGCAATCACGTGAACCTGGCGTCAAACACACTTTTGAAAAGGGCCACCGGGGCTCTACGGTAGCGATAGATTGAAGTGCACTGCAGTGAGGTCGATTTGCACCGGATATTTGGAGGCAGTCCATCGGGTCAGCCCGCGCAGGGGGGAGGCGTTGACACCCCAGTCGTGCGACCTCCGCGAGACAGTGTCGAATGGCCGACCCTGGCGATTGCAGCCCTGTGTTTCGGCGGATACGGGTCGACGACCGCCTACGCGGCAGATCTGGGACTAGCCCTCGCCATCCCTGTTCTGGCACTTGTTCTGGTGCTGCACGCATCGTTCCAGCACGAGATCGTGCACGGGCATCCGTTCCGGTCTCAAGTCGCCAACGATGTTCTGGGCTTCCCGGCGCTTGGTCTCCTCATACCCTACGAACGGTTCCGCGATACGCACCTGGCCCATCACCACGACCCGTCCCTGACCGACCCCTACGAGGATCCTGAAACGAACTATGTCGACCCTGTCGTCTGGAACGACATGAGCACGGCAATGCGAGCGGTCTACCGCTTCAACAACACGCTGGCGGGACGGATGCTCGTCGGGCCGTTCCTGTCGATGGCGACCTTCTATCGCGCCGACCTGCGGCGCTTGCTGCGGGGTGATACGATGGTCCTGCGCGCCTATGCGTTGCATTTCGCGGGTCTGGTGCCCGTCGCCATCTGGGCGACGACCCTGTCGACCATGCCGCTCTGGGCCTATCTCGTCGCCTGCTACTGTGCCCATGCGATCTTGCGCATTCGAACCTATCTGGAACATCGGGCGCACGACCATGTGGGGGCCCGCACGGTGGTAATTGAGGATCGGGGACCGCTGGCGTTTCTGTTCCTCAACAACAATTTTCATATCGTTCACCACACGTTTCCCAAAGTCGCCTGGTATCGCCTGCCGGGCCTGTATCGCGCAACGCAGCGGAAGTTCCTCGCCCGGAATCACGACTACCGCTACCGCTCCTACGCGGACGTTGCCCGAACCTATCTGCTGCGCGCGAAAGACCCGGTCGCCCACCCGCTGCGCCCCGGTCTGACGGTGCCAGACGCCGATTTCGACCTGACCGACCTTCCGGTGCCGCATCTTCCCCGCCCGCTTCCAAAGCGCACCCGCGCCTGATGGGGCACCCGCTGGCCGTTCTGCCCATGTATGACTGGCTGGCGGTGAGGAGCGCGACGGATGCGTGGTGGTCCTGCCTACGTGATGCGATGTGCGAAGCGGGGTTCGACGCACCCGAACGTCTCGAACGGTCGCTTTCCCCGATGGAAGCCTGGCGGTCGCCGGACCTGCTGTTCGGCCAGACATGCGGCCTGCCGTTCGTGACGGGCCTGCAGGACTGCTGCGAGATCGTCGGCACGCCCGCATTCGCCCCGGCGGAAGGCGATCCACCCCTTCCGGCTGGCACCTACGACAGTGCCGTGGTCGTAAGAGCCGACGATCCGCGCAACGAACTGGCAAGCTTTCGTGGGGCCACGGCGGCGGTTAATGGAACGAATTCTCTTTCCGGCTCGATGGCGTTGCTGGAACTGGTCGGCGGACAGATGGGCCATGGCCGGTTCTTCGATACCGTCGTTACAGCGGGATCACACGCCGCCAGCATCGCCCGCGTGGCCGACGGGCGTGCCGACATCGCCGCCATCGACCGTACGACATGGCGGCTGGCGCGACGGCACCTGCCTGCGGCGTCGAAGCTGCGCGTTCTGACACGGACGGTCCCCGCCCCCGCCTTGCCCTACATCACCGCCAAGGGGCATGACGTGAAGGGATTGGCGAATGCCGTCGATGCCGCCTTGGCGGAACTTGGGCATGAGGCCCGCTCCGCGCTCGGTCTGGCAGGCTTCGTGCACACGACCGCGGCCGATTATGCCGATCTTGCCAGACGGCACGACGGGACCCGAGCCATAGCGGCTGCGCACGGGCTGAAACGGATCGACCGGGCATAGGCGAAGGCACGCCGTGCTACGGCTGTTCGATCCGGTTGCGTTTCTGCAACTTCCGCTCCCAGCGCATCGAATGACCGATGATGGTATCGAGATCATCGTATTCGGGCACCCAGCCGGTCTCGGCCTTCAGCAGGCTCGGGTCGGCCACCACATGGGCTTCGTCCCCGTTGCGTGCGGCGACGGTTTCGATCTTCAGATCACCACCCAGACGCCCCACCGTTTCTGCCACCTGCTGCACGGAAAAGCCGATACCGTAGCCTGCATTGGCGACCAAGCTGGTGCCGCCGCTCCGCAATCGTTTCAGCGCCAGATAATGCGCGGTGGCGAGGTCGCTCACATGGATGAAGTCCCGCACGCAGGTGCCATCCGGGGTGTCGTAGCCGGTGCCGAACACCAGCAGCCGACCGCGTTTGCCCGTCGCGGCCTCGCAAGCCACCTTTATCAGATGTGTTGCCCCCAAAGTCGATTGCCCGATGCGTCCTTTCGGATCGGCACCGGCGACGTTGAAATAGCGCAGGGCCGTGTAGGTAAGGTCCGATGTGGCGGCGACGTCGGCGAGCATCATCTCGCTCATCAGCTTGGACCGCCCATAGGGCGTGTTCGGCAGCGTAGGCGCGCCTTCCGCCACCGGCTCCCGGCTCACCGTGCCGTAAACGGCAGCGGTGGACGAGAAGATGAAATGCTTCACCTTCGCGTCCAGACACGCTCCGAGCAGGGCATGGGTCGCCACGCAATTGTTGGCATAATAGGCGTGTGGGTCCGCGATTGAGTCCGGAATGACGCTGGAACCGGCCAGATGAATGACCTCGTCTATGCCATGGTCGGCCATGATGTCGCCGATCCGGTCACGGTTGCCCACATCGGCAGTCTCCAACACGACTTCGTCCGGCAGAGCCCAGTCGAAACCGGTGGACAGGTTGTCCACCACCACCACTCGCTCGTCATGGGCCAGCAATTCCAGCACGATATGGGAGCCGATATAGCCGGCACCGCCGGTCACGAGAATGGTCATTGCAGCGGCCTGCCTGTGGTCCTGCCGCCCAAATGCCACCCTGCGCCCCTCCTGTCGACTTGCAACGGCATATCGTGAACGCAAGTCTTATGGATCGGTCGCCACTGCCGAAACGTTACGACTCAACATGGGATGAAGCGTAGCGATCAGCCGCGTTGCATTGTCCCGGAAACGTCCAGCTGCGGATAGATGCTTCATGCCCAGACCCTTCGGATTTTTCGTCCATCATCAGGGCCGCGGCCATGCCAACCGCTGCACGGCGATCATCGAACGTCTCGACGACAGGCCGATCACGATCGCCACGGCCGACCGTAGCACGTTCGGCGACATGGACGACCGGGTGCGGTTCATCGATCTGCCCAACGCCATCGGCGACCCGTCGGCAACGGACGCGCTCCACGGCCAGCAGACCCCGGATGCGATGCAGTGCGTGCCGATGGGCTCGCAGGCATTGCAGGAAAACGCCGGCCTGCTGGCGAATTTCCTGACCGAGCAGAAACCGGGTCTGTTCTTCAACGACGTGTCGGTGGAATGGGCCATCCTGTCGCGGCTTTGCTCGGTGCCATGCGTGAAGGTGCGGATGCACGGGGACCGTTCGGACCTCAGCCACACGACGGCCTATCAGGCCTGCGCCGGCCTCGTGGCGCCCTATGACGCGGCGATGGAACAGCCGGACTACCCGCAATGGGCGCGGGACAAGACGTTCTATTCGGGCGGCTTGTGCACGACCGTCTCGCCGGTGCCGGACAAGGCGGACGCGCGAAGACGGCTTGGCCTCGATCTGGAGCGGCACACCATCGTCGTACTGTCCGGCGGCGGGGGGACGGGGGCCAACTACGCTTCGCTCACCATGGCGGCACGTGCCTTGCCGGAGGCCCAGTGGCTCGCGGTCGGGTCGGTCCACCGGCAGGGCCACGAGACCGAGTTCCCGAACCTGACGGACGTGGGCTGGGTCGATAACGTGCTGGACTACATCGCGGCCGCCGACATCGTCGTCGCGTCTGCAGGCGACAACACCGTCCACGAAATCGCCCGCGTGGGACGCCCGTTCCTGTGCATTCCCGAATGGCGCTACTACGACGAACAGGTCGTGAAGGCCGCCCAGCTGCAACGCCTCGGTGCCGCCCATACGCTGCCCTCCTGGCCGGCAAGCAACGCGGCATGGCAAAACGCGGTGCAAACGACACTCGAACTGGGAACCGACGCCCTGACGCCGCTGTTCGACGGCAACGCCGCACAGGGTATTGCCGACTATCTCATCGAACTGGACCGGACATTGTGGACCCCCGACCAGAGCGTCGCGTCAACTGAAGGCAACGCTCCCGTCCTGAACGGCCGCCTCGAACTCGTCGGCTGACGGGCGGCGCAGGATCGTCACCCGGTCTTGTTCCCAGGCGATGAACCCCGCATCGGCCAGCTGTTTGAGCCAATAGTCCATGCACCAGCGCCCGTGGGTGCGGTAGAACAGGTTGGCGTTGTCCACGATCGGGTCGAGATGGCCCAGTGGCGGAATGTGAACCGGGTGCCACTGGTGCACGGCCTGTGCGTCGGACGCCCAGTAAAGCTCGATCCCGGCCTCCGCCATCGCCATCGCGAAATCCGTATCCTCGCCGCCATAGCCGCGAAACCGTTCGTCGAACCCGCCCGATGCCCGAAAGTCCCGCACGGTCATGGCAAATGACAGGCTCCAGAACTCGCCCATATCAGCGATCCGGTGGACGCCCTGTCCGAATGCGTCCCTGAACCTTCTGGCGGGATGTTCGACGGCGTTCTGCCAGAGGAAGTCGAACTCCGCCTGCGGCCGCGCCGCACCCTGCGTCAGATACCGTGTGTCCCCGAACACGCATCGGCCCGCCCGCACCGCTTCGCAGAAAGCGGTAACGAGACCGGGGGCGGCGATGCAATCGACATCGAGGAAGACGACGGTGTCCGTATCGGCACGTGCGGCGCACGCATTGCGCGCTGCCGCCAGCGGTGCCGGTTCGCCCGGCACGAGCACCTGCCGCACCGGAAACGGCAAGGGCGGCAGGTCGGAATAGGGCTCGTCCTGCATCACGCCGATGACGAACAGGTCGGGCCGCGTGTGCTGCGCCGCCAGCGCCCGCATCATAACATCGAGATGGTGCCGCCGCCCGCGGGCGATCGTGCATACGGCAACGCTCACACGGCAGGCTCCAGCGCCACGGCGTGTTGCGACCCCCTCCAGCACGCCGCCCGCATAGGAGGCGGACGCGAAGTAGGCTGCGCCGTTGGCGCGAAGGGGTGCCAGTTCGTCGGTGTGATTGGCCACGATGATCGGATGACCCACCATCTGCAGCATCTGCATGTCGTTGCCGGAATCCCCTGCGCCGAAAACCCGCGAAATGGGCACATCCAGCAATGCGGCAACATGGGCGATGGCATGGCCCTTCGACACGCCCTTCGGCAGAATGTCGAGATAGCGACCGTGGGAATAGATCACCTGTGCTTCGATACCGGCAGCGGCAAGGGCTGCTTCGACGGCGGCGACACGGGCGGGATCGTCCAGAAAGTACGCAAGCTTGAATGCCCGTTGTTCGCGGGGTGCCTGTGGCGTCAGCCAGTCGAGCTTTGCGAGAGCCGCAAGCGCCGCCGCCCGCGGCCAGGCCTTGCCTGCCGTCGCTCGCCACTGCGTATCCGCGCGCAACAACCTGCCGGTGCGATCCTGCGGCCAATAGATTTCAGAACCCACCGACGTGATCCATGCGCACGGGTCGGGAATGTTCCACGTCGCCACGATTTCCTGCGCGCTGTTGAGGCTGCGCCCGGTCGCCAGGGCAAAGCCGGTGGCAGGGGATGCGGCAAGCCACGCCTTGAGCCGTTCCAGCCCGTCCGGGCACCCGGTCAACGTGTTGTCGATATCGCAGACCAGCAGTTGCTGTCGTTTCAGCACCGGCCGCGAAACGGGGGCTGCGATCGTGGCCACGTCATCGAGATAGTCCCGACCATGGCGATCCCAGCCGTAGAACCCGATATTGGCCAGGCCATTGCGGGAGGCGGCCTGCCATCGTGCGTCATCGTCGAGCATGGACCGCAGGCCCGCTGCAATGGCGGGCCGGTCGGTCGGGTCGACGAGCACGCCGTTTTCCAGCTTCGCCAGAATGTCGTTCGGCCCGCCACTGTTCGTGGCAACCACGGGCAAACCGGCCGCAGCGGCTTCGATGAAGGTCAGCCCGAACGGTTCGTTGAATGCGACATTGGCGAAGACGCCCTGGCGGTCGGCTGCGTAGCGATAGATATGGGGAACGTCCGTCGGTTCATGGGTCTTGGGAAGGGCGACCTTGCCCCACAGGTCGTGGATATCGGTCAGTGCCAGCAGTTCCTCCAGCACGTCGCGCGTTTCTCCGGCCGTGCGGCGCAGGTCGTCCCGCGTGCCCGCGAAGATGATGAGATTGGCCCGTTCCTGCAGGCCGGGATCGCTGGCATAGGCCTCCAGCAGGCCGCGTAGGTTCTTCTTTCGAACCGGGCGGGCCAGGGCGAGAATGCAAGGTTTGTCGGGATGTTCCAGGAACCGCTCGATCGAACGCTGCAGGCTGGACGAGGGGGGCTGTACGGCCGTGAAGGCAGGCAGGTCGCAGCCGGGCGGATTGACCCGGATACGGGCCGGGGCCGCATTGTCGTACAGGCTGTACTGATATTCCGCCTCGTCGAAGGAACTGGCGATGATCCTGTCGGCATGGGCGAGCGCCGTTTCCTCGATTTCGATACGCTTTCGCAGGTCCGGGCTTGCCATTGCCAACTGCTTCACCCGTCCGAGGGAATGGGCCGTGAACAGGTATGGAATGCCGAGGCGCTGCTTCATCTGCGCCGCCAGCCATCCCGCATCGGCATAATGGGCGTGGAGCACGGTCGGCCACCGGTCCAACGCGCGGATATGGCGTTCCAGTTCGTCGGCAAGGGCCGGCAATTCGCCGTACATGTCTTCCTTGGCGACATAGCCTTCGGTGGCACCGGATAGGCGAACGATCTCTGTCTTCTTCGAGACGCGTTCGCCCGGACCGTTATAGACCGCTCCGAGAGAAGGGTCGTCGAACCGACGCACGATCAGCTGCTGACGGGTCACCGCGGGCGAAGCGTCGGCCATCGCCGCGAGTTCCAGAAGGTACTTGATATGTCCGCCGGTATCGGAGGTCAGGCCGTAGGCGACGTCCTGCCCCGTAAGGCAGCCCTGCAATGCGATATGAACAATGAACATGGGTTCGGCTTAGGCAAATCCACCCCAAACTGCTTGGAAGTGGATTGAAGCTTTCCCTAATTCCCGTAACGGCTTATCTAAACCCAGGAAGTTGCGTGTCAGGTTGGGTACCCCGCTGTAGCGGAGTACCTGCCTTTGGTTGGGAAAGGCCAATATGTCGCAGAGTTGTCTTGCCGAGAAGCTCGGCTACTACCTTGATCTGGACGATGACCTTTCCGCCCATATCGCCGCACTGGAAGAGAAGGAGCGCGTCTTTCCACGCCATCGGGAGATCGTCACAGAAGGCGATGCGGCCACGCATCTGCACGCCGTGAAGAAGGGCTGGCTCTACAAGTACATCGACATGCCGGACGGGCGGCGGCAGATCGTGAAGGTTCTGCTTCCCGGCGATATCATCGGCTTTCCCGATCTTGCCTTCACCACGTCCACGACGAACCTGCGCGCTGCCGAGGAAGTCGTCCTGTGCCCGTTCCCGAAACGAAAACTCGATGTGATCTTCAAGAAGGCACCGAAACTCGCAGCTTTGCTGATGACCGTCGCCAACCGCGACATGGCCTGCCTGATGGACACCTTGAAAGCCCTCGGTCGCATGAGTGCCGAGGAGCGCATATATTACTTCTTCCTCGATATCCGGGCCCGGTTGAAGATCACCAACCGATCGATGACGGATACATTCCGCATGCCCCTCAACCAGCAGGAAATCGGCGACGTGCTGGGTCTGACGCACACCTATGTCAGCAAGTCGCTCCGGCGGATGGAGGAAGACGGGACCGTGTGGCGTGGCGGAGGCACCGTGCGCCTGCTGCAGGCGGAGCGGATGATCGACACCATCGACTTCGTCGACCGCTACAGCACGCTCGACACATCCTGGTTCGAAGGCGACGACACTTAGCGCAGCCTTCTCTCAATTCAGATTGATGCCTGGAACCCGATAGCTGTCATGCCCCTTTGCGTATGCCACTGTGGCTTCGGACAAGGTTTTCATGAAAATAGCGCAGGTCGCCCCGCTTCAGTTCACGGTTCCTCCAACTGACCATGGCGGCACGGAGCGCGTCGTGGCCGACCTTGCGACCGCGCTCGTCGACCGTGGCCACGACGTGACGCTGTTTGCAGCGAACGGTTCGCGGACCCCCGCCACGCTGGAGGCGCAGGGACCGTGCGTTTCCTCCGTCGCCAACGCGCCGCCCTCACTGCCTTCCGCGATGGAATGCATCATGCTCGATCGCGTCGCGGCGCTGGCGGACACGTTCGACATCATCCATTGCCACACCGAACTCTACCACGCGGCCGTGCTGCGCGAGTACCGACATAAATGTCTGATGACGATACACTGGCGGGCCGACGAGCGGGACCGGCAAGTCTATTTCGACCATTTCACCGACCAGAAGGTCGCCGCCATCTCCCGCTCGCAGGCCGCCGGCTTTCCCGCCATAAATTGCGCGGGTATCGTCCATCACGGGATTGCCGAAGACCGCTACCGGCTCGATGACGGGGCCGGAGGCTACTGCGCGTTTCTCGGTCGACTGACCGACCAGAAACGCCCGGACCGGGCCATCGAAATCGCGGCGGCGGCCGGGCTGCCCATCCGGCTTGGCGGTACGCGTGACGTCGGCAACCCGACCTATTTCGATACCGTCGTGGCCCCTATGCTCGACGACGACGCGCGCTATGTCGGACCGGTGCCCGAGGCGGACAAGCAGGCGTTTCTTGGCTCGGCGCGCGTCCTGCTGTTCCCCATAGACTGGCCGGAGCCGTTCGGTCTGGTGATGATCGAGGCCATGGCGTGCGGAACGCCGACAGTCGCTTGGCGCAACGGGAGTACCGCCGAAATCATCGAAGACGGTGTGACCGGGTTCGTCGTCGATACGATGGGAGAGGCCGTTGATGCGGTGAAGCGCGCCGCGGCGCTCGACCGGCAGGCCGTGCGCCGCGCCTTCGAGAAGCGGTTCACCGCAGCCCACATGGCGCAGGGCTACGAGACGCTCTACGACACGCTGCGGACGGGACCATGACAGACATGTCCGCCACCCACCGGCACGCCGAACTCGAGACCCTGTTGTTCGGCGCCACCGAACTGCGGGACGGGGACGCCGTCGTCCATATCGACCATGGCCTCGCGCGGTTCCGGGGATATTCCGAAGTCGAGGTCGACGGGGATGTGCAGAAATTCGTCGCGCTCGAGTATCGCGACGGCGGCAAGCTCATGCTGCCGGCTGCCGAGATCGCCAACATCTGGGCCTATGGCGCTTCCGCCGAAAGCCTGACGCTCGACCGTCTCGACAACGAGGATTGGGCGGAACGGCGAGACGGGCTGGTGCTGGAATTGCGGACAGCCGCCGACGAACTCGTGCAGATCGACCGCGAACGCCGGGCACGCCCCGCCCCGGCGGTGGTGGTTTCAGCCGATATCGCGAAAACCATCGAGAAGGGTTTTCCCCACCAGATGACCCTCGATCAGGCCAGGGCGGTGGAGGAGACGTTCGACGATATGAGCCGCACGCGGCCCATGGACAGGGTCGTGATCGGTGATGTTGGATACGGCAAGACGGAGGTTGCCATCCGCGCCGTCGCGGCCGCTGCTCTGGCCGGATACCAGGCGATGGTCGCCGTACCGACGACGGTGCTGGCGCGGCAGCACTACAAGACCTTCCACAAACGCCTGTCGGCCATGGGGCTGACCGTGGGCGAGATGTCGCGGTTGAAGACCGATGCTGAAAACGACGCCGTCAAAACGGCTTTGGTCGAAGGCGAATGCGATGTCGTCGTGGGCACCCACATGCTGACGACGGCGAATCTCGCATTCAAGCGCCTTGCCCTTGTCGTCATCGATGAGGAGCAGAAATTCGGGGCCGATCGCAAGCGCGCCCTGCATCAGATGGGACGCGGTGCCCACGTGTTGACGATGACGGCCACCCCGATTCCCCGCACCCTCGCCACCGCGCAGGTCGGATTGTGCGACCTGTCCATCGTCGCGACCGCGCCGAAGAAGCGCCTGCCCATCGAAACGCGGGTGGCCCCGGTCGATCCAGACGCCCTGCTCGAAGCGGTGGACACCGAGGTGCAACGCGACGGCCAGTGCTACATCGTCTGTCCGCGCATTGCCGGCGTGGACGAGGTGCAGACCATCCTCGACGGCAAAGCCCGGTCGTTCAGCTTCGACATTGCCCACGGGCGGCTGCCGAAAGACGAGATCGAGACCGCCATGCTGCAGTTCATGGGCGGCGATATCGACGTGTTGCTGTCCACCTCGATCATCGAGAGCGGGCTCGACAACGGGCAGGCGAATACGATGGTCGTGTGGAACGCGGAACGGTTCGGCCTGTCCCAGCTGCACCAGCTTCGCGGTCGTATCGGGCGCAGCCATCTGCCGGCCCACATGGTGCTGATGACCCGCACCAACCTGAAAGGCGACAGCGCAGCCGCACGACGTCTCAAAATCTTCGCAGATACCAACGAACTGGGTGCCGGGTTCACGATTGCCCGCCTCGACCGCGAAAGCCGCGGATACGGTTCCCTGATCGGTGAGGAGCAGTCGGGGCACGTCTCCCGCCTCGGTATCGGTCTCTACCACCATCTGATGCGCAACGAACTGAACGCATCGAGCCAGCGGGCAGCTGCTTCGCAGGGAGCGGGGGA
Organism: uncultured Alphaproteobacteria bacterium; assembly: GCA_963711195.1. GTDB lineage: Bacteria > Pseudomonadota > Alphaproteobacteria > Rhizobiales > Rhizobiaceae > Pseudahrensia. Next base: position 191,005 of record CAVQDK010000007.1, read on the forward strand.
TGCCTAGAGCATGGCGTCTACCTGAAGTTTGCCGGAGATGATGGCTTCACCCACCCGCTGCTTCTGTTGCGACGCCTCCGATCGTTTTCAACTGCGCGATGGATGGACGCAATGTGCCGGATGCGGAGCCCGCTGGCGGGAACGAGACGGCGCGGACATGGTGCGCTACCGGCAGGAACTGGAGCAACTGACGGTTGCAGGACCGACCTCATCGGAGAGGATGGAAGACAGGGACTGGTTCGTCGACGCCTTCACCCTGCGGATTGCCGCCACCCGTGCCGGATTGTGGTTCTCCACCGACGATGCCACCGCCTTCCACGGCCATCGCGACGATCGTCCAGACGGTGCGTTGTGCGAAGTGGGAACCATGCCGCCCCTGTCCGTCACGCTGGTCGTTCTGGCGCAAGGCGACGGCGATGCCTTGCAGGCGATGCTGGCAGACGTCGCATCGCAATTTGCCGAAACAATCATCGTTCTGGACACGCCGGTAAAGGTGGTGCTGGACGGCCCGAATGTCAGAACCGTCTGCCGTCCGCTCGACGGAAATTTTGCCGCCCAGCGCAACGCGGGCAACCATGCGGCGACGGCTGACTGGGTGTTCCACCTCGATCTCGACGAACGCATTGCGGCGGACCTGCCCGTCACCCTCGGCCACCTGGCGGCCCATGCCGAACGGGCCGGTCTCGCCGCCATCGGTCTGCCCCGGGGAAACCTCGTGGATGGAGTGCTGAGCGACCATTTTCCCGACGTCCAATACCGTTTCATGCCCCGTACGGAACGCTTCGAGAACCGGGTTCACGAGCGCCCGTTCGCCTGTCGCGACTGGACGCGCACGTCCATATTCCTGCAACATCCGATCTCCCACCACCTGTCCCGCGCCCGCGTCGCGGAACGCTCCCGACACTATGACGACCTCGGTCAGTCACCCGACAGGCACGACGACATGCGGCACTTGCTGGAACCCTACCGTGCCTGACCGATACGGCGAGACGCTGACCGGCCACGTGGTCGTGGTCGGCAACGCGCCCGACGGTCGCCCCTGTGCAGAACTTGTGGACCGCGCCGACCATGTCGTTCGGTTCAACAACCCGTTCGGTTACGGTGGAGTGACGGGCACGGCGTTGCACGAACTGTTTCTCGTCAATTGCGGGGGGCAGATGCGGGAATGGCTCGACGACGGCACCTTGTGCGCCGCGCCCCATGTGCGGAACGCCGCCCGCATCACGTTCCCCATCCACCCGGACGTGGCCGGGTTGTATCCCGCCCCGACGGACGTTGCCGCGCCGCCGGACCCGGACGGAGTGAACCATGCGGACGAAGCGGCAGCCGCGCTTGCCGATCTGGAATGCCAGGTTCGAACGCTCCCGCTGCAAACCTATCTGGCAGCGTGCGACGCCATCGGGATCACGCGGTTCGGCGACGATCATCCGGTGCCGAGTTCGGGCTACCTCGCCCTGTTCGACATCGTCGCCAGAGCCGTACCGGACGCCCGGTTAGACGTGGTTGGGTTCGGCTTCGCGGGCTGGGACGGGCACGATTGGGAGGCCGAACGGGCATGGGCGCAGGCGCTTGCCCGCCAGAACCGCATAACGCTCTACGATGTCTGAGACCGTCCGGCTTCGGCAAGGGCCCGTTCGTAAACGGCGAGCGTTTCCGCAGCCAGCCTCTTGCGGGTCAGGGTTTTGACGTGGTTCTTCCCGTTGGCATGGAAGGCTGCGCATCGTGCATCATCCGTCAGGATGTCGACCATCACCGACCCTACGGCGTCCGACGTGCAAGCCTCGGCCAGCAGACCGCAATTGGAAGCTGCGATGAACTCCACGGCTGCCGGGTCTTCCGCGCAAGCAATGAGGGGCCGCCCGAACGCCGCCGCTTCGCGATAGACCAGACCGAAGGATTCGTAGCGCGACGGTGCCAGAACCGCCCATGCCTGGCGGTAGAGATCGTAGAGCAGGGCATCGGAGACCTTCGGGTGAAAGGTGATGCGGTCTCGGACGGTCGCAAGCGCGTCGACCAGTTCCCGGTCAACGTCGATCTGCGCATCGTCCATTCCGACCACGTGGAGCACCGGGCAATCGGCAGGCGGCAAGGCGGCGCAGGCGCGTGCGAAACCTCCCAAAGCCTCCCGGTAGCCCTTGCGCCGTTCCGCGCGTCCGACGAACACGATGGACCTGGCTTGCCCGTGGGAAACGGCAGGCGGCCATGGCGTGGCAGCTCCCTGTTCCAGCAGATCCGGCGCAAGCGCGAGAGACACTATGTGATGCCGCTCGCTGTCGAGACCGGTATAGAGGTCTTCGATCAACGCCTTGTGGGTCGCCGTATTGGCAATCGTCGCCTGGGCCGCCACGGCGGCCTTCCGCTCCAGCCTGTGCGCGAAGCGCAGGTCGAGGCGGTCGCGCAGGCTCATCGTATCGGACAGGACGTCGAGGGCCGGGGTGCTGTTGCGCACGACCAGTGGGAATGCCCGAGCTGCGCAGGAATGCTGCCGGAGCGTACCAGTTCGTCGCTTCGATCAGATCGACCGGGTCCGTGCGATGCACCTGGCGCACGGCGCGCGAGAAATAGGCCGGACCGACGAGATGCCCAAGCGCCATGCGCCTTCTAAGCCATGCGGCCGGACCCCTTGCGGGCGCTCCGCAACCGATCACACGGATGCCTTCGACGCGATCCTCCGTACCGGACGGGCGCGAGGCGTCGAACACGGTTACCCGCACCTCGGTTTCCTGCAGCGATGCCGCGATATCCGCTGCCGCACGGCTCAAGCCGCTATGGGAAGGCGGGAAATCCCAAGTCAGCAAGGCGACGTGTCGGATACGGGAATGGCCGGGCATGATTGTCGCCAATTTTCGAGCGGTCGGAGAGCGCGTAACCCACTACAAATGCATTCGTTTCGTCGCAAGACCGAGCGCGGCGCAACGCTATCGTGCCACGGCTGGCTCGCGAAAGGCCGGAAACCGGCAAGCTACTCGCTCGTGCGATGAACAGCGATTTGGATCTATCCACAGGCATCGCAAGCAGTTTGCATTCTGGAACAAAATAGGAACATATACCTTGTTCCGATAGGAATCATTGTGCGGATTACGGATGAATGTCTGCTCTTGGAGAGACGCGAACGGGGTATCGAGGAGACATGATTCCTCGGCTGCAATTCGTGGCGCAGACGCAGCCGAAGGCTTCGCAAACGTCCGCTTGTATCCTACAGGCATTCGACGATGCGGGACTACAGGATATCGTTTCGTGCCGTGGAATGCTTGGCGGACTGGCGCGACATGTCTTGAGCACGAAAAAGCCGGTGCTTTGGGTGCAGGATCATGCATCGCGCACGGAATTCGGAGCGCCTCGGCCGGCCTGTATCGGCAACATGCCGGATGTTCTCTACGCGCCTACCCGAAATGCCCACGATGCGCTTTGGGCGATGGAGGAAGCCGTCAAGGCCGGGTTGAACGTCGTCGGCGAGATCGAGGGTGCGCCGCGTATTCTCGATTTCACGGCGACGCGGCGGCTGGAAATGTTTGCACGAGCCGCTGGCGTGCATTGCCTGCTGATGCGCACGGGCCGGCAGGCGCAGGCGGGTGGGTCGAGCGGGGCGCATTGGCGCTGGCGGGTGGACGCGTTGCCGAGCCAGCCCCATCCCTTCGATCCGCGTGCGCCGGGCAATCCGCAATGGTCGCTCGAATTGCTGCGCGCGCGCAGCCGCCCGCCGGGCTGCTGGACCGTCGAACTGGCTGGAGACCTCGATGAGCCGGGAGCGGCACATCGTCTGCGCGTGGTTTCCCCACTGGCCGCTGGAGACGTGGCTGCGGGCGCAGCGCAACGTCAGGCGGGTGAAGCCCGGAGCTCAAGAACAGGACGAACCGGAAACGTCGTCGCCCTGCGAGGACGCCGAGGGTGACAATCCATTCGCATTGCTGGTGACGACACCGCGTGGCGATCTCGTTCATGGGGTGAATGCCGTGGCCGCCCGTTTCGGCCTGGCACCGGGCCAGCGCGCGACGGATGCCGCCGCTGCCCACAACGACCTTGCCATCGCCTATGCCGACCCTGCCTACGAGGCGGCGGCGCTCGACAGGCTGGCGGCATGGGCACGACGGTGGACCCCCCACACCCGCACCGATGGTGTGGACGGTATCGCGCTGGACGTGACGGGTTGCACCCATCTGTTCGGCGGGCCGGACACGATGCTCGACACCATTGCCGACCGGCTGGCAGCCATGGGAATTACCGCAAATCTTGCCATGGCACCCAACCATGCCGCAGCCAACGCGCTGGCACGCCATGCCGGTGTCAAGCGCATGGTGGTGGATGGCGGGGCGCTTGCGGAAACCATCGCCGACCTTCCCATCGTGGCATTGCGTATCGATCCCGCCTCCATCACCCTGCTGCGGCGGTTGGGGTTGAAAACCATCGGCGCGGTTTCCCGCGTGCCGCGTGGCTCGTTGAAGAAACGCTTCGGTGCACGCGCCAAACACCGCGACCCGCGCGACGATACCTATGACGACTACCTCGGTCGCACGACCGGCGCGAGCGACGACGTGTTGGCCAGGGTGGACGAGATCGCCGGTCGCGTGCGCATTCCCCTCAACCCGCAGCAGCATCCTGATCCGTTGCGCATCGCGCGCGGTCTGGTGGAGCCCGTCACGGAAACGGAAGTGGTGCTCGCCAGCCTGCGCCCGCTGGTGGACGCGTTGATGGCCATGCTTGTCGAGCGCGACGAAGGCGTGGTGGCGCTGCTGCTGGAAGCGTTTCGCGCCGATGGCGGCCGCTCCTCCACCGTGCTGCGCCTGTCGCGCGCAACACGCGAAAGCGACCGCATCATGCGGCTGCTGATCGACCGGCTGGACGGATGGCATGCGGAATTCGGCTTCGACGCCTTGGCGGTGGAGGCCGTGGAGACTGCCGCCCTGCCGGCACGGCAGAACGATCATCTGGGCATGAATGCAGGACCGGACATCCATGCGCTGATCGACCGGCTGCGCACCCGCAACGGACCCGGTGCCGTGCTGCACCCGACGTGCCATGAAAGCCGCTGGCCCGAACGCGCCTTCGTATGGGCGTCTCAGCCGCAACCCGCCATCGCCAACGCGCGACGCACCGACATTGCCTTACGGCCGGACCGCATGTTCGACCGGCCCGAAGAGATCGGCGTGATGCATGCCCTGCCCGAAGGGCCGCCGGCGCGTTTCACATGGCGACGGCTGGTCCACGATGTGGACCGACTTGCGGGGCCGGAGCGCATCGCCCCTGAATGGTGGCGCGAACGCTCCACCACCCGATCGCGCGACTATTACAGCGTGGAGACGAAGGAAGGCCGCCGTTTCTGGATTTTTCGCGAGGGTTTTGCCGACGACGAGCGCGGCGAGACCACGCGCTGGTTCATGCACGGGGTGTTCGCATGAGCGATTTCAAGCTGCGCGCCCGCGACGACGATCCGCCGACGCCCAACCCGCGCGCGCCCTATGTGGAACTTGCCGTCCAATCCTGCTTCTCTTTCGGGCGCGGAGCGGCAAGGGCGGAAGAGCTCGTCCTGCGCGCCTATGCGCTGGGCTATGACGCGATCGGCATTACCGACGTCAACACGCTGTCCGGCATCGTTCGCATGCACCGCGATGCGAAGGAGGCCTACATGCGCCCCGTTATCGGGTGTCGGTTGGAACCGGTGGACGGTCTTGCGCTCCTGGCATGGCCCAGGGACCGCGATGCCTATGGCCGTCTGTGCCGTCTGATTTCCAGAGGTCGCATGGCGGCAGGCAATGCCGCGAAAGGCAATATAGCGACCGGCAAGGATTGCGCCCTGAGCATCGCGGACATTGCGGAACTGGCCGAAGGTCTGGTCCTCGCCACCGCACCGCCCGGCGATCTGGACGTGTTCGAGCAGGCTTTTCCTGATCTCGTCGCACGATTGCCCGTTACGTATATCGCTGCAGCCCATCGCTACCGTGGGGACGACCATGCGCGGATCGAACGTCTCGACCGGCTGGCCCACGCGCACGGACTGTCGCTGCTGGCCACCAACGACGTGCTCTACGCCCACCGCGCCCAGCGCCCGCTGCAGGATGTGCTCACCTGTATCCGCGAGCGTGTGACGGTTGCGGAGGCTGGCTATCTGCTGGAGGCCAACGGCGAACGGCATTTGAAGTCGCCGCAGGAGATGGGCCGCCTCTTCTCCAACTGGCCCCATGCCATCCGCGCCACGCGCGACATTGCCGATGCCTGCACCTTCGATCTCGATGATTTCAGATACGAATATCCCAACGAACCCGTGCCGGAGGGCCACACGCCGGACGGCTGGCTGCGCCATCTGACCTACGAGGGCGTGGCGGAAAAATTTCCCAGGGGTATCGAAGGCGATCTGTACGCCACCATCGAGAAGGAACTCGCACTCATCGCGAAGAAGAAGATCGCCCGCTACTTCCTGACCGTCCGCGATATCGTCGATTTTGCCCGCAACGACGTGGAGCCTCCGATCCTGTGCCAGGGCAGGGGGTCTGCCGCCAATTCCGTGGTCTGCTTCTGCCTTGGCATCACCAATGTCGACCCGACGCAGCAGAGCGTTCTGTTCGAACGGTTCATCTCCGAAGCCCGGGACGAGCCACCCGATATCGATGTCGATTTCGAACACGAACGCCGCGAGGAGGTCATCCAGCACATCTACAAACGCTACGGGCGCGAGCGTGCGGGACTGTGCGCTACCGTCATCCACTACCGCCCGCGCATGGCGATCCGCGAGGCGGGCCGCGTCATGGGCCTGTCGGAACATGTCACCGCGGCGCTTGCCAAGACCGTGTGGGGCTCGTGGGGCTCCGGCATCGTGGAAGAGCAGATCAAGGAGGCCGGGCTCGACGCCACCGATCCGCATCTGCTGCGCACGGTGAAACTCGCCTGCGAGTTGATGGGCCTGCCGCGCCATCTGTCGCAGCATGTCGGCGGTTTCGTGCTGACCGACGGGCCGCTCGTAGAATGCGTGCCGATCCGCTGGGGGGCAATGCCGGACCGCTCCTATATCGAATGGGACAAGGACGACATCGACGCGCTCGGCATCTTCAAGATCGACGTGCTGGCGCTGGGCATGCTGACCGCCATTCGCAAGGCCTTCGACATGATCGAGACGCATCTTGGCGAGCGGCCCGATATTGCCGAAGTGGGATTGGAAGAAAACAGCGAACCCGGCGTCTACGACATGTTGTGCAAGGCGGACTCGCTCGGCGTGTTCCAGATCGAAAGCCGGGCGCAGATGGCCATGCTGCCGCGCCTGCGCCCACGCAAGTTCTACGATCTCGTCATCGAGGTCGCCATCGTGCGCCCCGGCCCCATTCAGGGCGACATGGTGCATCCGTTCCTGAAGCGGCGCGAGGGTTCGGAGCCGGAAGTCTATCCCGAACCGGGGCCACCCCACGACAAGGACGAACTGCGCAACATTCTCAAACGCACGATGGGCGTGCCGATCTTTCAGGAACAGGCCATGGCCATCGCCATGCAGGCGGCGGAGTTCGACGCCAAGGATGCCAATGAATTGCGCCGCGCCATGGCGACATTTCGTTCGCGCGGAACGATCAGCGAATTGCAGGGACGTATGGTCGGCAAGATGGTGGAACGTGGCTACGATCCGGCGTTTTCGCAGCGTTGTTTCGACCAGATCAAGGGGTTCGGCGAATACGGTTTTCCCGAAAGTCACGCCGCAAGCTTCGCCCATCTCGTCTACGTGTCCTGCTGGCTGAAATGGCGGCACCCGGACGTCTTCGCGGCCGCCCTGCTGAACTCGCAACCCATGGGGTTCTACGCACCGGCGCAGATCGTGCGCGATGCGCGATCCCACGGCGTCGAGATGCGTCCGCCGGATGTGAACCTGTCGGACTGGGACTGCACGCTGTCGTCCATCGAACCGGAGGACCGCCTGCCCGGAGAGGGGTTGAACGGCGTTCACCCGCCGAGCCATGCCGTCCGGCTCGGGCTTCGACTGGTGGACGGACTGGGCGAGACTTCGGCTCATGGCATTATGGCGGCAAGGGGCGATACGCCGTTTGAAGATGTCGGCGATCTTTACACACGCACGCGCCTGCCTCGCGATGTGATCGAAAAACTAGCCGCAGCAGACGCCTTCCGTTCCTGTGGCATCGGGCGACGCGACGCGCTGTGGCAGTGTCGCGGTCTCGACAGGGCCGCACCCGCGCCGCTAGTTCACGCAGGGTTCGAAGAGCCGGTGCAACTGCCTCTCATGGCATTGTCCGAAGAGGTGGTGGCCGACTACCAGACCACGCGCCTTTCGCTCAAGGCACACCCTCTTTCCTTCCTGCGTGACCGCTACAGGCGCGCCGGTATCGTGCGGTCCGATACGATGATCGAAGCCAGCGGCAATATGAAGAAGCTGTCCCGTGGCTATCAGGCGCGCAGGTCGATCGATGTTGCCGGTTTCGTGCTGCAACGCCAGCGCCCGGGCTCCGCCAAAGGCGTATGTTTTCTGACGCTGGAAGACGAGGCCGGCACTATCAACGTGGTGGTCTGGCCCGCCATCATGGCGCGCTTTCGACCCATCGTCATGGCATCGCGCCTGATGCAGGTGCGCGGTCGCGTTCAGCACGCCGACGACGTCACTCATCTGGTGGCCGAGGATCTGACCGATCTCACCGCCGACATCGAACTTCTCTCCGATGCGGAATTGCAAATGGATCGCCTTCGAGCAGACCATGTCGACCGGCCGTTGAATGCCAAGTTCAACGCCCCCGACAGAACCCATCCACGCAACGTCGACGTCATTCCGAAATCGCGCGATTTTCATTGAGATCGTGGAACGGGACCCGGTCCGAACTGCCCGCAATCGAACGGTCAGATGTCCAGTTGCACCCTACGGCGTATGGCGATGATCGATCTGCCGGCAGCATACGCCGCCAGTTTCTCCACTTCACACCACCAACGACGTCCGTCGGTATTAGATGACCGCGGTGCAGCACACGTCCGAACGCTGTTCGAACCGATGAAGCAAACGACGGAAAGAGATGGTGCACCCGGAGCGATTCGAACGCCCGACCCCCAGATTCGTAGTCTGGTGCTCTATCCAGCTGAGCTACGGGTGCGGCAGATCGGCGGTGAAAAGTTTGCCAATCGGAAGTAACAAGGCTGTCGGGCGAGCCGACAGCCAAGGAGGACATAAAGGGTAGGGCGCAATCTGACAAGCGATCCTTTGAGTGCTTACGCTCAAAGTTCGTCAGATGACAACCACTTTGGAGCCGGTGCGCACCCGATCGTAAAGATCGATCACGTCCTGATTCATCAAGCGGATGCAGCCCGAAGACGCGGCGGTGCCAATGGAGTTCCATTTCGGTGTTCCGTGCAACCTGTAGAGAGTGTCCTCCCCATTGGCGACGAGATAAAGCGCCCGCGCACCCAGCGGGTTGGCCGGTCCGCCCTCCATTCCACCGCAATCGGCGCAATATTTGGCGAGTTCCGGCTGGCGCTCGATCATCTCGGCCGGTGGCGTCCATGTCGGCCATTTGCGTTTGAAGCCGATATGCGCCTCCCCGGACCAGGCAAACCCTTCACGCCCGACCCCGATGCCGTAGCGCATGGCGGTGCCGCCGGGCTGAACGACGTAGAGATATTTCGCGCCGGTATCGACCACCACCGTGCCCGGCTTGTGCGCAGACGCGTAGCGCACTTCCTGCCGCAAAAGGTTGGAGGAGACCTTGTCGATGGGAATGGCGGCTACGGAAAAGTTTCCGTCGATCCGCGCGCCATAGTCGTTGACATTGGCGTAGGCGGGATCGTTGGAGCCGAACAGACCGTCAATGAACGAACCGTTCGCCACCTCTTCGCGCACCGGACCGTTCTGCAGGCGGGTCTGCAGGGCGGCTGCCTCCGCGCGCTCCTGTTCGATGCGCTGCCTGTTGGCCAGTTCGGCCAGCTCACGGTTGCGTTCGGCGCGGTCCAGACGGCGTTCAGCGCGCCGCTGCGTCCGCTCGGCCCGTCGGACCGCACGCTCGGTGCGGCGTACACTGCGCCGTGCATTGCGCAGTTGCGCGCGGTTCTCTTCGAGGCGGCCCGTTGCACGGTTGCGCGCGCGGTCGGAAAGATTTTTCCGCGTCAGCCGTTTTTCGTCTTTTGCGATCTGCTTTTCCAGGTCGGCCAGCGTGCGTTCCGCCTTGTCGGCATCCTTGCGCGCGTCCGAGACGGACCGTCTTGCCGCGTCGTTGCGGGAAACCTGCGCCTCGATATTCGGCGCTGCATACCCCGCGGTGGAACGCGTCGAACCGGCGCATCCGGCCATGGCGAGAAGGGCAATTGCGATGAGAACGAAGCATCCGGCACGCAAGAACCGTTGGATTGATACAGCGTTTATCGAGGATGAAGCGGTCATGGGGTCTGTCTTTAAAGAGGGCATCGGCGACTTTACCGTGAATTCATCATAATGGCCGCTCGCAAATGCGCGCAATCGCCAGCCCGGTCGGAATGCTCCGCCGATGGTGGAATAGGCGGCCTATGCGACAAAACTGCATCATAGACAGCTCACCGGGTCGGTGCGTGAGGCGGGTCGCCCGCCGGACTTGGTTTCCACCCCGAAGGCACGCTATCGGTTGGACGAATCGCCTGTGAACAAACCGACGGACCCCGCCGATGCCGATCGTCCAACTTGCCGTTTCCAACCCGTTCGTCGATGGCCGCCAATCCGACCGCGCGATGGAGATACGCACGGGGGCCGAACGGTATTTTGCCGACAATGGCTGGGCGACGTTGCCGGAACTGACTTTGGCCTCGGGACGTCGCGCCGATCTTGTCGCCCTGTCGCCGAAAGGTCAGGTCACGATCGTGGAGATCAAATCATCCGTTGCCGACTTCAGGGTCGATACCAAATGGCCGCAATATCGCACGGATTGCGACGCCCTGTTCTTCGCCACGCTGGCCGATGTGCCAGCCGACATCTTTCCGCAGGATGCAGGCCTGATGATCTGCGATGGCTACGGGGCAGACATGGTCCGCGAGGCCCCGGACCATGCCGTGAAACCCGCCCGCCGCCGCGACGTGCATGTGCGTTTCGCCCGGGCGGCTGCCCAAAGGCTGTCCCGGTGCTGTGCCCATGCCGGCGTCGACGGCACGGATTACTGCGACGATTGAAGACTAGCGCGGGGCGCGTTTGGCCAGAATGCGTTGCAGCGTGCGTCGGTGCATGTCGAGACGCCGCGCCGTTTCGGACACGTTACGGTCGCACAACTCGTAGACGCGCTGGATATGCTCCCACCGCACCCTGTCCGCCGACATGGGATTTTCCGGCGGTGCAGCCTTGTCGTCCGGGTCCTGCATCAACGCGGCATAGACATCGTCTGCATCGGCCGGTTTGGCGAGATAGTCGATGGCACCCAGTTTGACGGCGGTAACGGCGGTGGCGATGTTGCCGTAGCCGGTCAGGACGACGACGCGGGTGTCGCTCGACTGCTCGTGCAGGGTGCCCACGACGTCGAGCCCGTTGCCATCTTCCAGGCGCATGTCGACGACCGCGTAGTCCGGCGCTTCACGCTTGGCTTCAGCACTGCCTTCCGCGACCGTCTCGGCGGTGCGCACGGCGAACCCGCGGCTTTCCATCGCCCGAGCCAGGCGTTGCAGGAAGGGGCGGTCGTCGTCGACGAGCAGCAGGGTTGGCTGGACGGAAACCAGTTCATCGGGACCGGACGCGGCTCCAGCGGGTTCGAGGGTCTGTGCGTCAGTCATCGGGTCGGTCTCCAGTGTCGCGCGAACGCTTACCGGATAAATGGAGCTACCCTGGAATAGTTCAAATGTTTCCGGCGCGGGGCACCGTGGCGGGACCGTGAATTATTGTCGCAGGCCTTCAAACGCAGGCCTTCAAGACGCAGGCGCTCGAAATGCGGGCTGCGTCTTGCGTGGCGGCCCGTATGGCGTGTCGCGCCCCACCTGTTGCAACGGCGGACTGCGCCACGGCTCCACGGAACGTTCCGACTCCAGCCTTTCCCGGGGCCAGACGATTGCAACCCATGCACCCCCGCGCCGGTCGTCGTTGCCGAAGGTCACATCCGCACCGCTGCGTTCCAGCAACGTCTTGGCGATGAACATGCCAAGGCCCATTCCCCGGTCCAGCCCCCCGTTTTGCCGCGTGCGGTGGGACACGAAGGGCTCGCCCAGCTTGTGCAGGATGCCGGGCGGAAATCCGGGCCCATCGTCGTCGATGACGATGCGAACGGTTTCGTCGTCCCACACAAGACGAACCATCACCGTCTCGCTGGCGAAATCCACCGCGTTGTCGAGAATGTTGCCCAAACCGTAGTGGATGCCGGGCGCGCGGTTGAGCCTGGGCATGTCCGCCATCTCGCCGTCCCGTTCCACGAGCACGGTCTTGCCGAAATCGCGCAAGGGAGCGACGACCTCCTCGACCATGGCCGTCAGTCCCTGCGTTTCGATGATTGGCTCGCCCTGGCTGGAAAGGGAGGTCAGCTTGGCGAGGATCGACCGGCATCGTTCCGCCTGCGCCCGCAGCAGGACGGCGTCGTCGCGGAACTCGGAGTCCGCGGGCAGGTCGCGCACCATCTCCTTGGAAACCAGTGCGATGGTCGACAGGGGCGTGCCCAGTTCGTGCGCCGCCGCCGCCGCCATGCCGTCGAGGGCGGACAGGTGCTGCTCGCGTTGCAACACCAGTTCGGTCGCCGACAGGGCGTCCGCCAGCTTGCGCGCCTCCTGCGCCACCCGGAAAGCGTAGATGGCCGTGAATCCCAGTGTGCAGACGATGGCGACCCACGTGCCGGCGATGAACATGAGCGGCATGGCCAGCGGTTCGCCGGGCCGCCACGGCAGGGGCATGTGGAAGAAGACCAGCAGCGTCACCAGCGTGAAGGACAATGCTCCCAACATGATCGTATGGTCACGCTTGAGCGATGTGGACGACACGATGACGGGTGCCATCAGCAGGATCGCGAACGGGTTCTGCAATCCCCCTGTCAGATAAAGCAAAGCGCCCAGTTGCAGCACGTCCACCGACAGCAGGGCGAACACCGCATCGCCCTGTATGCGGTGCGTGCGGCGGTAATAGCGCGCCAGCCACAGGTTCAGCACGGCAGAGGCGGCAATCAGTACGAGACAGATCGCCCATGGCATCGGGTAGGCGAAGACGAACGCGATGACGACAACGGCCCCGAGCTGGCCGATAATGGCGAACCAGCGCAACCGCATCAGCGTGTCGAGACGGATGAGAATGCGCTCGCGCAATTCGGTGGAATAGACGGTGGACGACATGGCGGCTCCGGGGTTGAAGCCGCCAGACTAGGGCCGACCGTGCGCAATTTCCATGCGGCGCAATGGAGGTGGCCGCTTACCGCCTGCGCGGCTTGGCCCGGCTCGTGGGTTGCGCATTGATCGGGTCTTCCGGCCAGGGGTGCTTCGGGTAGCGGCCACGCATGTCGGAGCGCATGTCCGCCCATGTGCCGCGCCAGAAGCCAGGCAGATCGCGTGTGATCTGGATCGTGCGTCCGGCAGGCGATTGCAGATGGATGGCGAGCGGTTCCCCCGCCATGGTCGGATGAACGTCGAGGCCGAACAATTGCTGCGGTCGGGCTTGGAACGCCGGATGGCCGTCCGCGTAATCGATGCCGAGCGTTTCGCCGGACGGGGCGGTGAACCGAGCCGGTGCCAAACGGTCGAGGTCCGCTTTGGACGGGTGGCCTGCATGCAGCAACAGCGCATCGCGCAGGGGCAGGGCGGCAAGGTCGCTCAGCCCGGCGAAAAACGGCGCAAGCCATTGCGCGCAGCTGGCGGTCAGCGCCTCGTCGTCCATTGCCGGCCAGCGATCCGGTTCCCGCCGGTGCAGAAAGGCCAGTCGCGCACGCAATGCGACCGTTTCCTTCGACCATGGCAAAACGCCCGGCCCGTGCTTGCCCACCGCATCGAGCAGGCCCGCCTGCCGCGTGGCATCGTCCAGCGGCACCGGCGCGGGAGGATCTAGATCCAGCGCGCCCCACCGGTTCGTGCGCCGTGCCGTCAGACGCCCGGTCGCAGGGTCGAAACTGGTTTCGGTGGCGACGGTCGCCTCCGCAATCGCGTCGATTTCCGCACGGGTGATGGCCGCGGCGGCGACGATACGCGCACCCGAAGCGGACCCGATGAGGTCCGCGACCACCAGAAACGGTTCAGCCGCCAGCCCTTCATCGGCACCGATCACAGCTCCGCGCCCGTTGGCGAGGCGGTAGCGGATGGACCCGTCCGTCGCCTGAGCCGCACGCTGGGCGACACGGTCGGGAAAGGCAAAGGCCAGGAGGGCGCCGACCGAAGGGCGTTCGCCCTCGGCTTGAGCGAAATGCGAGACCATTCTCGCTGCATGGTCACGCAACCGTTTCGCGGCACCATCCCGCTCCAGCGTCGTCAGGCGGCGCTCGACGTCTACGTGGTGCCCGCCCGCGCCGCGTTCCTGCAAGGCCAGCGCCAGCAAGGCTGCCCGACCGGCTGCGCCGCGCCCGCGCTGCCCGGCGCGCACGACCATGTGGGCCAGCCGCGGGGGCAGGGCGACACGGCGCATGGCGCGCCCGTGTGTGGTGAGGCGAAAACCCGTTTCTGTTCGCTCGATCGCTCCCAGCCGCAACAGCAGCGCACGCGCTTCAGCGAGCGACGGTTCCGGTGGCGGGGTCAGCCACGCGAGCGACGACGGGTCGGCCACGCCCCAATCCGTGAGATCGAGCACCATTTGCGCCAGATCGGCGGTTTCTATCTCCGGTGCGTCGAAAGCCGGCATAGCCGCCGTCTGCCCCGCATGCCACAGCCGCACCGCGCGCCCCGGCCCTAGCCGCCCGGCGCGGCCCGCCCGCTGGTCCGCCGCGGCGCGACTGGCCCGCGTCGTCACCAAACGCGTGATGCCGGTCGAGGGCTCGAAGACGGGGCGGCGGGCAAGGCCGGAATCGATGACGGTGGTGACGCCTTCGATCGTCAGGGACGTTTCGGCAATGGCGCTGGCCAACACGACCTTGCGATGGCCTTCTGGAGTGGATGCCAGCGCAGCATCCTGCGCCTTCTGCGGCAGCGTACCGTAGAGCCGATGCACCTGCACCATGTCCGCCAAACCCGTTTCCAACAGCCGGGCCGTGCGCTCGATCTCCCGCTGGCCGGGCAGGAAGGCGAGGATGTTGCCACTCCCGGCGCGGTCCAGTTCGGCCCGCACGGTGCGGGCGACCAGCGGTTCGATGGCACTGTCGGCGGGGCGTGGTTCGTGTACGATATCGACGGGAAAGGCCCGTCCGGCACTTTCGATGACCTGCGCATCGAGCAGCCCGGCAATGGGCGCGGCGTCCAGCGTGGCCGACATGGGCAACAACCGCAGTTCCGGACGCAGCCCGACCTGCAAGTCTCGCGTCGAGCGCAAGCGCCAGATCGCCGTCGAGGCTGCGTTCGTGGAACTCGTCGAAGATGACGACCGCCACCCCTTCCAGTCCCGGATCGCTGGCCAACCGCCGCGTGAAGATACCGCCGGTCACGACTTCGACGCGGGTCTTCGGCCCGACCTTCGCATCGAACCGGACGCGGTAGCCGACGGTCTCGCCCACCCGTTCGCCCAGCAGGTGCGCCATCCGGCTCGCCGCTGCGCGAGCCGCGAGACGGCGCGGTTCCAGCATGATGATGGTCTGGCCCGCGGTCCACGGCGCGTCCAGCAGCGCCAACGGCACCAGCGTCGTCTTGCCCGCACCCGGCGGTGCGACCAGTACGGCATTGCCTTTCTCGAGCGCCGCCAGCAGGTCCGGCAGGGCTTCCGTGACGGGAAGATCGTGGGTCACAGGGTAATCAGCGTGCCGCCTGCCGCTTCGGCATCGGCCTCGTCGTGGGTCACGAGGATGACCGGCAGACCCTGCGCCCGGGCCTGCTCGAACACCAGATCGCGCATGGACCGGCGCAGGGACGTGTCGAGCTTGGAAAACGGCTCGTCCAGCAGCAGCGCCCGGGGCTCGGCCAGCAACACGCGCATCAGTGCCACCCGCGCCTTCTGGCCGCCTGACAGGGTGTCCGGGTCGCGGTCTAGCGAACCCGTCGAGATCGATGCGGCGAAGCGCCTGCTGCGCACGCGCGGCGCGTTCGGTGCGCGACCCACCGGTCCGCATGCCGAACAGCAGGTTGCCCGCCACCGACATGTGGGGAAACAGCAGCGGATCCTGAAACAGCAGGCCGAGCTGCCGCGCTTCCGGCGGCTTCGCCATCAGGTCCGCTCCGTCCAGCGTCGCGGTGCCGGATGCGTCGAATTCCGGTGCGAGAAAGCCGGCCAGCCACGCCAAAAGCGAGGATTTGCCGGACCCGGACGGCCCCATGATCGTCAGCGGTACCGCCTCGCTCGCTTCCGCCGAGATGGTCAGCAAAGCCCGTTCGCCCAGCGCGATGCGAACCCTGTCGAGGCGCAGCACGCTCACGAGCCTGACCGCATGGCACGACGGTTGCGGTAGGCCAGGGCTGGTCCAGCGGTGGCGATCACGAAGGCGATGAACGGCAAGCGCCATCTGCAGGAAGGCATAGACCCCCAGCACACGCCTGTCCCCGCCGGATGCCAATGCGACCGCCTTCGTCGTGATCGTCGGATGCCGCCCCGCGCCCACCAGCAGGGTCGGCAGATATTGCCCGACCGATACGGCAAACCCCACCGCCGTTGCCGTCAGCGCCGGCTTCGCCAGCATCGGCAGTCGCACCTGCCAGAACGTGCGGTTGCGCGAGGCACCAAGCCCGGTGGCGATACCGACGAACCGGGGATCGAAGGCCCGCCACGGGTCGGACAGGGACAGGAACACGTAAGGCAGTACGAAGACGAGATGAACGAGCACCAACGCTGCCCAGGTCGCGTCCCAGCCGGTCGCGATGAAGAACAGTTGGAGCCCGAACACGAAGGAAACCTGCGGCACCAGCAGGGGTAGATAGAGCAGCCACAGCGCCCGCGCCCCACCTGTACGCCCCGTGCGCGCTTCCCGTTCCAGGCAGGCCAGCGCGATGGTGACTGCGATGGCCGTGGAGACCATACCCGACCGTAATCGTCGTCCAGAGAGGATCGGACAGTGTCGGCTGCACCCGCGCCCATGTGCGCAAGGTGAAACTGGCGGGCAGAGTGTCGGGAAAACTCCACAGACCCGCCACCGACCATAGGGCGAGCAGCGCCAGCCCACCGAAAATGGTCAGCGCGCAGACGACCATGGCGACCATTGCAGCACCGCGCCAGAGTGCGTCGGAGGCGAACCGCCGTCCGTTGCGCCTGAAGCGCCGCATGGACCATTGTCCGACCCGTTCGCCAAGGATCCACACGCCGATGGCGCAGTACCGTGGTCGCCAGCTGCACCAGCGCCCCGGCGGATGCGGTGAAGCGCAGGCTGGTATCGGCGTCCGACATCCACTGGGTCAGCCGCACAGCCAGCGTCGAGGGCAGGTTCGGCCCGAGGATCGTCGCCACGTCCACCACCGACGTCGCGTAGGCGATGACCGCGAAGATGGCGAGGCGGATCTGGGGATAGACCTGCGGCCAGATGACGAAGGCGAAGGCCGCCATGCGCCCGTAGCCCAGCGACCGCGCGATACGGCTCGCCGGTTCGCCGCCGGTCTGGGGCAGGGCCGCCAGCGTCACGAGCAGCAGGAACGGCACTTCCTTGATGACCAGTCCCGCGATCATCGCCAGACCGTTCGGGTCGCCGACGATCAGCCAGTCCGGCGGTCGGTCCATGCCCGTCAGCCACGGCGATGTGGCCCGCATCAGAAAGCCGGACGGTGCGATGAGAAAGGCCAGCCCGAAGGCCGCCGCCGCATGGGGGACGGAAAGCAGGGGCGAGATGACATGCTGCATCCGCGCAAACGCCCGCGTGCCGGACCAGGCCGCAACGAACGCAAACGTGATGGCGAGCGATATGGCCGTCGTCGCCATCCCGGTGGTCAGCGACAGGCCGATGGATTTCGGCACCCCGGGCGTCTGCCAGAACGTTTCGAAATGGGTGAGCGTCAGAGTGTCACCACCAAGCGCCGGAAAGTAGCCGAAGGCCGGGCCCAGTGTGGAGAGCAGCCCGAACAGGATGGGCCCGATCAGCACGACGATGGCAAGGGTCGGGGCGTGGCGCAGCATCTTTTCGCTTTAGCCCGCCAATCGCAAATCCGCCAGTTGCCAGCCCTAGTTGCCGGCGGCGTAGCGGCGCGTCCATTCCTGCTCGATTGCCGTCATCCAGCTGGGGTGGGGTTCCGGTAGCATCGGCCCGAGGTCTTCCGGCGCCAGCGTCGCGATGCCGAGATCGAGCGCGGCGAAGGCGGCGGCATCCGCGTCCGGCAGCTTGTCCATCGCCAGCACCGTCGGGTCGCCCCACACGGCTGGGTCCTGCTTGCGCGCCTGCGCTTCCGGCGACAGCAGGAAGTCGGCCAGCATCAATGCGCCCGCCTTGGCGTTGGCATTGGCGGGAATGGCCGTGAAGTGGGTGTTGCCCAGTGTGCCACCGGGAAAGGTGAAGGAGCGCACGCTGTCCGGCAGCCGCCCCTGCGCGATGGCGGAGGAGGCGTCGGCCGGGTTGAAGGCGAAGGTGATGTCCAGTTCGCCATCGGCCAGACCCTGCGTCAGCGCGGGATAATTTTTCGGGTAGGCCCGGCCCGAACGCCACATGTTCGGGTGCATCCGGTCCAGCAGTTCAAACAGCGGTGCCGTGTCGGCTTCGAACGAGGCTTCGACCACGGGCTGCAGCAACTTGGCTGGCTCGGCGATGGTCTCCGAGAGCGCCTGTTTCAGGAAGGACGAGCCGATGAAATCCGGTGGAGCAGGGTAGGAGAATCGGCCCGGATTGTCCGCCGTCCAGTCCGCCAGTTCGCTCATGGAGGTCGGCATGTCGGCGGCATCGGTACGGGCTGTGTCGTGGAAGAAGACGAGCTTCGCCCCGCCCCACGGCGCTTCCAGCCCTTCGGTGGGAATTGTGAAATCCACTGTGATCGTCGGTTTGTTCTCCACATCGACATATTGCCAGTTCGGCAGGGCGCTGGCCCAGCCTTCACCCGGGCGGCCTGCGTCGAACAGCAACCCGTCGCGCTTCATGGAGGCGAAGTTCTCGCCGTTGATCCAGATAAGATCGACCGACCCGCCCTCCTCGCGCCCGGCGGCCTTTTCGGCAAGCACGGTTGCGACGGCACTGGCGGTGTCGTCCAGCTGCACGTGCCGGACGGTGACGCCGTAGCGGCTTTCCATCTCGCGGCCCGCCCAGGCGATGTAATCGTTGATGGCCTGCGACCCACCCCACGCGTTGAAATAGACCGTCTGGCCCTTCGCCCGTTCGGCGACCGCGTTCCAGTCCGTGACGTCGAGATCGGCCGCGTGCACGGGCAGGGCGGTGAGGGTGGCGGCAACGGCCGCCCATTTCAGCTTGGGCATCGGTAATGGCCTTCGGCGGGGTGTTGCGGGTCGATAGTAAATGGTGCCGCCGGTTGCCAGTCACTTTCGTGTTGGCACCTGTGGCCGGACCCTAGTTTGTCAGTGTGCGCCGGACGGCATCCCGCCAGGCGGCGATCTTGCCCGTGCGCACATCGTTTGCCATGTCCGGTTCGAAACGCCGCTCGCGCTTCCATGTCTGCGAGAAACCGTCCTGGTCCGGCCAGATGCCCGCGCGGTGGCCGGCCAGCCATGCGACACCGAGCGCCGTGGTCTCCAGCAGAACCGGCCTGTCCACCGGCGCGTCGAGAATGTCGGCCAGCGCCTGCATGGTCCAGTCGGACGCGACCATGCCGCCATCGACGCGCAGGACGGTTTCCCCGTCCGAACCGTTCCAGTCGCCGTGCATGGCGTTCACCAGATCGAGGGTCTGATAACACACCGCTTCCAGCGCGGCCTTTGCAAACTCGTTCGGGCCGGTATTGCGCGTCATGCCGAACACCGCCCCCCGGGCATCCGCGTCCCAATGGGGAGCGCCGAGCCCGGTAAAGGCCGGGACCATGACGACGTCCTGATTGGGATCGGCGGCCTCGGCCATCGTGCCGGTCTGGCTGGCCTCATCGATGATCTTCAACCCGTCGCGCAGCCACTGCACAGTGGCCCCCGCCATGAAGATGGAGCCTTCCAGCGCGTAGGTGGTCTCACCATCGAGGCGATAGGCAATGGTCGTGAGTAGCCTGTTCTGCGAAGGCACCCGGTCCGCCCCCGTGTTCAGCAGGGCGAAACAGCCCGTGCCGTAGGTGGATTTGACCATGCCGGTGCCGAAACAGGCATTGCCCATCGTCGCCGCCTGCTGGTCCCCCGCGACGCCGAGAATGGGGATGGGTGCACCGAAGATTTCGGTCGTGCCGAAATCGGCAGCGCAGTCCAGCACTTCTGGCAGCATCGCACGGGGCACATTCAGGTGGCCGAGCAGTTCTTCGTCCCACTCGTTGGTGGAAATATTGAACATCAACGTGCGCGCGGCATTCGTCGCGTCCGTCACGTGGTGTTTGCCATTCGTCAATTTCCAGATCAGCCATGTGTCCACGGTGCCGAACGCCAGGTCTCCCGCCGCCGCCCGTTCCCGTGCGCCGTCCACATTGTCGAGGATCCACGCGACCTTGGTGCCGGAAAAATACGGGTCGAGCAGCAGCCCGGAGCGTTCGGTGAACGCCTCCTCCAACCCCTTGTCCTTCAATGTCTGGCAGAACGCCGCCGTGCGCCGGTCCTGCCAGACGATCGCATTGTGCACGGGTTCGCCCGTTTGGCGGTCCCAGACCAGCGTGGTTTCGCGCTGGTTGGTTATGCCGATGGCGGCGATGTCGTCCGCCGTCAGACCGGCTTCGTCCATCGCCGCGCGGCATGTCTGCTCGACCGTGCGCCAAAGGTCTTCGGGATCATGTTCCACCCAGCCGGAATCGGGAAAGTGCTGGGCGAACTCCTGGCTCGCGCTGGCGATCACGCTCTGGTCCGGCGCGAAGAGAATGGCGCGCGACGACGTCGTGCCCTGGTCGATGGCGAGAATGGTCGTGGCGTCGGACATGAGTGAGGCTCCCGGATTGCGCCAGCACCATAGTCAGACGGACGCGACACGCCTAGATGGTGGCCATGCCCGAATTGCCCGAAGTCGAAACCGTCCGCCGAGGTCTTGCCCCCGTCATGGAGGGGGCCATCATCGAACGCATGGACCTGCGCCGGTCGGATCTGCGCTTTCCGTTTCCCGAAGGTCTTGCCGATACGCTCGAAGGTACGTGCGTCGTGTCGCTCGGGCGGCGGGCGAAATATCTGCTGATCGATTTCACCCCCGCCGACCCGCTGAGCGGACAGGACGTGCTGATCGCACATCTCGGCATGTCCGGTTCGTTCCGTATCGAAGGGGACGTGCAGGGCGCCTTTCACCACGAGCGGTCCCGCAACGCCGCCCACGACCATGTGGTCTTCCACATGAACAACGGGGCCACCATCACCTACAACGACCCGCGCAGGTTCGGTTTCATGCTGCTGGCGAAGCGGTCGCATCTCGACAGCCATCCGTCATTTGCAGGCATGGGCGTGGAACCGGTGGGAAACGCGCTGTCCGGCACCGTTCTCGCGCAGGCGCTGGCAGGCAGACGCACGCCGCTCAAGGCGGCTTTGCTCGACCAGCGGGTCGTGGCCGGGCTCGGCAACATCTATGTCTGCGAAGCCTTGTGGCGCACGGGGCTTTCGCCAAAACGTGCAGCGCGAACGCTGGTTCGCAAGAACGGCACGCCCACCGACCGTGCCGAACGCCTTGCCGCTCACATCCGTGCCGTCATCGCCGAGGCCATAGAGGCGGGCGGATCCAGCCTGCGGGACCATGCGCAGACGGACGGTGAGCTGGGCTATTTCCAGCACCGTTTCGCCGCCTATGACCGCGAAGGCCACGCCTGCAGCCGGCCCGGTTGCACCGGCACCATCGCCCGCATCGTCCAGTCGGGGCGCTCCACATTTTATTGCGCAACCTGCCAGCGCTGACCCCGTTGCAATCGACGCAGGTGATGGCCATCGTGCGGCACGGCAAACGATCGGGGAACGATGCATGGGATACGAAACGCTGAAGGTGACCACCGAAGGGGCCGTGGGCATCATCACCTTCGACCGTCCGAGCCAGCTGAACGCCTTGAACTCCGAAGTGATGAACGAGGTCGTGGCCGCTGCCCGCGCCTTCGATGCCGACCCGAAGATCGGCGCGATCATCCTGACCGGGTCCGCCAAGGCCTTCGCCGCGGGGGCCGACATCAAGGAAATGGCGGACCTGTCCTATGTCGATGCCATGTCGACCAGCTTCTTCGCCGGTTGGGAAGATTTCACCCGCACGTCGAAGCCCACTATCGCAGCCGTCGCGGGCTACGCCCTGGGCGGGGGCTGCGAGGTCGCAATGATGTGCGACATTCTCGTGGCTGCCGACAGTGCCAGGTTCGGCCAGCCGGAAATCACCCTCGGCGTCATGCCTGGCATGGGGGGCTCCCAGCGACTTACACGCGCCGTTGGCAAGGCCAAGGCGATGGATCTCATTCTGACCGGTCGCATGATGAACGCCGAGGAGGCCGAACGTGCCGGCCTCGTTTCCCGAATCGTACCTGCCGACGACCTGATGGAAACGGCACTGGATATCGCCGCCAAGATCGCCGCCTTCTCGCAACCATCGGTACGCCTGGCAAAGGATGCGGTGGAACGCGCCTTCGAGGTGCCGCTGACGGAGGGCATTCGCTACGAGCGACGGTTGTTCCACTCTCTGTTTGCCACCGAAGACCAGAAAGAGGGCATGGCGGCCTTCATCGACAAGCGCAAACCGGTCTTCTCCAACCGCTAACCGCCCTTTTGTGTTGACGCCTGCGGACCGCCGCCCTAAGTCAGCTGCACCAGCGACCGGTTCTTCCGGGCGCGCGACCGATAGTGCTCGACTGCCTCTGCCCGTATCCGGGTTCGGCGCCGGGAGCCGGTTCCGACAAGACAGACAGATATGCGTGTGGCCGAGCGGTCGCCGCGCCGAGCAGGACAGATATTCATGGCCAACACGACTTCCGCCAAAAAGGCGACCCGCAAGATCGCCAAGCGCACCGCCGTCAACAAGATGCGTCGCACCTTCATGCGCGGTGAACTGCGCAAGATGGAAGAGGCTCTCGCCGCAGGCGACAAGGAAGCCGCCCAGACCCAGCTTCGTGTCGTGCAGCCTGTCGTGATGAAGGCCGCCACCAAGGGCATCGTTCACAAGAACAACGCCTCTCGCAAGATTTCCCGCCTGTCGGCCCGGGTCAAGGCGCTCTAGTCAGCCGGCCGCCACGACCGTCTGCGGGAGAAGGCAGCGCAAGCCGATTGCCCGGTGCCGTGGAGTCCGATGGAACCTGACCGGCAACCCTTTTGCCGGCTGCCAACAGGGTCCGAATGCAAACAGCCCCGTCCGCTTGAAAGCGGGCGGGGCTGTTGCGTTGTCGGGTGCTGCCTTTGCGCTTCGACCGGACCTATGTAGACCCGATGGCCTTGTGCTGCTCCCCGTCAGGCCGGTTCGTATCGGTCCGATGTCCATATTTTAAGCGCAGATCGGGCAACATGCGGCTCACCGCATGACCGGCTGCCCGATTCTCGGGCAGATTGGTCCGTGACGAAATTGTGACGAAGTTTCGCGTTTTTATTCAACGACATGTTCGCAGGTCTGGGACGCTCGAGCATAGTGGATATACCCGAGACCAGTATCTCTGTGAGTCAAGTGATACCGCGCTGCAAAATTATTTCGTCCCCCGCTTTGCGTGACAGCGCCACTTGCGCCGACATCTGAATCGGTATGATTCATAAGACGAATCCACATCCGCGTGATCGGCGTTAACCCTTCCACATTTTCGTCGTCTTTCCGCTCCCGCGCCGATTCCCGTTCATGCCGTCTTGAAGGCGGAAATGTCCCTGACTAGGATTGCCCCAGGCGAGACGGACAGACTGGTCTGACCCACGATAAACCCTTGTTCGGGAACCGTCTTTTAGGTCTTCCGTTCAATGCTCGAATGCGGGGACGAGGGTGGTGGCGATATGGTCCGCGCAGTCGCGGCCATCGCGACGGACGGCCACGACGGCGATGCCATGTTCGTCGACGGTGGGCGTTGTCAGGCCACGGGAGTTCCGGCTCCACGAGACAATTTTGGACGAGACAGACCGCGCATGTCGCGCGGTGCGGGGAGGACGTGACTGACATGATGCCATCACAAGACGGATATGCCGGTGACGTGAGCCCGCAAACGGTGTGGACGGCCCTGCAGGAGAAGCCGGACGCCCGCATCGTCGACGTTCGCACGCAGCCCGAATGGACGTTCGTCGGCGTGGTGCAGACAGGCCCGGGCCAGGCGTCAGCAATCATGCAGCAATGGCAGGAATGGCCCCACATGGCCGTCGACGACACGTTCGTGGATGCCCTTGTCGACCAGTTGCAGGCGTCCGGCGCCGACAAGGATGCGCCGCTCTATTTCCTGTGCCGCTCCGGCGTGCGCAGCCTTTCGGCGGCCATGGCCATGACCCGGGCTGGCTACACCCGGTGCTACAACATCGTCGGCGGGTTCGAGGGCGATGTGAACGCGGACCGTCACCGCGGTACCGTCAACGGGTGGAAGGCGGCAGGTTTGCCGTGGAGGCAGGGCTGACCCGGACAGACTGCCCTTCGCTCCGCTACCGTTTCCCCACAAGGCCCGCCCCATGACCGATCGCACGCATCCTTCCGCACCGTCCGACAATTCCACGCTTCCACTTCCCCTGCCGGCAACGGTGGGCACGCTGGCGAAGAAGCGCCAGCACGCTCAGGCTGCGGTCTGCGAAGCTGGGCAAGCAGTCGACTGCCGCCACCGCGTCCGGCATGGCCGCCCCGACAATCGGTGCGCGCGATGCCCAGCGCTGGGAACGGGTGCGCGCCAAGCTGACGGTCAAACTGGGTCCGGAGAGTTTCTCCAGCTGGTTCGGGCGCTGCCGTCTGGAAGCGCTGGACAAGGGGCAGATCACCCTGTCCGTACCAACGACGTTCCTCAAGACCTGGATACGCACCCATTACGGCACGATGCTGCTGGAGATGTGGCAGGAGCAGGTGGACGACGTGTTGCGGATCGACGTGATCGTGCGTTCGGCGGTGCGAAGCTCGAACGGCGATGGTCCCGACAGCGACACGACCCGGACGGCCTCGGCATCCCGTCCGGTCGGACAGGCAGTCCCCGCGCGTGGTGCCGCAGGCGGTGCAACGGGTTCCACTGCGGTGCAGGCGGTGTCGGCACACGCAAGCCCCGCCATGGGCAATCCGTCGGCCGTCGCACCACTCGGGCGGTTCGGCCCGGGCTTTGCAGGTTCCCCCCTCGACCCTGCCTTCACCTTCGCCAATTTCGTGGAAGGCACATCCAACCACATGGCTTGCTCCGCCGCGCGCGCGGTGGCCGAAGCCGATGGTGCGGCGGCGCGGTTCAACCCGTTGTTCATCCACGCCAATGTGGGTCTGGGCAAGACCCATCTGTTGCAAGCCATTGCCTGGGGCGCGAAGGACCGCAATGCGGGAGTACGCACGCTTTACCTGACGGCGGAATATTTCATGTGGCGTTTCGCCTCCGCCATCCGCGACCAGTCGGCGCTGTCTTTCAAGGAGAGCCTGCGCGACATCGACCTGCTGTTGATCGACGACATGCAGTTCCTGCAGGGCAAGTCGATCCAGCAGGAATTCTGCCACCTCCTCAACGCCCTCATCGACAGCGCCAAGCAGGTGGTCGTCGCCGCCGACCGGGAACCCGGCATGCTGGAAAGCCTCGACGAGCGCGTCAAATCCCGGTTGCGCGGCGGCGTGGCGCTGGAGATCAAGTCGCCGGAACTCGCCATGCGCGAATCCATTCTCGACCTGCGCTATCGCGAAGCGCAACGCGAAGACCCGACCCTCGATATCCCCGACGACGTGCTCGGTTACGTGGCCGGAAAGGTCGCGGCCTCGGGACGGGACGTGGAAGGTGCCCTCAACCAGCTCCTCATCCAGCACCGTTTTTCGGAGGGTCCCCTGGAGATCGAGCAGATCGAGCGCATGCTCGGCCATCTCGTGCAGTCTGGAGAGTCCCGCAAGGTGCGGGTGGAGGACATCCAGAAGGTCGTCTCGCGCCACTACGAGGTCTCACGCACCGACCTGCTGTCGAACCGCCGCACCCGCATCATCGTGCGTCCGCGCCAGATCGCCATGTATCTGGCCAAGACGCTGACCCTGCGCTCCCTGCCCGAAATCGGTCGCCGTTTCGGCGGGCGTGACCACACCACGGTGCTGCACGCCGTGCGAAAGATCGAGGCGTTGCTGGCGGAGGATTCCAAGCTGGCGCAGGAGATCGAACTGCTCAAGCGTCTGATCGAGGAGCAGGGCGCGTAGGGTCCGTTGAACTCGGCATTGGATGACTTCTGCACGCCCTTGAATTGCCGTGCGGCGTCGGCCACGTTGCACGACGATATTTCGGTCGCCGCAGCGATGACTGCGGCGCGGCCACATCCTTAGCGGAACCCGATCATGCGCGTCACACTCGAGCGATCCAGCCTGTTGAAAAGCCTGTCCCACATCCAGCGGGTGGTGGAACGGCGCAACACGATCCCCATCCTGTCCAACGTCCTGCTGAAGGCCCAGGGCAACGCGCTGATGCTGAAGGCCACCGACCTCGACATCGAAGTGACGGAAACGACGCCCGCTTCCGTGGAAACGGACGGCTCCACCACCGTGCCCGCCCACATGCTCTACGACATCGTCCGCAAACTGCCGGACGGCAGCGAAGTGATGCTGAGCATCGGCGAAGGCAACGGCCTGTCGCTCAAGTCCGGCCGCTCGTCGTTCCAGTTGCAGATGCTGCCTGAAAGCGACTTTCCCGACCTGACGGCGGCGGAGTTCTCCCATTCGTTCACGATGGAATGCTCAGCGTTCAAGAGCCTGATCGACCGCACCCAATTCGCCATTTCCACCGAGGAAACGCGCTATTACCTCAACGGCATCTATCTTCACACGGTGGACGTGGACGGTGGCGACATGCTGCGCGCGGTGGCCACCGACGGCCACCGTCTGGCGCAGGCGCAGGTGGCCGCACCCGATGGAGCAGCAGGCATGCCCGGCATCATCGTGCCCCGCAAGGCAGTGGGCGAGGTGCAGAAGCTGCTGGAAGCTGGTGAGGATAACGTCTCTGTCGAATTGTCCGACACGAAAATCCGCTTCACCGTCGGCCCGGTCGTGCTGACATCGAAGCTGATCGACGGCACGTTTCCGGACTACAACCGCGTCATTCCCTCCGGCAACGACAAGAAGCTGGTGCTCGACCGCGCCTCCTTCGCCTCCGCAGTGGACCGGGTGTCCACCATCGCGTCCGACCGGGGGCGGGCCGTCAAGCTGGCGATCTCCGACGGGCAACTGACCCTGTCCGTCAACAACCCGGATTCCGGTTCGGCGGAGGAGGAACTGCCGGTTGGCTACGAATCCGACGCCCTCGATATCGGCTTCAACTCCCGCTACCTGCTGGACATCACCAACCAGCTGACCTCCGACGAGACCACGTTCATGCTGGCAGACCCCGGTTCGCCGACGCTGATTACCGAGAAGGAACAGGCCGGCGCGCTCTACGTGCTCATGCCGATGCGGGTGTAGGTCTCGCCCCTCGACACGCCTTTGCGATAGTCTCGCGCCCGCGGTGCGTGTAACACGGTGCAATGACCACCGCGGCACAACAGGCTAGCTCCAAACCCTCCGGCAGTCCGGCCACGATCGTATCGCTGCGTTCCGTGCGGCTCGACACGTTCCGCAACTACGCCACCCTCGATCTTGCCCTGGACCGTCGCCATGTGGTTCTCACGGGGGCGAACGGGTCCGGCAAGACGAACCTGCTGGAAGCGGTGTCCTTCCTGTCTCCCGGTCGCGGCCTGCGCCGTGCGGCCTACGAGACGGTGGCGAAGGCCGGCACCGAACCGGCACGCTGGGCCGTGCATGCCCGTCTTGAAGGTGCGCTGGGCGAGGCCGGGATCGGTACGGGTTTGCAGGCGGGACCGTCCGGCACGGAAGGCCAGCGACAGATCCGCATCGACGGCACCCGCGAGACCGCCGAAACACTCCTCGACCATGCCCGCATCCTCTGGCTGACCCCGGCCATGGACGGCCTCTTCACCGGTCCGCCCGCCGACCGTCGGCGATTTCTGGACAGAATGGTGCTGGCGATCGACCCCGGTCATGGCCGCCGCGTCAACGATTTCGAACGCACCATGCGGGCCCGCAACCGGTTGCTGGAAGAGGGAGCGCGGGATGTGGCGTATCTCGCGGCGGTCGAGGACCAGATGGCGCAGGCTGGCACGGCTATCGCGTTTGCCCGCAGCGAGCTGACCAGTCTGTTGGCGCGCATCGTGGAGGAGGCCGCGGATACGCCGTTTCCCAAGGCGACGATCGCACTGGAAGGCACCCTGGAACAGGCGCTTGCATCCGGCACGGCAGGCATGGCGGCGGATCTGGAAGATTCCTACCGCGCTCTTCTTGCCCAGTCCCGTCCACGGGACAGGGCGGCAGGACGCACGCTGGAAGGCCCACACCGCACCAACCTCGCCGTGCGCCACGGGCCGAAGGATATGGAAGCGGCGCTCTGTTCCACCGGCGAGCAGAAGGCGCTGCTGACGGGCCTCGTGCTGGCCCACGCCCAGCTCGTCGCAGACGTGTCCGGCATCGTGCCGGTCCTGCTGCTGGACGAATGCGCCGCCCATCTGGATGGTGTCCGCCGTGCCGCCCTTGTACGACCGTATCGATCGGCTCGGGTGTCAGGCATGGATGACCGGGACGGACGCGTCCCTGTTCGAAGCCCTTGGCGACCGCGCGCAGCATCTGACCGTCGACGATGGCACGGTGAGCTCCCGCATGAGCGCACTCTCTCCCGACGAAATCGATCGCTACGCTCGCCATCTCGTGCTGCCGGAAATCGGCGGAGCGGGGCAGCAGAAACTGAAGGCCGCCCGCGTGCTGGTGATGGGCGCGGGCGGGCTCGGCTCTCCGGTGCTGGCCTATCTCGCCGCCGCCGGTGTCGGGCATATCCGCGTGGTGGACGATGACACGTTTCGCGCTCCAACCTGCAACGGCAGGTCATCCACGGCGACGGGGCAGATCGACCGACCAAAGGTCGACAGCGCCGCCGACGCCATCGCCGCTCTCAACCCGCATATCCAAGTCGAGCCCGTTCGCGAACGGCTTGTGCCCGAAAACGCCGAACGCCTGCTGGACGAACGTGACGGTGGCAGTGGACGGCTCCGACAATTTTGCCGCCCGTTACGCCCTGTCCGATGCCTGCACTGCCGCGCGCGTCCCTCTCGTTCTCGCCGTCGCCCAGCGGTTCGATGGCTCCGTAACCACGCTGATGCCCGACGGTCCGACCTTCCGAACCTTGTTTCCCGTGGCTCCCGAACCTGGCATGGTACCGTCCTGCGCCGAGGCCGGGATCGTCGGCGCGCTAACAGGCATTCTGGGCACGATGCAGGCGATGGAGGTCATCAAGCTGATCTGCGGGATCGGTACGCCTCTGGTCGGGCGGTGGCTGATGATCGACACGTTGTCCATGCGGTTCGAGGAGGTGAGGTATTGATCGACACACCGTTGGAAAGAGCCTTCGTCTTCGACGTGTTCGGCACGCTGGTCGACTGGCGAAACAGCGTGGCGCGGGAGGCGAAGGAACGGTTCGCTGCACGAACATCACCGTTGATCCGCACGATTCGCAAGCCAGTGGCGCAGCCGTTATCAGCCGGCGATGGAGCGCGTTCGCAACGGCTCGCGCCCCTACGTGCCCGTCGACGTTCTGCACGGCGAGATGCTTGACGACACCTGGCGCATTTCGAGATCGGGGAAGCGTTCGATGCGCTGGAACGGACATGCGGATCTCGCCCGCACGTGGGAACGTCTCGACCCGTGGCCCGACGTGGTATCGGGTCTGACGTCGCTTGCGCGACACGGCGCTCATCGCCCCATGTTCCAATGGCTCAATCGCTCTGATGACCCGTCTGGCCCGCCATGCCGGTCTGCCATGGGATACGGTGTTGGGTGCCGATGTGGCGCGGACCTACAAGCCGTTGCCGCAGGTCTATCTCGCCACGTGCACCGCCCTGCAGATCGTGCCGGAAAACGTTACCATGGTCGCCGCGCACAACGACGATCTGGAAGCCGCGCGCGCCTGCGGCCTGCGCACCGCCTTCATCGCCCGACCCACCGAATACGGCCCCGACCAGACGGACGATCTGGAGGCGACCGGCGATTGGGATCAGGTCGTCACGTCCATCGGCGATCTGGTTTAGGCAGGCGTCACCCGCCGCAAGGTCAGGTTCAGCCGCCCGCCGTCGCGCAACAGGTCGCTGGTGCCGGGATAGAGCCGGTCGATGCCATGAAACGCCATGCGGGCTGGACCGGACAGCGCCATTGCGTCGCCGCTTTGCAACCGGAACGAGTGCGTCTTGCCGCCCCGTGAAACGCCGCCCACGCGAAACAGGGCGGTGTCACCCAGCGACAACGAAACGACCGGCGCGTCGAACGTCTGTTCGTCCCGGTCCTGATGCATGCCCATCTTCGCGGTCGCGTCGTAAAAGTTCACGAGACACGCTTCCGGCTCCGGCGCGCCGGGCGCAAACGCGCGCCACAAGTCGAGCAGCCCGTCGGGAATGTCCGGCCAGGGTTCGCCCGTCACCGGATGGGTCGGCTGATAACGGTAGCCGCGTTCCTTGTCCGTCACCCAGCCGAGAGGCCCGAAATTGGTCATCCGCACGCTCATCTCCTTGCCCGTTCGCGGCATGGCGGGCACGAAGAGCGGAGCCTGCGCGACACGGTCCCTGATCGCGGCCAACAGGCTCTCCTGACCGGCGCGGTCGAGCCAGCCGGGATGGTGAATGACCCCGTCGGGCAGTGCTGCCGGTTCGGGTTTTGTGGCCATTTTTACCAAACCCTTCCTTGTCGGTCGCGAACCCCTTTCTTATATACCGATCAACGCCGGGGTCACGCCCATGTGAGGTCGGTAAAGTTCAAATATTCCAGCAGGTTCCGCCAAAGAATGCCTGCATTGGTGCGCCTCGAAGCTGTTTCGGGCACATCTGGGTTCAAGAGCGGAATGCTCAAAGGAGAGACTTAAATGGCTAAAGTAATCGGTATCGATCTGGGGACCACCAACTCCTGCGTCGCCGTCATGGACGGGAAAACTCCGAAGGTAATCGAGAACGCCGAGGGCGCGCGCACCACGCCGTCCATGGTCGCGTTCACGGAAGACGGGGAGCGTCTGGTCGGCCAGCCCGCCAAGCGTCAGGCCGTCACCAACCCCGAAAATACGCTGTTTGCCGTCAAGCGCCTCATCGGTCGCCGGTTCGAGGACAAGGCGGTCAAGAAGGACCAGAAGCTTGTGCCGTTCGAGATCGTCGAAGGCGATAACGGCGATGCGTGGGTCTCCACCCGCGGCGACAAATATTCCCCGTCGCAGATTTCCGCGATGATCCTGCAGAAGATGAAGGAAACCGCGGAAGCCTATCTGGGCGAGAAGGTCGAGCAGGCCGTCATCACCGTGCCGGCATACTTCAACGACGCCCAGCGTCAGGCCACCAAGGACGCCGGCAAGATCGCCGGTCTGGAAGTGCTGCGCATCATCAACGAGCCGACGGCAGCCGCGCTGTCCTACGGCATGGAGAGGAACGACGGCAAGACGATCGCGGTCTATGATCTCGGTGGTGGCACGTTCGACGTGTCCATCCTCGAAATCGGCGATGGCGTCTTCGAGGTGAAATCCACCAACGGCGACACGTTCCTCGGCGGCGAAGACTTCGACATGGCGCTGGTCGAATACCTCGCCAGCGAGTTCAAGAAGGACCAGGGCGTCGACCTGAAGAACGACAAGCTGGCTCTGCAGCGCCTCAAGGAAGCTGCCGAGAAAGCCAAGATCGAGCTGTCCTCCGGCGCGCAGACGGAAGTGAACCTGCCGTTCATCACCGCCGACGCTTCCGGCCCCAAGCACCTGACCATGAAGCTCACGCGCGCAAAATTCGAAGTCGCTGGTTTCCGATCTGGTGAAACGCACGGTCAAGCCGATGCAGGACGCGCTGAAGGATGCCGGCATGAAAGCCGGTGAGATCGACGAGGTCATTCTCGTCGGCGGCATGACGCGTATGCCCGCCGTGCAGAAGACCGTGCAGGACTTCTTCGGCAAGGAGCCCCACAAGGGCGTGAACCCGGACGAAGTGGTCGCCATGGGTGCCGCCATTCAGGCCGGTGTTCTGCAGGGCGACGTGACCGACGTATTGCTGCTCGACGTGACGCCGCTGTCGCTCGGTATCGAGACGCTGGGTGGCGTGTTCACCCGCCTGATCGACCGCAACACGACGATCCCGACCAAGAAGGGCCAGACCTTCTCGACCGCCGAGGACAACCAGAACGCGGTGACGATCCGCGTGTCCCAGGGCGAGCGCGAAATGGCTTCCGACAACAAGATGCTCGGTCAGTTCGATCTGGTCGGCATTCCGCCCGCACCGCGTGGCGTGCCGCAGATCGAGGTCACGTTCGATATCGACGCCAACGGCATCGTCAACGTGTCGGCCAAGGATAAGGGCACCGGCAAGAGCCACGAAATCCGCATTCAGGCCTCCGGCGGTCTGTCGGACGACGAGATCGAACAGATGGTCAAGGACGCCGAAGCCAACGCCGATTCCGACAAGAAGCGTCGTGAATCCGTGGAAGCGCGCAACTCTGCTGAAACCCTCATCGATTCAACCGAGAAATCGCTGAAGGAACACGAGGACAAGGTCTCCGCCGAAGACAAGGCTGCCATCGAATCCGCCATCACCGACCTGCGCGCCGCGCTGGAAGGGGATGACGCCGAGGAGATTACCGCCAAGTCCCAGGCGCTGGCCGAGGCTTCCATGAAGATGGGTCAGGCGATCTACGAATCGCAGCAGTCCGAAGAGGAAGCGGCAGCCGCCGCTGATGCCGAGGTCCATGCTGCGGCGGATGACAACGTGGTCGATGCCGATTTCGAGGAGATCGACGACGAGGACGACCGGAAGAAATCGGCGTAGCCGAGATTTCCTCTCTCTGAAAAGACCCGTCCCGCCGCTGGCTCAACCTGGCGGCGGGATTTTCATTCGTGTTGCCCCCGTTTGAGCGACCAGTATCCCGAGTTCCTGATGTCCAAGATCGACTATTACGAAGTTTTAGGCGTAACCCGCGATGCCGACAGCGGCGCGCTCAAGAGTGCCTTCCGCAAACAGGCCATGAAATACCACCCGGACCGCAATCCGGGCGACGAGAAGGCCGAAGCCAAGTTCAAGGAACTGGGCGAGGCCTATGAGGCGCTGAAAGACCCGCAGAAACGCGCTGCCTACGACCGTTTCGGCCATGCGGCCTTCGAACAGGGCGGCGGTGGTGGCCCCGTTTGGTGGCGGCGGCTTCGCATCCGGTGGCATGGGCGACATCTTCGAGGATATCTTCGGCGACATGATGGGCGGCGCGCGCCGTTCGTCCGGCGGTCGCTCGCGTGGCGCGGACCTGCGCTACGATATGGCGATCACCTTGGAAGAAGCCTTCGAGGGCAAGACCGCCGAGGTCGACATTCCCACATCCGTCACCTGCGACGTGTGCGATGGCGACGGGGCCAAACCGGGCACGTCCGCAAAGACCTGCTCCACCTGCAACGGCAATGGCCAGGTGCGGGCGACGCAGGGCTTCTTCTCGATCCAGCGCACTTGCCCGACCTGCCAGGGTCGCGGCGAGGTCATCTCCGACCCCTGCACCGGCTGCTCCGGCACTGGCCGCAAGACGGAAACGCGCACGTTGTCCGTCAACGTGCCCGCAGGCATCGAAGATGGCACCCGCATCCGCCTGGCGGGCGAAGGGGAAGCGGGCATGCGCGGCGGCCCGACGGGCGATCTCTACATTTTCCTGACGATCAAATCCCACGAGTTCTTCCAGCGCGACGGGGCCGACATCTATTGCCGTGTGCCGATTTCCATGACGACGGCGGCGCTTGGCGGGTCCATCGAGGTCGGCACGGTCGACGGCACCACGTCCCGCGTAAAAGTTCCCGAAGGCACGCAGAACGGCAAGCAGTTCCGCCTGCGCCAGAAGGGCATGCCGATCATGCGCGCGAACCAGACCGGCGACATGTACATTCAGGTTGCCGTGGAAACGCCTGCCAACCTGACGAAGAAGCAGCGCGAATTGCTCACCGAGTTTCAGGAACTGTCCGGCGAACACAACAGTCCGGAAAGCGAAGGCTTTTTCTCGCGCATGAAGGGCTTCTTCGACGGGTTCGCAGACTGATCGAGAGGAAGGAACGAGCATGCTGAGCCAGATCAAAGGGCTGCACCACGTCACGTCGATTGCCGCCGATGCGCGCGCCAACAACGCCTTCTTCACCGATGCGCTCGGCCTGCGTCGGGTCAAGAAAACCGTCAATTTCGATGCGCCGGACGTGTATCATCTCTACTATGGCGACGAGTTGGGCACGCCCGGTTCGGTCATGACCCACTTCCCGTTTCCCGGCGCGCGTCGTGGCAAACCCGGGACCGGGGAGGTCAGCCGCACCCTGTTTTCCGTTCCCGAAGGCTCGCTCGGGTTCTGGCGGGACAGGTTGACCGCAAAGGGTGGCGGCGACCTCACCGACGTAATGGCGTTCGATGAGAACCGCCTGCATTTTACGTCCGGCGATGGCGAGGCTTTTGCGCTGGTGGAAGCCGCTAACGACGACCGCGCCCCGTGGACCGGTAACGGGGTCGACGCCGACCATGCCATTCGGGGCTTTCACGGCGTGAGCATGGGTCTGGCAGACGATGGTGCGACCCGCGAACTGATGACCTTCATGGGCTACGATCATATTGGCGGGGAAGGCGAAACCGCGCGCTTTTCCGTGAGTGGCGACACCACCGGCGCGGACATTGTCGAAATCGAAAAAATGCCTACCGTCGCGCCAGCCGCACAGGGTGCCGGTTCGGTGCATCATGTCGCTTTTTCCGTTGCCGACCGTGCCGCCCAGTTGGCCGTGCGGGAGACTCTGACCGAGCAGGGCTTCGCGGTCACGCCGGTGATCGACCGTGACTACTTCTGGGCCATCTACTTCCGCACGCCCGGCGGCATCCTGTTCGAAGTGGCTACCAACGAGCCGGGCTTCGATCGCGACGAGGACCGCGCCCATCTGGGCCAGGCTCTCAAACTGCCGAGCCAGCACGAGCATCTGCGCGGGCAGCTGGAAGGCATTCTGCAACCGCTGGACTAGGCGCTCCTCAACCTCTCGGCAAACGTCCACGACCCCGGGCTTTGCGCCTCGACGTCACCCATGATGCGAGCAGCCTCCGCCCAGCCGCGCTCCGCAAACACCTGCATCGGTCCGCCCTTCCAGCGGGGAAAGCCGTAGCCGTGCAGCTTGACCTGATCTACGGCGGAGTCATCCTCCGCAATGCCTTCCTCCACGATCCGCGCGCCTTCGTTGGCCATGACGGCCAGCAGGCGGTCGGTGATTTCATCGCTGGTGAAATGAACGGCGCACGATCCCCTGTTCCGCCGAATACGCCTCGATCATCGCCTCCACTTCCGAGTCACGCCGGGTCACCCTCGAACCCTCGTCATAGGCGAACCAGCCCTTGCCGGTTCGCAGGCCGAACCGGCCCGCTTCGCATAGCCGGTCGGCGAGCGGGACATACCGCTGGTTCGGATCGCGCTTGTGGGCGTTGGCCTTGCGAAACGCCCAGCCGATCTGGTGCCCTGCCATGTCCTGCACGGCAAGCGGGCCCATGGCGAAGCCGAAGGCCACCATCGCAGCGTCGATCTCGTGGGGCAGGGCCCCGTCGGCCAGCAGATATTCCGCCTCTCGCCGCGTGGTTGCCAGCATCCGGTTGCCGATGAACCCGTCGCAGATGCCAGACAGCACGCCGACCTTCCCCAACCGCTTTGCCAGCGCGAACGCCGTCGCGAGCGTGTCCGCGCTGGTCTGGGGCGTGCGGACGATCTCCAGCAGTTTCATGATGTGGGCGGGGGAGAAGAAATGCAGCCCGAGACAGCGGTCAGGTCCGGAGATGCCATCGAAGATTGCCGTCGGGTCGAGATAGGATGTGTTGGTCGCGAGGATGGCGTCACCGGTCATGACCCTGTCGAGCTTGGCGAACACGGCCCGCTTGGCATCGATGTCCTCGAACACCGCTTCGATGGCGAGGTCGTGCCCTGCTGCGGCAGCGTAGTCTTCGCTGCAGACCAATGCGTTCAAGGCTTGCTCCTGCGCCGCGCCTGTCATCTTGCCGCGCGCGATGGCTCCCGCCAGATTGCTTGCGATCCGGTCCCGTGCGCCGTCCGCAGCGTCCGCGTCCTGCTCGATGATGGTGACCGACAGACCGGCGGTCAGCATGGCGGTGGCAATGCCCGTACCCATCAGGCCACCGCCGACGATAGCCACTTTCTCCACCATCCGCGCGCTACCGTCCCTGATCGCTGCGGGTTTCGACACCGCCCGCTGAGCAAAGAAGGCATGGCGCAGGGCACGACTTTCCGCCGTGTCCCGCAATCGCATGTGAAGCGCGCGCTCTTTCGCCAGTCCCTCTGTGGCGGGCAGCCGCGCCCATTCCAGCGCATCCAGCACACGAAGCGGTGCCTGCGGTCCGGGCTTTCGACCAAACTCCGCCCGTGCCTGTTCGAACAGAGCAGGGTCGTCGTCGATGATGGACCGGGCTCCGGGCGCGCTCCCGCGTTCGGGAAGATCGGCTGCAAAGCGCCTTGCTTCGTGACGCAAGTCGCCTTCGACGACGGCGTCCAGCCCGCCCAGGGAAGCGAGCCTGGTCGCATCGATCTGGCGAGCCCGCGCCGCGATGTCGATGGCCTCGCCCATCGGTATCAGCCGTGGCAGCCGCTGCGTCCCGCCAGCGCCCGGCACCAAGCCGAGCGTCACTTCCGGCAGCGCAAACCGCGTGTCCGCCAGCGCGACCCGATAGGCGCAGCCCATGGCGATCTCGAACCCGCCGCCGAACACCGTTCCGTGCATCGCTGCGATCCACGGCACGTCGCTGTCTTCGATGGACGAAATGACGTCCGATAGGGTTGGCTCCAGCGGCGGTGCGCCAAACTCCGAAATATCGCCCCCCGCCACGAACGTGCGTCCGGCGCAGACGAGTATCGCAGCTTTCGCCTCCCTCGCCGCAACCTCTTCGACAGCCCGCGCCAACCCTGTCCGAACCGCGGCGGATGTTGCGTTGACGGGCGGATTGTCGATCTCCACCCATGCAAGATCGTCCTGAAAGGAAACGGCGACAGGCGAAGGTTCGGTCATGGCTGAGCATCTGGCAATGGAATACGGTGATTGTCCACGACCCGCGCGCGTCCTTCAAGCGGCACCCCGTGACAAACCCGCATGCCATGTCGCCCCTACGCCTCTTGCGTTCGCATTTGCGACGTCGCAACACTGGCGGCGCGCCACTATGGGGCTGCATATTTTGGGAAGGCCGCGATGCGCTATTCCGGGTTCCGGATCATCAAGGAGGCTTTGACGGGTCACAAGGGGTGGACGCCCCAATGGCGCGATGCCGAGCCGCAGTCGCATTACGACATCGTCATCGTCGGAGGCGGCGGGCACGGGCTGGCGACGGCCTACTATCTGGCCAAGAAGTTCGCCCCCGGCATGACCAACCGCCCGAAGATCGCGGTGCTGGAGAAGGGCTGGATCGGCTCCGGCAATATCGGGCGCAACACGACGATCGTGCGCTCCAACTACCTGCTGCCCGGCAACGAGGCGTTCTACGAATTGTCGCTGAAACTGTGGGAGGATCTGGAGCAGGACTTCAATTACAACGCGATGGTCTCCCAGCGCGGCATCCTCAACCTGCTCCATTCCGACAGCCAGCGCGACGCTTACACACGTCGTGGTAATGCCATGCTGATGCATGGAGCCGATGCCGAGTTACTGGACGTGGACGGCGTGCGCGCCAAATATCCGTTTCTCGATTTCGACAATGCCCGCTTCCCCATTCGCGGCGGCCTGTTGCAGCGCCGCGCGGGCACCGTCCGCCACGATGCCGTCGCATGGGGTTTCGCCCGGGCTGCCTCCGACCTCGGCGTCGATATCGTGCAGAATTGCGCGGTGGAAGGGTTCCGCATCGAGGATGGCGCGGTTCAGGGGGTCGAGACTTCGCGCGGTTATATCGGCGCGGGCAAGATCGGCTGCGCGGTGGCGGGATCATCGTCGCTCGTCATGGGCATGGCGGGCATGCGTCTGCCCATCGAAAGCCATGTGCTGCAGGCCTTCGTGACCGAAGGGCTGAAGCCCTGTCTCGATGGCGTGGTCACTTTCGGCGCGGGGCACTTCTACATCTCCCAGTCCGATAAGGGCGGGCTGGTCTTTGGCGGAGACATCGATGGCTACAACACCTACGCCCAGCGCGGAAACCTGCCGACGATGGAAGACGTCTGCGAGGGCGGCATGGCGATCATGCCGATGATCGGGCGGGCGCGGGTGCTGCGTTCCTGGGGCGGCATCATGGACATGTCGATGGACGGCTCGCCCTTCATCGATCGCACCTCCGTGGACGGCCTCTACTTCAACGGCGGCTGGTGCTACGGCGGCTTCAAGGCCACGCCCGCCTCCGGCTATTGCTTCGCCCACCTGCTGGCGACAGACGAACCGCAGGAAACCGCCAAAGCCTTCCGGCTCGACCGCTTCATGCGCGGCGCGATGATCGACGAGCGCGGTGCCGGCGCACAGCCGAACCTGCATTAGGCGCGCGGCCATGCTGATCCCTCACCCGCTTCTCGGTCTGCGCGACGCCGCAGAGTTCACCATCCTCGGCGACGCTTCCCTCATGAACCGCCCCGAAGGCGCGCGGGGCTGGCAGTCCAACAACCCGGTCGAGACCTTCCACGACTACCTCTACCTGCGCGACAATCCGGCGGGCGAACACCGCGAATTGTGGTTCCACGAGCAGGGCGACCGGTCTTGGCTGGTGGTGACGCGCAACACGCTCACCCACGCCATCCTCAAGGTCGAGATGGCCAGCGACGTGGCGCGGCGGGAAGGGCGGTCCACATGACAGCGCCCAACCGCCTCAAGGGCGGTCTGATCGACCGCAAGACCCCGCGCACCTTCACCTTCGACGGCAAGACATACGAGGGCTTCGAGGGCGACACGCTGGCCTCCGCCTTGCTCGCCAACGATGTGCGGCTGATGGGCCGCTCGTTCAAATATCATCGCCCGCGCGGGCCGATGACGGCAGGGTCCGAAGAACCCAATGCGCTGGTCGAACTGCGCTCCGGTGCCCGCCGCGAACCCAACACCCGCGCTACGATGGCCGAACTCTACGAAGGGCTGGAGGCGCAAAGCCAGAACCGGTGGCCGTCGCTCTCGTTCGACGCGATGGGCATCAACGACCGGGTCGCGCCGTTCCTGACGGCGGGCTTTTACTACAAGACCTTCATGTGGCCGAAGGCGTTTTGGGAGAAGGTCTACGAGCCCCTCATCCGCAAGGCAGCGGGGCTTGGCAGCCTTTCGGGGCAGGACGACCCCGATACCTACGACCACGGCCATATCCACTGCGATCTGCTGGTCATCGGCTCCGGCCCCGCCGGTCTAGTCGCCGCCCTGACCGCGGCCCGCTGCGGCGCGCGCGTCGTGCTGGCGGAGGAGGATTTCGCGTTCGGCGGGCGGCTGCTCGGCGAAACCCGGCAGGTCGGCAAAGGCAGCGGGCCGCAATGGGTGGCGTCGCGCCATCGCCGAACTCTCCTCCATGAAGAACGTGCGTCTCATGCGCCGCACGGCCATCAACGGTGCCTACGACCACGGCATTTATTCCGCGCTGGAACGGGTCAGCGATCACCTGCCGGAACCGCTGCCGGGCAAGCCGCGCCAGATCCTGTGGCGCATCTATTCCCGCCGCGCCATCCTGTGCGCCGGGGCGACGGAGCGGGGCATCGCGTTCCCGGACAACGACCGCCCCGGCATCATGATGGCCAGCGCCCTGCGCACCTACGCCAACCGCTATGCGGTGAAGGCTGGCAAACGGGTTGCCCTGTTCATCAACAACGACGACGCGCTCCGCACCGCCGATGACCTTGCCGCCAAGGGCGTCGATGTCGTGGCCACGATCGACGTGCGCGCCGATGCGCCTCGCCCATCCTCCGGCCTGCACTACCCCGGCGCGCAGGTGGTGGCGACGACCGGTTCGCTCGGGCTCACCGCCATCCGCGTACGGCTGGCCGACGGCGAAACCCGCGAAATCGGCTGCGATGTGCTCGGCGTCTCCGGCGGCTGGAACCCGAACGTGCACTTGACCTGCCACCAGCGCGGCCGTCCGAAATGGAACGAGGCCATCGCCGCATTCGTGCCGGGTGACGATCTACCCCCGGGCATGAGCGTCGCCGGGGCAGCGGCGGGCCAGATGACGACCCGTGACGCCATGCTGGCGGGAAGTCGCGTTGCCGGACGGGCGCTGAAGGGTCTGCGCTTCAAGCCCAACGCCTTTCGCGTTCCGCCGGTCGAAACCGAAAGCGCGGACCTTGCGCCGTTCTGGCACGTGAGCGGCAGCAAGGGCCGGGCATGGCTCGACCAGCAGAACGACGTGACGGTCAAGGATGTGACACTTGCCCATAAGGAGGGCTTCCGTGCCGTCGAGCATCTGAAACGCTACACCACGCTGGGCATGGCGACCGATCAAGGAAAGACCTCCAACATGGGCGGCATCGCCGTCATGGCCGAACTGACGGGGCAGTCGATTGCCGATACCGGTACGACCATGTTCCGCCCGCCCTACGCACCCACCGCCATCGGTGCCTATGCGGGCCGTTCCCGTGGCCGCGAATTCAAACCCGAACGGCTCACGCCATCCCACGTCTGGGCGAAGGAACAGGGAGCGGTTTTCATCGAGTCCGGCGTGTGGCAGCGGGCGCAGTGGTTCCCTGAAGTTACCGAAACGCACTGGCGCGAAAGCGTGGACCGCGAAGCGTTGGCAGTCCGCAACGGCGTCGGCGTGTGCGATGTGACGACGCTCGGCAAGATCGACGTACAGGGCAGGGATGCGGGTGAGTTTCTGAACCGCATCTACGCCAATGGCTTCGGCAAGCTGGCGGTCGGCCGCGTGCGCTACGGCATCATGCTGCGCGAGGACGGCATGGTGATGGACGATGGTACGACCGCGCGGTTTGCCGACGACCATTTCGTCATGACCACGACCACCTCCAACGCCGTGCCGGTGTTTCGCCATATGGAATTTGCGCGCCAGTGCCTCTATCCGGACCTCGACGTGCAGCTCATCTCGACCACCGAAAGCTGGGCGCAGTTCGCTGTCGCCGGGCCCAAATCCCGCGACTTGCTGGCGAAGATCGTCGATGCGCCCACCGACCTGTCGAACGAAGCCTTTCCCTTCATGGCCTGCGCCGAACTCACCGTTTGCGGCGGCCTGCGCGCGCGCCTGTTCCGCATCTCGTTTTCCGGCGAACTGGCCTACGAGATTGCCGTGCCCACCCGTTACGGCGATGCGATGATGCGACGGCTGATGGAAGCAGGCGAGGAGTTCGACGTGGTGCCATACGGGCTGGAAGCGCTGAACGTGCTCCGCATCGAGAAGGGCCACGTCACCGCCAACGAATTGAACGGCATGGCGACAGCGGACCATATCGGTCTTGGCCGGATGGTCTCCACGAAGAAGGATTCCTTCGGCGTGGTGCTGGCCCAACGCGACGCCATGGTCGGGCCGGACACGCCGGCTCTGGTCGGCATCCGGCCCGTCGACCGGACCGCCACGCTCGTTGCCGGGGCGCATTTCGTGGCCAGCGGCGCGGATGCTGTCGTGGCCAATGACGAAGGCCATGTGACCTCCGTATGCTGGTCTCCCACCCTCGGTCACGCCATCGGTCTCGGTTATCTGGATGGCGGGCGCGAGCGAGTGGGCGAGGTCGTCCGGGCGGTATCACCGCTGACTGGCCACGACGTCGAGGTCGAAGTCGTCCCGACGCACTTCTACGATCCGGAAGGGGTGCGCCAGCGTGGCTGATCTTCATACATCTGACCGCGCTCGGGAACCGCGACCCCGTCGTCGAAACGTTCGACGGGCTGAAGATCATCGAGGACGACACCCTGGCCCTTGCGTCCCTTGCCATGCGGCGAGGCAAGGACGACCAGTTCGCGCGCGCCGTGGAGAAGCGGTTCGGTATGGCGTTGCCGAAACCCGGTCGTATGGCGACGGGCGATCCGTATTCGATCCTCTGGACGGCACCGGACCAGTGGTTCGTGCAAGCGCCTACCGACACCCACGAGGACCTTGCCGCAGGCCTGAAGAAGGCGTTCAAGACCGCCGGTTCGATTACGGAACAGACCGGCGGCTGGGCGCGGTTCGTATTGGAAGGGCCGGGGGTGAACGCCGTCATGGAACGGCTGACCATGCTCGACATTCGCGCCATGCGCGCCGGCCACGCCACGCGCACCCTCGTCGATCATCTTGGCGTCTTCCTGATGTGCCACGCAGCGGGAAAGCGCATGACCGTGCTCGGCCCACGTTCCAGCGCAGGTTCGTTGCACCACGCCCTCACGACGGCGGCCCGCAGCGCGCTCTAGAATTTCGCCATCGAAATGGTGCCTGTGGATATGTGGACAAGTCGCCGAATTGGTTTGCCAGGAGATGACAGTAGGTTTTGACTTGCTCCATCAACCGTCTGCCGGAAGAGCCACATGCCCGCACAAACCACACGCGTGCCCGTATCATGGAACTCGCTGAACAGGCCTTCGGGCGTGATGAGGCGGATACCTGGCTTCGTACCCGATGGCGGGTCTTCGACAACCGCACACCTCTCGACCTTGCTGCGCGCGACGGGGAAGCGCAGCGGGTCGAGGAGTTCATCGCCAATTTGCTGGGCGCCGACGCGATGATGCTGCGGGCTGGCGTTCGCCAGGTCGCAATTTGATCAGGTCGCCGTACCGAGCGACCTGATTGGCGGACCGGACTGTGCTACTCGAGTAAGATGCAGCGCAGCAAGACGT
Organism: uncultured Alphaproteobacteria bacterium; assembly: GCA_963711195.1. Classification (GTDB taxonomy): domain Bacteria; phylum Pseudomonadota; class Alphaproteobacteria; order Rhizobiales; family Rhizobiaceae; genus Pseudahrensia. The sequence continues at coordinate 233,857 of CAVQDK010000007.1, forward strand.
TTCAGTCTCCGTCGCGCTCCATGCTTTCGCGCACGTCCTCGATGCTGTCTTTCACACGGCCCTTCAGCAGCTCCATGTTCTTGGCGTTCACGTCGCGCACCGATTCCACCGTCTTCGTGGTGGTGGCGATCGTCGCCTCGAAGGAGCGTTTGGCGAATTCCATCTGCTCGGCCACCAGATCGCGGGCCGTATCTCGGTTCATGCCGCCTTCGCGGGCGGTGTCGACCATGCCGCGAATGTCGGCGAGCGCGTCTTCCAGCGCCGCGCGCTGAGCGCCCATGACATCCTGACCGGCTTGCGTGGCATTGGCCGCAGCCTCCTGCATGGCGGCGATGTTCTTGGAGTGATGGTCCATCACGTCCGCCACGGTCACCTGCGGCAGGCGCAGGTTGCGCCCGAAATTGGAGAACGCCTCGAAGAACGGGCCGGTGTTGTTGTCGTCTGCCATGGATCAAGTCTCCCAAAAGAAACCAGAGTGCGGCTTCCGCTGCGCTCAAGGCAAGATCGTCACGTCGAATGCGTGCAGCAGCAGCCCTGCCAACCCGCCGACGATCATGCCGTTGAAGCGGATGAATTGCAGGTCGCGGCCCACATTGGCCTCGATCAGGGTGACGAGTTGCCTGAAGTCCCACCCCTTCACCTGTTCCGACACGAAGGTCGAAACGGCCTGTCGGTTTTCGGCCACCATGGCAGAGATGACGCGGCGCAGGCCACGGTTGATGTCGTTGGCCAGCCGCTCCTCCCGGGCCAGCATGCGGGCAAGACCCTGCAGCATGGTGCCCAGTTCACGGCCCAGCTTTTCCTGATCGCGCATCACGTAGCGGCGCAGCCCGTCCCAGGCATCGTCGGCAATGCTGACCAGCTCGGGGCGGGCCAGGATGTCCTGTTTGAGGCGTTCGACGCGGCGGGCAAAGCTTCTGCGACGTCTTCATCCGCTCCACGTAGCCGAGGAACAGTTCGGAAAACTCGTCGCGCAACGGATGGTCGGGATCTCTTCGGATGTCATCCAGCAGTGAACCGGCGGATTTGACGATCCGCTTCACGATGACGGTGTCGGCCTGCAGCACGTAGAGTACGGTGGGCAATTCGCTGCCGACCTGCTTTTGCAGCGTGGTAAGGAACGCCTCGTCCTGCATCACCTTCTGCATGGCATCGAACACCTCGTCGAGAAGCCCCTGATAGCGCCCGTCATGGGCGAAGGAATCGATCAGCCGCGTCGCGATGGGGGCCACTTCCGTGCGCTGCATCTGCCGGGTGATCTCGCGGGCGGCAAAATCCCGAAACCCGGTCTCCTCGATGGCGTCCAGCACGTCCGGCACCAGCCGCACGGCGAAGGCGGACAGGGCCTGCGCCCGTTCCGGGTCGCCCAGCCACCGCGATACGTGGTCGGCAAAGTCGATCTCCTTCAACTCGCGTTTGACTGTCGTCTCATCGAGAAAATTGTCGCGCAGGAACGAGCCAAGGTTGTCACCAATTCGGGCCTGATTGGCCGGGATGATCGCGGTATGGGGCAGTTTCAGGCCCATCGGGTGGCGAAACAGCACGACCACCGCATACCAGTCCGCGAGCCCGCCGATCGCGGCGGCTTCGGCGGCCGCCGCCAGAAAGCCGAACGCCGGGTGAATGTCGTAGGCCAACCGCGCGGCGACGAAGATGGCGAGGCACGCGACCAGCGCGCCGACGGCCACCCGCTTGATCCGCGCCAGGGCGGCAAGACGCTGCTCTTCCAGCGGCGATAGGTTAAGTTCACCCGCCAAACCGCGCCACGGCTTCCTGCCGCACTGCAGCAATCTCGGTACTGATGCGACTTTTAAGGGTCATCATGAAATTTTCTTTCCATGTCATATCAATAGGTTGATATCAAAAAAATCTGTTTGACGTTTACGTAAGACGTCTTCGCTACTTGCAAATGCCGCGCTGCGTCATAAATAGGGTCTGTAACCGGGCCACACCCGGCCGGAACACTCAATACCATAGCTTCATAGCAAGGATGGATATCATGGCCACGACCAAAACGAACATCAAATCCGAAACCAAAATCTCCGACGTCAAAGCCGACGTCAAAGCGACCGCAACAGACGCCCGCTCGGTGGCATCGAACGCAGCCGACAAGGTTGCCGAAGGCACCCGCGAATTCGTTCGCCGCTCCGCTGCAACCGCCAAAGACCGCTCCGACGCGCTCTACGAAGGCTCCGAGACCGTCAACGACACGCTGGAAAACGCCATGACGAAAGTCGTCGGCGGCTACGTCTCCGTCCTCGGTGGCATGGCCCGCATTGCCCACGCAAACGTCAACCGCGCGCTGACCACGGTCGAGAAACTGGCCAATGCACAGTCCGTGTCCGAAGCCGTCCGCATTCAGACCGACTACGTCCGTGAGAACACCTCGGCTAACATCGCCGAAGTCCGTAACGCTGCCGGTACAACCCGCGAAGTGCTTGGCGACGGTATGGAAGCTGCTCGCGAGCAGGCTGCGAAAATGTGGCCCTACGGCCAGAAAGCGGCCTGAGGCCTGTAACCATCCCGAACCGGCTGCGCGTACCGCGCGCCGGTTTGGCAACCCCCGTCACCCGGTCCTCTCCCTCCCGATGGACCCCGTGGCGTCTCCCTCGACAGGTTCTCCGGTTCCTCCCCCGGATGCTCTGATCGAAAGCGGGTTAGAACCCCGTCGACAGCGATGTCGGCGGGGTTTTTCTCTGCGCGCTAGCCTTCGAGCAAGCCCTTGAGGCGATACAGCTCCTCAAGCGCCTGCATCGGCGTCAGGCCGTCCGGTGCCAGATCGTGCAAAGCCATCTCGACCGCGGAATGGCCCCGCCGCGTCGGCACGGGCGTTGCGCTGAACAGATGGCAGATCGTCCACCAGCCGGTCGGCACCTGTTTCCCGTGCGCCTTCTTCCAGTTGGTCCAGCACTGCGCGGGCGCGCTCCACCACGGCCTCCGGTAGCCCGGCAAGCCGAGCGACCTGAATGCCGTAGGACCGATCCGCAGTTCCTCCGCCCACCTCGTGGAGAAACACCACGTCACCCTTCCATTCCTTCACCCGCATGGTCAGGTTGGCGAGGCGGTCGAGCTTCGCGGACAGCGCGGTCAGTTCGTGAAAATGCGTGGCGAACAGGGTGCGGCAGCCGTTTACCTCGTGCAGATGCTCCAACGCGGCCCATGCGATCGAGAGCCCGTCGAAGGTCGCCGTGCCGCGTCCGATTTCGTCCAGAATGACCAGTGCCCGACCTCCGGCGCGGTTCAGGATCGCCGCCGTCTCCACCATTTCCACCATGAAGGTGGACCGTCCCCGGGCCAGATCGTCCGCCGCGCCGACGCGGGAAAAAAGAGCGTCGACGATGCCGATCCGCGCCGATCCGGCGGGAACGAAGGAACCCATCTGCGCCATCACGGCGATCAGAGCGTTCTGCCGCAGGTAGGTGGACTTACCGCCCATGTTCGGCCCGGTCAGGAGGCGGATATTTCCGGCCTGCGATGATGCGTCTCCGAGTTGGCAATCGTTGGCGACGAACGGGTGCCCCGCATCGCGTCGCAGAGCCTGTTCCACCACCGGGTGACGACCGGCGACGATCTCGAAGGCGAGGCTGTCGTCCATGATGGGGCGGCAATAGCCCTGTTCGGATGCCAGTTCGGCCAAGGCTGCTGCCACGTCCAGTTCCGCCAGCGCGGCTGCAATGGTCCGCAAGACCTCCGCTTCCGCCAGAGCTGCCCGGGTGAGCGCGGTGAAGTGGTCCATTTCGATCGTCAGAACCAGCCCGGCGGCGTTGGCGACCTTCGTTTCCAGTTCCGCGAGTTCCGCCGTGGTGAACCGCATGGCGGACGCCATGGTCTGCCGGTGGATGAAGGTTCCGGTATCGGCCTGCAACGCAGCTGCATTGGCCGCCGTGACTTCGATGAAATAGCCCAGCACGTTGTTGTGCCGCACCCGCAGGCTCTTAACGCCCGTGGCCTCCGCATAGCGGGACTGCAACTGCGCAATGACGCCGCGCGCGTTGCGGGAAAGGTCGCGTTGCTCGTCCAGCTTGGCGTCGTAGCGCTCGGCGATGAAGCCGCCGTCCCGCGCCTGCAAGGGCAAGTCTTCCGATAGCGCAGCGTCGAGCATGTCGGCCAGCGCCTTCGGGATCGCTCGGCAGATATCGATATGGCCGAGAACATTGGCGCTGCCGACGCTGTCGCCAAGCGCGTCGCAGGCGGCAAGCGCGGCTTTGAGCCCTGCTGCCAGCGCCGCCAGGTCGCGCGGACCACCTCGTTCCAGCGAAAGTCTCGACAGGGCGCGGGGCATGTCGGCGGCACCGCGCAACACCTTGCGCAGGCGTTCGCGCTGGCTTTCAGCTGCCAGCAGGGCGGAGACGTCCTCGTGGCGACCGTCGATCTGCGCCAGTTCGATGGACGGCGCGGTCAGGCGTTCGGCCAGCAACCGGCGCACCGAGACCGCTGACCGTGCGGTCGATGGTTGTCAGAAGACTGCCAACCCGGTCCCCGTCCAACCGCCGCACGAGTTCCAGATTGGCCCGCGTTGCGGCGTCTATGCTCATGTGCCGGTCGGCACCGTCGCGTGTGGGCGCCATCAGGGCGGGGCGCGCACCCTTTTGGGTAGCGCCGACATATGTAAGCGCGGCGGCCAGGGCTGCGAGCTCCACGCGCTCGAACGGGCCGAAGGCGTCTACCGAAGCTATTTTGTAAAAGCCGGTGATGACCGCCTCGGCACGCCCGCTGTCGAAGTCGCTATCCGGGCGCGGTTCGATGGCGGCGTCCACCGCATCGCTGGCAGCGCGGAATATCCCGTCGCCTGCAATGCTTTCGCCGACGATGATTTCGCTCGGTTCGAACCGAGAAAGCGTCGCCGAAAGCTGGGTTGCGTCGGCCTGCGCCACGCGAAACGCGCCGGTGGAAATGTCGAGGCTGGCCACCGCCCAATCGTCCCGCACCCGGGCGACCGCCGCCAGCGAGTTGGCGCGGCCCGGTTCCAGCAGCTTTTCCTCGGTAATCGTGCCGGGGGTGACGAGGCGGATGACATCGCGTTTCACCACGGATTTCGAGCCGCGCTTCTTCGCCTCAGCAGGGTCTTCCATCTGCTCGCAAACGGCAACCCGGTGCCCGAGGCGGATCAGCTTTTGCAGGTAGTCGTCGGCGGCATGGACCGGCACGCCGCACATGGGAATGTCGTCGCCTGCATGCTTTCCGCGCTTCGTCAGCGTGATGCCGAGCGCCCGGGCCGCGATCTCCGCATCGCCGAAGAACAGCTCGTAGAAATCGCCCATGCGGTAGAACAGGAGCGAGCCGGGATTGGCCGCCTTGATCTCGATATACTGCGCCATCATCGGCGTGGGAGAATCGGACATCGCGGGCGCTGGCATTGGACAGGATCGATGCCGACCCTACCAGCGGCGCGTCACGACGACCATCGAATGCGCCGATCGAACGGGCGAACACCACAGGCTAGACGGCAAACCGCGTCGCCTGCCGGCCGTAATGGGCCAGATATCGTGGTGCGATCGTGGAAACGTCGAGAACGATCAGCACATCGGTGGTACCGAACGCCACATCGCGCACCGCGTGGGACGCCACTTTCGCGCCGAGCCGGAGGTAGCCTTTGACGACCGGTGGTAGCCGCGCAAAGGAGCGGGCGGAAGTCTCGGCACGCGCAGCGCGCATGTCCGTCCCTTCCAGTGCCGGTGGGCAATCCCGGTCCGGTGGCAGCAGGGCGTTTCTGGCAAGCCAGGCAAACGCTTCCTCGTGGTCCTGCAGGTTGCAGCCCGGCAGGGAGGCGCAGCCGAACATGAGCGCGACATCGTCCGCCACCGCCGTGGCCCAGGCACCGTGCCAAAGCAGTTCCATCGTGCGCCGGGTCCGGTAGGGCCGGGCGATGCAGGAGCGCCCGAACTCCATCACGGGACGGTCTCTGCAGGCTTTCAGCAAAGGTGCAAGATCATACTCGCTCGCCGAATAGAACCGCGCCGTGGCGTCGTCGGCAATGGCGGAGACGATCCGGTATGTGCCGACGACTTCCCCGCCATCGAAAACCAGCAGATGGCGGCAATGGGCATCATGGGCGTCCCGTTCGATACCACCGTCGCCGAAGGATGGGCGGGCACCCATTTCCTCGATGAAAACGGCATGACGCAGCCGCAATGCGGCCTCTATCTCCTGTTCGCTGGCAGCGAACCGCGTCGTCAGCCCGCCAAGGCGACCGAGGGGTCTGGGAACTGCGGTCGGAGGCAAATCGGCCATGGGGTGTGAGGGCGTCGCGAAAGGGGGCGCAATGCCTCTATGCCATGGGCGTCGTGACCGCGACAGGGTGTGGCCGAGCGTTCGGCCAGCCTAGCCCGAAACCAGTTGCAACGCCGGGCGAGCCCGTTCGGGTTCGGCGGTTTCCCCCTTCGGTTCACGTCTGCCCAGCAGATCGTCCAGCCGATCGGTATCGAGCGGTTTCGTGGAAACCCCGCTTGCCCCTGCAGCAAGAGCGGCTGCTTTGCGTTCGGGCGACGTGTCGGCGCTCAGCAGGACGATGCGCGCATCCGTCCGTCCGGCTTCGAGCTGTTGGGCGATGAACGCAATGCCGTCCCCGTCCGACAACGTGCCGTCCACCAGCACGGCGTCGAAGGTCGCTGCAGCGAGCGCAGAGCGTCCGGCTGCCAGCGTCTCCACGGCGCTCACCCTGTGGCCCGCCGCCAGCAGGGCCCGGCGCGTCAGGGTCGCGGCGATGGGGTCGTCTTCCACCAGAAGGATGCGGTAGCGACCGCGTTCCACGTTGCCGCCGCAGGCCTCCATGACGATCTTGTCGAGGGTCGCGAGGCGTACGGGCCATTTCAGCCAATGGCGGGCAGACCCGTCATCCTCGCCGTTCTGCATGACGATGCGTGGTACGGCCCGGTTGGCGATGGGCAGATCGTTGCCGATGATGCACCCGCATTGCGCGACCTGGGCCTCGTCTTCGATGACAAGAGCCGAATAACCGAGATCCGTCAGTACGGCGGCCAGCGCGTGCCGTGCGGGATGATCGTACATTGCAAGACCCACCGTACCGCGCCGGTTGGCGCGCGGCGCCTTGCGGGTGGCATTGGCAACGGGAATGAAGGCCTCGAACCGTGTGCCGACACTCGATTGTGCGAGACCGCAAGGTGCCACCCATGGCCTCGACCCAGTCTTTTGCAATGGCGAGGCCAAGCCCGTTGCCCTCGGTGCCTTTTGCCGTTTCCGAACGGACGAAATCGCGGAAGATCGTGTCTCGTTCGGAGGCGGGAATGCCCGGTCCCGAATCGGTAACGGCCATGGCGATACCCTTGTCGGAGGCGCACAATTCGATCGAAACCCCGCCCGATCCGGTGAACTTGACGGCGTTCCCCGCCAGATTGAGGAGAACCTGGCGCAGCCGCGCACCATCCAACATGACGGTCGCCGCCACGTTTGGCGCGACGCGGGTGGTGAAGGCGAGGTCGCACGCCTTCGGTGCCAGCGTTCGTGCAACCCCTTCCACCAGAACCCGCAGGTCGACCGGTTCGGGGCGCAACGCGGCGCTGGAACGATTGGCGGCAGCCTCCGTCAGCACGTCGTCGACCAGATCGAGCTGCTGGCGCGCGGCGGCGCGGATCGTATCCACATGGTCCGTCTGTGCCGGGGTAAGGCCGGTGTCGGCCAGCCAGTCGGCCAGACCGACGATATTGGCGGCAGGGCTCGCAGGTCGTGGCCGACCATGGCCAGCACCCGGTCGCGTTCGTGGGAGGCGGCGCGCACCTTGTGCAGTGCGGTTTCAAGCGCGGCCCGGTCACGACGTTCGGCGGTGATGTCGCGCCCGAAACTGCGGATGCCCGGCTCGCCGGTCACGGGATCGGCGGAGGGCACGTCACCCCAGCGGAAGATTTTTTCGCCCGTTGGCGTTTGAACGCGCACGATACGCGTCTGCCCGTGGGAGCCTGCGGTCTGGTCCACCGCTGGAATGGGCACGGTGCCGGCAAAGAGGGCGCGCGCAGTGTTGTTTGTGAATGTGACGGCCCCGGACCCATTGCGGTGGAGGACCACGTCGCCGAAAGCTTCGGCAAGCGAACGGTGGATATCCTCGCTTTCACGGGTCGCCCAGCCGGCGACTTCCATGCTTTCCATGCGCTGCGCGAGGGCCTCGAACCGTTCGCTCAACTCGTCCGCACTCTCCGGCAATGCCTTGCGCACCCGCTGGACTGCCAGTGCCAGGCACAGGATGCCCAATCCGAACGCGCTGGCAGAGAAGACCGGCGTGTCGAGCCGCAGCATGAGCGCCAGGAAACTGGCACAGCCGCACAGGCGCCGCGCCACGATCCAGATCGTCACCGCGCCCCGATGACGCGATTGCGGCGAGTGAGAGCGCACGGCGAAACGGCCGTCGCGTCGCTTGCGGGGTTTTGCACGCAGGCCGGTGGATTGCGGCGGCGGGGGCGGAGCGGGTGTGGCGAGGGTAACGGTCATCCGCGCACGGTGGGACTGCGCGGTTTACAAACCGTCACCGGCGGCGCGGTCTCGTGCCGTGAAGGTTTATGGCGTCTTAACCCGGTTTCGTCCATGCGCGGCCAAGGCCTTTGCACACTAGGCCGTCTGCGCCAGCCGCTCGCCGGCCATACGGTAGGAAATCGCTTCGGCCAGATGGATGCGCCCCACGGACACCGCCCCGTCGAGATCCGCCAGCGTGCGCGCGACCTTGAGGATGCGATGGTAGCCCCGGGCGGAAAAGCGCATTGCGTCGGCCGCTTCCTGCAACAGGCGGGCACCCGCAGCATCCGGCGCGGCGACCCGTTCGATGATCGTGTTGGATGCGTCCGCATTGGTACTGGTCGACAGGCCTAACCCGGCATAGCGGTCTCGCTGCACCTGCCGCGCCCGCGCCACGCGCGCAGCCACGTCCACGCTGCTTTCGCTGGCGTTCGGGCGGATGAGATCGGCGGCCGTGACGGCGGGCACCTCCACGCGCAGGTCGATGCGGTCCATCAGAGGGCCGGAAATGCGGGCCTGATAATCGGCAGCGCAGCGTTCGCCGCGGCGGCAAGTATGGCCCGGCTCTCCGGCCATGCCGCAGCGGCACGGGTTCATCGCTGCAACCAGCTGCATGCGCGACGGGTAGGAAACGCGGTGGTTGGCGCGGGCGATGACGGTTTCGCCGGTTTCCAGCGGTTGGCGCAGGGAATCGAGCACCTGCGGCGAGAACTCGGGAAACTCGTCGAGAAACAGCACACCGTTATGGGCCATCGACACTTCGCCGGGCTTGGCGCGAATGCCGCCGCCCACCATCGCCGCCATGGAAGCCGAATGATGCGGCGCGCGAAAGGGACGGGCAGACGACAGTTTGCCGTCGGCGATCGTGCCCGCAATGGACGCGATCATGGAGACTTCCAACAATTCCTTCGGTGTCAGCGGCGGCAGGATGGTGGGCAGGCGCGAGGCCAGCATGGACTTGCCGGACCCGGGCGGACCGACAAGAACGAGATTGTGTCCGCCCGCCGCCGCCACTTCCAGCGCCCGCTTGGCCGTTTCCTGCCCGCGAATGTCGGACAGGTCGCCGGAATCGTCGACCCGGTCGCGCACTTTCGGTTCCGGCCGCGCCAATTTGGCGACGCCCTTGAAATGATTGGCCATGCCGATCAGCGAGCGTGGGGCCAGCACGTCCATTTCCGGGTCCGCCCAAGCCGCTTCCGACCCGCTGGCTGCAGGGCAGATAAGCCCCTTGCCAAGCGCATTGGCACCGATAGCGGCGGGCAGGGCCCCGGCGACGGGCGCGACCGTGCCATCCAGCGCCAGTTCGCCCATCACCACGTAATCTTCCAGTGCATCGCCGGGCAGCGCACCCAGCGCAGCCATCAGGGCAAGGGCAATGGGCAGGTCGTAATGGCTGCCTTCCTTGGGCAGATCGGCGGGCGCGAGGTTCACCGTCACGCGCTTGGGCGGCATGGCGAGGCCGGAAGCGTGAATGGCGGACTGCACCCGCTCGCGGGCCTCCGAGACGGCCTTGTCGGCCAGCCCGACGATCTGCATGCCCATCTTGCCTGGGCCGACCATCACCTGCACGTCGACCGGCACGGCCTGAATGCCCTGAAAGGCGATTGTGGTGCAGCGTGAGACCATGATGTCTCTCCGAAAACCCGCCAAATTTAAAGCGGTAACAAAACCCCGTCCGTTGTCCTATGACGACTCAGACAGAAGGGATTGTCAAGAACAATTCAGGAACATGCAGGTCGCGCCGGATGGTTCGCAACAAATGGGTGACATTCTTCGAGGTGGCGGGCTCGGTCTCGGCGATGGTCTATGCGCTGCTCATCGCATCCAACACGGGCAACGAAGTGCTCGGTTTTTCGCTGCTGTTCGTCTCCGCCGCCCTGTTCGCAGGCTGGGCCGTCATCGACCGGCGCTGGGCGTTTTTCGCGCTGCAATTCTTCTACATGGCATCCGCCGTCATCGGCGTGGTGCGCTGGATGTGATTAGGCGCGGGCTGCCTCCACCGCATCCCAGAACAGGGCCGCGATATCGGCCCCGCCGAAGCGCTTCACCTCGCGGATGCCGGTGGGGGAGGTGACGTTGATTTCCGTCATCACGTCGCCGATCACATCGATGCCCACGAAGATGAAACCGCGCCGCTTCAGCTCCGGCCCGATACGGGCGCAGATTTCGCGCTCCCGGTCGGTGATATCGATCTTCTCGGCCCGCCCGCCCACATGCATGTTGGAGCGCGCCTCGTCCTCGCCGGGAATGCGGTTGATCGCGCCCACGGCCTCGCCGTCGATCAGGATGATGCGCTTGTCGCCCTTGCGCACTTCGGAAAGATAGCGTTGGGCGATATACGGCTCGCCGTCATATTGCGCCTCGAACAGTTCCAGCAGGGACGACAGGTTCTGGTCCCCGTCGCGGATGCGGAACACCCCCGCGCCGCCATTGCCGTAAAGCGGTTTGACGATGATGTCGGAAAACTCCTCACGGAACGCGCGGATCTGCGCGGCATCGCGGGTAATCAGCGTTTCGGGCATCAGGTCGGGATAGTCGGTAACGAAGATTTTTTCCGGCGCATTGCGGACTTCCGCCGGGTTGTTGACGACAAGCGTAGCCGGATGAATGCGCTCCAGCAGATGCGTGGCCGTAATGTAGCCCATGTGGAACGGCGGATCCTGCCGCATCAGTACCACGTCGAATTCCGACAGGTCGCGGCGCGTCTCGTCGGCCAGTTCGTAATGGCGGCCCTTCTCGTCGGCGACTTTGACCGGCGCACCCATCGCGCTCACCACCCCGTCGCGCATGGCCAGCGACCCGACCTCGTAATGCCACAGCGTGTGCCCGCGGGCCTGCGCCTCCAGCATCAGCGCGAATGTGCTGTCGCCGGTGATCTGAACGGTGGAGATATGGTCCATCTGGACGGCGATGGTGAGTTCGGTCATGGGGCTGGTTCCGTCAGGCATTGCGGGCGATTTAGAGCGCGTGACGCCTCGCGTCACCACACATTCTCGAAATGCTGCACCGGTTCGTCCGGCACGATGGCGATCACGTCGTTGCGCCAACTCAACATGTGCGCGTCCGGCTGTCCGGCGATCCAGTCACGTCCCGCGGCCTCGATGCGTCGTTGGGAGGAGACGGAGACTGAATCGAGCGCGTCGGTCATTGTCTTGCGGGCCTTTACCTCCACGAATAGGATCACATCGTCCTTGCGGGCGATGATATCGACCTCGCCGGATTTCGTCTTGTAGCGCTGTTCGGCGATCTCGTAGCCTAGAGCGCGGAGATGGCGGGCGGCGGCGGTTTCCGCTTCCAGCCCTCTGGCGAAGGCGGCCTGCCGTTTGATCGTGCTCACGACTTCAACTCCAGCGCCCGTGCGTAGAGGTCGGATTTCGAGCGGCCCGTCAGATCGGCCACATGGGCAGCGGCGTCCTTGGTCCGCATGGAGGCGAGCGCAACCTGCAAGGCGGCATCGACATCGGCGTCCGACATGGCGTCCGCCTGCGCGCCGGAAACGACCACGACGATTTCGCCCCGCACCCGCTCCATGGAGGCGAATTCGGTTTGCAGCGCAGAGAGCGTTCCGCGATGAAAGGTCTCGTGCAACTTCGTCATTTCGCGGGCCACGGTGGCGGGGCGGTCGCCGAATGCATCGCGCATGGCTGCCACGCTGTCGGCAATGCGCGCGGGGCTTTCGAAGAAAACCAGCGTCGCATCGTCGGTGGAAAGTACTTCCAGACGGTCTGCGCGGGCCTTGGCCTTGGAGGGCAGAAAACCGCAGAAGCGGAAATCGCCATCACTCAAACCGCTGCCTACCAGCGCTGAAACTGGAGCCGCCGCGCCGGGAATGGGCACCACCACGACACCGGCGTCCACCGCCGCCGCCACCAGCCGAGCCCCGGGGTCGGACACCAGCGGCGTGCCCGCGTCCGACACCAGAGCCACCGCGCGGCCTTCGCCGATCTGGCGCAACAGGTCCGGCCCGCGATTGTCGGCGTTGTGTTCAGTGTAGGAGACCTTGTCGGTGCCGATCCCGTAGCGCGACAGCAGCACACCGGTTGTGCGCGTGTCCTCGCAGGCTATGACGTCAGCCCCCGCCAGCACGTCGAGGGCGCGCAGGGTGATGTCGCCCAGATTGCCGATGGGCGTGGCGACGATATAGAGGGCCGGTTCCAACACGGGTGCGGTGAAGGTTTGCGCACGGATCGTAAAGGTCGCCATCACGCTGCCAGATCGGCGATCACGGCGTCGAGCACGAGCGAGCCGGCCTGCGTGGCGCGCAGCCGTCCGTTCTCCATCCGCTCCACCATGCCGTAGCCGGTGAGATCCGCGATGCGGCCCGAGTCGAGGCTCTGGCCGGTCAGGTCGTGATAGCGCGCCACGTTCAGACCTTCGCGCAGGCGCAGGCCCATCAGCAGCATCTCGTCGGCATGGTCTTCCAGCGGCAAGGCGTCGTTGGCGACCATTCCGTGGTCTTGTTGCTCCACCAGCGAAAGCCAAGCTTCCGGGTTGCGCTCGTTGGCGGTGGCGCGGCGCCCGTCGTTCATGTCGAGGCGCCCGTGGGCACCGGGGCCGATGCCCGCCCATGCGCCGGAGCGCCAGTAGGTGAGGTTGTGGCGGCTTTCGCTGCCCGGCACGGCGTGGTTGGAAATCTCATAGGCGGGCAGGCCGCGCTCGGTCGTGATCTCCTGCGTCAATTCGTAGAGATCGGCGGCGTGGTCCGCATCCGGCACCGGAATACGACCCTTTCGGTGCAGATCGAAGAATGGCGTGCCTTGTTCGATGGTCAGCTGGTAGAGCGAGAGATGGTCGGCGGCGAGGTCGATTGCCTCGTTCAATTCCGCGCGCCACTGACCAGTGGTCTGGTGCGGGCGGGCGTAGATCATGTCGAACGACAGGCGCGGAAACGTCGAACGGGCCATGTCGATGGCCGCACGAGCCTCTGCCGCGTCGTGCAGCCGCCCGAGAAATTTCAGCTGCGCATCGTCCAGCGACTGCACCCCCAGCGACAGCCGGTTCACGCCTGCCGCGCGATAGCCTGCAAACCGCCCCGCATCGGCAGACGATGGGTTGCCTTCCATCGTGATCTCGATCCCGTCCGGCACGGTCCACGCATCGTGGATCGTTCGCAGGATGGTCTCCACCGTCGCCGGTTCCATCAACGAAGGCGTACCGCCGCCGAAGAAGATGGATGTGACCGTGCGCCCCGGCTGCATGGCCGCCATGTGCGCGATTTCGCGGGCAAAAGCGGCAGCGAAGCGGGTCTGGTCCGGCGCGGTGTGGCGCACGTGAGAATTGAAGTCGCAGTAAGGGCACTTGGCGGCACAGAACGGCCAGTGGACATAGACGGCGAAGCCGGGGGTGCCGTCGTCGTTGTTGACGGCGTTCACGCTCACTTCGGCTCGCCCAGCATGGCCTCGGCGAACGCCTTGACCGCCCTGGCGCGGTGGGACAGGGCGTTTGTGTCACCCGGTTTCCAGCCGTGCTTCTCCTCGGCCGTCATTTCGCCGAACGTGCGCTCGTGACCGTCCGGCTGAAAAACCGGGTCGTAACCGTGCCCGCTCTCGCCCCGTGGAGGCCAAACGAGCGTGCCGGAAGCGACGCCCTTGAAATATTCTGCGTGCCCGTCCGGCCAGCACAGGCACATGGTGGCGTTGAACGACGCCTTGCGGGCAGACGTGTCGGATGGGTCCAACCCGACTTCGTTCAAGGCGCGCTCAACCTTCTCCATGGCCTTGGAAAAGTCGCGCAACCCGTCGGGCCGCTCCGCCCAGTCGGCGGTATAGACCCCCGGATCGCCGTCCAGCGCATCGACGCACAGGCCGGAATCGTCGGACAGCGCTACCATGCCCGTGGCCGTCGCGGCAGCATATGCCTTGGTGTAGGCGTTCTGCTCGAAGGTGGTGCCGTCTTCCGGCGGTTCCGGCAGGTCGTGGTCGGCGGCGCTGGTCAGGCGCAGCCCGAACGGCTCGCAAAGCTGGCGCATTTCGGCCAGCTTGCCGGCATTGTGGGTGGCGAGGACGATGTTCTTCGTGTCGAGCGCCCGCATGGGTCAGGCAACCGCCATCTTCTGATAATCGACCAGTTCGCCGATACCTTTCTCGGCCAGGTCCATCAGCGCGGAAAATTCGTCGCGCGAAAACGGCGCGCCTTCGGCGGTGCCCTGTATCTCCACGATGCCGCCGGAGCCCGTCATCACGAAGTTGGCGTCGGTCTCCGCTTCGGAATCCTCGTCGTAGTCGAGATCGAGCACGGGCGTGCCGTTGTAGATGCCGCAGGAGATCGCCGCCAGATGGTCGGTCAACACGTCGCCGCCCACCATGGAGCGCGCTTCCATCCATTTCAGGCAATCGTGCAGCGCCACCCAAGCGCCGGTAATCGACGCGGTGCGCGTGCCGCCGTCGGCCTGAATGACATCGCAGTCGATGCTGATCTGCTGCTCGCCCAGCGCCTTCATATCGACCACAGCCCGCAGGGAACGCCCGATGAGGCGCTGGATTTCCTGCGTCCGGCCGGACTGCTTGCCATTGGCCGATTCCCGCCGCATCCGCGAGCCCGTTGCGCGGGGCAGCATGCCGTATTCCGCCGTCACCCAGCCCTGGCCCTTGCCCCGCAACCACGGCGGCACCCGCTCTTCCAGCGAGGCCGTGCACAGTACATGGGTGTCGCCCATCTTCACGAGGCAGGAGCCTTCCGCGTGTTTGGAGAAATTGCGTTCGAGCGTGACGGCGCGCATCGCATCGGGCGCGCGTTTGGAAGGTCGCATGGGGCTTGTCCCGTAACTGTTTGGATCGCTGGTAACGTGACACGCTTCCAACGTCCATCGCAGGCACTATATTGGCGGCCATGGCACCCCCCGACATTCCACATTTCAGCACCCTCGACGACCGCTCCAGCGAGATATTCCGCCATATCGTGGAAACCTATCTGGCCGCCGGCACGCCGGTGGGTTCCCGCACCCTGTCACGGCAGCTTTCCCAATCGCTGTCGCCGGCCTCCATCCGCAACGTCATGGCGGATCTGGAACATCTCGGGCTGATCTATGCGCCCCACGTCTCCGCCGGTCGTCTGCCGACGCAACAGGGGCTGCGCTATTTCGTCGACGGCCTGCTCGAACTAGGCAGCCTCACGGGGGATGAGCGCGCCTCCATCGAAAGCCAGGCCCGGGCGGCGGCATCCGGCCACACGGTGGAATCCCTGCTGCGCGAAGCATCCTCCATGCTGTCGGGGCTTACATCCGGCGCGGGGCTGGTAATCGCGGGCAAGGCCGATGTGCGGCTGCGCCATATCGAGTTCCTGCGGCTGGAGCCGACCAAGGCGCTGGTGGTGATGGTGGGCGAACAGGGGCTGGTTGAAAACCGCATCGTGGACCTGCCCCCCGGCATGAGCGCCTCCACGCTGACGCAGGCCTCCAACTTTCTGAACGCCCATGTCGCCAACCGCACGTTGTCGGAAGCGCGCAAGGCGATTGCCGACCAGATGAAGTCGGCCCGCGCCGAACTGGACGAAGTGGCCCAATCCCTCGTCGATCAGGGTCTTGCCGTATGGGCCGGTGCCGGGGCGAACGCCGAGCCGCAACTCATCGTGCGCGGACGTGCCAACCTGTTCGATGCGGTCGACGGCTCCGGTGGTGCCGCCGAGATGGACCGCCTGCGGCATCTCTTTGGCGAATTGGAAAGCCGCGAGGGCACGATGCAGTTGCTGCAACTGGCGGAAGAGGGGGAGGGGGTGAAGATCTTCATCGGCTCGGAAAACAAGCTGTTTTCCCTGTCCGGCTCCTCCGTCGTCGTCGCCCCCTATCGGGATTCGAGCCAGCGCATCATCGGCGCGGTGGGTGTCATCGGCCCGACGAGGCTCAACTATGCCCGCATCGTGCCGACGGTCGATTACACGGCGCAAGTGGTTTCCCGCCTTTTGCAATAGTCGAGACCGTCTTGATTTGACGACAGCCAGAGCCGATATGGCGCTCGACAGACGAGCCCTGCCGCAAAGAGTGAAACGATGCCCGGATACCGTTCCGAAGAAGACGCCCTGTTCGACGATCTGGAGGCCGAGGAAGAACGGCTGGCCGCCGAGGAACAGGCGGAGATGGAGGCCGAGGACGCCCCGGAAGACGCTGCGAAACCTGCCCCGAACCAGAACGATCCCGAAACCGTTCTCGCCGTGCTCGACAAGCTGCGCGCCGAAAACGAGGAGTTGAAGGACAAGATGCTGCGCACGGTAGCCGAGATGGAAAACCTGCGCCGCCGCACAGCCCGCGAAATTGCCGATAGCCGCACCTATGCGGTCACCGGTTTCGCCCGCGACCTGCTCGCGGTCGGCGACAATCTGCAACGCGCCATTCAGGCCGTGCCTGCCGACAAGCGCGAGCACGGGTCCGACGAGTTCAAGAACCTCATCGAAGGCGTGGAATTGACCGAACGCGAATTGCTCAAGGCGCTCGACAAGGCCGGTGTGAAGAAATTCAACCCGCAGGGGGAAAAGTTCGACCCCAACCTTCACCAGGCGATGTTCGAGATGCCCAACCCGGACATGCCCAACAACGCGGTCGCGCAGGTGGTGCAGGAAGGCTATATGATCGGTGAACGCGTGTTGCGTCCTGCCATGGTGGGTGTTGCCAAAGGCGGCCCGAAATTCGAAGATGCGACTTCTGAAAGTGCGGCGGACAGCGCCGAATAGGCCGTGCTGAAAATTTCTGACAAGTCGGTGGAACGGAAGTCGGTTGTAAGTGGTTCCGACCGTTCAACCCGCATCAGGCGTGCAATCCCACAGGCCGTTGCCCCATGGGCCGTTGCGTGATGGATATCACGAGCATTTGGTCGCGGCATTCCTGTTGTCTGCATTCTGCCTAAACCGGAGAAGATATGCGCTTACCCGATCAGACGGATTCCACCCCATCGGGCTCGACCGATGGAACCGGTGGCGGAGTTGGGTCTGACACCGGCGGCCGCAGAACGCGCGCCGATATTCTCGCCTCGGTAACGGAGTTCGCCGACCGGGCGCGCCTGGCGGTCACCATTGTCGATCCCTACGTCGACGACGCCCCGGTCATCCACGCCAATCAGGCCTTCATCGATCTGACCGGTTACAGCATCGATGAGTGCCTGGGCCGCAACTGCCGTTACATGCAGGGGCCGGAAACCGATAAGGTCGAGGCGAGGCGGGTGGGCGATGCCATGCGCGCCGGTGAGAATTGCGTGGTGGAACTGCTGAATTACCGCAAGGACGGGTCCACCTTCTGGAATGCCCTGCACATTTCGCCCATTCTCGACGATGCAGGCGAGATCGTTTTCTACTACGGCTCCCAGTGGAACGTGTCGGGCCGCGTTGCCCACCGGTCCGCCAGCCAGGTTCGCAAGGCTCTGTCGCGCGAGATGCATCACAGGTTGCGCAACCTGCTGGCGGTCGCTTCCTCCATCGTGCGCCTGTCCGCCCACGGGGACCGCTCCGCCATGCCGTTGGTGACGAAGGCGTCGGACCGCATTCAGGCGCTCGGGCGCGCCCATGAGGCGACATTCAGCCCGTCGGGCGAAGATTACGAAATGGCCGATCTGCGCTCGGTCATTCAAGCCATGGTCAAGAGTGCCGACGCCGACAAACAGTCTCGGCTCACGTGGGACGGACCGGACATGCAGCTGCCGGTCGCTGCCATCACGCCGCTGGGCCTGACGTTGCACGAACTCATCGTCAACGCCCACGAACACGGTGCGCTTGCCTGTGACGGGGGCACGGTGGACGTGGCATGGCACCGCGAGGGCGAACGTCTGCACCTGGTCTGGTCGGAACATGGGGTGCGCGACAAGGGTGGCGAAGCCGGTGCGGTCGAAGGGTTCGGCACCCGGACCATCTCCAACATCCTGCGATCCGTTGGGGGCACCAGCAACCGAAGCTGGACGGACGATGGCATTCGCGTGGAACTGACGGTGAACTGTGCTGCCGCCTGACGTTGACTGACGTTGGCGGCCATTCGACACCCCGCCCTGATGTGCGCGACCGTGCGGCCTGTCTGGTGACTCCGGCGCGATTCGAACGCGCGACCCCCAGATTAGGAATCTGGTGCTCTATCCTGCTGAGCTACGGAGCCATCGCGGCCACATTAGCGCGGCGCGGTGCGGGCGCAACTGCGATTGCGCTGTTCCCGTTGGCGCAACCGGCCCACGCACAATCGCCCCATCCCTGTGCCACCGGCGAACCTGTCACAGGACAGGCGCAGGCAGCGGGAACCTCCGACATCTTTCGCTTGGAAGGCGACGCGCACGCCTTCCGGCTGGCGGACATCGCGACGGATGTACCGCTTGCCATCCCGGCCGCCGTCCCGATCACCCTCTTTGCGGTATCCGACATGCCGGACCGCTACGGGCGCATCGACGTTCATGTTTTTCGTCGGGGCACGTGGTTGCAGGGCGAGTTTCTTGCCGCGGGCAATGCGCTCGCCGATCCGGTCGGCCGTTCCGCGCCATGTGCCGATGCACTTCTGGCCGCGGAACGGAACACCGCTGCCATCCCGGCCGGCGATGCCCGCGCAGTTGCTGCCCGAACAGGCCTTTTCACCGTCGTGCGCGGTCGCGTGGCCAGCGTCGGCGACCGGGAACGGCGGCTCTATCTCAATTTCGGCCAAAAGTGGGACGAGGACGTTACCGCGAGTATAGCGAAGACCGGCAGAAGCCGGTATCGCGGCGATGTGGACGACCTTGCCACGCTGGCCGGCAGGCGCGTGGAGATACGCGGCACGGTGGAAATGAATGGGGGGCCGTTGATACGGCTGAAAGATGCAGCACAGATCCGCATTCTGTCCGACGACTGACAATTGTGCGCGACTGCTGCGCGCCATGATGGTCGCCGCACTGGCGCTGTCGCTGGCAGCTTGTCGCATCGGCGACGTGCTGGAAACCGAACTGGCCGCCAACGTGCAAAGCGTGACCCCGTCCACGGAGTCCGACGCTCCCCGGGTCGACGTCGACTCGGTGCGCGCATCCGACCCCGAAGCGCGGCTCGGTGCCGCCCGCCATCCGCAAGTGGTGGCGCAGAACGGCGGGGTCTATTCCAACCCGAAACTGGAAGACCTGCTCACCATCGTCACGGGTCGGCTGATCGCCGCCGGTGAAGCGGACGAACCGACCCGGGCCTACGAGGTCACCATTCTCGACAGCCCCCTCGTCAACGCCTTCGCGCTGCCCGGCGGCTATCTCTATATCACCCGCGGCCTGTTGGCGCTGGCCAACGACACGTCGGAAATCGCGGCGGTATTGGCCCATGAAATGGCCCATGTCAGCGCCAGCCATGGGGTAGCCCGCTCGCGGGAAGCGCGGTCGGAGGAACTGGTGGAAACGGTGCTGGCCGATGTGCTGACCAACCCGGTCGCGGGGCAGGTGGCCGCCGGAGCGGTGCGCCAGCGGCAGGCGGCCTTCAACCAGCGTCAGGAACTGCAGGCCGACGCGCTGGGCATCCGCCGCCTCGGCAAGGCGGGGTTCGATGCCTTCGCGGCGGCTCGCTTCCTGGAATCGCTTGCCCGCTTCACCGCGTGGCAGTCCGGCACGTCGGGGAAGAAGAGGGCCTGAGCGCAGGCATGTCGAGCACCCACCCCTCCACCCCGCGCCGTATCGAGCTGGCCCGGTTGCACGCCCGCGCCTTCGGCCCCGAAGGTTCCGACGGGAGGGGCCGGGGTCGGTATCTGGCTGCCGTCGACGGCATGATCTTCGGCGATGGCGCCGGTGACGGGTTCGTGCGCGGCAACACCTTTGCCCACAAGAAACTCGGCTTCGCTTTCGACGTGCCGGAGGGGTTCAACCTGGAAAACCGCGATGAGGCGGTGCTGGCCTCCGGTCCCGGCGGACAGGCATTGCGGTTCGATGCCGTGGACGAGCGGGAGGACGTGGTGGCCTACCTCGCTTCCGGTTGGGTCAACGGTCTCGATCCCGCGACCATCAGCACCGTGACGATCGACGGGTTGGAAGCGGCGCGAGGCAGGGCGGTCGCCGGAGACTGGCGCTTCGACGTGACGGTGATCGCGCGCGAAGGGCGCATGTATCGCTTCATCCTCGCCAGCCCCCGTGAAGGCAGGCAAGCGCGCGAAAGCTGGATTGCGGGCACGTTCCGCACACTGTCGCGCCGCGAACAGGCCCGCCTCGGCCCGCTTCGCCTGAAAACGGTGAATGTCCGGTCCGGTGATACGCCCGCTGGACTTGCTGCCACGATGGGTGCCGTCAAGCAGCCGCTAGCCTTGTTCCGGGCGCTGAACGGTCTGGCAGACGGTGAGACCCCGCCTACTGGGGGCCGCGTGAAACTCGTTGCGGGCTAGGTTCGTCTAACGCTGCGCCAGCGGATGGGCGTGTTCCACCAGGTCGCGCAGCTTGTCTTCCATCACGTGCGTGTAGATCTGCGTGGTGGCGATGTCGGCATGGCCCAGCAACTGCTGCACGGCGCGCAGGTCGGCCCCGTTGGCGAGGAGGTGGCTGGCGAAGGCGTGGCGCAGCACGTGTGGCGAGACCTGCGACGGCAACAGTCCGGCTTCGGCAGCCAGCGTCTTCAGATCGCGCGCCATGTGCTGGCGGGTCACGTGGCCGCATGCGACGGGACCGCTCCGGCTGGCGAAGAGATAGGGCTGGTCGTCGAGCATCGGTCCGGCGATCGCCCGATACAGACGCACAGCCTCCCGCGCCTTGCCGCCCAGCGGCACCAGCCGCTCCTTGTTGCCCTTGCCGGTCACGACCATCGCGCGCGCGCCATCCTCGCCCAATGCGGCCAGTGGCAGGCTCATCAACTCGCTGATGCGCAGGCCGGTGGCGTATAGCAGTTCCAGCGCCGCATGCAGGCGAGCAGCGGCAAGCCGTTTGGACGGACTTTTCGCCAGGTCGATGCGTTCTTCTGCATGCAGCAGCAGCGTATCGACCTGCGATTCGCTCAATACCTTCGGCAATGACTGCGTTGCGCGCGGTGCATCGAGCGTCGTGGTGGGGTCGTCCTGTCGCAGACCTTCGGCAAACAGGAACCGGTAGAACTGGCGCAGGGCCGACAGCTTGCGCGCCTGCGTCGCCGCTCCTAGCCCCCGTGCGGGCAGACCGGTGAGGTAGGCCCTCAGACAGGCGGTGGTGCCGTCAAACAGCCCAATCTGCGTGGCCGCATCGTCAAGATCGCGCCGGTAGGCGTCGAGCGTATTGCGCGCGGCACCCCGCTCTGCACTCATCATTTCCAGAAAGGCGTCGATGGCCTGCGCGTTTTTCATGGCCCCGAAGGTGCCACGGCACCGGTATGAAAAATCTTAACGGTCCACCGGGGGAACCCTGTTACGAAGCCGGTCAGCGGTCCCTGTTGATGACGTTGCTGGGAATCGTCACCCGCATCTCCCGGGTATCCGGCTCCACCATCGTGGCGAGCGCGAACATGCCGGCATAGGCGAGGCCCGCGAGCACGGCGCAAAAGACGAGAAATTTGATCAGGCTGGGCAAGGCGGTCTCCGCTGGTTTCGCATATCTGTCGCAGCCGCCCCAATCTGCAACCCGGTGCCCCATGTATGGCTATGGCCCGCTGGGTTTGCAACCGGAAGGGGCAGCGGTAGCGTGCAAGGCGTGGCCTTAGCCTTGCCGCGCCCGGCGCGACAGCCTATCTAACGACACGACCTGTTGCAGGTTTGTGGCGCACACGCCGCCTTTCGCCAAAAAGAACAATTTCAAACGAGACAAGATCAGACCGTGAGCGCAGCTACAAATCAGGAAATCAACCGTGCGGTCATTGCCGACCGTTCCAGCACCATCCGCCGCGCGCTTGACGGGCGCTCCATCGTTCTGGTGGGCATCATGGGCGTGGGCAAATCGACCATCGGCAAGCGGTTGTCGCAATATCTCGACATTCCCTTCACCGATGCCGACAAGGAGATCGAAAAAGCCGCTGGCATGACCGTGCAGGATATTTTCGACCAGTTCGGTGAAAAGGCTTTCCGCTCCGGCGAGCAGAAGGTCATCAAGCGGTTGATGGGGGAAGGCCAGTGCATTCTGGCCACCGGTGGCGGGGCCTTCATGAACGAGGACATCCGCGCCGATATCCGTGAAGGCGGCGTTTCGGTCTGGCTCAACGCCGACCTCGACATTCTGATGAAGCGCGTCCAGCGTCGTTCCGACCGCCCGTTGCTGAAGCAGGACGATCCCGAGGCCGTGATGAAGGCGCTGCTGGAAGAGCGCAATCCGGTCTATGCCACCGCCGACATCACCATCGAAAGCCGCACCGTGTCCCGCGATGTGATCGCCGGTGAACTGGTCGACATGCTGGCCGACGCCTTGCCCGGTATCGCCGAAGATCGCGGCTGGAAATAAGGGCGGACACAATGCCTCGCCATTCCGGCGGCGAAACCGTCACGGTCGATCTGGGCGAACGCTCCTACGACATCGAGATCGGCGACGGGGCGCTGGCCGGTATCGGACCGTTCCTCGCTGAAACGTGTCCCGGTGGTCGCGCGATCATCGTCACCGACGACACCGTGAACGCAGCCCACGGCGGCCGCCTGCGCACGCTACTCGAGCGACGCTTCGATCGTTCATGAGACGCTGAGCGTTTCCCCCGGCGAACAGTCCAAAAACTTCGCTATCTTGGAAACCGTCTGTTCCGGCATCCTGTCTTCCGGAATGGAACGGGGCGACACCCTCATCGCCTTCGGCGGCGGTGTGGTGGGCGATCTGGCCGGGTTCGCCGCCGGTATCACCAGACGCGGCATGGATTTCGTGCAGGTGCCGACATCGCTGCTGGCACAGGTCGATTCCAGTGTCGGCGGCAAGACCGGCATCAACACTGGCCATGGCAAGAACCTCGTCGGCCTGTTCAACCAGCCCAAACGGGTGATTGCCGACACAGCTTTGCTCGACACGCTGTCACCCCGCGAAATGCGGGCCGGTTACGCGGAGATCGCCAAAGTACGGCCTGATCGACGATCCTGATTTCTTCGCGTGGCTCGAAGCCAACTGGCAGGCTGTTCTCGACGGAGGCGATGCCCGCATTCACGCCGTCGCCGCATCCTGCCGGGCGAAGGCCGCGGTGGTGAAGGCCGACGAGCGGGAAGGGGGCGTGCGCGCACTTCTCAATCTCGGCCACACATTCGGCCACGCGCTGGAAGCAGCCGTTGGATACGATGGCGCACGTCTCGTTCACGGGGAAGCCATCGCCATCGGCATGGTGCTCGCCCACGACTTTTCTGCCCGCATGAACCATTGCTCGCCCGACGATGGCGCGCGGGTGCGCCGACATTTCGAAGCCGTTGGGCTTCCGACGGCCATCGGGCAGATACCGGGCGCCGAACGCTTTACCGTCGACACGCTGATGGCCGCCATCGCGCAGGACAAGAAGGTCGCGCGCGGCGCGCTGACTTTCATTCTCACCCGTGGCGTCGGCAGGGCGTTCATCGCCAATGATGTGCCCGCCAGCGAAGTCGCAACCTTCCTCCAGCAACAGGCCTGACCCATGACCACCCTCGTGCTCACCGGACTGAGCCGTCTTTCTGCCTCATCTGCCTGTCGGGTTTCTTTTCCGGTTCCGAAACGGCGCTGACGGCGGTTTCGCGCGCGCGCATTCATTCGATGGAAAAAGCCGGCGATATGCGCGCCGCATTGGTGGCACGGCTGATCGCGACTGCAGGAACGGCTGATCGGCGCGTTGCTGATTTCCAACAACCTCGTCAACATCCTGGCATCCGCGCTCGCCACCAGCCTGTTCATCGGCCTGTTCGGGGATTTCGGCGTCATCTACGCCACTGCGCTGATGACCGTGCTGGTGGTCATCTTCGCCGAAGTGCTGCCGAAAAGCTGGGCGATCTCCAACCCCGACAAGTTCGCGCTCTTCGTGGCGCCTATCGTGGCCGGGATCGTGAAGGTGTTCGGCCCTGCCATGGTGCTGATCTCGTGGATCGTGCGCCGGGTTCTGCGCGCCGTGGGCGTCGATCTCGACGAGAACTCCTCGCCCCTGTCGGCCCACGAGGAACTGCGCGGCACGGTCGACGTGCTGCACCGCGACGGTTCGGTGGTGAAGGACGACCGCGACCGCATGGGCGGAGTGCTCGATCTGCACGCGCTGGAACTGTCGGACGTGATGATCCACCGCACGTCTATGGAAAGCGTCAATGCAGACGACAAGCCGGAAAGGCTGGTGAAACAGATACTCGGCTTCGTCCTACACCCGCTTGCCGGTCTGGGAAGGCTCGGCCGACAACATCATCGGCATCATCCACGCCAAGGACATGCTGCGCGCCTTATCCGCCAGCCGCTATTCCACCCGCAAGTTCGACATCCGCGCCACCATGGGCGAGCCGTGGTTCGTACCGGAAACCACGACCCTGCGGGACCAGCTTGGCGCGTTCCTCCACAAGCAGGCCCACATGGCGATGGTGGTGGATGAATATGGCGAGGTCGAAGGCATCGTCACGCTGGAGGACATTCTCGAAGAGATCGTCGGCGATATCGCCGATGAACACGACGAGACCCTGAGCGGCATGACGGTCCAGTCGGACGGCTCAGTTATCGTCGATGGCTCGTTGCCCATCCGCGACCTCAACCGTGCTCTGGACTGGGATCTGCCGGACGAGGAGGCCACCACCGTCGCCGGTCTCGTCATCCACGAGGCGCAGATGATTCCCGAGGAAAAGCAGACCTTCACATTCCACGGCAAACGCTTCGTGGTGCTGGGGCGCGCCAAGAACCGTGTCACATCTCTTCGCGTGCGGGAAATCGCCGGTTCCTGATCGGCTCTCACGCAGCCGGACGGGGCGCGACGCTCCGAGAGGCGGCCTACGCGAGCCGGTCGGCCAGTCGGCCTCCGTGTGTCTCTATCGCGCGTCGAACATCGAGGCGGTGCCCCGGGCCCAGCCCTTGTCGGTCTTGATATCGAAGCCGAACAGGCCGTAGACCGGCGCGTTGCCGATCTGCGCCATGGTCACCGTGATGTCGCGGTTCGCAGACCAGTATTTGACATTCGCCTTGGCCGGACGGTGGCCCGAAACGGGTTCGTAGCGCACGGCGCAGGTGTGAACGGTGCCGTCGAACCCTTTTGCCTGTGCCGCCGTGGAACCCGCATGGGACAGTTTGAGGTTCACCCGGGTCTTGCCATCGAAGACCGGCAATGTGCGGTTGCACACCGCCCTGCCGTCGCCGATTGCTGCCGGTTCGACCGGAAAGACCAGCGCGGATGCCGGGTCGAGCACGTTCTGCAGGTGGGCGGGCAGCACGGGTACCGAACCGTCCTTGTATTTGACGGCGGGGATCGACCGCGTCTGAGTGACCGATCCGTTGGCGAAGGCCAGATGCACCTCGCCGGTTTCCCTGCGTTGCTTGTAGATGGTGGAGTGTTTCGACGGAATGGCCCGGTTACCCGCCACCGCACCGGACCCGGAAAACGACACGGTCGTGCCCGCAACCATCCGCACGAGAGCGTTCGATTTCACCTTGCCGGCGTAGGAATAGGACGCACCATCGGCCTTCGTGGTGGCGATCATCTGGCCGATCGGAAGCCCTACGAACGTGACGTCGATCTTCGACTTCACCGTCGCCGCACCGGCGGGCAAGGCAGTCATTGCAGCAGCGAGCGCGAAGGTGAAACGAAGCATGAAGTGTCCTTTGGAACGAGCCGCGCCTCTTGCGGGCACCAACATGATCGCCGGTCAATTCGGCGAAACTGCGAACGTCTCGATCATGTTGTCGATACCGTCATGAACCTTGACTGAATGTCACGGCCGCTCTAACACCGCATGACTTCGCGCTTGGTGCTCCGGGCGGCGCTTTCGTGCGCCTTAGTGCCCGACCGTTTCGAACGACCCGCACCGAGAGCGACCCTTTATTTTTTCATCGCGCCTCGACGGGCGATGCGAGCAAGACACGAAGGCAAGACCCATGTCCCGCAAATGCGAACTGACCAGCAAGGCCGTGATGACCGGCAACAACGTCTCCCACGCCAACAACAGGACGCGGCGTCGGTTTCTGCCCAATCTGGTGAACGTCACCCTTCTGTCAGAGGCGCTGGACCAGTCCATCCGCCTGCGCGTTGCAGCGTCCGCCTTGCGCACGGTGGAACACCGCGGCGGCCTCGACCAGTTCCTGATGAAGGAAAAAGAGGCCAACCTTTCCCCGAAGGCCCAGGTCATGCGTCGTCAGATCGCCAAGAAACTGGCCGAGACCAAGGTCTCCAAGGTGCTCGAAGAAGCGATCGAAGACGCGGCCTGATTGCCTCGCCACGTCCGCGTGGCATGTCCGATTCGATGAAACGGAGGTCGCCATGACGACAGCGATACGCTCCCTTGCGGCGTTCGTCGCCGCGATGACCGTGGTGGTCGTCGCGTCCAACATTCTCGTGCAATATCCGGTACAGGCAACGCTTGGCGCGGTCGATCTTGCCGAGTTGCTCACCTGGGGCGCGTTCACCTATCCGGCGGCGTTTCTCGTTACCGATCTGACCAACCGCACGTTCGGTCCCTCCCGTGCGCGGCTGGTCGTGGCGGCAGGTTTTGTCATCGCCGTGGCGCTTTCCGTCTGGCTGGCAACCCCGCGTATCGCGATTGCCTCCGGTAGCGCGTTCCTCATGGCGCAGTTGCTCGACGTGTCCGTGTTCGACCGCCTGCGCGATGGCCGCTGGTGGCGCGCGCCGTTCATCTCCAGCCTGCTCGGTTCGGCGCTGGATACGGTGCTGTTCTTCGCGCTCGCCTTCGCGCCCGCCTTCGCTCTGCTGGATTTCGGCGGTGAGCCCGGCTCGCTCGGGTTCGCCGTTCCGTTCCTCGGGGTGGGCGGCGACGTGCCGCTGTGGGTATCGCTGGCCTGCGGTGATTTCCTGGTGAAAGTGTTCGTCGGCGTTGCGATGCTGGTGCCCTACGGCCTGTTCGTTCGCAGGAACGCCCTCGCCTAGTCGGTATCGTCCAGCACGAATTCCAGATACAGTGTGCGCTGCAACGGCCAGTGGTTGTCGTCGGAAATCAACCCGATCCGTGTCACCCCGTCCGAGTCCTGAAAGGCTGAAACACCTTCCATGTTGTCGATCGCGTAGCCGCGCCCGACGGTCAGGAGCACGTCGCCGTCCAGCAGGGCATCCGCGGCAATCGTATCGCGAGCGATACGCCGCAACTGCATCTCCGGCCCGCGCGATGGCGTGAAATTGCGTTCCAGCAGCAGGATATCGCCGCTGTCGGGAAGCAGCGTCGCATCCGTGATGTAGAACCCGTTCCGCCGGGCAACGGCCAGCTCCGTCGTCCCCGATATGGCGATCAGGAACGCTCGGGCCGGTGCGCTGTCGTTGGGCGCACCTTCGGCAATGGTCAGAAGACGTCCGTCGGGTAGTGCGACGATGCTTTCCAACCCGAAGGAATTGCGCAATCGAGGTTCGGGAAGAACGGCTTCGACAATGCGCGCCGCTTCCGACAGGTCGCCGTTGGCAGCGCGCGGATAGGCGAGAATACGCGCCTTCTGCTCCATCGACACGAAGACACGTCCGTTGCGGATCGTCAGCCCTTCCGCATCCGCCCCCCATTTGTGGTCGAAGGGAACCCCGCGCGTATCGAGCAACGGGCCGATGCGGCTTTCGCTGAACCCGAGCGGCACCCCGGTGGCATTCCGTTCGATCCGTGCCGTCATCCAGAACCCGGTATCGGTAACGGCGAGCAGGGCTCCGTCGTCGCTGACCGACAGGCCGGAAAAAGCGCCCATATGGATGCTGTCGGCCTTCAGGGCCAAGCCGCCGACGAACTGCAACGGGCCAAACGTTGTGCGCTCCGGTGCGCCGATCTGGAAAGCGGTGACCGGCGTACCGGTCAGACCCGCCTGTTCGATGGTCCGTTCCTGCGCCACAACGGTGGATGCGGCGAGCCACGCCGCTGCAACCGCCGCCACAACCGCAGATGCGATACGTCCGAAACGGGTCAGCCGACCATTCCCGTCGCGCGCTGCCGCTTCGGCTTCCGCTTCCTGACGGCTTGTTCCTCGAACAAAGCGGCCAGCTGCTCCGTCATCGCACCCGCCAGTTCTTCCGCGTCCACGATGGTAACGGCCCGTTTGTAATAACGGGTCACGTCATGGCCGATGCCGATGGCCAGCAATTCGACGGGAGAGCGCTCTTCGATTTCCTTGATCATGAAGCGCAGATGCCGTTCCAGATAATTGCCGGGGTTCACCGACAGGGTGGAATCGTCCACCGGCGCACCGTCTGAGATCATCATCATGATCTTGCGCTGTTCCGGTCGTGCCAACAGCCGTTGGTGCGCCCAGTCGAGCGCCTCCCCGTCGATATTCTCCTTCAGCAGCCCTTCGCGCATCATGAGGCCCAGATTGCGCCGCGCCCTGCGCCAGGGCGCATCCGCCGCCTTGTAGATGATGTGGCGCAGATCGTTCAGCCGTCCCGGGCTCGCCGGTTTGCCCGCCTTCAGCCATTCCTCCCGCGCCGTGCCGCCCTTCCAGGCCCGCGTGGTGAAGCCGAGGATCTCCACCTTCACCCCGCACCGTTCCAGCGTGCGCGCCAGAATGTCCGCGCAGGTTGCGGCCACGGTGATGGGTCGTCCGCGCATGGAGCCGGAATTGTCGAGCACCAGCGTCACCACCGTGTCGCGGAAATCGGTATCCCGCTCCATCTTGAACGAAAGCGGCGCGGTCGCGTCGGTGACGATGCGGGTGAGGCGGGCCGAATCGAGATAGCCTTCCTCCAGATCGAAATCCCAGCCCCGGTTCTGCTGTGCCATCAGGCGGCGCTGCAACCGGTTGGCGAGACGCCCGACGACGCCTGCAAGGTGCGAAAGCTGCTTGTCGAGAAAGGCGCGCAGACGTTCCAGCTCGGCCTCGTCGCACAGGTCTTCGGCGCGCACTTCCTCGTCGGCTGCGGTGGAAAAGATCTTGTAGTCGGATTTCGGAGGCGCGTCGGAAAGCGGCATATCCGGGCGCTGGGCCTCGCCCGGCGTTTCCGCATCCTGCTCGTCGGTATCGTCGTCGACGTCTTCGCCGGTGGCGTCCTGTGCCTCCATCTCGCCGGTTTCCTGCTCCTCTCCGGCGGCTTCGGACTCGTCGGGCTGCGCTTCCTCGGAGCCGGTCTGCTCCTCGTTTTCGCGGTCCATGTCCTCGGTTTCGTCCTGCTGCTGCTCCTGATCGTCCTCCGCGTCGTCATCGGACTCCTTGGAATCGGAACCCAGCTCATCGCCCATATCGAGGTCGGCGATCAGGTCACGGGCAGCGCGCGCGAAAGCGTCCTGGTCGTCGAGGGAACTGGCGAGATTGGCGAAATTGTCGCCGACCCGAGCCTCGATCCAGTCGCGCCACACATCGACCATCGCAGCCGCAGAGCGCGGCGGACGACGGCCCGTCAGGCTTTCGCGCAACAGCATGGCGACCGCATGTTCCAGCGGCGCGTCTTCGGTGGATTGCGCGTCGGTAAATCCTTCGCGGTGGAACTTGTCGTCCAGCATCTGCGCGAGATTGTCACCCATCCCGTCCATGGCACGGGAGCCGATGGCCTCGACGCGGGCCTGCTCCACAGCGTCGAAGACGGCACGGGCATTGTCGCCCACCGGCAGATGCGTGGCGTGGACGGAACTGTCGTGCTTGGCCCGCCGCAGGGCCATGGCATCGGCCAGCCCGCGGGTGATGGAAATCTGCTTCGGCGTCGTGGCACGCCCATAGTCCGGCAACCGCACCCGGTCCCCCGCCATCCCCGGCTTGTCCTTGCCGTAGGTGACTTCCAACTCCGCATCACCGGCAATGGCACGCACGCAGGACGCCACGGACGTCTTCAGCGGCTCCATATCGGCGATGGAAGCCGTGTTGCGGGAATTGTCGCCGATACCGGCTTTCTGAACGGGACGGCCTGCCATTTAGGCTAAAGCCGCGTTGGCAGCGCTTTCCTTCAACTCCTCGCCGAACGCCCGTTGGTAGAACTCGGCAACCAGAGGCCGTTCCAGCTCGTCGCATTTGTTCAGGAATGTCAGACGGAACGCGAAGAAGAGGTCGTTGAAGATCTGCGCATTTTCGGCCCATGTCAGCACCGTGCGGGGTGACATGACGGTGGACAGATCGCCGTTGATGAAGGCGGCACGGGTCATGTCCGCCACGCGCACCATTTTCGCCACCCTGTCGCGCCCCGAAGCGTCCTGCCATGCGGGCGACTTGGCGGAGATGATGTCGGCCTCGTGGTCGTGGGACAGGTAGTTGAGCTGGGTGACGATGGACCACCGGTCCATCTGGCCCTGGTTGATCTGCTGCGTGCCATGATAGAGGCCTGACGTATCGCCGAGCCCCACGGTGTTGGTCGTGGCGAACAGACGAAACGCCGGGTGCGGTTCGATCACGCGGTTTTGGTCGAGCAGGGTCAGACGACCCGCCACTTCCAGCACCCGCTGAATGACGAACATCACGTCCGGGCGGCCCGCGTCGTATTCGTCGAAGACCAATGCCACGTTGTTCTGCAACGCCCAGGGCAGAATGCCGTCCTTGAACTCGGTGACCTGCTTGCCGTCCTTCAGCACGATCGCGTCCTTGCCGACGAGATCGATGCGCGAGATGTGGCTGTCGAGGTTGACCCGCACCGTCGGCCAGTTCAACCGCGCGCCGACTTGCTCGATATGGGTCGATTTGCCGGTACCGTGATAGCCCGTGACCATCACGCGGCGGTTGTGGGCATAGCCTGCCAGAATGGCGAGCGTCGTGGTGCGGTCGAAGATGTAATCCGCGTCGATATCCGGCACCTGTTCGCCACGTGCGGAATAGGCTGGGACGTCCATATCGACATCGATGCCGAAGGTTTCGCGTACGGAAACGGTGGTGTCGGGCAGGTTGGTTTGGTCGCTCATGGGAAGGTCTTCATTTCGGGAGGCAAGAACTCGCCCGCGGGTCTAGCAGAACCGCACCGGGCGTCAAAAGGATGCGGGCATCTGCCAGCAGCGGCAGATCGCAGCGGCTGGTTACACTCGCTAGGCTTAGCCCATACCGGCAGATTTGAGCACCTTGTAGGCCTGAATGACCTGCCGCAAACGCTCTTCGGACGAGCGGTCGCCGCCATTCACGTCCGGGTGGTTTTGCTTCACCAGATCCTTGTATTTCTTGCGAATATGCTCCGGCGAGGCGGTCTGCGGCAGACCGAGTTCCCGCAGCGCCTTCTCTTCCAGCCGCTTCAGCTTGCGCGGTGCGGCACCGGTGCCGGGCACGCGCTTGCCGTCGGGCGTGTAGCGGCTGCGCACCTTGGAGTGCCAACCGGGCGTGGCGCGCAGTGTCTCCTCATTGACCGGCTCGCCCGTGCGACGGCCGCTCATTGGTTTGGTGGGTCGGTGGCCGGTGAGATTTTCCTTCTGGAACCGGGCGATCTCATCGTCGCCCAGCCCGGAGAAATAGTTGAAGTTCTTGTTGTAAAGACGAACGTGTTCGAGACAGAAATTCAGATATTGCCCCTCGCGGTTGCGGCCCATGGGTGCCTTGTGGGTACCCGGATTTTCGCAACCCTCCCAAGCGCACTGGTTGGCGGCCTTGGCTTCCGCTTCCTTCTTCTTCGCCCCGCGGGGCTGAATGCGGATCTTGTCGAATATGTCTGAATTGGAAGCCATGAAGGTGGAAATACCGCTATAGAAGGAACTGCGTAGGCCCGCCGAGGGGCCAATGTCCTTACCAGATGGCCCGTCACAAAGCCACTGCAAGGGGCACAATTTGGAGTGCGATGATGAATGACGAACCGCAAAAGGGACCGTTGGTAAGACAGCTGGAGCGCAAGTTGAACGCTGCCTTCGCGCCGCAATCGTTGGAAGTCATCAACGAAAGCCACCTCCATGCGGGCCACCAGCCCGGCTTCGACGGGCAGGGGGAAAGCCACATTCGCATTCGAATGCGGGCAGCAGCGTTCGACGGCAAATCACGGGTCGAGATCCATCGCGCCGTCAACGCTCTGTGCGCGGACGAATTCGGCGCCGGCCTTCACGCGCTGGCGCTGGACGTGAAAGGCACCGGCTAGAGCCGGTTTGCCTCAAGCGTTCCCGTAGAAGCGCTCGCGGAACCGCGCTTCGTAGGTGACGAGATTGGCGTGTCTCTGCATTTCAGTCTTGAGCGGGCTGTCGAGTTCGCAGCGAAGCGAGCTGTGGATGCAACCCCAGACGCTGGCATCGATGCCGGTCGGACTATCGCCGAACAGGAAGTCGGTGTCGCCCAGCATAGCAGCGATTGCGTCTACATCTTCCTTGACCAGCACCCGCAGGCGAGCATCGTCGCGGCGACCAAGGCCCTGCCCGTCGAGCGCCTTTGCCCGGCCCTTGTCGACCATGCGAAACACGAACCCCCGGATGGGTTTGGGCACCTCGCCCATGAACTCGTCCTGAATGACGCCGGGGTGCTGGGTCCAGCGGAAATGCCCGCCGAGAAAATACAGATGCTCTTCCACCAGCCGCCGCAAAGCGGTGGCTTGAGCGCGGTCTGTCGCGTTCAGGGCGCTGTCGAAATCCACACCGTGGGCCGTTTCCAGATGGCGCTGGATGAGGGCACTGTCGGGTATCGTCAGGTCGCCATCCACAAGCACGGGCAGCTTTCTGAGAGGCTGCTTCTGCGGCATGGAATGTTCCCGCTCGTAGGGCAGGCCGGACATGGCGAGCAGAGCGTCGGCCTTCAACGCGAAGGAACTGGCGGCCATGGTGCCGCGGAAGGGTTTGAAGGTGCGCAGGGTGAGCATGGCGGATTTCCGATCAAGGGTTGCCGCACCCTAGGTGATCGAACCGGGCACGGCACCGTGCCCGACGAGTATTTCCGGCCCCGCTTGTCTGCGCGGGGCCGGGTGTTGCGATCAGGCCGCAGCTTCGAAACCGTCCTCGACGGCTTTCGGCTTCGAGCCCTTGATGCGAAACTGGAGCCGGTCCGTACCGCTGGTGACGCCGACGGTCGCGCCGTCCGGTATCTCGCCGGCCAGCAGCTTTTCCGCCAGCGGGTCCTGCACCGCGGACTGGATGACCCGCTTGAGAGGGCGCGCTCCGTAAGCCGGGTCGTAGCCTTTTTCGGCGAGCCAATCTAAAGCGTCCCCGTCCAGTTCCAGCACGATCTTGCGATCCGCCAAGAGCCGTTCCAAACGCTTCAACTGTATGGCGACGATGGCCGCCATGTTGGAACGCTTTAGCCGGTGGAACAGGATCGTCTCGTCCACGCGGTTGAGGAACTCAGGCCGGAATGAGGCCTTCACCACGTTCATCACCTGCTCGCGCACGTCGCCCACATCCTGCTCGTCGGTCAGGTTCACCAGGTACTCTGAGCCGAGATTCGACGTCATGATGATAAGTGTGTTGCGGAAGTCGACCGTGCGGCCCTGACCATCCGTCAGGCGACCGTCGTCGAGCACCTGAAGCAGCACGTTGAACACATCCGGATGCGCCTTCTCGATCTCGTCGAACAGCACGACCTGATACGGCCTGCGCCGCACGGCTTCCGTCAGCACGCCGCCTTCGTCGTAGCCGACATAACCGGGCGGGGCACCGATGAGGCGGGAGACGGAGTGCTTCTCCATGAACTCACTCATGTCGAGACGCACCATCGCGCTGTCGTCGCTGAACAGATAGTCTGCCAGCGCCTTGGTCAGTTCTGTCTTGCCGACGCCGGTTGGGCCGAGGAAGATGAACGATCCCATCGGCCGGTTCGGGTCCTGCAAACCGGCACGGGCCCGACGCACGGCTTTCGATACGGCCTGCACGGCCTCGCCCTGGCCGACGACCCGCTTGGCAAGTTCGTCTTCCATGGCCAGCAGCTTTTCACGCTCGCCTTCCAGCATCTTGTCGACTGGAATGCCCGTCCAGCGGGAGACCACATGGGCGATGGATTCCGGCGTGACGGCCTCGTCCACCATCACGCTCTCCTCCGCGCCCTCGGCTTCTTCCAACTGCTTTTGAAGCTGCGGGATGGTGCCGTAGGAAAGCTGACCGGCCAGTGCCAGATCGCCCTCGCGCTGGGCGATTTCGAGTTCCGAACGGGCATGGTCGAGTTGTTCCTTCAGATCGCGGGTGGAGGACAACTTGTCCTTTTCCGCCATCCACTTGGCCGACAGTTCCTGCGCGGTGTCTTCGAGGTCCGACAGGTCCGCCTCCAGCTTTTCCAGCCGGTCCTTCGATGCCGTGTCGGTTTCCTTCGACAGAGCCTCGCGCTCGATCTTCAGCTGAATAATGCGCCGGTCCAGCTCGTCCAGTTCCTCGGGCTTGGAATCCACCTGCATTCGTAACCGCGATCCGGCCTCGTCCATGAGGTCGATGGCTTTGTCGGGCAGGAAGCGGTCGGTGATGTAGCGGTTGGAGAGCGTCGCAGCGGCAACCAGCGCGGAATCGGCGATGCGAACCCCGTGGTGCAACTCGTATTTCTCCTTGATGCCGCGCAGGATGGAGATCGTATCTTCCACCGTCGGTTCGGCGATGAACACGGGCTGGAAACGACGGGCGAGCGCTGCGTCCTTCTCCACATGCTTGCGGTATTCATCCAGCGTCGTGGCGCCCACGCAATGCAATTCGCCGCGCGCCAGCGCCGGTTTCAGCAGGTTGGAGGCATCCATCGCGCCATCCGATTTACCGGCACCCACCAGCGTGTGCATCTCGTCGATGAACAGGATGATGCCGCCTTCCGCCTGCGTGACCTCAGCCAGCACGGCCTTCAGCCGCTCCTCGAACTCGCCGCGATATTTCGCACCGGCGATCAGCGCGCCCATGTCGAGAGAGAGCAGCGACTTGTCGCGCAGGCTTTCCGGCACGTCGCCATTGATGATGCGCAAGGCGAGGCCTTCCGCGATGGCGGTCTTGCCGACGCCAGGCTCGCCGATCAGTACGGGATTGTTCTTGGTGCGGCGCGACAGCACCTGCACCGCGCGGCGGATTTCCTCATCGCGCCCGATCACCGGGTCCAGCTTGCCTTCGCGAGCCAGCGCCGTGAGATCCTGCGCGTATTTCTTCAGCGCATCGTAGCCGTCCTCGGCGGACGCGGAATCCGCCGTGCGGCCCTTTCGGACGCTCTCGACAGCCTCGTTCAGAGCAGCAGGGGTAACTCCGGCATCTTTCATGATCTTCGCCGTGGGCTGCTCCATCGCCAGTGCGATCAGGAACCGCTCGACGGTGACAAACGAGTCGCCCGCCTTCTTGCCGATTTCCTCGGCGCGCGAAAAGATTTTCGCCAGCGGTTGCGCCATGTATATGCCGCCGTTTCCGCCGGACACTTTCGGCAATTTGTCGAGCGCAGTCTGGGCCGCCAGCAACACCTGTTTGGCGTTGCCACCAGCACGGTCGATCAGCGAGGCGGCAAGGCCTTCACCGTCCTCGACCAGTTCCTTCAGCAGATGTTC
This sequence comes from uncultured Alphaproteobacteria bacterium, assembly GCA_963711195.1. Taxonomy (GTDB): domain Bacteria; phylum Pseudomonadota; class Alphaproteobacteria; order Rhizobiales; family Rhizobiaceae; genus Pseudahrensia. Next base: position 269,569 of record CAVQDK010000007.1, read on the forward strand.
GGGGATGAACTGCTGGTGCCCCTCGGCCAGCGCCCGTTGCTGGGCGGACTGGATGAAGCCGCGCATCCGTTCGGTATAGGTTTCGATCTTCATGGTTCACAATCCTTCAAAGGCCAGCCTCCCGTAGCGAGTCCGGCGATGCAGAAACCGGCCCCCGTTCCGGCGGGCCGCGTCGATCTTCATGTAGGGATTGCGGAAACGGTTTGAAGAGCTGCCGCCCGCCATTATCCCGATCTGGCACAGGTGGGTGTCCGAGTGTTCAGACTGGTGAACGAAGATCTAACGTCGTCGATCGTTCTGGTGTCTCGGACCGCTCGTTGACTCCATATCATGCGTGAACCGAACGGGAACGAGGCTCGCGCGCCGATTCGGACTCGCTGCGTTCTCTCTCGGTTCCATTCGTTCCAGTTGCAGCACTCGGACAGGGCGTCTGCCGCAACGGCTTGTTTACGAATTGCTCGATGTCGGTGGCGCAATTCGTATCGAACTGTTCCGAACCGGAACGATTACGCTACCAGAAGAGCGATGGTGGTCGCAGCGCAGCAAGCCTTCCCGGCCCTCTGGTGCCTTGGCAGCCGAAGTCGACGCACCATCTGGTATGGAACGAAGCGCCAACATTTCGCATCCGCTGATTCGGGCACCGTCTGTTCCCCGACCGTTCCAATCCTCACCACGCTGTGCGTAATTCGTCCCACCCCCGTGCAGGCGCGTTCATAAACCGTTAGGGTTCGGGCAAAGCCGCGCACCGCTGCTCCCGAGACGTCATGAACCTCCATTCCCATCCCGAACTGCGAGCCTATCGCGGGCCTGCCCATATGCTGACGGGGCGGGGCGTCACCGCCGTGCTGGGGCCGACCAATACGGGCAAGACCCATATGGCCATCGAACGGATGGTCGCCCAGCCCTCCGGAATGATCGGCCTGCCGCTGCGCCTGCTGGCGCGCGAGGTCTATGGCCGCGTTGTAGCGAAGGTGGGCGTGGAAAATGTCGCGCTCATCACGGGCGAAGAGAAGATATTGCCTCCGGGTGCGCGGTTCCGCGTATGCACGGTGGAGGCCATGCCGCCGGACGCCGATGTCGCGTTTCTGGCCATCGACGAGATACAACTCGCCGCCGATCTCAACCGTGGCCACATCTTCACCGACCGGCTGCTGAACCTGCGGGGCCGCCACGAAACGATGCTGCTCGGTGCGTCCACCGTTCGCCCCGCGCTGGAAGCTTTGCTGCCCGGCATCAACGTCATAACCCGCCCGCGCATGAGCCAGTTGCACTATGCCGGCTCCAAGAAGATCACCCGCCTGCCGCGCCGTTCCGCCATCGTCGCCTTTTCGGCAGACGAGGTTTACGCGATTGCCGAACTGATCCGCCGCCAGCGTGGTGCGGCGGCGGTGGTGCTGGGGTCGCTTTCGCCCCGCACCCGCAACGCGCAGGTGGCGCTCTACCAGTCGGGCGACGTGGATTTTCTGGTGGCGACCGACGCCATCGGCATGGGGCTGAACCTCGATGTCGACCACGTTGCCTTCGCGCAGGACGCCAAGTTCGACGGCACCCACCAGCGGCGGCTGAAGCCTGCCGAATTCGCGCAGATTGCGGGCCGGGCGGGGCGGCACACCAGCGACGGCACCTTCGGCGTCACGTCCCGCGTCGCACCCTTCGAGGACGAATTGGTGGAACGGCTGGAAGCCCATGAGTTCCCGCCCGAAAAGCAGCTGCAATGGCGCAACCGCGAGCTGGACTTCGCCTCCATCACCGCGCTTGCGACTTCGCTGGAAAAACCTGCCACCGGCCCGCATCTCGTCAAGGCACCGATGGCGGTGGACCATCGTGCGCTGGTCACCATGGCGGGCCACGCCGATATCCGCGACATGGCCCACGACGAGGAGGCTGTCTTCCGCCTCTGGCAGGTGGCGCAGATACCGGACTATCGCCGCATCGCCCCGGGCAACCACGCCGACATGCTGGCCACGATTTACCGTGATATATCAACGGACGGCGTTATCGACGAGAGCTGGTTCGCCAATCAGGTGGGCCAGACCGACAACATGTCCGGCGACATCGACGCCCTGTCGAACCGCATCGCGCATATCAGGACGTGGACCTTCGTGTCCCATCGTGACGGCTGGCTTCGCGACGGCCCCTATTGGCGCGACAAAACGCGCGCCATCGAGGACAGGCTGTCGGACGCCCTGCACGAACGCTTGACGAAGCGTTTCGTGGACCGCAGGACTTCCGTTCTGATGAAGAGATTGCGGGAAAACGCCGAATTGAGCGCAGAAATCGCCACGAACGGGGACGTGATGGTGGAGGGCCACCATGTGGGCACCTTGAACGGCTTCCGTTTCACCCCCGATGCGACCGTCGAAGGGACCGATGCCAAGGCATCGCGGGCTGCGGCGCAGAAGGCGCTGGCGAGCGAGTTCGACACCCGCGCCAACCGGCTATCGGCGGCGGCGAACGCCGATATCGCCAGCGGCTCCGATGCCGTCATCCGCTGGAACGGTGCGCCCATTGGGCGGCTGGTTGGCACGGACGATGTGCTGGCGCCCCGCGTCGTTCTGCTGGCGGACGAACAGCTGACCGGCGTCGCCCGCGACAAGGTGCAGGCGCGGCTGGACCGCTGGATCGGCCACCAGATCGACCTCCACGCAAAACCCTTGCGCGATCTGGCTGGAGCGCAGGGCGTGGAAGGTTTGGCGCGGGGCGTCGCGTTCCGCCTGCTGGAAAATCTCGGCACGGTGGAGCGCAAGGATGTCGCCGCCGACATTCGCGGCCTGGAGCAAGACGCCCGCGCCGGGTTGCGGCGGCTGGGTGTGCGGTTCGGCTTCTACCATGTCTTCGTTCCCGCTCTGTTGAAACCCGCACCCGCCGGTCTCGTCATGCTGCTTTGGGCGGTGAAGAAGGACCGGCTGGAAGCTGACGGAATGGGCGAAGTTCTAGTGGCACTGGCCGCGGGCCGGACCTCGTTTCCGGCCACAGAAGGCGTTGAAGACACGGTATATCGCCTCGGCGGTTATCGACGGATGGGCGCGAAAGCCGTGCGCATCGACATGCTGGAACGGTTGGCCGACATGATCCGCCCCGCCGCCCAATGGAAGCATGATTCTGCCAAACCGGCCAAGCGACCCGATGGGGCGTGGGACGGGCAGGGCTTCATGGTGACGGCACCGATGCTGTCGATCCTCGGCGCAACCCACGACGACATGGCGGTGATTCTGCGCGAACTCGGCTATCGCGGAGAATCGATGCTCGAAGCCGATGTCGTGGACAAGCTGGCGCAGTGGGACGGGAAACCGGCCGAACCGAAACCCGATTTGCCCAAGCCAAAAGCGGAAATGCCGGAAGCGAATCCCGTTTCCCCCGAGCTCACCAGCGAGAAGAACGCGGAAACTCCCGACCAGAGCGCCGAAAGCGAGCAGCAAATGCAGCCCGCCACGCCAACACCCGAGCCGGAATCCGAAGCCGAACCGAAACGGATCGACATCTGGCGTCAGCAGCGCACCGACCGGCCCGCCCGCCACAACCAGAACCGCAAACCGGCGCGCAACGACAAGCCGAAACGGGGCGAGGACGCCAATCGCAAACCGCGCGGCGCGCAAACGTCGAGACATCCCAAACCTGCTCCCAAGCCGATCGACCCGGACAACCCGTTCGCAGCCCTTGCCGGGTTGAAGAAGGAACTGTCGAAAGGATCCAAGAAGGTCAAATGAGCGAAGGCGACGTCGCCAGACCGGAAGCCCCCGCCGACCTACGCCCGAACCGCGTCGACAAATGGCTCTTCTTCGCCCGCATCGTGAAATCGCGCACGCTGGCGCAAAACCTCATCCGAAACGGACGCCTGCGGGTGAACGGCAACCGCATCGCCTCGCCTTCCGCCACTTGCAAACATGCAGACGTGCTGACCGTCGCGCTGGACCGGCAGGTCAAGGTGCTGCGGGTTCTTGCCCCCGGCGAACGGCGTGGCCCGGCACCCGAAGCGCGCACGCTCTACGAAGACCTCACCCCGCCGACCGTCCGGCCCGGACCCGGCGACCAGACCGCTGAAACAGGCGGTGCGGGACGAGGGTGCGGGACGTCCCAGCAAGCGGGAACGGCGCGATCTGAACAGGTTGCGGGGCGATGACCTGTCGGGGGACCGGTAGGGCAAAGGCGTTGCGTCTGTCCGCCGGGTCACGATGCGGATACGTCGCGTCACGGCATCACACCGCGACACTATTGCTTGTCTTCAAGCCCGCCGGTCTTTACCTGCTGAGGAAACCGACAAGCCCGCCGACAAGCATCGCCAATGACCTATCTCGTCACCGACAACTGCATCAAATGCAAATATATGGACTGCGTGGAGGTCTGCCCCGTGGACTGTTTCTACGAGGGCGAGAACATGCTCGTCATCCATCCGGACGAATGCATCGATTGTGGCGTGTGCGAACCGGAATGTCCGGCCGACGCCATCAAGCCGGACACCGATGCGGGCCTCGACAAATGGCTGAAGGTGAACACGGAATTTGCCGAAAAATGGCCGAACATCGTCTCCAAGGGCGATCAGCCGGCGGATGCGGAGAAGTTCGACGGCGAGACCGGCAAGTTCGAGAAGTACTTCTCCGAAGAGCCGGGCGAGGGCAACTAGCCGTTTCGCGCAAACCATGGCCGGCACCGAAGCCGCGCGTTGAAAAACGGTGCAAACCCTGCTAGCGTATGGGGATAGCAGTGTTCAGTAACATGGCGTGAAGCGTGCTTCGCGTCGATGCCAAGAGGCCCAATTCCATTCCAGTGTCCGCACCGAGCCGTTCGACCCTACGCGCGTCCGGCCATGCGGCCCTGCGGTGAATGAGCCGGGCATACCGAACCCTGCCACCCATCGGCGCAATCCCTCCCGCCGCTCACACGATATCGCCTTCACGGCGGTCACAAGCAAGGACGTCAGACCCCATGGCCAAGAAAGCGCAGCAACGACAAGGTTTCAAGACCGGCGAGCACATCGTCTATCCCGCCCACGGCGTCGGGCAGATCACGGCCATCGAAGAGCAGGAAGTCGCAGGCTTTTCGCTCGAACTGTTCGTCATCATGTTCTCCAAGGACAAGATGACGTTGCGCGTGCCATTGGCGAAGATCGAAAGCGTCGGCATGCGCAAGCTGGCCGATGCCGAACAGGTTGAAAAATCGTTGAAGATGGTGCAGGGCCGGGCGCGCATCAAGCGTACCATGTGGTCGCGTCGGGCGCAGGAATACGATGCCAAGATCAATTCCGGCGATCTGATCCAGATCGCCGAGGTCGTGCGCGACCTCTACCGGTCCGACACCCAGCCCGAGCAATCCTATTCCGAACGCCAGTTGTACGAAGCCGCCATCGAGCGCATGGCGCGGGAACTGTCGGTCGTTCGCAAGATCACCGAGACGGAAGCCGCCAACCTGATCGTCGTCAACCTCGAAAAAGGCCCGCGCCGCGGCCCGGCGCCGGAAGGCGAAGAAGAGGGTGCCGACAAGAAGACCGATGCCAAGTCGGACGGCAAGACGGAAACGAAAGACGACAAGAAGGACGGCCAGAAGGACGGTAAGGCCGCGGCCTGAGCGGCGGCGACGGCGGGGGAGATGTGATGCAGACCTATCTCGATTTCGAAAAGCAGATCGCCGAACTCGACGGCAAGGTGCACGACCTGCGTCGCCCCACCGACGAAGGCACCGCGCCGGTGGACATTGCCGACGACATCCAGCGGATCGAGGACAAGTCCAAGGCGGCTTTGGCCGACATCTATAAGAAGCTCGACCCATGGCAGAAGACCCAGGTTGCCCGCCATCCAGACCGTCCGCACCTGAAGGACTACGTCGCCGCACTGATCGAGGACTGGCAACCCCTGGCGGGAGACCGCAACTTTGCCGAGGACCATGCCATCCAGGCCGGGCTCGGACGGTTTCGCGGACAGTCGGTCGCCGTCATCGGCCATGAAAAGGGCAACGATACCGAAACGCGCCTGCATCACAATTTCGGCATGGCGCGGCCGGAGGGCTATCGCAAGGCCGTGCGGATCATGGACATGGCCGACCGGTTCGGCCTGCCGGTCATCACGCTGGTGGATACCGCCGGCGCCTACCCGGGATCGGCGCGGAAGAGCGCGGACAGGCGGAAGCCATTGCCCGTTCCACCGAGGCCTGCCTCAACCTGAAAGTGCCGATGGTATCCGTCATCATCGGCGAGGGCGGCTCCGGCGGGGCCATCGCCATCGCCGCTGCAAACCGGGTCTACATGCTGGAACACGCCATCTACTCGGTCATCTCGCCGGAAGGCGCGGCGTCCATCCTGTGGCGGGACGCAACCCGTTCGCGGGAGGCGGCCACGTCCATGAAGATCACCGCGCAGGACCTCGAACGTCTCGGCGTCATCGACGGCATCGTGGCGGAGCCGGTGGGCGGCGCGCATCGCAACGTCTCGTCCGTCATCGCGTCCACCGCCCATGTCATCGAAAACGCCTTGCGCGATCTCGAAGGCAAATCGGGCGACGACCTGAAACGCGAACGGCGCGAGCGGTTTCTGGCCATCGGGCGCAACCTGTAGGCCGTCCGACCGCCGTTGGTGCCCGCGTGAAAACGTGCCCTTTTAAGAACGTGCCATCGTAAGAACGTGCCCTCTTAAGAACGTGATTGGACCGTAAAGACCTCGGTAAGCCAAACGGCTTATTAACATCGACGTCCTGTCTGGCTGAGAGTTTCGCCGTGCGCTTCGCCCCGTTCCGCATCATTCGCGCTTGCCTCGCCACGGCCGCACTGTTTCTGCTCGTTGGTTGCCAGGGCGTACTGGACCTCGAAGCCCGCGAAAACGCACCGGTTCCCGCAAAGTTGATCGCCAAGATGAAGGCGCGCGACATGAGCCCGTCCGCGCCCATCATGATGCGCGTGTTCAAGGAAGAGGACGTGCTGGAGGTCTGGAAGCAGAAGCGTAACGGCACCTACGCGCTGCTGGAAAGCTTCGAGATATGCAAATGGTCCGGCAAGTTCGGGCCGAAGAAGAAAGAGGGCGACCGGCAGGCACCGGAAGGCTTCTACGACATCAACAAATGGCAGATGAACCCACGTTCGTCCTACTATCTCGCCTTCAATATCGGCTTTCCCAACGCCTACGACCGTGCCCATGACCGCACCGGCACGCACCTGATGGTGCACGGCGCGTGCTCGTCGGCCGGCTGCTATTCGATGACCGACGAGCACGTGCAGGTCATCTACGCCCTGGCCCGTGATGCCTTTGCCGGTGGACAGGAGCGGTTCCAGTTCCAGGCCTTCCCGTTCCGCATGACGCCGAAGAACATGGCCGAACACCGCGACCACGAGCATTACCCGTTCTGGCAGATGCTGAAGCGGGGCTATGACCATTTCGAGCTGACGAAGGCACCACCGAAGGTGGATGTCTGCGAGAAGCGCTACGTCTTCAATACCGAAGCCGAGAAGGCCTATCGCTCGCGCGAGGAATGTCCGGCCATGACCATGCCCAAGGCGCTGGCGGACCGGTATGTGACGATGCAGAAGAAGGAGGCGGACCTGTTTGCAAAGGCGGTGCCGAGCAAGGAACGCGCCCGGTTGCCGAAGGTAACCTATGCCAGCGTTCTGGGTCCGATCGCCGTGGAGGGCGCGCCGGCAAAGGACGAACCCGCTGCTGTGCCTGAAGCTGCGCCCGAAGAGGCACCCGCCGAGGCTGTCGATCCGGTCACGACGTCATCGATCGACAAGCCCCGCGCCGCAAACCCGTTGACCGACGGCTGAATGCCGCTCGGCATGGCCGTCCCGACGGGGGCCCAAGGCAGGCGCCGGGGCTGATTCCGCCCCTAGGCCAGCTTCCCGTGGCAATGCTTGTACTTCCTGCCGGACCCGCAGGGGCATGGCTCGTTGCGACCGACACGACCCCAGGTCGCTTCGTCTTCGGCGTTGCGCCCTTCGGCAGCGGCTTGCCGCGACGGCGTGTTCAACGCCGTGCCGTAGCTGCCTTCGTCCGGCCCGTAGCGGTCGCTGCCATCCTCGTCACCAGTCGTCCTGATTGGTGGACATGAGAGGCAGTTCCAGATCGAGCGAGGCGTCGTCCTGCGGCGCGCTTTGCACCAGTTCCACCCGCATCAGCTGGCGGGTGACGGTCTGGCGGAAATTGGCGAGCAGGGAATTGAACAGCTCGAAGCTCTCAGACTTGTATTCCGCCAGCGGGTCGCGCTGCCCGTAGCCGCGAAAGCCGATGACGGAGCGCAGGTGTTCGAGGTTTTCCAGATGCTCGCGCCACAGCGAATCCAGCGTCTGCAACAGCACGGATTTCTGGATATAGGTGGCGACTTCCTCGCCGTATTTGTCGGTGCGTTCGGTGGCGGCCTCGTCGGCAGCGGCCAGAATGCGGTCGCGCACGTCGTTGTCGTCGATGCCCTCTTCCAGCGCCCATTCGTCTACCGGCAGATCGAGGTTCAGGCTCTCGCGCACACCCTCTTTCAACTCTTCCAGCTTCCACTCTTCCGGATAGGCCTTTGGCGGCATCGTCTCCGCCACCAGACCGTCCACCACATCCTCGCGCATGGAAGCCACGACCTCGGCCAGATCGTCGCCGTTCATCATCTCGATGCGCTGCTCGAAGATGACCTTGCGCTGGTCGTTCATCACGTCGTCGTATTTCAGCAGGTTCTTGCGGATGTCGAAGTTGCGCGCTTCCACCTTCGTCTGCGCCTTTTCCAGCGCCTTGTTGATCCATGGATGGACGATGGCCTCGTCCTCTTTCAGACCGAGTTTCGTCAGCATGCCGTCCATGCGTTCGGAGCCGAAGATGCGCATCAGGTCGTCCTGCAACGACAGGAAGAATTTCGAATTGCCCGGGTCGCCCTGACGCCCCGAACGGCCGCGCAGCTGGTTGTCGATGCGACGGGATTCATGCCGTTCCGTGGCGATGACGTAGAGGCCACCGGCCGCGATGGCTTCTTTCTTCAGCTTGTCGACCTGCGCCCGTATCTTGGCTTCGTCATGGTCCGGGTCGGCCTCGATCAGCATGTCGATATTGCCGCCGAGCTGAATGTCCGTGCCGCGACCGGCCATGTTGGTGGCGATCGTCACCTTGCCGGGCGTTCCGGCCTGGGAGACGATGAAGGCTTCCTGCGCGTGGTGGCGGGCGTTGAGGACGTTGAAGTTTTCAACCCCGGCCTGTTTCAGCTGTTCGGCCAGCAATTCGGACTTCTCGATCGAGGTGGTGCCGACCAGCACCGGCTGCCCGCGGCTCTGGCAATCCTTGATGAGTTCGATGATGGCGCGGTATTTTTCCTCGACCGTGCGATAGACCTCGTCGTCCTCGTCTCCGCGCAGCACCGGCATGTTGGTCGGCACCTCCACCACGTCCAGCTTGTAGATGTCGCCGAATTCGGCCGCTTCCGTCAGCGCCGTGCCGGTCATGCCCGCCAGCTTGTCGTACATGCGGAAATAGTTCTGGAAGGTGATGGACGCCAACGTCTGGTTTTCCGGCTGGATCTCGACGCCTTCCTTGGCTTCCAGCGCCTGATGCTGCCCGTCGGAAAACCGCCGTCCCTTCATGGCGCGGCCCGTGAACTCGTCGATGATGATGACGTCCTTGCCGACGACCATGTAGTCCTTGTCGCGGGTGAACAGCTTGTGGGCCTTCAGCGCGTTGTTGACGTGGTGGACGACGGAGACGTTCTCCACGTCATAGAGGTTGCCGGATTTCAGGATGCCCGCTTCCGACAGGATGCCTTCCAGCTTCTCCTGCCCCTCTTCGGTGAAGGTGACGGTGCGCTGCTTCTCGTCGAGCGCGTAATCTTCCGCCGCAATCTGCGGGATCAGCGCGTCGACCGACGTGTAGAGGTCGGACTTGTCGTCCACCGGGCCGGAAATGATGAGCGGCGTGCGCGCCTCGTCGATGAGGATGGAATCCACCTCGTCGACGATGGCGAAGTGGTGGCCGCGCTGCACCATGGAGGCCAGATCGAACTTCATGTTGTCGCGCAGATAATCGAAGCCGAACTCGTTGTTGGTGCCGTAGGTGATATCGCAAGCATAGGCGGCCTGCCGGTCGGCGTCGTCCATCTCGTTGACGATGACGCCCGTCGTCATGCCGAGGAAGCCGTAAACCTGCCCCATCCATTCGCTGTCGCGCTTGGCGAGGTAGTCGTTGGTGGTCACCACATGCACGCCGTTGCCGGACAGCGCGTTGAGATAGACGGGCAGCGTCGCCACCAGCGTCTTGCCCTCGCCGGTGCGCATTTCCGCGATCTTGCCTTCGTGCAAGATCATGCCGCCGATCAGCTGCACGTCGAAGGGCCGCATGCCCAGCGCCCGGCGGGATGCTTCGCGCACCACGGCGAAGGCTTCGTTCATCAGGCTGTCGAGGGTCTCGCCATCGGCGATGCGCTCGCGAAAGGACACGGTTTTGGCGGCAAGGTCCGCATCGGACAGCGCTTCCGTCTCGGCTTCCAGCGCGTTGATAGCGGCGACCGCCGGGCGATATTTCTTCACCCGCCGCTCGTTGTCGGAGCCGAAGAGTTTGCGTGCGAAACCGCCGAATTTGAGCATGGTACCGTGTCATCCCGTAACAGAAATGCGCCGAAGCGGGGGCATCGGGAGATGGACGCTGACGCGGTGGACAGATAGGTTTGGCCCCTGTTGATGTCAACGCGCAGGCCGCTGCCGGGGCAAAGGGGTTCGGGGCGATTTGCCTTGAACGGGTGCGTGGCTCGTGCGTTAGGGTATACGACAGACGGTCCGGCGCAGTGTCGCGCGGACCATTGCGGGCATAGCCGCATCCAATGCGAAGGAAGTTACCATGAAATCCGCCATTCGAGCCGCCCTGTTCGGCCTTGCCCTCTCCGTCCCGTTCCACCCCGCTGCGTTCGCGCAGGATGCCGATACGGTGGTTGCCAATGTGGGGGATGTGGCCATCACCGCAGCCGAGCTCGACCAGGCGCTCGGCGATATGGAACAGCAATTCGCGAACTTTCCAGAAGAGCAGCGTCGCGCACGGGCGCTGGACAGCCTCATCGACATCAAGGTGCTCGCCGCACAGGCCGAGGCGCAGGGGCTGGGCTGAAGACCCTGAACTGAAACGCCGCATGGAACTGCTGCGCGCCCGTGCCCTGCACAACGGCTATTTCGAAACCGTCGTGCGCCCCAGCGTGACCGACGCCGACCTGCAGGCCCGCTACGACCAGGAAATCGGTGCCGCGACCCCGGAACAGGAAGTCTCCGCACGGCATATTCTCGTGAAGACCGAGGACGAGGCCAAGGCCATCATCGCCGAACTCGATGGCGGTGCCGACTTCGTGGAACTGGCCAAGACGAAATCCACCGGCCCAAGCGGCCCGAACGGTGGCGATCTCGGCTATTTCGGCAAGGGCCGCATGGTGCCGGAGTTCGAACAGGCCGCCTTCGCCATGGAAACGGGTGCCTATACGAAGGAGCCGGTGGAAACCCAGTTCGGCTTCCACGTCATCAAGGTCGAGGACAAGCGCGACGTGGCCCTGCCGACCTTCGAGCAGTCGAAGGAACAGTTGCAGCAGATCGTGCTGACGGAGAAGTATGCGGCTGCCGTCGCGGAAGGTCGTGAGGCCGTGGGCGTGGAGATACTGGACGAGACGCTGGTTCTGCCCGAGCCGACGGCTCCTGACACCGCCACCGAATAGGGTCCGACCAGATGGCCGCCGCGAATGCCGGTCTCTCCGCTTGCCCCGAAAGCGGTGCAAACCCTGCCGCCGCTAGCCGGCGTGCGGTTGGGCACTGTGGCGGCGGGCATCAAATATTCCGGGCGCAAGGATCTGGCGGCCATCGTCTTCGATGCGCCCGCCACCGTGGCGGGCGTTTTCACCACCTCGCGCTGCGCGTCCGCGCCGGTGGACTGGTGCCGGGAACGTCTGGCCGGGGGCGCTGGTCTTGCCCGTGCTGTCGTCATCAATTCCGGCAACGCCAATGCCTTCACCGGCATGAAGGGCAGCGAAGCGGCCAAGACCACCGCCGATGCGGCAGCGCAAGTCTTCGGCGTGGCGTCCGACACCGTGTTTCTCGCCTCCACCGGGGTGATCGGCGAACCCCTCGATGCGTCCGGCTTCGGCGACCATCTGGCGGCGATGGACCTGAGCGAGGACGGCTGGGCCGATGCGGCACGCGCCATCATGACCACCGACACCTATGCCAAATGCGCGACCCGGAGCGTCGATCTGGCGGGGGAGCGCGTGACGATAAACGGCATCGCCAAGGGCTCGGGCATGATCGCGCCGGACATGGCGACAATGCTGGCCTTCATCGTGACTGATGCCGCCATCGCGCCGGACATCCTGCAGGCATGCCTCGCGCGCGCCAACGCCACCACGTTCAACGCCATCACCGTCGACAGCGACACGTCGACCTCGGATACGGTGTTGCTCTTCGCAACCGGCGGACGGGGCAAAACGGAGTCCGGGTCCGGCAGCGGCACGGTCATGGCCGTGCTGGACAATCCCGGCGACGCGAGGCTGGCCGCATTCGAGGCGGCGCTCCACGCCGTTCTCCACGACCTCGCCCAACAGATCGTGCGCGACGGGGAGGGGGCCACCAAACTCGTGCAGATCGAGGTCACGGGCGCGACTGACGATACGTCCGCAGACCGGATCGCCCGCTCCATCGCCAATTCGCCCTTGGTGAAGACGGCAATCGCAGGCGAGGACGCCAACTGGGGCCGCGTCGTCATGGCCGTCGGCAAGGCGGGCGAACCGGCGGACCGGGACCGCCTGACCATCTCTTTCGGCGACGTGCGGGTGGCGGTGAACGGCGAGCGTGACCCGGACTACAGCGAGGAGGCCGCTTCCGCCGTGATGCGCGAAGACGAAATTCGGCTTGCCGTCAATATCGGTCTGGGGGATGGTCGCGCCACCGTCTGGACATGCGATCTGACGAAGCAATATGTCGCCATCAACGGCGACTACCGCAGCTAGATGCAGCCCCATTCGCTGACCCGCACCAGTCTTGCCGAGGTTCGTCGGCTGGAAGCGGTGAGTTTCCGCTCCTGGCCCGCCGCCAACACCACCTATGACGGGTCCTGGGCCTTGCGGCTAACGGCAGGGCATCCGGCCAAACGCCTCAATTCCCTCAACCCACTCGATCCCGGCGATGCGCGCTACTTGGCCGAGCGGCTGGACCGGGCGGCCCGGGTGTTTGAAAGTTTCGGGCGACCGCTCATCGTGCGTCAATCGCCCCTTACCCCGCCGGAACTCATCGCGCTCCTCGACGCGCGCGGCTGGGAGGCGTTCGACGAGTCCCGCGTCATGGCGCTCGACCTGCGTACGTATGATCTCGACGATGCCATCCCCCGCGTGCCGCTGCGGGATGTCGGGCGGTGGATCGATCAGTCGGCGGCGATGGAATCCTTCAAGGCTGCCGTCAAACCGGGACTGGCCGAACTGATCGCCAGCGTCGAAGGGCAGGTCGGCCTGTTCCTGTCGGAAGACACCCACGGCCAGCCGCTGGCCGCCGTCATGGCCGTGCGGTTCGGCGATCTGGTGGGCCTGTTCGAGATTGTTTCCAGCCCGAACGGACGCAGGCAGGGACACGGGCGCGCCATCATGCGGTCCGCCATGGCATGGGGGCGCAGCCAGGGCGCAACCCGGGCATGGTTGCAGGTGCAGGCCGACAATGTGCCAGCCTGCACTCTCTACGAACGGGAAGGGTTTCGGGAAATGTACCGCTACGCCTATCGCCGCGAAGCGCTGGACCGAATGAAGAACAGATGCTCCTCGTCGTCGCCTGCGCCCTCGTCGACGCCGACCGGCGCGTGCTGCTGGCCCAACGCCCGCCCGGCAAGGCGATGGCCGGGTTGTGGGAGTTTCCCGGCGGCAAGGTGGCCGATGGCGAGACGCCGGAGGCTGCGATCATCCGCGAGCTGGCCGAGGAACTCGGCATCGAGACGAAAGCGGCCTGCCTTGCCCCCCTCACCTTTGCCAGCCACGCCTATGACGACTTCCACCTGCTGATGCCCCTGTTCATCTGCCGCCGCTGGTGGGGCACCCCGCGGGGCATGGAAGGGCAGGCACTGAAATGGGTGCGTCCGCAGGCCCTGCGCGACTACCCCATGCCTGCCGCCGACGTGCCGCTCGTCGCCGCCCTGCAGGACATTTTGCTCTGATATCAAGGCCGCTTAACCCGCTTTTTACCCTACCGGCATAATCTGCAGAGGCTATCGGCGTCGGCTCCGGCGTCCGAAAGGGGTTGGGAAAACGAGTGATGAAGAGTTTTGCGTACGATCAAAAAGGTTTCACCAGCAAGCAGGCGGCCTTGGCCTTCGCCGTGTTCGGCCTCGTCGCCGCCGCGGTCACGCCGACGCTGATCGGCCATGACGGGCAGGGCAATACCGGCCTGGTCGCCGCGTTCGGTGGCGCGGGAATCGACATGACGACGACGGGTTCGGTTCGCACAGGCGATGGCTCCAAAACACGCTACGTGGTGCGCCGCAGCGTCTTGCAGCCAGCGGGCGACGCGCCCTGCATCATCTACAATTCCGGCCGCCGCGAAGGAAACTGCTAGCCTTCAGCCCGGTTTCAGAACGTCCTTCAGACTGACGGTCGCAGAACCGCGCTTGGCCGGTTTCTGCTGGCTTTCGTGGGGCACCCATCCCTGCATGGTGACGAGTTCGACGGTCGCTTCGAGCCTGCCACCGCTGCTTCCTTGCATGTAGGCTGCTTGCGCCTCGGTGAGCGCGGCCCTGGTCAAAGGCGGTGCGGCTCCGGCAGACCCGGCTCCGGCCCCCATGCCGCGCAGGTCGCGCGCCAAGGGCGGTATCGTGTCGTAGCGGACCGTGTGAACGTCCCGGTCCACCACCGGCAGGGCAAAACCCGCCTTCTGCAACAGCGCGCCCGCATCCTGCAGGCTGATGAAGGCATCGACCCGCTGCCCCGCACCGCCGGTCGCGCTACTTTCCCCCGCGATCAGCGCCCGTCGCAATTCGCTCAGCGTCTCCGGTCCCGGCACCACTGCGAGCAGCAGCCCGTCCGGCCTCAGCGCACGGTGCAGCGCCATCAGCAGGGCCGGCACGTCATCGGTGAAGTGCAGGGCGAACGGTACGATGGCCAGGTCGTAGAGCTGTCGTCCGAAGTCCGGCTTGTGCAGGTCCGCCACTACGACGTGCCCGTCTCCGTCGACATGGATGGCCTGTTCCACCCGGGTAACGCTCTCGACCTGCCCGCTCGCCCTCATGGCGGTTGCAAGCCCGTCGGTCATGCCGAAGGCGGCCAGCCCGCTCGCGAAGCTGCGTTTGACCACCGACAGCCGCTCCATCAGGTCGCCGACGGCCAGCCGCATGAGGAAGTCGTGGTCGCCGCCAGCGGCGTGCATGGCTGCGGCGCGGGCGAGGCGTGTCGTGGGATGATCGGTCATGTCCACGGGCGATGCCACGGCGCGCCTTTCTTGCAAAGCGTTTTGGGCGCAGGGTGAGATATGGCCGCACGTCCGGATCGTCTTGCAACCCTGTCCGCCGCATCCACGCTTATGCGAAGGCTGCGCGATGCCGTCATGCCGCCCACCTGCGCCGCATGCGACCGGCAGGTCGCCACGACGGGGGGCGTGTGCCCGGCATGCTGGTCGCAACTGCGGTTTCTGGAAATGTCCATGCGTCCGCGCGGCGACACCGCCTTCCGGTCCTGCCGGTCGGCGGTGGCCTATGATGGTCCGGCACGCCGCATGGCACAGGCGTTCAAGTTCGCCGACCGCACCGACCTTGCCCCCACCATGGCCCGCTGGATGGTCCGCGCGATCGAGGAACCGGCGGAAAACTACGTCATCCTGCCGGTGCCGTTGCACCGCACCCGCCTGCTGCGCCGCCGCTACAACCAGGCTGCCGAACTGGCCCGGCTTGTGGCCAACGCAATGGCACGGCCCTACCTGCCCGACACGCTGCACCGCACCCGGGCCACGCGTCAGCAGGTTGGGTTGAAAGCCGACGAACGCCACGCCAACGTGCGCGGCGCGTTTCGGGTACCGGAAGCGAAAGCCATCAATGTGAAGGGCCGCCACGTCCTGCTCGTGGACGATGTCTACACGACCGGCGCGACGCTGGAGGCCTGTTCCCGCGCCCTCATGCGCGCGGGGGCGGTGCAGGTCGATTGCCTGACATTCGCGCGCGTTATGGACGAAACGGGGTGAGGCTACCTATATATGGTCCACTCTTCTGCTGGAACACCGAGCATGACCGACAACAAGCACGACGTCACGATCTATACCCGCCAGCTTTGCGGCTTCTGCACGGCGGCGAAAAACCTGCTGAAGAAGAAGGGCGTGGTCTTCACCGAACACGACGCGACCTATGATGCGGACCTGCGCGCCGAGATGAAGTCCCGCGCCCCGAACGCCAACACGTTCCCTCAGATCTTCATCGGAAAAACTCATGTCGGCGGGTGCGACGATCTGATGGCAGCGGAACGGTCCGGCAAACTCGACAAGCTGCTTGCTGCCTGATGGCGATCTTCACCGCAGCCGTCGTGCAACTGCGATCGGGAACCGATCCCGCACGCAATGTGGAGGCGCTGGATGCACTCGTGCGCGCAGCTGCCGCCGATGGTGCGACCTATATCCAGACGCCGGAAATGAGCGGGCTGGTGCAGGCCGACCGCAAGGCATTCTTCGCAACGATCCGGGAGCAGGACGCCGACCCGCTCGTCGCCCACGCTGCCGGTCTGGCGAAGGAACTGGGCGTGACGCTGCATGTCGGGTCTACCCCGATCAGGGTGGCCGATGACAAGGCCGCGAACCGCGCGTTCGTCTTCGGGTCGGACGGAGCTTTGCGCGCGACCTACGACAAGATCCACATGTTCGACGTGGATCTAGACCACGGCGAACGCTGGCGCGAAAGCGCCGTCTATCGCGCGGGCGGCACGGCGGTTGCGACCGATCTCGGCGACGCACGTCTGGGCTTGGCGATCTGCTACGACATGCGCTTTCCAGCCTTGCTGCGATCTTACGCCGATGCCGGATGCACGATCCTGTCCGCCCCTTCCTGCTTCACACGACAGACCGGGCAGGCCCACTGGCACGTGCTGCTGCGCGCCCGCGCCATCGAGAACGGTGCGTGGGTCATAGCCGCCGCGCAGGGGGGCGAACACGAGGACGGGCGCACGACCTATGGCCATTCGCTCATCGTCGATCCGTGGGGAAAGGTCGTGGCCGAAGTCGCGGGCGAGGAGCCGGGCTACGCGCTGGCCGAGATAGACACGGATGCCGTGACGGCGGCGCGCAACCGGGTGCCGAACCTTGCCAACGTCGTTGCCTTCGAGCCGCCTGCAAACGCCTAGGCCATGATCCGCTTCTCCCTCACCTGCGACGACGCCCATGCCTTCGACGGCTGGTTTTCATCGTCAGTGGATTTCGACGGACAGAAGGAACGGGGTCTGGTCGCCTGCCCGGTCTGCGGGTCGACCGATGTCACCAAGGCGCTGATGGCACCGCAGGTCGCAACCGGCAGGGGTCGGGACCGGACGAGGGAGACCATGCGCCGCGAAGTCGTCGTCCGCCATGCGAACCTTGCGCGAAAAGGTGACGCAAAACGCCGATAATGTGGGCGCGAAATTCTCCGAGGAAGCGCGCAAGATCCACTACAAGGAAACGCCCGCGCGGGCGATTTACGGGGAAGCCACCGCCCCGCAGGTCAAGGAACTGCTCGATGAAGGTGTCACCATAGCGCCCCTGCCGCCTGTGCCGGAAGACGCGAACTAGACAGTCCCGGTCGCAGCCCGGCCCGCCAGCATCATGTAGTTGACGTCCATGTCGGACGACTTGTTCCAGCTGTCGGTGAACGGGTTGTAGAAGACGCCGGTGCGGTCGAGGATCGTCATGCCTTCCTCGGCCAATGGCCCTTCGATTTCCTCCGGTGTTACCAGCTTTTCGTATTGGTGAGTGCCTTTCGGCAGCCAGCCGAGCACGTTTTCGGCCATGAAGATCGCCAGCGCCTGCGCCTTGCGGGTGCGGTTGATCGTGGCCACGAACATCACGCCCCCCGGACGCACCATGCTGGCGGTGGAGCGCATGAAATAGGCCGGGTCGGAGACGTGTTCCACCACTTCCATGTTCAGCACCACGTCGAACGTCTCGCCCGCTTCGGCCAGGGCCTCGGCAGTGGTCGCGCGGTAATCGATGGCGAGGCCGGATTGTTCGGCGTGTATCTTCGCCACCTCGATATTAGTTTCGCTCGCATCGGCGCCGACGACATCCGCGCCCATCCGCGCCATCGGTTCGCAGAGCAAGCCACCCCCGCAGCCGATGTCGAGAAAGCGCAGTCCGGCCAGCGCGTCGTAGGCTTTCGGGTCGCGGTCGAACCGGGCGCAGACCTGCTCGCGGATATAGGCGAGGCGAACGGGATTGAACTTGTGCAGCGGCTTGAACTTGCCCGTCGGGTTCCACCATTCCTGCGCCAGCGACGAGAAATGCTCGATTTCCCGATCGTCGATCGTGGTGCGGGCTGGCGTCTGGGTCTGGGCGTTCATGGCGGGGCTTTCCTTGGGGCATGCGGTTGCAGCACAACGCGCCGGGACGCAGGGCGGGTTCCGATCTGATGCCTGTGGCATAAGGCTCCCGCGTCCTGCGTGCAAACCGGCGGCACGCCTTGCCCGCCCGCGGTGGAGCGGCTAAGGCGGGCCGCATATCGCCCCACTGCCATACCGTTCGAGCGTTCCCACCCCATGTCCCGTATCGTGATGAAATTCGGCGGCACATCGGTCGCCGATCTCGACCGCATTCGCAACGTCGCGCGCCACGTGAAGCGCGAGAGCGATGCCGGCCACGAAGTCGCCGTCGTCGTCTCCGCCATGGCGGGCAAGACCAACGAACTGGTCGGCTGGGTCAACGACATGCCGAAGGTCGCAGGCGGTGAAGGGTCGTTCTACGACGCCCGCGAATACGATTCCATCGTCGCCTCCGGCGAACAGGTGACGGCAGGTCTGCTCGCTATTGCGCTCCAATCCATGGGCGTGGACGCCCGCTCCTGGATGGGCTGGCAGATACCCCTGCGCACCGATGGCGCCCATGGTGCCGCCCGCATCGACGCGGTGGAGGGTGCCGACATCATCGAACGGTTCGGGCGCGGACAGGTGGCCGTTGTGGCGGGCTTTCAGGGGCTGGGGCCGGACAACCGCATCGCGACCCTCGGGCGGGGCGGCTCCGACACGTCCGCCGTCGCGCTCGCGGCGGGCATCGGGGCCGACCGCTGCGACATCTATACCGACGTCGACGGCGTCTACACGACCGACCCGCGCATCGCCCCCGCCGCCAAGCGTCTGAACCGCATTTCCTTCGAGGAAATGCTGGAACTGGCGTCGCTGGGCGCGAAGGTGTTGCAGGTCCGCTCTGTCGAACTGGCGATGGTTCACGGCGTACGCCTGTTCGTGCGCTCGTCCTTCGACGATCCCGACACGATCGATTCCAGCGAGGGTGCGACACCCCCCGGCACGCTTATCTGTCCGGAACAGGATTTGGAGGACGACATCATGGAACAGGAAACCGTATCCGGCATCGCCTACGCCAAGGACGAGGCGCAGATTTCGCTGCGCCGCGTCGCCGACAAGCCGGGTATCGCCGCCGCCGTCTTCGGGCCGCTGTCGGAGGCGCGCATCAACGTCGACATGATCGTGCAGAACGTGTCGGAAGACGGCACCGTCACCGACATGACCTTCACGGTGCCCGAATCCGATCTCGACAAGGCCCGCACGGTGCTGGAAGCGGCGAAGGACGATATCGGCTATCAGGTCGTGCAGTCCGACCCCGGCATGGTGAAGGTCTCGGTCGTCGGCATCGGCATGCGCAGCCATGCGGGCGTGGCGGCCACGGCGTTCAAGGCGCTGGCCGACAAGGGCGTCAACATCCGCGCCATCACCACGTCCGAGATCAAGATTTCGATATTGATCGACGCCGACTACGCGGAACTGGCGGTGCGCGCTTTGCATTCGGTCTATGGGCTCGATAAGAAGAGCACAGCCTGACCCAGCCAGCCCTGGTGCCGTAGGGGCGTCGACAGACGGGATACGAAGATGCAGACCAGCTCGACGGGGGCAGCTGCGGCCGCCCCGAAAGGGCCGCGCGTTCTGTTGCGCCATCTGCGCGAGGCCATGGCCGAACCGCTGGGCCCGCAGGAACGGTTGAACCGCATCGTGCAGCAGATCGCGGGCGCATTGTCGGCCCAGGTCTGCTCCGTCTATGTGCTGCGCGCCGACGACGTGCTCGAACTGTTCGCCACGGAAGGCCTGTCGGCGGAAGCCGTGCACCGGGCCGAGTTGCGGGTCGGCAAGGGGCTGGTCGGCACGATTGCCGAAACCGGCAAGCCGCTGAACACCGGCAATGCCCAGGCCCATCCGGCCTTCCAGTATATCCCCGAAGCCGGCGAGGACGACTTCAATTCCTTCATGGGCGTTGCCATGAAGCGCGCCGGTCGCGGCCTCGGCGTCATCACCGTGCAGCGGCGGCAGGCGCAGGCCTTCATCGAGGAAGAGGTCGAGGCGCTGGAAACGGCGGCGATGGTCCTGTCCGACCTCGTCGCGTCCGGCGACCTGCGCGGACTGGCGCAGGAAGGGTCGCGAACTGGATTCCAGCCGCGCCGTCTCGCGGCAGGGCATGCGCCTCGCGCCCGGCATCGCCATCGGCCGCGCCGTGCTGCACGAGCCGCGCGTGGTGGTGACGAACTTCTTCAACCAGGACGAGGAAACCGAACTGCGCCGTCTGGCCGAGGCCATTCAGGCGTTGCGCGACGACGTGGACGCCATGGTGCTGCGCGGTTTCACCGAAGACACCGACAAGAGCGATCAGGACGATGAGAGCGACGGCACCGCGCCCGGACCTCTGCCGGAAGAGGGCGAACACAAGGAGGTGCTGGAAAGCTACCGGATGTTTGCCCATTCGCGCGGCTGGGTCCGCCGGATCGAGGACGGTATTCGCGACGGTCTGACGGCGGAGGCGGCGACGGAACGCTCGTCTCAGGAAAACCGCACCGCGCTGATGCGCTCGCCCGACGCCTATATGCGTGAACGGCTGCACGATCTCGACGACCTCTCCCGCCGCCTGTTGCGCCAGCTTCTCGGCAAGGCGCAGCAACCGCTGCTGCCGGATTCCGAGGAAGCCGAACCCTTCATCGTGCTGGCCCGCACCATGGGCGCTGCCGAATTGCTCGACTACCCGCGCGCCGGTTTGCGCGGGCTGGTGCTGGAGGAGGCGACGCCCACCAGCCACGTCACCATCGTGGCCCGGGCGCTTGGCGTGGCCGTCGTCGGGCAGGCGGGCGGCATCGTTTCGCGCACCGAAAACGGGCAGACGGTCGTGGTCGACGGCAATATGGGCATCGTCCACCTGCGCCCGCCTGCCGGGCTCATCGCAAATTACGACGAGCGGCTGAAATATCAGGCGGAACAGGCCGCCCGCTATGCGGGCCTGCGCGAACAGCCGTCGGTCACGACCGATGGCGTCCCCATCGACCTGCTGCTCAATGCCGGGCTGACGATGGACCTGCCGCAGCTGGACACGACCGGCGCGTCGGGCATCGGACTTTTTCGCACCGAATTGCAGTTCATGGTCTCCGCCTCCCTGCCGCGGGTGAAGGAGCAGGCCGCATTCTACGCCTCCGTGCTCGATGCGGCGGGCGACAAGCCCGTTACCTTCCGCACGCTGGATATCGGCGGCGACAAGGTGCTGCCCTATCTGCGCACCATCAAGGAAGACAATCCGGCGCTCGGCTGGCGCGCCATCCGCCTGTCCATCGACCGCCCCGGCCTGCTGCGCATCCAGCTGCGCGCCCTGCTGCGCGCCGCTGCCGGACGCCATCTGCGCATCAAGTTGCCGATGGTGACGGTGGTGACGGAGATCGACCGGGTGCGGGCCATGCTGGACGCGGAAATCGCGTCGCACGCAAAGTTCGGCCACACCGCACCGTCCCGCATCGAACTGGGCGCGATGATCGAGGTGCCGTCGCTGCTCTGGCAACTCGACGAGTTGATGACCAAGGTCGATTTCGTGTCCGTCGGGTCCAACGACCTGTTCCAGTTCATGGTCGCCAGCGACCGCACGAACGCCTATCTCGCCAACCGCTACAACCCGCTGGCACGCCCCTTCCTGCGCGCTTTGCGGTCGATCGCCCGGTCCGCCGACCGGCACGACACGGAACTGCAGCTTTGCGGCGAATTGTCGGGCGAACCACTGTCGGCCATGGCGCTGCTCGGCATCGGCTACCGCATGATCTCCATGCCGCCCTCCAGCATCGGCCCGGTCAAGGAGATGGTTCGCACGGTCGATCTCGCCCATCTGCGCGCAGCCGTTGACGCGGCGGTGGATGCGCCCATAGGTGGGCAGACCATGCAGGAAATGCTGACCGACTATGCCGACCAGCACGGCGTGCCGGTCTGACCCGCCCATAGTCAGAGACCACCATGCCCGTTCTGCCGCAGGAAAAGATCGACCAGATGACGGCCCGCCATGCCGAGGTGGCTCGCCTCATGAGCGAGGGGCCGGACCAGGATGTCTATGTGCCGCTCGCGCGCGAATATTCCGCGCTCGAACCTGTCGTGGAGAAGATCGGCGAACGCGCCACCGTCATCACCGAACTGGCCGGGCTGGAGGAACTGCTCGACGACCCGGAAATGCGCGAGATGGCCGAGGCGGAGATACCCGATCTGCGTGCCGCTCAGGAACGGCTGGAAGAGGAATTGCAGCTCCTGCTGCTGCCCCGCGACGCCGCCGACGACAAGAACGCCATTCTCGAAGTGCGCGCCGGCACAGGTGGTTCGGAAGCGGCGCTGTTCGCCGGCGACCTGTTCCGCATGTATGCCCGCCACGCCGAAACCCACGGCTGGAAGATCGAGGTGCTGTCGGAAAGCGAGGGCGAGGTCGGCGGCTACAAGGAGATCGTCGCCAACATCACCGGCGCGGGCGTGTTCGCACGGCTGAAGTTCGAGTCCGGCGTTCACCGTGTCCAGCGGGTGCCGGACACGGAATCGAGCGGACGGGTGCACACGTCGGCCGCCACCGTGGCCGTGCTGCCGGAAGCCGAGGACGTGGATATCGAAATCCGCAACGAGGACATCCGCATCGACACGATGCGCGCATCCGGTGCGGGCGGCCAGCACGTCAACACCACCGATTCCGCCGTGCGCATCACCCATGCGCCCACGGGCATCGTCGTCATGTCGTCGGAAAAATCCCAGCACCAGAACCGTGCCAATGCCATGAAGGAACTGCGCTCGCGGCTGTACGACCTGGAGCGCCAGAAGATCGATCAGGAACGCTCCGACTCGCGGAAAGGGCAGGTGGGCTCCGGCGACCGGTCCGAGCGTATCCGCACCTACAATTTTCCGCAGGGCCGGGTGACGGACCACCGCATCAATCTTACCCTGTACAAGCTGGACCGCATCATCGCCGGCGAGGGGCTGGACGAGATGTTCGATGCGCTCATCACCGACCATCAGGCCAATCTGCTGGCAGCGCTGGGGGACGATTGAGCCCCGAAGAAGCTGTCCGGCATGCGCGCGGGATCCTGCGCGGCGCCGACCACGAAGCCCCGTCCTTCGCCGCTCGGCAGATCGTCGCCCACGTGCTGAAGACAGATACGACCGGATTGCTGCTGCGCGATGCACTGCTGACGCAGGCCGAAGCGGATCGTGTGGCGGCGCTGGCCGCGACCGTTGCCGAGGGCACACCTCTATGGCGCGCCCTCGGCCATCGTCCCTTCCATGGTCTCGATCTGGCCTTGAACGCCGACACGCTGGAGCCGCGTGACGACACCGAAACGCTGGTTGATGCCGCTTTGGCTTGTGTGCCCGACCGTGCCGCACACCTGCGACTTGCAGACCTCGGCACCGGAACCGGCGCGGTTGGGCTGGCCCTGCTGAGCGAATTGCCCAACGCGGTGGCCGTGCTGACCGATATCAGCGCCGAGGCGCTTACCATGGCCGCGCGCAATGCCACCGCTCACGGCTTCATCGACCGGGTCGAAGCCCGAGAGGCCGACTGGCTGGAAGCGCTGGAAGGCCGGTTCGACCTTATCGTGTCCAATCCGCCCTACATCGAAAGCCGCACGGTCGACTGCCTCGAACCATCCGTGCGCGACCACGACCCGCGGCGCGCACTGGATGGAGGGGCGGATGGCCTCGACGCCTATCGCACGATCCTCGCAGGCGCGGCAGACCACCTGTCCCCCGACGGCTTTCTCGTGCTGGAAATCGGTTACGATCAGCGCGCGAGCGTGTCCCGCCTTGCAGCGGGCAATGGCTGGCACGCCGCCGGTTGCCATCACGACGGCGGTGGCCGGGACCGGGTGCTCGTCTTCCATCGCTGAACGGGCAAGCGACGTGCGAAGGCCCGTGTGGGACAACGTAAAATAGGGCTTGCAATCTGCGTGGGGAACGGTAGCTGTAGGGGCAGACAAGCGCTGGACGCGCGGTCTGCCCCCGAACATCGCCAAGCCTTTCGCGGTTCCCCGCAGGCGACGGCAGAGCAGGGCGGAACGCAACCGGCAAGCGCCGAAGCACGGTTTCGGCGTCGATACCAAATCCAGCGATGCGCGCTTCTCCGGTTTCGTCGAGATGTGCTGTTGCCGGAACCATATTCCGGTCCATCACGGGTCGGCATGAACGCGCGGGGCCGTTGCCGCCCTGCGACTCCTGAGCCGCTTCTCCCGCTGGGGTGGACGGCCTCCCACAGAGACGTTTTGTATGAGACAGGGTCAGCCCCAAAACCGCCAGCGGTCGCGCAATCGCAACCAGAACAACCGCGGCAACAATAACAACAACCGCAACAACCTGAACCGGTCGCTGGAATCCAACGGTCCGGACGTGCGTATTCGCGGCACCGCAGCCCATATCGCGGAAAAATACATGCAGCTTGCCAACGACGCCCAGACCAGCGGCGATACGGTGATGGCGCAGAGCTATTGGCAATATGCCGAGCACTACAACCGCGTCATCGCCATCGCGCAGGCCCAGCAGGCGGAAGCGCAGGCCGAGCGGCAGGCCCGAGATCAGTCCAAGGACCAGGCCAAGGATCAATCGCGAGAGAATCGCGACAACGACCGCGACCAGAACCGCAACCGCGATCACGACCAGCGCAAGCGCAACGACGACCGCGATGGCAGCGAGGAACCCGCTGCGTCCGAGGGTGGCGATGCCCGCGCCGAGCAACCCGCACACGATGACGACCAGACCGACGGTAACGGGCGCAAGCCCCGCCGCCCGCGCCGGTCGCGCAACGAGAGCGACGACGGTGCCGGCGAGGCGAAGACCGCAGCACAGCCTGCTTCCGATGCGGATGCTCCCGTGGCTGACGAAAAGCCGCGTAAACGGACCCGCCGCACGGAGAAGGCTGCAGACGACGGTGCGCAGGCTACCTCGAAGGATGATTCGTCCAAGGTCCAAGGCAACGGGGATGGTAGAGCCGAGGACGAAAAGCCGGTCCGCACCCGTCGCCCACGCAAGAAGGCCGACACGCCGATTGCCGAGGATGCAGCCGAACTGCCCGCTTTCGTCACCGGCGAGTAGAACCCGCCGGCCCCGCTCGATAGCGGGGCCGTCTTAACTCAGATACCCGACTGGGCGAGCAGGTCCTTCAACGAGACCTGCGGCCTGGGGCCGATATGCTGGATGACTTCGGCTGCCGCCAACCCGCCGATCCTGGCGCAATCCTCCAGCGACCGGCTTTGGCTGAGGCCGAACAGGAAGCCTGCGGCGTAGAGATCGCCCGCGCCGGTCGTGTCTTCCAGCTTGTCGATGGCGTGGGCCTTGACGTGGATGATGTCCTCCGGCGTCACCACCGTCGACCCGTCCTCTCCCCGCGTCACCACCGCCAGGGGCACGTCCTTCTGGATCGCGTCGAGCGCGGCGAACAGGTTCGACGTCTGGTAGAGCACCTTCACCTCGGAATCGTTGGCGAAGACGATGTCCACCGCGCCGGTCCGCATCAGGTCGAGAAACTCGTCGCGGAAACGGTCCACGCAAAATGAGTCCGACAAGGTGATCGCCGTCTTGCGACCGGCCTCATGGGCAAGCCGGGCAGCCTCGCGGATGGCCGCCTTCGCGTTGGGCGCGTCCCACAGATAACCCTCGAAATAGGTGATGGCGGATGCGGCGACCATCTCGGCATCAACGTCTTCCGGCGACAGTTCCACACACGCGCCGAGAAACGTGTTCATGCTGCGCTGGCCGTCCGGCGTCACGAAGATCATCGACCGCGCGGTGGGTGCGCCGCCTGTCAGCGGTTCGGCCTCGAAGGCGCAGCCGATGGCGCGAATATCGTGGGTGAAGACCCCGCCCAGATGATCGTCGGCCACCTTGCCAAGATAGGCCGCCCGCCCGCCCAGCGAGGCGATGCCCGCCGCCGTATTGCCCGCGCTGCCGCCCGAGGCTTCGATCGCCGGGCCCATGGCAGCGTAGAGATGCTCGGCCCGCTCGGCGTCGATCAGGTTCATGGCCCCCTTGGTGATTTCCTGCTCGACGAGAAAGTCGTCTTCCGAACGGGCGATGATGTCGACGATGGCGTTGCCGACGGTCAGCACGTCGTAGGTCGTGTCGTTCATGGATTGTCCGTGTTTGCGCTTGCAGGCGGGATGGGCTGGGACGCTGTAGCGTCCGCTTACTTGAATGGAAAGGACCGGCGGCCCACCTGCTGATCGTTACCGACAGTCCGGACCACGCCAATGCTCGTCACCGCGATCACGTCCACGATCCCGCAACTCTTCTCGCCGCCCTTCCGGCAGGTCTTGTGGAAGTCGCTCGGCATGACCATCGCGCTGTTGATCGCGGTCTGGTTCGGGCTGGAATTTCTGGTCTCCACCTTCCTGCTGCCGGTGCTTGGGCCGTGGCCGTGGATGACGACGGCACTGACGATCGTGCTGGGCGGAGGTCTGCTGGTGGTGATGGGCTTCCTGATCGCCCCCGTCATGTCGATCTTTGCCGGACTGTTTCTCGATGATATCGCCGAAGTGGTGGAACGCACGCACTATCCCGATGACCCGCCGGGTCGGGAGGTGCCGCTGATGCGGTCCGTCGGCCTGTCGCTGCGGTTCTTCGCGCTGGTGGTTGGTGCAAATCTCGCAGCCCTGCTGCTAGTCGTGTTCTTCGGCCTCGGCGTGGTGATCTTCTTCGTAGTCAACGGCTATCTGCTGGGGCGGGAATATTTTCAGTTCGCCGCCCTGCGCCACGGCACGGAAGCACAGGCCAACGCTTTGCGAGAGCGCCATTCGGGCACGGTGTTCCTCGCCGGTCTGGTAATCGCAGCCCTGCTGGCCGTGCCCATCGTCAACCTTTTAACGCCGCTGTTTGCAGGCGCGCTGATGGTGCATGTCCACAAGGCGCTGGCTGCAAAGGCCGCCTAATCCAGCTCGACGATCGGCGCAGGCACCGAATTCGTCTTTTCCTTCGCCTTGCAAAGATCGGCTATGATGCAGGCATCGCAGTCTGGCGTGCGCGCCTTGCAGACATAGCGCCCGTGCAGGATGAGCCAGTGGTGGGCGTGGTAGAGATACTCCGCCGGAATGCGCGCCATGAGAATGCGCTCCACATCGTCCACCGTCTTGCCCGGCGCAAGACCGAGCCGGTTGCCGAGGCGGAAGATATGGGTGTCCACCGCCATCGTGGCCTGCCCGAACGCCATGGAAACCACCACGTTTGCCGTCTTGCGCCCGACGCCGGGCAGGGTGGTGAGCGTGTCCCGGTCTTGCGGCACCTCGCTGCCGAATTCGTCCACCAGCCGCTGCGACATGGCGATGACATTCTTCGCCTTCTGCCGGAACAGCCCGATGGTGCGCACGTGGTCGGTGACGCCTTCCAGCCCGAGCGCCAGCATCTTCTCCGGCGTATCGGCCACCGCGAACAGCCCGCGGGTCGCCTTGTTCACGCCCGCATCCGTCGCCTGCGCCGACAGCAGCACGGCCACGAGCAGGGTGAACGGGTTCACGTGTTCCAGTTCTCCCTTCGGCTCCGGCCTCTGCTGGCGGAACCGTTCGAAGATCGCACGCATTTCCGCCTGCGTGTAGCGGGCGCGCGGGAGCGGCTTCCTTCTGGTCTGCGACGATTTCGACTTGGCCATCGAATTGTCTTGCACCGCTTGCCGGGTCTAGAAAAGAGGGATGGATGCGCTCACCATGAATGATGCCCTGTTCGAGGCCCGGCTGACGCCCTACCGGTCGCTTTCCGCGCGCGGCTTCCGAATCCTGATGATCTGCGTCGGCACGTTGTGCTTCACCATCGGCACGGTGTTCTGGGCGCTGGGTTTCTGGCCCGTGCTGGGTTTCATGGGTCTCGACGTGGCGATCATCTATTGGGCGTTTCGCGCCAATTATGCGTCCGGCCGCGCCTTCGAGGAGGTCAGCATTTCCCGCGATACGGTAAAGCTGCGGCAGGTCTCCCATCATGGCAACGAGATGAGCCACGCCTTTCCGCAGTTCGGCACGCGCTTCGAGGTGGACCGCCATGACGAGATCGGCATCACCCAGATGCGCCTCGCCAATCGCGGGCAGGCGGTGACGTTCGGTGCCATGCTGAACCCGCGCGACAAGGACAGCTTTGCCGACGCCTTTTCGGCAGCACTGAGCCGTGCGAAAAGATAACACGCGTAAGGTGAAGGGATAGCTGTTCCTTACGCAAGTTTCGGGTGGTGATAGGGGCGGGAACGCGCCTAGATCATCCCATGACACCAGCATCGATCACCGACGAAGCTCCAGACTATGCGATCGTCCGCCGCGTCCTCGAACAGATTTCCGAGAACTGGCGCGACGCACCGGACCTCGAAGACCTCGCCCGCATGACGGGCCTGTCCGCCACCCAATTGCAAAAGACGTTCACCCGCTGGGCGGGCATTTCGCCGAAGGCCTTCTTGCAGGCCGTTCGTCTTGATCACGCCAAAAAGCTGCTGGCCGAAGGAGCGCCGCTGCTTGAAGCCGCCTACGATCTGGGCCTGTCGTCGCCGGGCCGGTTGCACGACCTGTTCGTCACCCATGAAGCCATGAGCCCGGGCATCTACAAGGCGGGCGGTGAAGGCCTCACGATCCGTCACGGTTTCCATGCCTCGCCCTTTGGCACGGCCCTCATCATGGCGACCGATCGCGGGTTGGCAGGCATCGCCTTTGCCGACGATGGGGAAGGTGAGGCGCTCGGCAGGCACGAGGACGAACGCCAGACCTTCGACCGCCCTCACGCGATGGCCGATATGATGCGCCGCTGGCCCAAGGCCACCTACGTGGAGGACCGCGGGGCGACCGCGCCCTATGCCGCCCGCGTTTTCGACCCGATGCGATGGCGCAAGGACGAGCCGTTGCGCGTCGTCCTCATCGGCACCGACTTCCAGATCCGCGTCTGGGAAAGCCTGCTCGACATTCCCTTCGGTAAGGGCACGACCTATTCGGCGCTGGCGCAGGGCATCGGCAACCCGAAGGCTTCCCGTGCCGTCGGCGCGGCGGTGGGGCGCAACCCGGTCTCCTTCGTCGTGCCCTGCCACCGGGTCATCGGCAAGAGCGGGGAACTGACGGGCTATCACTGGGGTTTGACCCGCAAGCGGGCCATGCTCGGCTGGGAATCGGTGATCGGCGGAGAATAGGCATGGCGCGAAAGCCGAAGAAGGACCGGCTGCTGAAGCCCGATGAGGTGGACGCCGTCTATCGCCTGCTGCGCGATGCCATGCCGGGGCGCACGCCCGACGCGAAGGGCCCGAAGAAGCAGCCCAACCCGTTCCGCTCCTGCGTCTCCTGCATGCTGTCGGCCCAATCCCGCGACACGAATACGGCTGCCGCCTCGAAGGCCCTGTTCGCGCTGGCCGATACGCCCGAAGGCATTCTGGCCCTGTCGGACGAAGCGGTGGCAGAGGCGATCAAGCCATGCGGCCTTTACAACATGAAGACCAAGAACCTGAAGAAGATGTGCGCCTTCCTGCTCGATGAGCTGGATGGCCAGGTGCCGCAGACCCGCGAGGGGTTGATGACGTTGCCGGGCATCGGGCGCAAATGCGCCGACATCGTCATGTCCTTCACCTTCGGAGAAGATGTCATCGCCGTCGACACCCACGTTCACCGCGTCGCCGTCCGTACCGGTCTGGCCAAGGGCAAGACGGAGGCGCAGACGGCTCAGTCGTTGGAGGACCGCTCTCCGGGCTGGGCGATGAAGGACGGCCATTTCTGGCTCATCCAGTTCGGCAAGGCCGTCTGCACATCGCGCGCGCCGAAATGCGAGACGTGCTTTCTGAACCATATTTGCGCGGTCTACACGGCGACCGGCGAGAAACCGGCGGGAAAGCCAGGCTATTAGCGGCGCAACCGCCGACCCCACCGCACGTTCACACCCCATGCGCCCAGACGATCTTCTCCACCCGACCCCCGAAGGGCTATACTGCCCGCCGGGCGATTTCTACATCGACCCCGTCGCGCCGGTCGCCAAGGCGCTCATCACCCACGGCCATGCCGACCATGCCCGTTCGGGCCACGGCACGGTCTGGGCGACGGACCAGACGCTGGATATCATGGCCATTCGTTACGGGGTGGACCACTGCAAGACGCCTGTCGTCGCGCCCTCTGCGGAAGACGTTCGATGTGGGTGGCGTGACCGTCGGCTTCTGGCCCGCCGGTCATGTTCTGGGGTCGGCGCAGATTCTGGTCGAATACGACGGCACCCGCATCGTGGCTTCGGGCGATTACAAGCGCCGCCACGACCCGTCCTGCATGCCCTTCGAGCCGGTGCCCGGAAAGCTGGACGTCTTCATCACCGAAGCCACCTTCGCGCTGCCCGTCTTCCGCCACCCGGATACGGCGGGCGAAGTCGCCAAGGTGCTGGAAAGTGTCAAGCAGTTCCCCGGTTCCGCGCACATGATCGGCGTCTATGCGCTGGGCAAGGCGCAGCGCGTCATCCGGCATCTGCGCGAGGCCGGGCACGACGACACGATCTACATCCACGGCTCGCTCGCCAAGCTATGCGATTATTACGAGACGCAGGGCTACGACATGGGCCCGCTCGAACCGGCAACGCTGAAGAAGGGCGAAAAGGCCAACTTCGAAGGCGCCATCGTGCTCGGTCCGCCCTCGGCCATGACCGACAAATGGGCGCGGCGCTTTCCCGATCCCATCACCTGCTTCGCCTCCGGCTGGATGCAGGTGCGCCAGCGCGCCCGCCAGCGCGGCGTCGAACTGCCCATCGTCCTGTCCGACCATTGCGACTGGGACGAACTGATCGATACGATCCTGGAATTGCAGCCCGGCGAGGTATGGGTGACCCATGGCCGCGACGATGCACTTGTTCGCTGGTGCGAATTGAACGGAATCCTGGCTCGGCCATTGCATCTTGTAGGATACGAAGACGAGAACGAGTGAACCATGCCCGCCCTGCCACGCGAGACTGACAATACCGGCGTTACCCCACGCTTTCTGCCCTGCGGAAGCCTGAACCGCTTTCCCGGCAAGAAGGCTGCGAAAGGCGGCAAGCCCCACAATCGGTGAAACCCTTCGCCACCCTCATCGACCGGCTGACGCTCACCCCGTCGCGCAATCAGAAGATCGCGCTGATGGTGGATTATTTCACGCACCAGCCGGACCCTGACCGGGGGTGGGGACTGGCAGCGATTACACGCGATCTCGACATTCCCTCCGTCAAACCGGCCATGCTGCGCGGCCTGATGGCGGAGCGGATGGACGATGTGCTGTTTCGCCTGAGTCCCACGATTATGTCGGCGATCTGGCCGAAACCATCGCACTGGTGTGGGACGAGGACCGGCGCACGGCGGGCGTCGACGTTGCAGACCCCGAGACGGGGGAACTGCGCCATAACGATGCTCTCGTGGCTGCCAAACCCGTGCGAGCCGAAGAGACGCCATACCTGCGCAATTCGCCGCTGACGCTGGACGAAGTCGTCACCCGCCTGCACCGACTGCCCAAGACCGAGGCTCTTACGGCAGGTGGCGCAATGGCTGGACCAGCTCGATTCTTCCGGTCGTTATGCCCTGCTGAAGATCATGACAGGGGCGTTGCGGATCGGGGTCACCGCCCGTCTCGCCAAGCAGGCGCTGGCCGCCTTTGCCCGCGAACAGGGGCAGGACGTCGACATCGTGGAGATCGAGGAATTGTGGCACGGGCTGGAGCCACCCTACGAGAGCCTGTTCGCGTGGCTGACGGGCACCGGCGACAAGCCGATCCAGGCCGCCGCCGCACCCTTCCGCCCGGTCATGCTGGCCACCCCGCTGGCCGATACGGACATGACGAAGCTGAACCCCGCCGATTTCGCCGCCGAATGGAAGTGGGACGGTATCCGCGTGCAGGTGACGGCGGAAGGCGGCACCCGACGTCTCTATTCCCGCACCGGAGACGATATCGGCGCGGCATTCCCCGACCTGCTGGACGCGATGACTTTCGAGGGCTCGCTGGACGGCGAATTGCTGGTCGGGCGCATGGGCGACGATGGCATCGAGGCAGGCACGTTCGGCGATCTGCAACAGCGGCTGAACCGCAAGAGCGTCGGCAAGAAGCTGCTCGCCACCCATCCCGTCTTCGTGCGCGCCTACGATCTGTTGGCAGACGGCGAGGAAAATCTACGCGCGCTGACCTTCGACGAACGGCGCAAACGGCTGGAAGCCTTCGTGCCCTCCCTCGACCCGACCCGGTTCGACATCTCCGCGCTCGTGCCTTTCCAAACATGGGACGACGTGGCCACCGCGCGCGAAAACGTGCCGCACCCGATCGTGGAAGGCCTGATGCTGAAGCGGTGGGATTCGACCTACGTGCCCGGTCGCCCCAAAGGGCCGTGGTTCAAGTGGAAGAAAGACCCGTTCCTCATCGACGCGGTGCTGCTCTACGCCCAGCGCGGCCACGGCAAGCGATCGTCCTACTATTCCGACTACACGTTCGGGGTGTGGAAGGGTGACGACTTGGTGCCGGTCGGCAAGGCCTATTTCGGGTTCACCGACGAAGAACTGAAGCAGATCGACAAGTTCGTGCGCGACAACACCCGCGAACGGTTCGGGCCGGTGCGATCGGTGACCGCCAACCAGAGAGTTCGGCCTCGTGCTGGAAATCGCCTTCGAGGGCCTGAACCGGTCGAGCCGCCACAAGTCCGGCGTCGCCATGCGTTTTCCCCGCATTTCCCGCCTGCGCTGGGACAAGCCCACCGCCGAAGCCGATACGTTGGAAAACCTCGAAGCCTTGCTGCCGCCGGTCTAACTCAAGGCCCGCAGGCGACCAAGCGGTCGCCCGGCGCAGGTGCCGACCCTCGGAGCGCAGGGCGAAAGCCCGGTAGTGTGAGAGCCGGAAATGGTAAAGTCTTTACCGTCCCATCGCTTTCAGAACCCGAAACCTTTGATTCCAATTTGATTAACGACGCCGCTTTACCGGCCCATCACGTGCCTTGCCCTAGCCTGACCCCATAAGAACACGGCACGGGACGGGGTGAGACAATGGCTGTATTGATTACGGGCGGAGCGGGTTATATCGGCTCCCACATGGTGTGGACCTGCGTGGACCACGGCGAGGACGTCGTGGTGCTGGACAACCTCGTCACCGGTTTCGACTGGGCCGTGGCTCCGGCGGCCAAGCTGGTCGTGGGCGATGTGGGCGATGAGGATCTGGTCAAGCAGGTCATCCGCGACCATTCCATCGACACGATCGTCCACTTTGCCGGCTCCGTCGTGGTGCCGGAAAGTTTCGCCGACCCGCTGAAATATTACGACAACAATACGGGCCGCACCCGGGCGCTGCTGTCGGCTGCCGTCGCCTGCGGGGTGGAGCGTTTCATCTTCTCCTCCACCGCCGCCGTCTATGACGTGCCGGACAAGGCCGGGCCGGTCAGCGAGGACGCGCGCCTCATTCCGGCATCGCCCTACGGCCATTCCAAGCTGATGAGCGAGTGCATGGTGCGCCATGTGGCCGAGGCGCACGACATGGCCTACGTCATGCTGCGCTATTTCAACGTGGCCGGGGCCGACCCGGCGGGCCGCACGGGGCTTTCCACCGCCGGCGCGACCCATGTGATGAAACTCGCCTGCGAGGCCGCCACCGGCAAACGCGACCGGTTCGAGATCTACGGCACCGATTACGACACGCCGGACGGCACCGCCGTGCGCGACTTCATCCATGTCTCCGACCTCGCCTCCGTCCACCATCGCGCGCTGCAATTCCTGCGCGAGGGCGGGCGCAAGTTCACCGGCAATGCGGGTTACTCGAAGGGTTATTCCGTTCGTGACGTGATCGCCGCCGTCAAACGCATCTCCGGCAACGACTTTCAGGTCGACGAGGTCGCCCGCCGTCCCGGCGACGTGCCAGCGATGGTGGCCGATGCCTCCCGCATGATGCGTCGTCTCGACTGGCAGCCGAACCACGACGATCTCGACACGATCGTGCGCGATGCCTTGGCGTGGGAAGACCAGCTGGCGGATCGCAAGCGGGCGCTCATCAAGGTGGAAGCACCCAGCATCGTGCCGTCGCTGAACCAGATGCGCGACAGCATCGCCTGCCCGAAACTGACGGACAAATGCACGCTGGTATGACGGTGCGCTGACGGTCTAGAAGGCGGGCAACGCCACCCGCCCGGACGTCGTTCATGGCCCGCCAAGCTGCACCCCTTCTTTTGGGTATCGATACGGGCGGGACATACACCGATGCCGTTGTCATGCGGCAGACGCGACGGTGGACCGGAGCTGGTCGCCAAGGCGAAAGCGCTGACGACCCACGAGGCGTTGGCCAACGGCATTTCGGACGCCGTGGACGCGGTTCTGGCGCGCTCCGGTTGCGACCCCGCGACGATCGCGCTCGTGTCCCTGTCGACCACGCTTGCCACCAACGCGCTGGTCGAAGGGCACGGGGAACGGGTGGCGCTCGTCTCCATCGGCTTCGAGCCCCGCGACATGGCCCGCGCCGGGCTGGGGCAAGCCCTGGGGTCCGATCCCGTCATTCACCTGCCCGGCGGCCATACATCCATGGCAGCGAGAAGACGCCACTGGATATGGCTGCGCTCGAAGGCCGGTTCGACGGCATCAGCGGCGTCGCGGTGGCGGGGCTGTTCGCCACCCGCAACCCGGCCCACGAACACGCCGTGCGCGACCATCTTATCGCGAATACCGGCCTGCCGGTCACGTGTTCCCACGAACTGTCGGCCCGTCTGAACGGGCCCAAGCGGGCACTCACCACCGTGCTGAACGCCCGCCTCGTGCCCCTGATCGGGCGTCTGCTCGATGCCGTGACGGGGGTGCTGGCGCAGCGGTCCATAGCGGCACCCCTGATGATCGTGAAGGGCGATGGTGCGCTGGTGGGCGAGGCCTTTGCCCGCCGCAGGCCGGTGGAGACCATCCTGTCCGGTCCCGCCGCGAGCCTCGTCGGCGCGTCGTTCCTGACGGAAGAGACGGACGCGCTGGTCAACGATATCGGCGGCACGACGTCGGACGTGGCAGTCCTGCGGTCCGGCAGGCCCACCATCGACCCGGATGGCGCGATGGTGGGCGGCCACCGCACGATGGTGGAGGCCGTCGCCATGCGCACGTTCGGACTGGGCGGGGACAGTGCGGTCTCGCTGCTTGCGGACGGTCTGACGACGCGGATCATGCTCGGTCCACAGCGGTGGCTGCCGCTCTGTGCTATTGGCGCAGACCTATCGCGAGACAGTTCAGACGGCGCTCGACAGCCAGTTGAAAAGCCACCTCACCTCGCGCCATGACGGCTGTTTTGCATGGTGCGTCGGCATTGAACCGCCTGAACTTCCGGCAATGGAAGCGCGTCTGCTGGACCGGCTGACGCCCGTGCCCCAGGCCGTCACCGATCTGCTGTCCGGCAACGCCGAGCGCCCGGCGCTGGACCGGCTCGTCGCCCGGGGGTTGGCCCGGATCGCAGGGCCGACCCCCACCGACGCCCAGCACGTATTGGGCAACCAGACCGAATGGGACACGGACGCCGCCCGCAAGGGAATGGACCTTCTGGCGCGTCGCAAGGGCGGCAACGGCAACCGTATCGCTGCGGGTGCGGACGATATCGCCCGCCGCATCGTCGCTGCCGTGGAACGCCGTTCTGCCGAGGTGATGCTGGAAACGGCATTCGTCTTCGATCGTCGTCCTGCAGATCTGGTGCAGGCTCCCATGGTGGCCTGCGAACTGGACCGACGGGCGAAAGGGGAGGCTGCGGGGTTGGTGCAAGTCGGCATAGACCTCGCCCACCCGGTCATCGGCCTCGGTGCATCAGCCGGGCTTTACCACCCCGGCGCAGCGCGCCTGCTCGGCACCACTGCCATCGTTCCGCCGGATGCCGACGTGGCCAACGCCATCGGTGCCGTTGTCGGGCAGGTGATGCAGAAGGCGGTGGTGACTGGTATCGCAACCGGAGGACGGGCTGTTTCGCATCACCGGCGAGGAACATCCTCTCCGAGACCGAAGCGGCAGCCTTTACGCAGGCCAAGGATCATCGCGACGGAAACCGCCCGACGCGTCGGCGTTGGAAGCGGGCACCGACGCGGTGACCGTCACGGTGGAAACCGACATGCGCCGTGCCAATATCGAAGGCCGCGACGTGCTCGTGGAAGCCATCGTGACTGCAACCGCGACGGGCCGCCCGTCCTTCGGCTAGGCGAGGCTCGGCAGCAGCCCCGGTGCCCAGCCGTAGAGCATGGCCAGCAGCAACAGGCCCAATGCGACCCGGTAAACGACGAACACCATGAACGAAGTGCGCTTCACCAGCGCCATCAGCAGCGCGATGGCAGCGAGCGCCGCAAAGAACGAGAAGAACGCCGCCCACAATGCGTCTGCCGGAATGCCCTGTCCGGCTTCCGCCATTTCCAGCCCGGTGAACAGACCCGCAGCCGTTATTGCCGGAATGCCGAGCAGAAACGAAAACCGCGCAGCTTCCGCCCGTTCGAAGCCGAGAAACCGCGCCGCCGTCATGGTGATGCCGGACCGGCTCGTGCCGGGAATGAGCGCCACCGCCTGCGCCAGCCCGATCAGCAGCCCGGGTGCCAGCGTCATGTCTTCCATCTTCTTCACACGCGGCCCCACCTTGTCGGCCACGCCGAGCAGGATGCCCCAGATGATCGAGCCGTAGGCCACGATCTCGACCCCGCGCATGGCGGCTCCGGCTCCGGAAAATTTCAGGATCGCACCGAAGACGAGGGCCGGGATCGTCGCCAGTCCGATCAGTGTCGCCATGCGGGAAGCGGCGGTCACACGGCCCTTGAAGGCGTCCACCACGCCACCCGCCAGCCAGGCCACGTCGCGGCGAAAATAGACGAGCACGGCAAACAGGGAGCCGACATGCACCATCACGTCGGTCACGACACCCTGATCCTGCCAGCCGGTAAAGGCGGGGATCAGGATGAGGTGGCCCGATGAGGATACCGGCAGAAACTCCGTCAGCCCCTGCACGATGGCGAGCACCAGTATTTGTTCGATGCTCATGGAAAGGTCTCGCGGCGCGTTTGCTGAACGAAGGGTCTCCTATCCCATAGCGCATAAACGTAAAGCGCCGGTGACCGCTTTTGCCCCGTAACGGTTTTGCGGACCGTTACTGGCACCGCCGCCCGGTTCGGGCTAGACACGCTTCGTCCTTTCCCGGTGCCGCCGCATGCTTCTCTACCATTCCATCCTCTGCGCCCCCTCCCGCATGATCCGGCTGGTATTGGGCGAGTACGGCCTGGAAGCCGAACTGCACGAGGAGCAGGCCTGGGAGCGGCGCGCAGAATTTCTGCAGATGAACCCTGCCGCAACGCTGCCGGTGTTGCGTGCGGACGATGCCGTCATCGTCGGGGCCACGCCGGTCGGCGAATATCTCGACGAGACGCAAGGTGCGCTGCGCCGCGACGCCCGCCTGTTCCTCGACACCCCCCTGCAACGGGCCGAAATGCGCAGGGTCTGCGAATGGGCTCTGGTGAAGCTGGAAGCCGACGTCACGTCCTATCTCGTCAACGAGCGGGTGACGAAACGGCAGATGCCGGCGGGTTCCGGCGGCGGAGCGCCCGACAGCCAGGCCTTGCGCGCCGCACGCAGCAATATCCGCTATCATGTCCGCTATCTGTCATGGCTCGTCGGCGACCGGGACTGGATGGCAGGCCACCGCATGAGCCAGGCCGATCTTGCGGTTGCCGCTGCCATGTCGGTGCTCGACTATCTGGGCGAAATGGAGTGGGACGAGGCCGATGCCGCCCCCCTGCGCGACTGGTATGCCCGCATGAAGAGCCGCCCCGCCTTCCGCCCGCTGCTGGCCGACCGCGTGCGCGGCCTGCCGCCGGTCAGCCACTATGTCGACCTCGATTTTTGAGTAGCCTTCAGGACCATATCCGCGATGAAGCGGCGGCTCTCGGTTTCGACGCCATCGGCGTCGTGCGCCTTTCCGATGTGGAGGCTGACATCGCCCTTGCCGCACAACGTCTGGCGACGGCACTCGGCGCTGGCCACCACGCCACCATGGGTTGGCTGAAAGAAACGCAGTCCCGCCGCAGTGACCCGCGTGCCATGTGGCCGGAGGCGACGAGCGCGATCGTGCTGGCGATGAATTACGGCCCGGAAACCGATCCACTCGACGCGCTGGAACGGCGGCAGGAAGGCACCATCTCCGTCTATGCCCGCCACCGGGATTATCACGACGTCATCAAGGGCCGGCTGAAAACGCTGGCCTCGAAGCTCGTCGCGCGTTCCCCGCAGGCACAGGTCAAGGTGTTCGTCGACACGGCTCCCCTGCTCGAAAAACCGCTGGCGCAGATGGCAGGGCTGGGCTGGCAGGGCAAGCACACCAATCTGGTTTCCCGCGACTTCGGCTCGTGGCTGTTCCTCGGTACCATCCTGACCGATCTCGACCTGGCCGGTGACGACGGCGAAGCCGACCATTGCGGCACCTGCCACCGCTGCCTCGACATCTGCCCCACCGACGCCTTCCCCGCGCCCTACAAACTCGATGCGACCCGCTGCATCTCCTACCTCACGATCGAACATCACGGACCGATCCCGCACGAGTTCCGCGCGAAGATGGGCAACCGCATCTATGGTTGCGACGATTGTCTGGCGGTGTGCCCCTGGAACCGGTTCGCGAGCGAGACCAGCGAGGCCAAGCTGGCAACCCCAGCCGACGCGCCGGAACCCTATCTTGCGGACTTTCTTGCGCTTGACGACGCCGCGTTCCGCAGCCGCTTTTCCGGCTCTCCCGTCAAACGCATCGGGCGCGACCGCTTCATCCGCAACTGCCTCATCGCTGCCGGCAACTCGGCGACGCCTGCGTTATTGCCGTCCGTCGACACCCCATCTTGCCGACCCGGACCCCGTCGTGGTCGAAGCGGCCGGGTGGGCGAAGGAAAGGCTGTCGGCATGAAGATTGGGTATTCTGGGCGCCGGCTTTTCCGGTCGCGCCATCGGAAGGTTGGCGGCACAGGAAGGCTGGACCGTCTGGGGGACGACCCGCGATCCCGGGAAAGCCGAGGCTCTGAAGGCCGACGATATCGAGCCCGTGATCTTCGATGGCGAGACGGCCGACGAAGCATTGCTCGACGCGCTGTCCACGACCACCCATCTCGTCGTGTCCATCGCGCCCCCCCGGCGGGAAAGTCTCGATGCCCCGGACGCCACCGTCGATCCCACCTTGCTGGCATTGGGCGAACGCACGTTGTCCGCCATCGCGCCCGACCTGCGTTGGGTCGGTTACCTGTCCACCGTCGGCGTCTACGGCAACCATGACGGCGCATGGGTGGACGAGGAAACCCCCGCCGCGCCAACGTCGGAACGATCCCGTCAGCGGGTACGCGCCGAGGCAGAATGGTTGACGCTTGGCGAGGCGTCCGGTTTGCCGGTCGCCATCTTCCGCCTGTCCGGCATCTACGGTCCGGGTCGCAACGGGCTGATCGCCGCCAGCGAAGGCCGCTCTCGGCGGCTGGTGAAGCCGGGGCAGGTCTTCAACCGCATCCACATCGACGACATCGCTACTGCGGTTACGAAGGCGGCAACGATCGAAGCGCGGGGCGTCTTCAACGTCACCGACGACGAACCCGCCCCGCCGCAGGATGTGGTCGCCTTCGCCCATACCCTGCTCGGCACCGACCCGCCGCCGGAAGTGGACTTCGCCACCGCCGATCTCACCCCCATGGCACGCTCGTTCTACGGCGAGAACAAGCGGGTCTCCAACGCGAAGTCGAAGCAGGCCTTCGCCATGGACTACGCGCAGCCGAACTACCGCGTCGCTTTGCAGACCATGTGGGAAAACGGCACTTGGCGTGGCGACGAACCGCGTTAAGGTGCAGGGATGATGACAGCCAATATCTCGATGGTGACGCTCGGCGTTGAAGACCTTGCAGCCGCGACGGCCTTCTATCGCCACCTCGGCTGGGCATTGGGCAAGGGCAGCAACGACAGTGTCTCGTTTCTGGTGGGTGGAACCGTCGTGCTGGGCCTCTACGGCCACGCCGCGCTTGCCGAAGACGCTGGCGAACCATCGGACGGGTCCGGTTTTCGTGGCGTAGCCTGTGCTATCAACCAGCCGGACGAGGCCGCGGTGGATGCCTACATGGACCGCGCGCGCGAGGCCGGAGCGCGGATCGTGAAGGAGCCGCAAAAAGTGTTCTGGGGCGGCTATTCCGGCTATTTCGCAGATAGCGATGGCCATCTGTGGGAAGTGGCGCACAATCCCGTTCGTGGAACTGGACGAACACGGATGCATGAAGATGGAAACCGCATGAGCGTGGCCCTGATGATTATCGACATGCAGGTGGCGGGGTCCGACCCCTCCCTGGGCGAACGTGGCCAGCCGGACGCGGAGGCCAATGCGGCGCGCCTTCTGGCGGCGTGGCGTGAGCGGGGCGATCCGGTCATCCACATCCGCCACGACGATATGAACCCTGCCTCGCCCTACGCCGTCGGCCAGCCCGGCCATGTCTTCCGCCCCGAAGTGATGCCGCTGCCCCATGAGACGGTGATCGAAAAACGCACCACGAACGGCTTCGTCGGCACCGATCTGATGCAGGTGCTGGAGGGCTACGATGCCGACCAGATCGTCGTCTGCGGCGTCCATCTGGAACATTGCGTCGGCACCACCGCGCGCATGGCGGGCAATCTCGGCTTCCTCGTCTATCTGGCGGCCGATGCGACCGCGTCTCTCTCCCAGGCCACCAAGGGTGGCACGAGTTGGAGCGCCAACGACGTCCACTCCATGATGCGCGCGGTGCTGGACGGGGATTTCGTGAAGGTCACCGACACCGAAACCATGCTGGCACTGTCGGCGGCAGGCTTCGAAATTCCGCTGGACCAGACTGGCGGACGCGAAGGGCAGACTCTGCAATGAACGCTCCACTCCCCCGCTGGGTCGATCTGGGCCTCATGCCGTTGCTGAACGTGCTGGTCGCCTTCCTCATTTCCGGGCTGGTCGTGCTGTTCGTGGGCGAAAACCCCATCGACGCCGCGGTGCTGCTGGCCAAGGGCGCGTTCGGGTCCGGCTACAATATCGGCTTCACCCTGTTCTACGCGACGACCTTCATCTTCACCGGCTTGGCCGTGGCGGTCGCTTTCCATGCCGGTCTGTTCAATATCGGTGGCGAAGGGCAGGCCTATATCGGCGGGCTGGGGGTGGCGCTCGTCGCACTGTCCCTCGATGCCTATCTGCCGTGGTGGCTGACGTTCCCGCTCGCCATCATCGGCGCGGCTCTCTTCGGCGCGGCCTGGGCGTTCATTCCGGCGATCCTGCAGGCCAAGCGCGGCAGCCACATCGTCATCACGACGATCATGTTCAACTTCATCGCCTCGGCGCTGATGGTCTATCTGCTGACCGGCCTGCTGCAGAAAGAGCGCCAATCTCGGCCCCCGTTCGCGGGATTTTGCGGAAGGCGCGATCCTGCCGAAACTGGGCTGGCTGTTCGAGCCGCTCGGCTTCGACATGGGCTCGTCTCCCCTCAACATCACGTTCCTGCTGGCGCTGGTGATGGCGGCCCTCGTCTGGGTGCTGATCTGGCGCACCAAGCTGGGCTTCGAGATGCGAACGCTGGGCATTTCCCCGCGCGCCGCCAACTACGCGGGCATGGGCGAAGTGCGCATCATCGTCATTGCCATGATGATTTCCGGCGCGCTGGCTGGCATGATGGCGCTGAACCCCGTGATGGGCGACCAGGGCCGCTTGCAGCTCGAGTTCACCGAAGGCGCGGGCTTCGTCGGCATCGCGGTGGCGCTGATGGGCCGGTCCCACCCGGCGGGCATCGTGCCCGCGGCCATCCTGTTCGGCGCGCTGTATCAGGGCGGCGCGGAACTGGCCTTCGACATGCCCGCTATCACGCGGGACATGATCGTGCTGATCCAGGGGCTGGTGATCCTGTTTGCAGGCGCCATGGAGCACATGTTCCGCCCGGCGGTCTCGCAATTCTTCCTGCGCTTCCCCGCCAGCGGCACCCACGCGACACCAGAAGCGGAGCAGGCGTGATGGACACCCTCCTCCAGCTTCTCGACCTCACCGTCCGCTCCGCGGTGCCACTGCTCCTGGCGTGTTTGGCGGGGCTGTATTCGGAGCGGTCCGGCATCGTCGACATCGGGCTCGAAGGCAAGATGCTGATCGGCGCGTTTGCCGGTGGCGCGGCGGCAGCGATGACGGGGTCGGCCTGGGCGGGTCTGATGGCCGCTGTGGTCGCGGCGGTGTTCCTGTCGCTGGTCCACGGTTTCGCCTCCATCACCCACCGGGGCAATCAGATCGTGTCCGGCGTTGCCATCAATTTCATCGCAGCCGGCATGGCGGCGTTGATCGGCAATGCCTGGTTCTCCATGGGCGGGCGCACGCCGCAGCTGGATTCCGACGGTCGCTTCTCCCCGATCGATCTGCCATTCGCGGAAGCTCTTTCGGGCGTTCCCATCCTCGGACCGATCTATGCGGAACTGATTTCCGGCCACAACCTCATCGCCTACGCCGCCTTCGCGCTGGTGCCGATCACATGGTGGGTTCTGTTTCGCACCCGCTTCGGATTGCGACTGCGAGCCGTGGGGGAAAACCCCGCCGCCGTCGATACGGCGGGCATTTCGGTGTCGTGGGCGCGGTATCGAGCCGTGATGATTTGCGGTGCGTTATGCGGTATGGCGGGCGCTTATCTCGCCATCGGCGTGTCGGCAGGCTTCGTGAAGGACATGACGGCAGGGCGTGGCTTCATCGCGTTGGCCGCGCTGATCTTTGCCAAATGGCGACCGGTCGCGGCCATGTGGGCATGCCTGCTGTTCGGGTTTCTCGGCGCACTGGAGATCCGCTATCAGGGCGTCGCGTTGCCATTGGTCGGCGTCGTGCCGGTGCAGCTCATGCAGGCGCTGCCCTATATCCTCACCGTCATTCTACTCGCCGGTTTCATCGGTAAGGCCATACCGCCCAAGGCCGGCGGCGTGCCCTACGTGAAGGAACGGTGATGAACGATCTGTTTCAGGCCGCTAGGGCGGCGTCCGACAAATGCCACGCGCCCTATTCGCAATACCCCGTCGGTGCGGCCATCCGCACGGCGTCGGGCACGGTTCACGCCGGGTGCAACATCGAGAACGTGTCCGTTTCCGGAAGGCTGGTGCGCGGAGACATCCGCTATCGCCCACATGATCATGGCCGGCGAAACCGAGATTGCCGAGGTCTGCGTCTTCGCGCCGAAAGCCGCCCGTGCCACGCCATGCGGCGGGTGCCGTCAGCGCTTGCGGGAGTTTTCCGGCCCCGACACGAAAGTGCATCTTTGCGATGCGACTGGCGTGGTCGAAACGCTCACAATGGCGGACCTGCTGCCCGCCGCCTTCAACATGGACGATGCGACATGACCACCTTGACGAAAGCCCTCAAAGGGTTTGCCCCGGACACCGCACTCATCCTCGGCTCCGGTCTCGGTGGCGTGGCCGATGCGGTGAAGGATGCCATCTCGATTCCCTACAGCGATATCGACCGCTTTCCGCTGGGTGGCGTGTCCGGCCATGCGGGAAAGCTGGTCGCGGGCACCTTCGGCAAACATAAGGTCGCGGTTCTGTCGGGCCGTGAACATTACTACGAGAACGGGAACTCTGCCGCCATGCGGGGTGCCCTGGAAGGGCTGAAGGCGGCTGGCGTCACCCGGCTGGTGGTCACCAATTCCGCCGGTTCCCTGCGCAAGAAATCCGGTCCCGGTTCGATCATGCAGATCACCGACCACATCAACTTCTCCGGCACCAACCCGCTCTTCGGCGAACCGTCCGACGCCCGTTTTGTCGGTCTAACCAACGCCTACGATTTCGACATGACGAAAGCTTTCCGCCGCGCCGCCAAGCGGGAGGATATCGCGATGCGGCATGGCACCTATATGTGGTTCTCGGGCCCGTCCTTCGAGACCCCCGCGGAAATACGCATGGCCAAGGGCATGGGGGCGGATGCGGTCGGCATGTCCACGGTGCCGGAAGTCATTCTCGCCCGTTTCCTCGGCCTGCGCGTGGCGGCGTTCTCCGTCATCACCAATCTGGCGGCCGGCATGAGCGGTGACGAGCTGTCCCACGATGAGACGAAGGAGAATGCCCCCAAGGGCGGCGAACGTCTCACGCGCATTCTGACGAACGCCTTCGAGAAGGGTCTGAAATGACACCCGAGCACCGACGCCAGACTGCCGAGCGGTCCTTGCCACTCCTCGACCTGACGGACCTGAATGCCGATTGTTCCCGTGATGATATCGACCGCTTGTGCCAACGGGCGCAGACCCCCCACGGCCCGGTCGGTGCCATCTGCATCTGGCCGCGT
Source organism: uncultured Alphaproteobacteria bacterium (assembly GCA_963711195.1). Lineage (GTDB taxonomy): Bacteria > Pseudomonadota > Alphaproteobacteria > Rhizobiales > Rhizobiaceae > Pseudahrensia. The sequence goes on from CAVQDK010000007.1 coordinate 314,177, forward strand.
TACATCTCACGCGCTCAAGGCAAACTGGCGGGAACCGGGATTCCTATCGCCACGGTCGTGAACTTTCCCGACGGCAATCAGGACGTCGCGACGACGCTGGCGGAAACGAAGCAGGCGATGGAAGACGGCGCTGCCGAAATCGACCTCGTGCTGCCCTACCGTGCCTTTGCAGAAGGCGATGTGGACACCGCCCGCGAGATGGTCGAGGCCGTGCGCGCGACCTGCAGCGATGCGAAACTGAAGGTCATCATCGAAGCCGGTGAACTCGGCTCCGACGATCTGGTGCGCGAAGCATCGCTGCTGGCAATCGTTGCGGGTGCCGACTTCATCAAGACATCGACGGGGAAAGTTGCCGTAAACGCCACGCCCCACTTCGCCGACATCATGATCGGCGCGATCGCGGAGAGTGAGAAACCGGTCGGCTTCAAACCGGCGGGTGGCATCAAGACCGTAGCGGACGCGGCCGCCTATCTCGCAATCGCCGACCGGATCATGGGCATCGAATGGGCGTCGCCCAAGATGCTGCGTTTCGGGGCGTCCAGCCTGCTCGACGACTTATTGGCAGCCCTCGACGGTAAGGGTGAAATGCAGGGCGAGGGGTATTGATCGGCATCTGTCTTGGCGACGTTGTTGCTCTTTACGCCGTCATCCTCGGGCCCCGTCCCGAGGATCTCGCTTAGATGCTGCTGACCGGAGCGCTTGAAGATCCTCGGCACGGTGGCCGAGGATGACGGCGGTAAGTTCTTAAAAACCGCGTTACGCCAGCGCTTCGAGCACATCCGCGAGAAACGTGTCGAGATCGTCGGTGCGGAAGTCGATGACATGGCCATCGCTCTCATCGTGCTCCCAGCTTTCCGCTGAAAACTGCGACCCCTGGGCCGGCATGACCAGCACGGTCGCCATACCCAGCCGCTTGGGCACGTCGAGATTGCGCGGCATGTCCTCGAACATAACCGCCTTGGCAGGCTCCACATCGTGGGCCTTCAGGAACTTGTCGTAGGGACCGGCGGCGGGCTTCGGTTCCAAATCGGCAGCGACGATATCGAAGACCATGTGGAAATGCTCGCTGATTCCCAAGCGGTCGGTCGTCCGCTTGGCGTGGGGCACATCGCCGTTGGTGAAGATATGCCGCCGCCCGGGCAGCGCTGCGATGAGGGCACCCAAGGCAGGGTTCGGCGCGACGGGGGAATAGTCGATGTCGTGGACTTTCTCCAGAAAGTCGTGCGGGTCCACATCGAACTCTTCCATCAGCCCGCGCAGCGTCGTTCCATGCTCGCGGTAAAGGCGCTTCTGCAGCAGTCGCGCTTCCTCCTGTTCCATCGACAGGTGACTGGCGACGAAGTCCGTCATCGCCCAGTCGATCTGCGCGAACAGGTCGCTGTGGCGCGGGTAAAGAGTATTGTCGAGGTCGAAAACCCAGTCCGAGATGCCGGAAAAGGCTGCGCGCAGTTCGGCGCGTGTTGCGGGAGCGATACTCATGGTGGGTTCCTCAGGAGAGCACGATCGGGACGGGACGATCATGACGGGACGATCATCGTGCCGGCACCGTGGTTCGTGAACAGTTCCAGCAACACCGCATGGGGCTTCTTCCCGTTGACGATGACGACCGCCTCCACGCCCAGTCTGAGAGCATCGATGCAGGTTTCCACCTTCGGTATCATGCCGCCGGAGATGGTGCCATCGGCAATCAGCGCGCGCGCCTCCGCAACCGTTAGCCGGGGGATGAGCGTTCCCGCCGTGTCCAGAACACCGGGAACGTCGGTGAGGAACAGCAGCCGATTGGCGTTCATCGCCCCGGCCACGGCTCCGGCGAACGTGTCGGCGTTGACATTGTAGGTCTCGCCATCCGCACCGAACGCCACGGGCGCGATGACGGGAATGAGGCCCGCGCCGGTCACCATCTCCAGCACCTTCACGTCCACCCGGTCAGGCTCGCCCACGAAACCCAGGTCGACGATCTGTTCGATGTTGGAATCCGGGTCGCGCTTGGTGCGTTGCAGCTTGGTGGCGCGCACCATGTTGCCGTCCTTGCCGGTCAACCCGATGGCACGGGCCCCTTCGGCATTGAAGTCCTGCACGATCCGCTTGTTGATGGAGCCGGCCAGCACCATTTCGACCACCTCGACGGTGGGCCGGTCGGTCACGCGCAACCCGTCGCGGAACTCGCTTTCGATGCCCATGCGTTCCAGCATCGCGCCGATCTGCGGCCCGCCGCCATGCACCACGACAGGTTTGACGCCGGACTGGCGCAGCAATGCCACGTCGCGGGCAAAGGCGGCACCGAGGGCCGCATCACCCATGGCGTTGCCGCCGTATTTGACGACGATCGACGCACCCTCGTAGCGCTGCATGTAGGGCAGGGCCTGCGACAGCAGTTCCGCCTGCACATCTCCGCTCATGGGGAGTTTCGCGGCGTCGGATTCGTCGGTCATGGCTGTGTCGGCAGAACGGTTGTGTTGCGCCCTGCCTAGCCGAATTCAGACTTCCTTGGAAATCCAGTCCGCAATCCGCGACTTCGGCAATGCGCCGACCTGCACGGCCACCGGCTCGCCGCCCTTGAACATCAGCAATGTTGGGATCGACCGCACGCCGTATTGAGCGGCAAGATCGGGGTTTTCGTCCATGTTGATCTTGGCGATGGTGACGTCTGCAGCCATCTCGTCGGAAATCGCTTCCAGATCGGGGGCGATGGCCTTGCAGGGGCCGCACCATTCGGCCCAGAAATCCACGACCACCGGCTTGTCGGCGTCCAGAACATCGGACTGGAAGTTGGACTGGTCGATCTTGACGCTGGGCATGGCGGAGCTTTCGGGAATCATGAATGAGACGCGAAAATAGGCGGCGCACCCGCTTCGTTCAAGCCGCCGCCTCCACCGCTGCCGAAAGCGTGACCAGCGCCGTGTCCATCTGCTTCGCCGATATCTCGATGAGACGCGGCCCTTCCGTGGCAGCGGTATAGAGCAGGGCGGCGCGACAAACCCGGCCCGGATAGACGCCCTGCAGCAGTGCCCGATAGAGCGCCATCTGCGTCACGTAGACGGGTGCCACGTCGTCGGGACCGTCCGGCACATGGGCACCGGTCTTGAAGTCCAGCGCCCAGACCGTGTCGTCTTCGGCGACCAGCCGGTCGATGGTACCGCCCACCTGGCGGGCCGCGCCCCCCAGTTGCACCGTGCCCATGATCGGCACTTCCGCCAGGCTGATGCCGGGCGTGAAGAAACGGGCAAGATCAGGTGTGTCGAGTACGGCAAGAACCTGCTCGGCGAGAACGCTTCGGTCCGAGTCCGGCAGAACCGGTGCCGCCCCCGCCAGATAGGACAGTGCGAGCGCGGTTCGCGCTTCTGGCGGCTGTCCCGGTAGCCACTGCAACATCGCATGCGCAAGCGTGCCCCGCTGGCGCGCGTCCAGCCCGCCGGAAACCCGGGCCTTCGCCGTTGCAGGCACCGGTGGTTCTTCCACCAGCGCCTGTGCACCGGAGGGGCTGAGGGGCCGGGGCAAGACGGACGGTTTGGGCATGGCGTGGCGGACCCAGGCGGGCAGGGAAGCGGGCTCGTCGTCCGGTTCGGAGCTTGCCTGCGCAGTGACTGTGTCCTTGCCGGTGCGGCCGGGCCGGTGCCAGACCCACGTTTTCCAAGGGTCGTCGCCGTCCGCGCCGGAATGCGCGGGATTGCCTTTCGCGTCGGCCACCTGCCAGTCGACTTGCAAGGCGGAACTGACGAGACCGTGCCAGCTTTCGGCGCGCTTGGCGATGGCTTCGTCAGTTTCCGCTTCCTTGCCCGCATAACCGCAGACGATCAGCCGGTCTTCCGCTCGGGTCATACCGACATAGAGCAAACGTCGATGCTCGTCGGCGTCCGCCTGTTTCAGGTCGCCCACAACGGCCTCGGTCCGTGCCACGTGGTCGTCCTTGGACGGTATCCAGACCCAGCCACGGTTGCTTGCCGGCCCGTCCGGGTCTCCCCACTCGATCAGACGGGCCACGTTGCGGGCCTGATGGTAGTCGGATGTCTTGTCGACGAAAAACACCACCGGCGCTTCCAGCCCCTTGGCCCCGTGCACGGTCATGATCCGCACGCCCTGCGCGCCCTTGCCCATCTCGCGCTTGATAATCGGTGGCGAGGTTTCGAGCTGCTGGACGAAGGCCTGCAATCCCGGAACGCCGGTCTGCTCGTGGGCGAGCGTTTGGTCGAGAAAAGCGTCCAGCACGTCCTGCGCCTGCAGGCCCAGCCGGGCGTAGAACTTCCCGCGCCCGCCGCCCCCACCCAGAATGTCGGCGTAGAATTCGTAGGGAGCCACGGTTCCTGCGCGGTCGAGCCAGCCTTGTATGATATCGTGTGCGCGCACGAACCGCGGTTCCACGCCATCCTCGGCTGCACGCTGCAACGCTTCCCACAGGCTATGCCCCGGCTTCGGTTCCAGCCGCGCCCGGGCGAGGGTGTAGAGGTCGTCTTCGCCCAACCCCAGCAACGGGCTCTTCATCAGTGCGGCCAGCGACAGGTCGTCGGCCGTGTTGGAGACGACCCGCCCCAGCGCCAGCAGATCCTGCACCGCGATATGGTCCGTGAGCGCCAGCCTGTCGGTACCGGCGACCGCCACGTCGCGCTCTTTCAGCAGGCGCGTCAGCGTTGCGGCAAAATGGTCCCGCGAACGCACGAGGACGAGAATGTCGCCGGCAACGATGGGGCGGTCGACGGCGCACAGACGTTCGTCGGAACGCAGCCACAGCTTGATGCGGTCCGCGATCCGTTCGGCCAGAATGACGGCCTGATGGCGGCTGGACTTCTGGTCGACCACCTCCGTCCAGTCTTCCGGCGGCTCCCCGCCTTCGGGCAGCACGAGGGGCCAGACTTCGACAGCCCCCGGCTTGTTTGCGCGCGCCGCCGAATGGATCGTCTTTTCCGCTTGCTCGTTGAGGCCAGTGAAGGCGAACGGTTCGGCAAACACCCGGTCCACGGCGGCCAGCACGTCTTCGGTGGAGCGGAAGGATCGGTCCAGCTTCGCATTGACGAACGCACCCCCTTCGACACCTTCCGCACGCTTTTGAAACGCCCGGCGCATATCGGAGAACTGCGCGGGTTGGGCACCCTGAAAGGAATAGATCGACTGCTTCTCGTCGCCCACGGCAAACATGGTGCGCCGCGTCTCCCGCGCGCTTTTGCCGGAAAAGAAGTCGCCGGTGAGGCGCTCGATCACCGACCATTGCAGCGGGCTGGTATCCTGCGCCTCGTCCAGCAGGACGTGGTCGAGCCCCGCATCCAGCTTGTAGAGCACCCATTCCCGCGCCTTGGAGGATGCGAGCAACCGGGCGGCACCGGCGATGAGGTCGGCGTAGTCCAGCATGCCGGACACCCGCTTGGCGGCGCGAAAGCGGACCAGCAGTTCCTGCCCGACGATAAGCCCGTCGCGAGTGCGGTCGATCGTTCGCAACGTGCGCAATCTGTCCAATACGGCAAGCATGCGGTCGGTTTCCGCGATCAGCTTGTCGCGTATGTCGGGAAGTTCCTTCTCCACCGCCTTGGAAACGAGGGTCGACGGTGCCCGCGGTTCGCCCTTCTGCGTCAACAGACATGCACCGAGTGCGCCCATTCGTTGCGTCGGACAGTCAGCGTCGAGGAAGGCAGTGATGTTTTCGGCCAGAGCGACCATCTTCGCAGCGCCCGTCGTCAGCGCCACTTCGCGCAGTCGGGTCCATTCGTCCGTTGTAAGAGACGACGATACGGCCTCGTCGGCGACGGAAGCCTGGGTCGTGTCCGCGGGAATGCCGAACGCCTCGCGCGTCGCGCCGATCGCCCCATCGACGCCGCCATGCGCGTCCAGCCATACGGAGAGCGCATCGCGCGCGCCGATCACCTCGCCGAACAGCCGGTCCACCGCATCGTCGCTGACCGCGTGGGAAATGCGTGAGAAGGCCTTCGCCGCTTCGGTGCCCGGTTTGACGTAGAAGTCCTCCAGCATCCGGTCGGTGACGCCGGACACGAGCGTTTCCTGCGCCGTCTCGTCCATGACGGCAAACGTGCCCGGCACGTTGGCCTCCAGCGGGAAGGCGTGCAGCAAGGCCTCGCAGAACGCGTGGATGGTCTGGATCTTCAGACCCCCCGGTGTTTCCAGCGCCCGGGCAAACAGACGCCGCGCAGCAAGCAGATCGGTTTGCGAAGGTGCGCGCCGGGTCAGGGTGCGCAACTCGTCCTTCAGCTTCGGTTCGGGCAGGGTGGTCCATTCGGCGAGCCGTTCGAAGACGCGGTTGGCCATCTCTCCGGCGGCGGCCGTCGTGAAGGTGAGGCACAGGATGCGCGACGGGTCGCACCCGGCAAGCAGAAGGCGGATCACCCTGTCCGACAGCACCTTCGTCTTGCCGGACCCGGCATTGGCCATCACCCACGCGCTGCTGGCCGGGTCGGAAGCCGCTGCCTGCTGATCCCTGGTATAGTCGTCGACGTTGAACGGGCCGCGCTCGTCGCCACTCATCGCTCCGCTCCGTCGTCGTTGTCGTCCCCAGCGGCGACCGACCATTCGGCCACCCGCGCCAGATGGTCGTAATCGCTGGCGTAGGGCTGGTCTTCCAGATAGCGCGCTTTGGAAATGTAGGGCTTGTCCTGGCTACGATAGGCGACAACCAGCTTCGCGAGCTTTCCCCAGGACGCCCCCGCAAGCGCACCTGCATCGGTGATTTCCTGCGTCGGGTTTCGTGTCTTGGCATCCGGTCCGGCGGCGACCTCGGCCTTGAAATCACCGCCGCCTAGAAGACGGATATAGCCGAGAGCATCGACCGGTCCCGTCAGCTCTTCGAAAGCCCCGCGCCGTGCCATCTCGGCCAGCAGCGGCAGTTGCGGCGCGGCGAGGCGGCGCACGGCCGCCGCGCTCGGTCCGCTGGTGGTCTTGTAGTCCCACAGCACCAGCGTGCCGTCGTGGGCCATGTCGAACCGGTCCGCCTTGCCCGTCAGGGTGAAACCGTCGAGGCCGTCCTGCGTCTCACCCCATGGTTCCGCGACGATCTTCTCGATGCCTGCGCCATATTCGGCGTCCCATGCAGCAAACGCGCTTGCCGCCTGCTCGAAGCGTGGCCACCAGCGCACCAGCACGGCGTTGGGTACGATGTTGACTTTGAACTCCACATCGCCTGCATACAGCAGGTCTTTCAGGGTGCGCTTGTGGGCGGGCAGGGCGACGTAGGTTTCCACCGCCTTGTGGAACAGGGTGCCCCGTTCGCGATGGTCGGCCTCGCGCACCAGGGGCGCGAGCGCCTCCAGCTTCAGGATCTTGCGCGCATAGATGGCGTAGGGGTCGGCGATCCACGTGGCGATCTGCGTGACCGACAATTGCTGCGGGCGCACGTCGACGGGTGGTGTAGGCTTCGGCTGGCTTGCGCTTTTCACGTCGCCCGTAGGGGCGTCCAGGGCCGTGGCCCAGTCAAGAAACTTTCGGCCTCGCAGGGCCATCGCTGCAGCGGCGGACGAGCCGGCAACGGTCTCCAACCGCTGCACCCAGCGGGAGGCGACGGTGGGGGCGTTATCGGCACGTTTGGCCCGGGTCAGCACGACATCGCCCATGCCGAGCAGTTGGGAGAAATCGTGAGCGGCAAGGCCGGTGCGGCGTTCCGGCGTCGGCAGGCCCAGCGCCGTCTTCATGGGCCGTGACAGGAACGGGTCACTGCGACCGGCGCCGGGCCATGTCTTCTCGTTCAGCCCCCCCAGCACGATGCGATCATAGCTTTGCAGGCGCACTTCCAGCGGGCCGAGAATGGTGACCCGGGGGTGCAGTCCCCCGGTGAAACGCACCGGCCGGTCCTGCATAAGCGCCTCGAACACATCCGGCCATTCGGCGCCGGTGACCGGCAGACTGTCGGTCTGTTCCTCGAGTTCGGCGAGAAAGTCTTGCAACGCCTGCCAGGATGCCCGCTCCGACACATAATCGAGACTGTCGTCCGTGGTGCAGACGCAAGCCGCGATAAGGTCGCGCGAGCGCTGCGCCCACGCCCCCACCGAGGCCGTTTCGCCGCTCGCGGTATCGTCGGGAAAGAGCGTGTCCAGCTTCTCGGCAAGCCGTTTTGCGCCGTCCCAATCGGCATCGCAGAAGCGGAGCACAGCCGGGCGCAGTCGCGGTCGCTCCTTGTTCCGCTCGCCAAGAGCCGTGTGCAAACCGTCGAGAAACTGCCCGTTGCCGATCGGCTCCAGCGCACCGCGCAGACCTGCCAGTTCGAATGCCTGAGCAGCCTGGCGCGCGACGGCTGCCTCGATTCCGAAGCAGGCGAGGGGATGTTTCAGCAGGGCGACGATGTTGCTGGGGTCGGCGGACCCGAAGGCCTGTCGGACCACGAGACGCGCGACGATGCCGGCGCTGCGGTTGTGCAGCGGCAGACCGGCGGAATCGTCCACGGTCACCCCGAACCGCCGCATTTCCACCGCCACCCGGCGTGCGAGATTGCGGTCCGGCGTCACCAGGGCGGCGGTGGCGTCCGCCCGTTCCAGCGTCTCCCGCAAGGCGAGGGCGATGGCAAGGGCCTCTTCGCGTTCGCCGGGTGCCTCCACCAGCGCGATGCCGGCCAGTGCGGCGGCCCGTTGATCTTCGCTGATCGCTTCCATGACCGTATGCCAGCGGTCGGTGCTGTCGGCGGGCCGCAGCGCCTCGCTCACGATCCGTTCCCGCACCCGCAGCACGCCGGGGTCGTCGTTTGCGATACCCAGATGAGCCACCTGATCCCGCGCGATGCCGATCGCCTCGAGCAGACGACGCAAGCCGAATTGCGGATGGGCAGGGGCGGTGCCGGTATCGTCGCGGGGATTGTCCGGCAGATCGACCTTTGCCCACGTTTCGTCGTCGAGGTCTCGGTCGAGACCGGGCAGCACCACGACCCCGTTCGGCAGGTGTGCGACCGCCTTCAGCAAGGCCGCCGTCGCCGGTATCGACCCGGTGGACCCGGCCGCGATGACCGGCCCCTTCGCACCGCGTGTGGCGTAGAGTTCGGCCTGATGGCGCAAAGCCGCCGCCCGTTCCTGCGCCCCGTCCGCCAGCCCGCGCTCGGCGAGGATGGCGGGCCACGTTTCGGTGGCGATGGCGAGAAAGCGTAGCGTCAGCTGCCACCATTCCTGCAGATCGTCCGGCACGAGGTCGACGAGTTTCGACCAGTCCGCCTCTTCCGTTGCCACGCTATCCATCAGCGTACCGAGCTGGTCGGCCATACCCACCGCATCGGCGAGCGTTGCCGGAACGACGATCTCGTTGCCGTCGAACAGCGCATGCTGTTCGGGTTTCAGGCTTCTCGTCCACGCGAAGATCAATCGGGTGAGCAGCAACCGCCGTTCGATGCCGTCCAGCACCGGTTTCGGCGTCTGCGATCCGGCAAAGCCGGTTGCAGCGAACGGGTCGTCGTCTTCGGCATCGCCCAGTGCCAGAATGCGGGGTAGAAGCGTTGCGCGGCCGTCGAAATTCTTCACGAATGTCGCCGTAAGCGTGCGCACCGCACGGCGGGTCGGCACCCAGATCGTGGCATTCGCCAAGGCGAGCGGATCGTCCAGCGGGGTGAAACCGGGCACGAGACGGCCTTCCAGCAGGTGTTCCACCAATGTCGGGATGAAATCCGCACCCGGCGGTATGGAGCTGACACGGGGTTCAGCCACGCTGACCCTCGAATGCGGCCAGCGCCGCTTCGGCCTCGGCGATCGCCCCCGGCGTGCCCACATGCAGCCACAGCCCGTCGAGCACATGGCCGAACAGACGACCGGCTGCGGCGGCCTGGTCGAACAGGCGGTTCAGGGAGAATGCCGCGTCCGGCACCGCTCCGACGAATGCCGGCGTCGTCACCAGCGCCCCTGCATAGATCAGCGGTGCGGTGCCTGCCGTCCCCCGCCGCGTCAGACGGCCGTCGTCGGCCCGGAAAAAGTCCCCCGCGCCGTCGAAACCCACCGCGTCGGCATGGGGCACCAGCAGCAGCAGCATGTCCATCTCGTCCGGGTTCCAGCTGCGGGAGAGTTGGCGCACCGTGTCTTCCGTTCTGTCGCGCCAGAACGTGTCGGAATTGGCGACGATCAACGCCTCGTCGCTGAGCAGCGGCAATGCCTTCTTCACGCCGCCGCCGGAATCCAGCAGTGCCGCGCGTTCGTCGGACACCACGATATCGGGAGACGGGCGAGCCGCCAGATGGGCGTCGATCCTGTCGGCCATGTAGTGGGCATTGACGGCGATCCGCTCCACCCCCCCGGCTTCCAGCGTATCGAGCGTACGGTCGAGCAGGGTCCGCCCGGCCACCTCGATGAGCGGTTTGGGGCAGGTGTCGGTCAGCGGGCGCATCCGCGTGCCGAGCCCGGCTGCCAGCACCATGGCCTGCCTCACGCTCATGCGCTCGAACACCTCGCGCCACCACGCGGCATAGGCGTCAAGCGCCGGGTGCCGAAGGCTGCGGTCGAGATAGGCTTCCATGCGCGGCAGGTGCCTGAGATAGCCGTGCTTGCCGTCGCGCTGCGACAGGCGCACGAAGATACCGGCGATTTTCGTGGCCCGCTGCGCGGCCATCACCGCGTAGCTCGCGCGGAACGCCATCTCGTCGAACGCAGCACCTCGCGCCAGTCGGGTGGCGCAATAGCGGTCCAGCAGCCTCGTCTCCAGAGCTTCCGGCACGTCGACCCGCGCATCCTGCGCCAGCGAGGCCAGATCGTAGGCGCACGGTCCGATGACGGCGTCCTGAAAATCGATCAGGCCGACCCGGTCCGTTCCCGCCGCACCGTCCTGCCAGATGATGTTGGGCGAATGATAGTCGCGCAGTACCAGTGACTGCTCGCTGCCCTCCAGAGTGTCGACGAGGTCGCTCCACAGCGTTTCGAACCGGGCCAGTTCACCGGCCGACAGCGCCCGACCGAGCCGGTGGGGCGCATACCACGCGGCCAGCAGGCTGACCTCGGCGAGCATCGCCCGCGCACTGTATCGCGGCACGACGTGGTCCGGCTCGCCTTCCGCAACCGGCATTCGGTCCGGCCAGTTGCGGGTGTGAAGGGCGTTAAGACAATCGACTGCGGCTTCGTACCGTTCGGTGATCGGCTTGCGTTCAGCGTCGATGATCTGCCCGTCGCCCAGATCACCGATCAGCAGCAACCCGGCGTCGAGGTCCATGGCCTCGATCGCCGGCGCGACGAACCCGGCTCCCGTCAAGGCCCGTGCCACGGCGACGAAAGGTCGGATGTCTTCCGCCAAGTGGGCGACCTGGCTATACGGCACTGCATAGGGCGCGACGGGCGGTCCGTCGGGCGCTGCCGGGGCGTTCATGAGGATACGGGTTTGCCCGGCTTCCGCCACGGTTTCGTAGGATCGCGCGGACGCATCCCCCGTCAGGTGCGTGCGGGTCGCATCCGTGCGCGCGTTGCCGTCGAGAAACGCCCGGATGGCGAGACTGCGCGCGATACGCTCGGACCCCGGGCCGGTGATCGTCACGGTCCGCTTGGTCTCGTCGACGATGTCGATGGTCATGTCGAGCGTGGCTTCCGGCAGCCCGTGGGCTGCACGTTTCGGCCATTCCACCAGCACTGCCCCGTCGTCCAGCGCTTCTGCCAGCCCAAGATCGGACACGTCTGCACCTTCGTCGAGGCGGTAGAGATCCGCATGGATGAGGGAACCGAAATGGGCGTGGTCGTAAGGCTGCACCAGACTGAACGTGGGACTTGGAACATCCAGCGCGGCATCGTCCGAGGCGGCGCGAATGCAGGCGCGTGCGAGTGCCGTCTTGCCCGCTCCCAGGTCGCCTGACAGCCACACCATATCGCCGGCCTTCAATGCCAGCGCGAGCGTTTCGCCAAGGCGGCACATGCTCGCCTCATCGATACCGCTCACGACGAGCGAGCCGTTCGTTTCACACGTCATGCGCTCATGTCGCGGCAGCGGAAAGGGCAAGCTGAGGGTGCTCCTGCCGTCCGTTGTCCTGCGCCGTCTGGCGACTGTCCGACCGTGGCAGTCGCACGACGAACCGCGCGCCATCGGTATAGCCGGCGTCCAGTTCCACCGTTCCGTGATGCAGGTCCACGAGGGAGCGCGTGATCGCAAGACCGAGACCGGCCCCACCGCTCTGCCCCGTCCCTGCCATGCGCCCGCCTTCGAACCGCTTGAAGATCGCGTCGCGCTGGTTGTCGGGAACGCCGGGGCCGTTGTCGCGTACGGCGATTTCGATCCAGTCGTCACCCTTGTGATGCTCGATGTGTACGCTGTCGCCTTTGGCGGAGGCGTTGATGGCATTCGACAGCAGATTGACCACCACCTGATGCAGACGGCCGGCGTCGGCGATGATGGTCGTGTCCGTGATGCCGTCGTCCATCGTCAGTGCGATACCCCGGGCAGCCAACCGGCTCGCCACGCTCTGCCGATGCGTCCTCGATGATGCGCGTGACGTTCACGGGCTGCGTGTCGAGTTCCATACGGCCGGCCTCCAGCACGGCCATGTCGAGCAGGTTGTCCACCAGTGCGGTCAGCACGTTGGCGGAACTTTCGATGTCGGCGACATACTCCACCTGTTTGTCGTTGAGTGGACCGAACACCTTGTCGGCCAGCAACTCCGAAAAGCCCTTGATGGATGTCAGCGGCGCACGGAACGCGATGGATACGTGTTCGATGAAGGCGTTCTTCAGCCGCTCCGCTGCCGTCAGGGCGGCGTTGCGTTCCGCCAGCGTCTCTTCCATGCGCACGGCAAAGGTTACGTCGGCAAACGACACCATCGTCTGCCCGTCGGGCAGGGGCACCAGTGCGTAGTCGTGGATGCGGGCCATGCCCTCGCCGTCCGTCAGGTGAATGCGCCCCGATACGCTTTCGCGCGCTTCGCTGACGCCGGTGATCGCGGTCTTGATGTCGGTCCAAAGGTCTGCGTCGTCGCCTTCGAGCATGGGTTTGCAGCGTTCGCCCAACGTTGCGATGGCCGTGTCGGCCACCACCTCCTCGTCCGACAGGGCCCAGATGCGCTGGAACGATGGGTTCGACAGGCGCAGCCGACCGTTGGGTGCGAACACCGCGATCGCCTCGTCCATGTGGTCCAGCGTTTCGCCCTGCACCTTGGTCAGCGCGGTGAAGCGGGACTGCATGTCGAGCTGCTCCGTGATGTTCTCGAACAGCCACATGACGCCGCCCTGCTTTTGCGGATTGGCAACGACACGCAGGGTTCGCCCGTCCGGCAGGTGCCACCAGTCCTGCTTCGGCTCGGTCTGGGCGTAGACCTGCAGCCAGCCATTGCGCCATTTGGCCCAGTCCGGCTGTTCCGCCACCCGCCCGCGTGCGCGCAGCTGGTCCAGCAGGGCGGAATTGTCGGGTCGGTTCTTCAAATCGTTTGGCCCGAACTGCCAAAGGCTCTCGAACGCATCGTTGTGGAAGACGAGCTGTCGCCGTTCGTCGAATATCGCCACGGCGGACGTGATCTCGTTAAGGGCCGCCTGGTGCGTTTCCAGCACCCGTGCAAGGGCGTTCTGGTCGGCTTCGAACGCGCTGGTATCGAAGCACAGGCTCGCAATGTAGTCGCCTGTCGCCGCAGCGGTCAGGCTCACGTTGCGCCGGTCACCGGCAATGGTGGCCGCAATGTTCTGGTGCGACACGCCGGTCGCGATCGCCTCGCGGTGCATGACTTCGCGGTCGGCCCTATCGAGCAGCGATACCTTTTGGTCGGCGATGTCGTCGAGCTTTTCGGCATCAACGGCAGTGACGAAGGCGTCGTTCGCCCAGGTTACGGTGCCGTCCCTGCGCTTGATGACCACCGGCATGACCAGCGCCTGCGCCAGTGCCTGCAGCGCGTCCGTCATGCCGAGCACCTTGCGATGCTCGTTCTCCAGTTGCGCCAGCGCCGCCTTGTCGCCGGACAGATATTGAAACCGGGCAAACGCATGATTGCCGGATATGCGCCCCTGCACGTCGAGATAGGTGCCCGTGCGCGTCTCGATCGACAGGTCGAAACTTTCCGCATGCTCTCGCAGTCGGTCGACGGCGTGGGCGAAATCCTGAGCCGAGCCCGGTGTGAGCCACGCGCCGAAGGCAACGAACGCGGCAGGCGCTTCCGGCGCGCCGGCCTTGGATGGCAATGTGCCCCGGCAGGCGGGCACGTCGACGACCCCCGTTTCCGGTGCCGCTTCCCAGATCACGATGCGCTGGTCCGGCACGTCGAGCAGCGCCTGCGCCCGCGCATGACGGGCCTTCAGGTCGGCCAGTTCGGCGCGTTGGCGCACTTCGCGCGCCGCCAGCCGGTTCTTTTCCACGATGAGATAGGTGGCCGCGAACATCACGAAGGCGAAGCCGCCCATGAACACCACGAACATGATGATGTCGAAGGGCACGGCCTGCGTCAGTGATGTGGACATGCGTGACGGTTCCCTCAACCTGCAGGCCGCACCGAAGCGACACCGGACTGCCGCTGCCAGCCCCTGTCGCCGACCTCTCTGTCGTCGGCCTCTCCCCTAAGAGACGCGCGATTCGTTTTCACCCTACAGGAGCGCGGAATCGGCGGCTACGCCCGGCCGGGGACAGACGTTGCAAAAACGAAAAGGGGCCGCCCGTCGGACGACCCCTTGCAACTTCTATACGTGTGAGAGCGCTATCAGTAGCGGTAATGCTCGGGCTTGTAGGGGCCTTCCACCGATACTCCGATATAGTCGGCCTGATCCTTGGCCAGTTCGGTCAGCTTCACGCCGATCTTTTCCAGATGCAGGCGGGCGACCTTCTCATCGAGGTGCTTTGGTAGGATATAGACTTCGTTCTTGTACTGCTCGCCCCGCGTCCAAAGCTCGATCTGCGCCAGCACCTGGTTGGTGAAGGACGCCGACATGACGAAGGACGGATGGCCGGTGGCGTTGCCGAGGTTCAGCAGACGGCCCTGGGACAGCAGGATCATGCGGTTGCCCGAAGGCATCTCGTACATGTCCACCTGATCCTTGATGTTGGTGACCTTCAGGTTGCGCAGATTGGCGACCTGAATCTCGTTGTCGAAATGTCCGATATTGCCGACGATGGCCATGTCCTTCATCGCGCGCATATGCTCGATGCGGATGATGTCCTTGTTGCCGGTTGTGGTGATGAAGATGTCGGCAGTTCTCCACCGCATCTTCCAGCGTCGTCACCTCGAACCCGTCCATCGCGGCCTGAAGCGCGCAGATCGGGTCGATTTCCGTCACCTTCACCCGGGCACCGGCACCCTGAAGCGAAGCGGCGGAGCCCTTGCCCACATCGCCATAGCCGCAGACCACGGCGGTCTTGCCGGCCATCATCGTGTCGGTGGCGCGGCGGATGCCGTCGACCAGCGATTCCTTGCAGCCATACTTGTTGTCGAACTTCGACTTGGTGACGCTGTCGTTCACATTGATGGCGGGGAAGGGGAGCTGGCCGCTTTTCTGCAGTTCGTAGAGGCGGTGCACGCCTGTGGTGGTCTCTTCCGAAACGCCGACGATCTGGTCGCGCATCTTCGTGAACCAGCCCGGGGACGCGGCGAGACGTTTGGCGATCTGCGCCTTGATGGCCTCTTCCTCTTCCGATTCCGGTACGGGAATGATCTCCTCACCCGCCTCGGCACGGGCACCGAGCAGGATGTAGAGCGTGGCATCGCCGCCATCGTCGAGGATCAGGTTCGGGCCTTCGTCGAACAGGAAGGACTTGTCGAGGTAGTCCCAATGCTCTTCCAGGCTCTGGCCCTTGATGGCGAAGACGGGGATACCGGCTTTCGCGATTGCCGCAGCGGCATGGTCCTGTGTGGAATAGATGTTGCACGACGCCCAGCGCACGTCCGCGCCGAGGTCGACCAGGGTTTCGATCAGCACGGCGGTCTGGATCGTCATGTGGAGCGAGCCGACGATGCGCGCGCCCTTCAGCGGCTTCTCGGTGCCGAACTCCTCGCGCAGGGCCATCAGGCCCGGCATTTCGGTTTCGGCGATGTCGAGTTCCTTGCGGCCGTATTCGGCCAGTGCGATGTCCTTGACGATATAGTCGTGCGTGGCGTCGGCCATGACGGGCTCCTGCAATGTCTGTCTGAAAGGGAACGTACGGCACCTATAGGCGACCACGTTGCCCGTCGGACTACCAGAGCGGACCATGCGGCGCAAGCGATATAAGGATCGGCTTATGTGCCGGGGCGGTGTCTGACCTACGGCTCCATCGCCTCTGCGATCAGGTTTTCCGCCGCGTCCACCAGCAGGCTTTCCGTGGCAATACCGGCCACCCGCTCGCGGCCCTGTTCCAGCATGATCGGCACCGCCATGGGCGACAGCCGGTCGAGGTTCTTGTGCACGATATGGTCCTTGATCCGCGCCAGCAGCGCTCCCACCCGCCGCACGTCGAGCAGACCGGTGGCGGCATCCTCCCGGGTGGCCTGCAACAGGATGTGGTCCGGCTCGTGGTCGCGCAGCACGTCGTAGATGAGGTCGGAGGATTGCGTGACCTGCCGGCCGGTCTTGGTCTTCTGCGGCGAGTTCTTTTCGATCAGCCCCGCAATCAGCGCGCATTGGCGAAACGAGCGTTTCAGCATCATGGAATCCCCCATCCACGCTTCCAGATCGTCCCCCAGCATGTCCTCGTCGTAGAGGTCGGCCAACGTAAGCCGCCCGTCGGCGATCATCGCGCCCATGTCCTCCAGCGCCCAGATCGACACGACGTAATCGGTGGCCACGAAACCGAGGGGTTTGGCCCCGGCCCGTTCCAGACGCCGCGTCAGCAGCATGGCGAGCGTCTGGTGCGCCAGCTGGCCCTCGAAAGCGTAGGTGATGAGGTAGTTCTTCTTGCCGCGCGGAAAGGTCTCCACCAGCATTTCGTGGGGTGCGGGAATGGCGGAGCGTTGCGACTGGATGCGCAGCCAGTCGGAGACCTGAAACGGCAACCCGCCCCACTGCGCCGGATCGGAAATCATCTGCCGCACATTGGTGGCCAGCGCCGACGACAGCGGGAACTTCGAGCCCGCATACATCGGCACCATCGGGTTGTCGTGATTGGTCTTGGTGACGATGGCTTCGTTGTCCAAAAACCCCTCCAGCCGCACGATCTGGCCGGAAAACATGAACGTGTCGCCGGGCACCAGCTTGTCGAGAAAATACTCGTCGAGCGACCCCAACACCCGCCCGCCACGGTTCGGCGCCAGCTTGCCGTTCTTGCGTCCCTGCCGGACCATGCGGATCTTCATGGCGGGGATTTCGTAGATCGTGCCGCTGTTCATGCGGTATTGCTGGGCGAGGCGCGGATGGGTCAGCCGCCATGTGCCGTCCTCGGTGCGCTTGATCTTGGCGTAGCGTTCGTAGGCCTTCAGCGCATAGCCGCCGGTGGCCACGAACTGGATGGCGCGTTCGAACGTGTCCCAGTCGAGTTCCGCATAGGGTGCAGCGGAGATGATCTCCGCGTACAGATCATCCTCCTGAAACGGCCCCGCCACCGCCATGCCCAGAATGTGCTGGCACGAGCACGTCCAGCGCCCCGGCGCGCATGGGGGGCGTGTCCTGGTCGCCGAGATAGTTGGCGTCGAGCGCCGCCTTGCATTCCAGCACCTCGAACCGGTTCGTCGGCACCAGCACGGCCTTGGACGGCTCGTCCATGCGGTGGTTGGAGCGCCCGATGCGCTGCGCCAGCCGGCTCGCCCCCTTCGGTGCACCCAAGATGGATGACGAGATCGACGTCGCCCCAGTCGATGCCGAGATCGAGCGTCGATGTGGCGATGACGGCGCGCAGCCGGTTATCCGCCATCGCCGCCTCCACCTTGCGGCGTTGGCCCACTTCCAGCGACCCGTGGTGCAGCGCGATGGGCAGCGTGTCCTCGTTGATGTGCCACAGCTGCTGAAAGATGTTCTCCGCCTGACTGCGCGTGTTGACGAAGATCAGCGTCAGCTTGTGCTCCTTGATGAGCCGGTAGACGTCGTCGCGCGCATGTTTGCCGGTATGACCGGACCAGGGCAGGCGCTCCTGCGTATCGAGAATGGTGATGTCCGGTTTCACCCCGCTGCTCACCTGTATGAGACCGGCGGCATGGGACGCATCCGCGTCGCCCCGGTTCTGCGCCACCAGCCATCGTTGCAGGTCGAGCGGTTCCGACACGGTGGCCGACAGGCCGATGGTCTGCACGGCCGGTCGCAACAGGCGCAACCGCGCCAACCCGAGCGCCAGCATGTGCCCGCGCTTGTTCGTCACCAGCGAGTGCAACTCGTCGAAGATGACGTAGCGCAGGTCGGCGAAAAAGCGGTCGGCATCCTTTTGCGCGATCAGCAGGGCGAGCTGTTCCGGCGTCGTCATCAGAATGTCCGGCGGGTTCAGCTTCTGTCGCTGGCGACGGTGGGCGGGCGTGTCGCCGGTGCGGGTTTCGATGCGGATGGGCAGGGCCATCTGCTCGACGGGCGTTTCCAGATTGCGCTTGATGTCGGTCGCCAGCGCCTTCAGCGGCGAGATGTAGAGCGTGTGGATCCCGCGATGAGCCTCGCCCGGCTTGCGCTTCGGTCGGCGGGCCAGGTCCGTCAGTGCGGGCAGAAACCCGGCCAGCGTCTTGCCCGCGCCCGTTGGGGCGATCAGCAGTGTCGACTGCCCGGCCTGCGCCCGCGCGAGCAGGTCGAGCTGGTGCGCGCGGGGCTGCCAGCCACGCTCGGTGAACCACGCGACGAATTGCGTCGGCAGGTGCGGCGCCGGGGCGCTCGTATCGGCGGTGATTGCGGTTTCCATTGCCATCGGGTGAACCTAGGGTTGCGACAGCCTTCCGTCGATATGCTGGGACAACATGATCCGTCTGACACTTCTGACCTTAGCCGCGTTCCTTTTGCTGCTGCCACATACCGCCCGGGCCTATGACGGCCCGATGACGCTGGCGATCAGCTGGCAACCGGCCTTCTGCGAGGGGCGCTCGAACGTGCCCGAGTGCCGCAGCCAGCGCGCCGGTCGGTTCGATACGCAGAACTTCACCCTGCATGGCTTGTGGCCCGGCCCACGGGGTGTGGAATATTGTGGTGTATCCGCCGAACAGCGCCGGCTGGACGAACGACGCCAATGGCGCAGGCTCGCGGGGCTCGGCCTGCGACAGGACTTGCGGGAGCGCCTCTACGAGGCGATGCCCGGCGTGCGCTCCGGCCTCCACCGTCATGAATGGACCAAGCATGGTTCCTGCTACGGTCGCGGTGGGCGAGACGGCTATTTCGACGACTCGCTGGCCTTGCTGGACCAGGTCAACGGGTCATCCGTGCGCGATCTCTTCGCCCGCTCCATCGGACGGCGCATCACGGCTCGCGCCGTGCGCGATGCGGTGGCCCGCGACTTCGGCCCCGCCGCCGCCCAGCGTGTCGAGCTACGCTGCCGCCGCGACGGTTCGCGCGAGTTGATTACCGAATTGCGGTTCCGCCTTCAGGGTCCGGTCAGCGACACGCCCCGGCTGGAACGGCTGGCATCGCGTGGGGCCAGAGCGGGCAGGGGGTGCGATGGCGGGATCGTCGATCCGGTGGGTTTGCAGTGAGGCGAACAAGGGCACGACCTTCAATAGGTCGTCATCCTCGGGCCGCGTCCCGAGGATCCGGAGTGGAGTACTGAACTTCGAGTCAGCAGATCCTCGGCACGGTGGCCGAGGATGACGATCCACGTAAAGCTCAAACCTACTTCGCGCCCGCCACAGCCCGCTTCGCCATGACCTTCACGAGATTGGCGCGATAGGCAGCCGTCGCATGGATGTCGGAGAGCATGTTGCTCTCATCCACCGTCAACCCGTCCAAAGCATCGGCGGAGAAGTTGGCCGACAGTGCCTCTTCGGCTTCCGTCCAGCGATAGACACCGTCCTGCGACGCACCGGTCACGCCCACGCGCACGCCGTCCGCATGTTTGGCGACGAACACGCCGGCCATCGCATAGCGGGAGGCTGGATTGCGAAACTTTTCGTAGCCGCAGACTTCCGGACCATCGAAGGACACGGCGGTGACGATCTCGTCGTCCTCCAGCGCGGTTTCGAACATGGCGACGAAGAAATCGTCAGCGGCGATTTCCCGCTTCGACGTGTGGATCGTCGCGTTCAGCGCCAGCATGGCGGAGGGGTAATCCGCTGCCGGGTCGTTGTTGGCGATGGAGCCGCCGATCGTGCCCTTGTAGCGCACGGCAGGGTCGCCGATCCAGCCGCCCATTTCGGACAGGGAATGGCAGGCCTGTCGCAGGGCGTCGGACGACTTGACCTCGTTATGGGTCGTGGTCGCACCGATCTTCACCGACTTGCCGTTCACCTCGATGCCCGACAGGCCGTCGATCCGCGTCAGGTCGATGAGGTGGGACGGGGCGGCCAACCGTTGTTTCATGGTCGGCAGCAAAGTGTGCCCGCCGGACAGGAACTTCGCGTCCTCGGCCTTGCCCATCATGCCGACAGCGTCGTCTACGGTCGTGGCGCGACTGTAAGTGGTCTCGTACATATCGTGTTCCCCTATTCGGCTGCGTCGGTGGCGTTTGTGATGTGGCGATCGAACTGGTTGTCGTTGTCGCCGTGGCCGTCCTTGCCGTTCAGCGCCGCCCAGATGCGGTGCGGCGTGGCGGGCATGGTGAACGAACGGGTGCCGATCGCGTCCGTGATCGCGTTGATGACGGCGGGCGGCGAACCGATGGCACCGGCCTCGCCGCAGCCCTTGATGCCGAGCGGGTTGGACGGCGACAGGGTTTCCTGCGTGGAGACCTCGAACATCGGCAGGTCTTCGGCGCGGGGCATCTGGTAGTCCATGTAGGATGCCGAGATGAGCTGGCCTTCGCCATCATAGGCTGCGTTTTCCATCATCGCCTGGCCGATACCCTGTGCAAGACCGCCATGGACCTGTCCTTCCACGATCATCGGGTTGATGATCTTGCCGAAATCGTCGGCGGCCACGAACTGGATGATTTCCGTCGTGCCCGTATCCGGGTCGATCTCGACTTCGCAGATGTAGCAACCGGCGGGGAAGGTGAAGTTGGCGGGGTCGTAGAACGCCCCTTCCTTCAGGCCCGGCTCCATGCCTTCCGGCAGGTTGTGGCCGGTATAGGCACCGAGGCAGACCTCGTGCCAGCCGAGCTTCTTGTCGGTGCCTTTGACCATCACCTCACCGTCCTTGATCTCGATATCGCCTTCCGACGCTTCGAGCATGTGAGCGGCGATCTTCTTGGCCTTGGCTTCGACCTTGTCGAGCGCTTTCACGATGGCCGACATGCCGACAGCGCCGGAGCGTGAGCCGTATGTGCCCATGCCGAACTGCACCTTGTCCGTGTCACCATGGACGATCTGTACGTTCTCGCCGGGTAGGCCGAAACGGTCCGACACGAGTTGCGCGAACGTCGTCTCATGGCCCTGTCCGTGGGAGTGGGAGCCGGTGAGAATTTCGACCGTGCCGACCGGGTTCACGCGCACTTCCGCGCTTTCCCACAGCCCGACGCCAGCGCCGAGCGAACCGACCGCTGCCGATGGGGCGATGCCGCAGGCCTCGATATAGCAGGACATGCCGATGCCGCGCAGCTTGCCGCGGGATTTGGCTTCTTCCTTGCGGGCAGCGAAACCCTTGTAGTCGGCCGCTTCCATCGCCGCATCGAGCGACGCATCGAAGTCGCCCGCGTCGTAGGCCATGATGACAGGCGTCTGGTGCGGGAAGGAGCGGATGAAGTTCTGCCGCCGCAATTCCGCCGGGTCGACGCCCAGTTCCCGCGCCGCCGTCGTCATCATGCGCTCCACGAGGAAGGTCGCCTCGGGACGGCCCGCGCCGCGATAGGCATCGACGGGGACGGTGTTGGTGTAGACCGTCTTCACGTTGGCGTGGATGTTGGGGATGTCGTACTGCCCCGACAGCAGCGTG
The DNA here is from genome assembly GCA_963711195.1 of uncultured Alphaproteobacteria bacterium. Taxonomy (GTDB): domain Bacteria; phylum Pseudomonadota; class Alphaproteobacteria; order Rhizobiales; family Rhizobiaceae; genus Pseudahrensia. The sequence continues at coordinate 335,917 of CAVQDK010000007.1, forward strand.
GCGTAGAGATAGGTCGGCGTCGCGGAGGAAAACAGCGACATGTAGGCGCCCAGATTGGCAACCGTCTCGACCTTGAAACCCGTGATCTTGTTGTTGGCGTCGAATGCCATCTTGGCCTTCGAGACATGGTCGCGCCCGTGGGCGTCGGTCAGGAACGCTTCGGAGCGGTCCGCCGTCCACTTGATGCCGGTGACGCCGGCCTTCTTGGCCGCCCAGAGGCAGACGATTTCTTCCGGGTAGATGTAGATCTTGGCCCCGAAACCGCCGCCCACATCCGGCGCGATGACGCGCAGCTTGTGCTCCGGCGCGACCTGATAGAACGCGGACAGAACCAGCCGTGCCACATGCGGGTTCTGGCTGGTCGTGTGCAGCGTGAAATGGTCTTCCGCCTCGTCATATTCCGCAAGTGCCGCGCGCGGCTCCATGGGGTTGGGCACGAGGCGGTTGTTGCGGATGTCGATCTCGACGACGTTGGCGGCGTCCTTGAAGGCCGCGTCCGTCGCGTCCTTCTCGCCGATTTCCCAGTCGAAGATGAGGTTGTTCTTGGCTTCCGGGTGAAGCTGCGGCGCGCCGTCTTTCAGCGCATCGGTGGCGTGAACGACGGCGTCCAGCACCTCGTAGTCGACCTCGACAGCTTCGGCAGCGGCTTTCGCCTCTTCCAGCGATTCCGCGACCACGATGCAGACCGCATCGCCGACGTAGCGGACATATTCCGTCGCCAGCGCGGACCATGCGCCCATGTTCATGGGGCTGCCGTCCTTGGAATGGACCATCCAGCCGCAGATGATGTTGCCGATCCCGTCGCCCGTCAGCTGCTTGCCGTCGAACACGGCGGTGACGCCGGACATGGCTTCGGCCGCCGACTTGTCGATACCGTTGATTTTCGCATGGGCATGGGGGGAGCGCACGAAGGCTGCATACTGCATGCCCGCCGCCTTGAAGTCGTCGGTATATTTGCCCTTGCCGGTGATGAAACGCTTGTCTTCCTTGCGCAAGCACCCGTGCGCCGATACCTTCAATACCCATGTCGTATTCTCCCTTGTTTGCGCTCACGCTGTCGGGGCTGTGCCCCTTCGATCCGCGTAGGCGGCGCAACTAGCGCCGGACGGGCTTGCCGTCTTGGGCGTCCGCCTTTAACTATTTCAGAGACCTATTCAGCCGCCACTTTCATGCCGTCACCCATGGCAGCGGCACCCGCCGCAATGCTCTTGACGATGTTGTGGTAGCCCGTGCAGCGGCAGATATTGCCTTCCAGCTGCTCGCGGATGGTCTTTTCGCGACAGGTCCGTGCCGAGGCGGTTCACCATGTCGATGCCGGTCATGATCATGCCCGGGGTGCAGAAACCGCATTGCAGCCCGTGGTTCTCGCGGAACGCCGCCTGCATCGGGTGCAATTCGCCACCGGACGCAATGCCCTCGATGGTCGTCACCTCCGACCCGTCGACCTGAACGGCCAGCATCGTGCAGGCTTTCACGGATTTGCCGTCCACCATCACGAGGCAGGCCCCGCATTGCGACGTGTCGCAGCCCACATGGGTGCCGGTAAGGTTGCGCTCTTCGCGCAGATAGTCGACCAGCAGCATACGGTCCTCGACCATTGCCGACGTGGCTTTTCCGTTCACGGTGATGGACACCTTGGACATGCAGTTTCTCCCATCTATACGGGCAGCCGTTCCAGGCCCGTCCCGTCGCCCCGAAGCGGGGCAGTCCTCCTGCGCGAAGCCTAGCCACTTTGGACCAGTTCGCAAGTGGCAACCGGTCTTCGGGTTTGCGACCCAGTGTCCCGATCCCCACATGGGAACAAACGTATCGAGGAACGAAGCCATGTCAGAGACGATCACCGTCAAGGTGCCCAACAAGCATACCAAACTGGAAGCGAAATCGCGCATCGAAAGCGGCTTCGACAAGGTCACCGACCAGCTGGGTGGAAAGGCGCAGGTCAGCCAGACGTGGGAGGGCGACACGCTCACCTTCACGGCCGGTGCCATGGGTCAGAATGTCGACGGCACCCTCACCGTCTTCGACGATCACGTGCAGATCAACGTCAACCTGCCGTGGTTGCTTGCCAAATTGGCCGGGCCGATTTCGGAAAAGCTGGCCAAGAATACGCAGCTGCTGCTCAAGTAGCGCACGTCCGAGGCGTGCGTGCCTGACCTGCCGGGATTGCACAAACCGTCGATCTCCCCCAAAGCGGAATGAGGGCGCTGACCGCGCGCTCGTGCCGGCACGGGAGGCCATCATGATCGAAACACCCTATCTGCTGTTCCTCGGCGATGCGCCCGATGCGCTGGCGGCGAAGGTTGCACAGGGCATTCGCCAGTGGCGGCCGGAACTGTGCGTCGGCCAGTTGCGGCTGGAAGGCTGCAAGGCGGACATGGGTCTGGAAGACCTGACGATCGCGGAAGCGGCGGAACGCGGTGCGAAAACGATGGTCATCGGCGTTGCCAATCGCGGCGGCTTCATCTCCGACAACTGGCGCGTGAAGCTGAAGGAGGCGCTGGAAGCCGGGCTCGATCTGGCGTCCGGCCTCCACAATCTCATGCGCGACGACCACGATCTCGTCTCGCTGGCGGCGAAGAAGCACCGCTCGCTGCACGACGTGCGCGTGCCGTCCGTCAAGTACCCCATCGCCAGCGGGGTGCGCCGCACCGGCAAGCGGGTGCTCGCGGTGGGCACCGATTGCTCGGTCGGCAAGATGTATACCGGGCTTTGCCTCGAAAAGGAGATGCGCGAACGTGGCATCGACGCCGATTTCCGTCCCACCGGCCAGACGGGCATTCTCATCACCGGCCATGGGGTTCCGCTGGACGCGGTGGTTGCCGACTTCATGGCAGGCTCCATCGAATGGCTGACGCCGGATGCAGAGGCCGACCATTGGGACATCATCGAAGGGCAGGGGTCACTCTACCATGCCTCCTATTCCGGCGTGACGCTGGCGCTGATCCACGGCGGGCAGCCCGACGCGCTGATCCTCGCCCACGAGCCGACCCGCCCCCACATGCGCGGCCTCCCGGACTACGCCATGCCGACGCTGGAACAGATCCGCGATGCCTCCCTGCTGATGGCTCATGTGGTCAATCCGGAATGCGAAAGTGACCGGCGTGTCGATCAACACATCGGCGCAGGGCGAGGACGAGGCGCTGCGCTATTGCGAGGAGGTCGAGGCCCGCATGGGTCTGCCCACCGTCGATCCCGTGCGCCACGGCGCGGGCCGTCTGGTGGATGCGCTGGTGTAGGATGAACGTCAGCAACGCCATCGCCATCAAGGCCGAGGAGACCGTCTTTCCGCTGGCGGAGGTCTTCACCATCGCCCGCGGGTCGCGCACCGAAGCGCGGGTCGTCACGGTCACGATCACCGACGACGAATTCACCGGTATCGGCGAATGCGTGCCCTATGCCCGCTACGGCGAGACCGTCGATGGCGTCATCGAACAGATCCACAACTGCCGCGCCACCGACCGGCTGGCCCTGCAGGACGTGATGAAGCCCGGCGCTGCCCGCAACGCTCTCGATTGCGCGTTCTGGGATCTGGAAGCCAAGCGCGGCGGGCAAGCGGGTGTGGGAACTGGCGGGCATCACCAAACCCGCCCCCGCCATCACCGCCTACACCCTGTCGCTCGCCGAACCTGACGCCATGCGCGCCGCCGCCGCCAAACACGCCCACCGACCGCTGCTGAAGATCAAGCTCGGCGGCGAGGGCGACATGGCGCGGCTGGAAGCGGTGCGCGCCGGTGCGCCGGACACGGCGATCATCATCGACGCCAACGAGGGCTGGAGCGCGGACGAATATGCCGCGCTCGCCCCCGCCTTGTTGCGGCTCGGTGTGAAGATGGTCGAGCAACCTTTGCCTGCCGGCGAAGACGACATGCTGGCCGAAATCGAACGCCCGTTGCCCGTCTGCGCCGACGAATCCTGCCACGACCGGGCCTCGCTCCCTGCGCTCAAGGGCAAATACGACATGGTCAACATCAAGCTCGACAAGACCGGCGGTCTGACGGAAGCCCTCGCCCTGCGCGATGCGGCCCACGCCGACGGCTATGCGATCATGGTCGGCTGCATGGTCGGCTCGTCGCTGGCCATGGCACCGGCAACGCTGTACTGACCGGCGGTGCGGCGTTCACGGACCTCGACGGGCCGTTGCTGCTGGCCGAAGACCGCGACCACCCGCTCGTCTTCGACGACACACGGCGTTCACCCGCCGCGCAAGCCGAACTTTGGGGCTGACAACCATGCGAACCGTCTATCTCAACGGCGACTACGTTCCCGAAAACGAGGCCCATGTGTCGATCTTCGACCGTGGCTTCCTGTTTGCCGATGGTGTCTATGAAGTCACCACCGTGGTGGACGGCAAGCTGATCGGGTTCGAGGGCCACATCACCCGCCTGCAACGCTCGCTCGATGAGTTGAAGATCCCCCACACCGTCGACCCTGATCACCTGCTGGAAGTCCACCGCGAATTGGTGGCCCGTAACGGCATCGATCAGGGCATGATCTATCTCCAGATCACCCGCGGCAATCCCGGCGACCGGGACTTCGCCTTTCCGCCGGACGATACCGAACCGACCATCGTGCTGTTCACGCAGGAAAAGCAGGTCGTCGGCACGGGCGTGGAAACGAAGGGCCTGTCGGTCATTTCGGTCGAAGACCTGCGCTGGGGCAGGCGGGACATCAAGACGGTGCAGCTGCTCTACCCGTCGCTGGCCAAGATGGAAGCCAAGGCCAAGGGCGCGGACGATGCATGGATGGTGCAGGACGGCTTCGTGACCGAGGGCACGTCCAACAATGCCTATATCGTCAAGGACGGCGCGATCATCACCCGCCCGCTCTCCAACGACATTCTCCACGGCATCACCCGCAAGTCCGTGCTGGCCTGTGCCGAGATGTTGCAGATGACGGTCGAGGAACGCCCCTTCACGCTGGAGGAGGCCTACGCCGCCGACGAGGCCTTCGCCACCAGCGCGTCCGGCTTCACCAACCCGATCGTGGAGATCGACGGCCACACCATCGGCACCGGCAAGCCCGGCCCCGTGGGGGACCGGCTGCGGGCGCTGTATCTGGAAGAGAACATGAAAGCGGCGCTCTGACTTTACATGCTGGAGCGCCGCAGACTTATTTCAGCAAGCGAACGGATTCGTTGCCGTCGCTCGAAATGCGGTCGGCGACTTCCTTGAATACGAAATCCAGCTGGCTCGTATTGCGGAAGGCGAAGTGGTCGTCGTT
>CAVQDK010000008.1:0-20548 GCA_963711195.1 uncultured Alphaproteobacteria bacterium
TATCTATGCCTGAGCGGCAACGCGAACAGTGCCGAGCCGTGGGCGGAGACGTCCGGCACACTGGGCAAGGCGGGTGCCATGCCGCAGGGGCGGCTTTCCGCCGACGAATTGCAACGCCTGATTGCGATCGGGGGCGACCTGTTCGCCGCCAAGTTCACCGCGCTGGAAGGGGCCGGTCGGGTTAACGCGACCCAGGCGATCCTGCCCACCAAACGCCGCAACCAGTCGCAATCCGCTCTTTCCCGCACCTCCGGCCCGGACGCCAATGCCTGCACGTGGTGCCACAACGATCCGCTGCCCGGCGAGCGCGAGCGATTTCCACCGACGGTCGCCTTTCAGTATCCGAAGGTTTTGCCAACGCCGATTTCGATACGACCAACCCGCGAGATTTATAACGAGCGCAGCACCAACCACCTGTTCGGCGCGGGGCTGATCGAGCTGCTCGCGCGTGAAATGGCTCGCCGATCTGGACGGCATTCGCCGTAATGCCCTGACCCAGGACGACACCGTACCGACCGGCAAACCTGTCGGTGCGGCGCTTGTAACCAAAGGCGTCAACTTCGGTCACATAACCGCCCGCCCCGACGGGCTGGTGGACACGGCGGAGGTCGACGGCGTCGAGTTGATCTGACCATCCGTCGATTCAGCCAGAAAGGCGTGATGACGGGCCTGCGGCAGTTTTCCGTCAACGCCATGAACCACCACCACGGCATCCAGCCGGTTGAGCGTTTCGGCGCACGGTGGACCGGGGAGACGGACCACGACGGCGATGGCTTTGGCGACGAGATGGGCCCCGCTGACATTTCAGCCCTCGTTGCATGGCAGGCAACCTTGCCCGCGCCGGTCGTAGCAGTGCCGGAAAGCGAAGACTGGCAGGCGGCAGCGGCGCAGGGAAGCACCCATTTCGACGCGTTCGGCTGCAATACGTGCCACATCCGCGCCCTGCCGCTGGACAGTCTCGTCTTTGCCGATCCCGGCCCTGTCGACCCGTCCGGCACGCTGGGCACGGCGCAGGTCGAAGCGGCGGCCGAGTACAACCTCGGCCTTCTCGAATGGGCACACGCTCTACCCCGCGACGAACGGGGCCGGACTTTGGTGCCCCTGTTCGGCGACCTCAAACGGCATACCATGACGGACCGCGCCAATGAGGCTTTCGGCAATGAACTTCTGTCCCAGCGTTTCGTCGACCGCACGGCCTTTGCCACCACCGAATTGTGGGGCGTCGCCTCCACCGCACCCTATGGCCATCGCAACGACATGACGACGCTGAACGAAGCCATTCGCGCCCATGGCGGCGATGGTGCGGCGAGTGCGCGAGCCTATGCCGACGCCAGTGACGACGACCGATCCGCGCTGATCGCCTATCTTAAAACGCTGGTCATTCCGCAGTGAAACGCTGGCTCGTCGCCCTTGCACTGATCGCGATACCGGCCAACGCGGCAGACTTTCCCTTCGACGTGCCGGATATGCACGAGGAAGCCGCAGCCGCAGGCATCGACCACACCTATGGTGGCCCGTTCGAATTTTTCGTCGGCGGCGGTGCGGCGTCCTTCGATTGCAACGGCGATCGGATGCCGGACCTGTTCCTGGCCGGTGGCGCGAACCCGGCTTCGCTCTACGTCAATCGCTCCGAACCCGGCGGCGTGCTTGCGTTCGAACAAACGCCCGGTCTCGACGTGACGAAAGCCACCGGCGCCTATCCGCTCGATGTGGACGGCGACGGCAATATCGACCTGGCCATCCTGCGGCTCGGCGAGAACCACCTCATGCGCGGGCGCGGCGATTGCACCTTCGAGAAGGCCAACCGGGCCTGGAACTACGACGGCGGGCGGGCATGGACGACGGGCTTCTCCGCAACATGGGAAGCGGGCGCGACGTTCCCACGCTGGCCTTCGTCAATTATGTCGACCGGACCGCCCCCGGTTCACCCTGGGGAACTTGCGAGCCGAATGTGCTGTTCCGCCCCGCGAAGGGCGACGCGCCGAACTACGGCAATCCGCAAATCCTCAAACCCGGCCTTTGCGCCCTGTCGGCCCTTTTTACCGACTGGAACAATTCCGGCGAACCGGCGCTGCGCATCACCAATGACCGGCAATATTACCGCGGCGGCGAGGAGCAGCTCTGGCGCGTACCACCGGACCGCCCGGCCCGACCCTATCGCAGGGCCGATGGCTGGAAACGTTGCAGATCTGGGGCATGGGCATCGCCGAGCATGATCTGAACGGAGACGGGCGCCCCGCCTACGCTCTCACCTCCATGGGCGACACCAAACTGCAGATGCTGGACGAGGAGGCGGAAGAAGACCGGCCCGTCTACCGCGACACCGCCGTCGACAAGGGTGCGACCGCCCACCGGCCCTACACGGGCGAAGATCGGAAGCCCTCCACCGGCTGGCATGCCCAATTCGCTGATTTCAACAACGACGCCCGCACCGATCTGTTCATTGCCAAGGGCAATGTGGAATCCATGCCGGATTTCGCGGCCTTCGACCCGGACAATCTGTTGCTCGGCACGCTGGACGGATCGTTTCACGAGGCCGGTGTCGGCAGCGGGTATCGCGCAAGCACCCGCGGCCGGGGCGCGGTGGTGGATGATTTCAACGTCGACGGGATGCTGGACCTGCTGGTCGTCAACCGCGGCGCACCGGCAAGCCTGTTTCGCAATCGCGGTCTGAAGACCGAGTTCGGCCACGCACCGATGGGCAACTGGCTGAAGGTCGAATTGCGCGACGACGCCGGCAACATATCAGCCGTGGGCGCGCGCATCTCGGTCAAAACCGGCAACCTGACGCAAAACGAAACGGTGGCCATCGGTGGCGGCCACGCTTCGGGCCAGTCGGGCTTCACCCATTTCGGTCTGGGCGTGGCCGAACGCGCGTCAGTTCGCGTGCGGTGGCCAGACGGTGACTGGTCCCACGCCTACCGCGCCTTCGCCAACAACCATATTGTCATAGAGCGTCGGGCAGCAGACCCGATGATGTGGTTCCCGCCGCAGTAACCGTTCAGGCGCGCAGGAACTCTTCGACCGTGCGCGCGCTGTCTTCCGGTTGCGTGACGAGGAACAGGTGGCCGTTGTCCACCAGATGCAGTTCCGCATCGGGAATGAGGTTCGACAGAACCCGCGCGTTGACGACCGGAATCAGCGGATCGTCGGTTCCGGCCATGACGAGTGTCGGCTGCTTGATGCGCCACAGCCAGTGGATCGACGTCCAGCCCATCATGCCCAGCAGTTGCAGGGCGTAACCGGGCCGACGAGGCCGGCTTGATCGCCCGCACATGGGGCGCGATTGCCGTCCGGTCACCGCGAAAGTCGCCGCCGTAGATGTCGGCTGCAATCTCGCGCATGTAGCCAGGGTCGGTGTAGCGGCGGGTATTGGCCATCTTCGCCAGCACGGCGGGCTTGCCCGGCACCATCGCCCAGCCCGGAGCCGTGGCGACGAGCACCAGCTTGCGGCAGAAGCGCGGATATTGAAACGCAAATTGCTGCGCCAGCCCGCCGCCCCACGAAACGCCGGACACATCCACCTGCTCGTGACCGAGGATCTTGCACAATTTCTTCGCCATCCGCGCCAGCGTCATCGGGCGATAGGGTAGTTTGGGCAACGGCGAGCCGCCGATGCCTGGCACGTCGAAGATGATGGCGCGCGTATTTTCCAGCGCGGCAAAGAACGGGAAGCCGAGTTCGAGATTGGCCCCGATGCCGTTGAACATCAACAACGGCGGGCGACCGTCATCCTCGACGCCCGGTGCCAGATCCTTCGTCGCCACGCGCAGCATCTGACCGTCCACGTCGATCATACGGATGTCCAGCCCGTCCTCGAGATCGGATTCAGGCACCGGCACCGATGCGATGTCACCGGCCAGGTTCAACGCCGACTTGCTGGCGTCCATCGGCATCGACATCAGATCGCTGAGACTATCGGATGGCACTGCTCATGGGACGCTCCTGCGCGCTTTACGTTTACGTCAATGTAGGACGTGGGTTCGCTGATGAAAAGCACCACGCCCTGCTTTGTTCCCGCTTCACCTCACGCTTCGAAGACGTATGTGCCCGGTGCCGGGCCGAGGCTCGGATATTTTCGGGTCCCCGGCTTCTTCGGTGCCGCGACTTCCTTGCCGGATTTCGCCTTCAGGAACTCCGCCCATTGCAACCACCACGTGCCCTCGTGCTTTTCCGCTGTCTGCGCCCAGGCTTCCGCGTCCGCACTCTTGGCGTCGCCCTTGACGAACCACGATTTCGGGTTGCCGGGCGGGTTGAGCAGGCTTTGCAGATGGCCGGAATTGGACAGGATGAACTGCGTGTCCTCACCGAACAGACGCGCCGTCTCGTAGACGGCCTTCCACGGGGTGATGTGGTCGGTCGTGCCGGCGATCACCATCGTGTCGTGCTTCACCTTCGTCATGTCCACCGGCTTGCCGCCGAGCGACAGGGCACCGGGGTTCATGAACGGGTTGGTATAGATGAGATCGAGGAAGTCGGCGTGCAGACCGGCGGGCAGCCGTGTCGTGTCCGCGTTCCAGAACAGCACGTCGAAGGCGGGCGGATCGTTGCCCAGCAGATAGTTATTGACCCAGTAGTTCCAGATCAGGTCGTTGGGCCGCATCCACGCAAACATCTTCGCCATATCCTGACCGTCCAGCGTGCCGGTGGCGGCGGATGCCTGCTTGGCCATCATCACGCTCTCCGGCGTCACGAGAGCGGCGAAGTCGCTTTCGCTCTCCGCCTGCGTATCGAGAACGCAGACGGCCAGGATAAGCCCGTCGATCTTGTGCGACGGCTTTTCCTTCTTCGTGTCGTGGACTGCAAGCCATGCGGTATAGGCCGACAGCGTGATGCCGCCGGAGCATGAACCCATGATGTTGCAGCGGTCCGTACCGGTTAATTCCAGCGCTGCGTCCACCGCTTCGTCCAGTGCTTCCACATAGGTCTCCAGCGTCCAGTGCCGCTGTTCGGCGGTCGGGTTGCGCCAGGATATGCAGTAGGGCTGGATGCCGTTGGCGAGCAGGAACTGGATCATGCTCTTTTCCGGCGACAGATCGACGGAATAGTATTTGTTGATCTGCGGCGGCACCATCACGAAGGGGCGTTCGTACACCTTGTCGGTGTTGGCCGTGTAGTGAACCAGTTCCAGCACCTCGTTGCGGAAAACCACGTTCCCCGGCGTGTTGGCGACGTTCTCGCCCACCTTGAACTTCGAGGCGTCCACCGAAGACGGCAGCCCGCCATTCTTGGTCATGTCGTCGAAGAAGTTCTTCAGCCCCTTGGCAGCCGACGTGCCGCCGGTATCGACCAGCGTCTTCAACGCCGACGGGTTGGTCAGCAACCCGTTCGACGGGGCTACCGCATCGGTGAAGATGGACGAGACGAGACGCGCACGCGCCGACTGGGTCTTGTCGAGATCGAGACCGTCGACGGTTTCCGACACGGTTTTCTGCCAGGCCAGATAGCTTTGCATCAGCCGCTTGTTGATCGGGCTCTTGCCCCAGGCAGGGTCGGCGAACCGCCGATCCCCGCGTTCCGGCGCGATGTCGGAAGAGCCGGTCATCACGTCCGTCATCTGGCTGGCGAAGGTCAGCCAGTGGCTCATCATCTTGTCGGGACGCGATGCCATCGCGCCCATCGCCGTCATGGACGCCTTGAACATGTCCGGCACCTGGATGCCGACCAGCGGGTTCAGCGCCAGCGTCGCTTCGGATGCCGATTTGGCGATGTCCTCGGCCACCTTCGCGCCCCGTGTCTTCTCCGTCTGATTGTCTTTTTCACTATCTGGCATCGATCAGGCCGCCTTCCTGGTTTCTTCGTCACGCAATTCACGCCGCAAGATCTTGCCGACATTGGTTTTCGGCAACTCGTCGCGGAACTCGATATGGCGTGGCTTCTTGTAACCTGTCAGATGCTGGGTGCAGTAGGCACGCAGGACCGTTTCGGTCAACTTGTCGTCTTCCTTCACGACGAAGACCTTGATCGCCTCGCCCGACTTCTCGTCGGGCACGCCGACGACGGCGGCTTCCAGAACGCCCGGGCAGGAGCCGATCACGTCTTCCAGCTCACCGGGATAGACGTTGAAACCGGACACGATGATCATGTCCTTGATCCGGTCCACGACCTTGCAATAGCCCTGCTCGTCCATGGTGCCGATATCGCCGGAGCGGAAGAAGCCGTCGGCAAAAAAGGCGTCCTTGGTCGCGTCAGGGCGCTGCCAGTAGTCGCGCATCACCTGCGGGCCCTTGATGCAGATTTCGCCACGTTCGCCCAGCGGCACCTCGTTGCCGTCCTCGTCCATCATCTTCACCGCAACGTTGGGCATGGGAATGCCCACCGTGCCTGTATAGGCGTCGGTATCGGTCGGGTTGCAGGTGATGCCGGAGGAGGTTTCCGACAGACCGTAGCCCTCGCAGATCGGGCAGCCGGTGATCTTCAGCCATTTCTCGGCCACGGCCTTCGTCACCGCCATGCCACCGCCGTTGGAGATGCGCAGCTCGGAAAAGTCGAGCTTCGCGAAGTCGGGATGGTTGGCGAGACCCGCAAACAGCGTGTTGACGGCCGGGAAGGTGTGGAACTTGTATTTCCCCATTTCCTTGATCGTCGCCGGAAGATCGCGCGGATTGGGGATCAGCACGCACAGGCCACCGGCGCGGGTCGACAGCAGCGAGCAGGAGACGAAGGCGAAGACGTGGTAGAGCGGCAGCGCGCAGATGGAAATCATCTGCGCATCGCCCACGCCACCATTGCGCGCGAGCCCCGGCTGCACCCATGCGTCCGAGGCCAGCAACGCCGCGATCAGCGTATCGTGCAACAGCGTCGCGCCCTTCGACACGCCGGTCGTACCGCCGGTATATTGCAGCACCGCCACGTCGTCGCGCTTGATGTCGTGTTTCGTCAGGCTCATGCCTTCGCCCTGCGCGATGGCGGCCTTCATGCGAACATTGCCGGGCAGGTCGTAGGCTGGAATCTGCTTCTTGACGGTGCGCAGCACGAAGTCGACGATGTTGCCCTTCGGAAAGCCCAGCATTTCGCCTACGGACGTGACGATGACGTGCTCGACCGGCGTCTTGGCCGCGACGTTCTGATAGACCTTGGCGAAGTTTTCGACGATCACCAGCGCTTTGGAGCCGGAATCCTTCAGCTGATGTTCCAGCTCCCGCTCCGTGTAGAGCGGGTTCACGTTCACCACCACGAGACCGGCGCGCAACACACCGGCAACGGCGACGGGTGATTGCAGGATGTTCGGCAACATGATGGCGACGCGGTCGCCCTTTTGCAGACCGAGCGATTGCAGGTAGGCACCGAAAGCCGCCGACCGCTTGTCCAGCTCGTCGTAGCTCATCGTTTTGTCCATCAGGACATAGGCATCGCGGTCGCGGTACTTCTTGAAGGAATCCTCCAGCAGACCGACCAGCGAGGAATATTGCGACGTGTCAACCTCGGCGGGTACGCCGTCGGGGTATTGCTTGATCCAGCTATGATCCACGAGAACCTCCCAGAACTCTCAAATGAAATGTGATACGATTGTGACGGATGAGCGGGCGAAGCGCAAATGGTCGCAGGCCTTGTGGACAAGTTATTACGTTTACGTCAAATGTTGGCGCGGTATCGGGGAGGATATTGCGACATGCAACAGCTCAGCGGACTGGACGCCACGTTTCTTTATTTCGAAACGGCGCAAACACCGATGCACGTGGCGGGGCTGACGACTTACGATCTGCCGAAAGGTTTTCGCGGCTCGTTCCACAAGCACTTCACCACATTCTTCGCCGGTCGCGTTCATCTCATCCCGATCTTCGCCAAACGTCTAGCGAAGACCGTGCTGGAACTCGACCATCCCGGTTGGGTAGATGCTGGCGAGCCCGATCTCGACTATCACATCCAGTCGGTGAAACTGGACGCCCCCGGCTCCCACGAACAGCTGGAAGCCATGGTCGCCAAGCTGCATGCCGAACCGCTCGACCGCTCCAAGCCGCTCTGGCAGTTCACCGTCATCGAAGGCGTCGGTAAGAGCGCCGACGGCAACCGGCAGGCGGCGCTCTATTCGAAGGTCCACCACGCAGCCATCGACGGGGGCGCGGGCATGGCGATTGCGATGGCGCTCTACGATTTCACGCAGGAACCGCGAAAGGTCGACGTGCCGGAACGTGCGCCACGCAAGGCCGCCCCGTCCATTCCCGAACGGGCCGTTCTGGGGGTGCATGATCTTGTGGCCAACGTCGTCACCCAGCAGCTGAAACTCGCCGAAGCCGTGCCGAAGGTCATGGGCGCGGTGCTGGAGGGAGCGGCCAAACTCGCCAATGCCGACCCCAAACGCGCGCTCATGCCCCAGCTGGTCGCCCCCAAGACGCCCTTCAACGCCACGATGGGCCGCGGTCGCTCCTATGCGGCCCGTTCGGTCCCCCTCGATGGCGCGAAGGCCGTCGGGAAGGCAGGCGGCGCCAAACTCAACGATGTGGTCATGGCGATCAGCGCCGGTGCCTTGCGCGCCTATCTGAAGGAAAAGAACAAGCTGCCATCGCAGCCCCTCGTCGCCTTCGTGCCGATCTCCCTGCGCGAGGCGGGAGATGCCTCCGCCAACAATCAGGTCTCCGGCATGAATGTGCCGCTGGCAACGGATATCGCCGACCCGCGGGAGCGTCTGGCCGCCATCGTCGTCAATTCTGGTGAACGCAAGGACGTGGCGGAAGTGGGCAAGGGCGCGGCTTTGTCCGACTTCACTTTGCTCGGTGCCCCCATGATGTTGCCAGGCCTGATGAAGGCCTTCGGGCGCACCGGGCTGGCCGACATCATGCCTTCGGCGGTGAACCTGTGCATCTCCAACACGATGGGCCCGCCGGTGCCGCTCTATTGTGCAGGCGCGAAAGTCACCGCGCTCTATCCCGTCTCCATTGCCACCCATGGGGTCGGGCTGAACATTACCGTCCAAAGCTACAACGGCGCCCTCGATTTCGGCGTGACCGCAGGCGCGAAGGCGGTGCCGGATGCGGACCGGTTCGGCGATCTGCTGGTGCAATCCTACGACGAATTGCGCTCCGCTTTCGGGGTCTGAATACTTACGTTTACGTCAAAGTTTGCATTTTTCGCAGAAAGCGCCATATTGCGGTCGGTCGACAGCCGATGCCTGCGTGCGGGGACCGCGACACAAGCCGTATTTCACGAGAAGGACGTGCCCGATGACCACTGCAACTTTCAATTCCGCCGCCGAACCCACCCTGCGCCCGCCGGGACGGTCGCTGCTGTTCCTGGAGCTGCGCGCCTTGCCGGAACTGGCAGCCTTCGCGGCATCCGCACCGACCCTGTTCGCCACCGCACCCGCGCGGCGATGGCCAGCCGGTGCTGGTTCTGCCCGGCCTTGCCACGTCGGACCGTTCGACCGCGTCGTTTGCGCACGTTTCTCAAAAGCATCGGCTATCCGACCTACGGCTGGGACATGGGCCGCAATTACGGCCCCCTGCCCGGTGTCGAAAGTGGCTTGAAGGCACGGTCTGAAATCGCTGGCCGAAGAGCATGGTCGCAAGGTTTCCGTCGTCGGCTGGTCGCTCGGCGGCATCTATGCCCGCCAGCTTGCCAAGATGATGCCGGAACATGTCCGGCAGGTCGTCACGCTTGGCTCTCCCTTCAACGGCGATCCGCGCGCGACGAATGCGTGGAAGCTGTATCAGTTCACGTCCGGCCACAAGGTCGATGACCGCGACAACCATATGGGTGGCACCATCGCGGCTCCGCCTACGGTGCCGACCACGGCGATCTATTCCCGCACCGATGGCATCTGCGCCTGGCAGAACTGCATGGAAACGGAAGCCGACAACCGCGAGAATATCCGTGTGCGGTCCAGCCATTGCGGCCTTGGGCACCACCCCGCCGCCGTTTATGCCGTCGCCGACCGACTGGCGCAGCCGGAAGGCAAATGGCAGCCCTTCGACCGCAGTGGCGTTAAAAGTTTCGCCTATCCAAAAGTCGACTGAGCCAAGATCAACTAAAGCTGGAACGGTTCAGGCAGCAGGTTCAGGCCGCCCGATGGAGCGATACGCGAGGCCGGCCTGACGGGCTTCGGTCGCGCTGTAGACATTGCGCAAATCCACCAGCAGCTTGTCCGCAAGCATCGCCGCCATGCGCTTCAGATCGAGCGCGCGAAAGGCGTTCCACTCCGTCACGATAACGGCGAGGTCTGCCCCTTCCAACGTTTCCCATGGGCCGGTGCCGAATGTCAGCCCGGTCAGATGCTGCGCCGCCTGGCCCATGCCTTCGGGGTCGTAGGCGCGGATCTTGGCTCCTGCAGCCTGCAAGGCGGGCACGATGACAAGCGACGGCGCGTCTCGCATGTCGTCTGTCTGGGGTTTGAAGGTCAGACCCAGCAGCGCGATCGTCTTGCCTTCCACGCTGCCCCCCGCCGCCTCGATGATGATGTCCACCATCCGCTCCTTGCGCGCCGCGTTGGCGGCGATGACGGAATTGACGATCGTCAATGGCACGCCAGCATCCTCGCCGGTCTTCGACAGCGCGAGTGTATCCTTGGGAAAGCACGACCCGCCGTAGCCAGGCGAGGCGTTAAGGAATTTCGGTCCGATCCGCTTGTCGAGGCCGATACCCCGCGCCACGTCCTGCACGTTGGCCCCGACCGCCTCGCACAGGTCCGCTATTTCGTTGATGAAGCCGATCTTGGTAGCGAGAAAGGCGTTTGCGGCATATTTCGTCAGTTCCGCCGTGCGACGGCCGAACACCACGAGGGGAGATTCATTGAGGTAAAGCGGCCGGTACAGTTCTCGCAGCACATCGGTAGCCCGCTCGCTGTGGGAGCCGATGACGATGCGGTCGGGACGCTTGAAGTCGTCGATCGCCGCGCCCTCGCGCAGAAATTCCGGGTTGGACGTCACGTCGAAAGGCGTCTTACCCGCGAAATCTGCAATGATGCGCTCCACCTCGTCGCCGGTGCCGACGGGCACGGTCGATTTGGTGACGATGACGGTGTAGCCGTCGATCAGCCTGCCCACCTCCGCCGCGGCTTCATAGACATAGCTCAGGTCCGCGTGGCCATCGCCCCGCCGCGACGGGGTGCCGACGGCGAGGAACACGATATCCGCACGCGCCACCGCGTCCCGTGCCTCCGTGGTGAAGTGCAACCGCCCGGCTTCCATGTTCGCGGCGACCAGCGCGTCGAGACCCGGTTCGAAAATCGGCATCACCCCGCGTTGCAGCGCTTCGATCTTGTCCGCATTTTTGTCGATGCAGGTGACGTCGTGGCCGAAGTCGGAAAAACAGGCTCCCGATACCAATCCGACATAGCCCGTTCCGATCATCGCTACACGCATGGCATTCTCTTCCTGCAAAGGCCGCATCAGGGCATTGCAACCGACGTAGCGGCTGATCTGCCCGATTGCGAGGCCGGTGAGGCCACCGGTTGCTAAAATTCGAAGTCAGGCTAGTCTTTTCCCCATCCCATACAGGCCACGGGCAAATCACCATGCTGGAAACGAGACTGCAGGACGGCATTGCGGCTAGACGCCTGCCTGCCGACGAACTGACGACGAACTTCGCCGACGTGCACCCGCCGCTCGACCAACACGAAGCCGCCGTCGCATCCGACCGGTGCTATTTCTGCTACGACGCGCCCTGCGTGACGGCCTGCCCGACCGAAATCGATATCCCGCTCTTCATCCGTCAGATCGCCGCCGACAACCGGCTCGGCGCGGCGAAGACGATTTTCGACCAGAACATTCTAGGTGGCATGTGCGCCCGCGTCTGCCCCACCGAAACGCTCTGCGAACAGGCTTGCGTGCGCGAAGCCGCTGAAGGAAAGCCGGTCCGGATCGGCCTGCTGCAACGCTTCGCCACGGATGCCGCCATCGCCAACGACGTGCACTTCTACGAGCGGGCACCAGCGACCGGCAAGCGCATCGCCGTCGTCGGTGCAGGCCCCGCAGGGCTCGCCTGCGCGCACCGGTTGGCCATGCACGGCCATGATGTCGTCATCTTGGAGGCACGGAGCAAGCCCGGCGGGCTGAACGAGTATGGCATCGCCACCTACAAGACGGTCGACGGTTTCGCGCAGGAAGAGGTCGACTACATCCTCGCCATTGGCGGTATCGACGTGCGCTACGACCAGCGCCTTGGCCGCGAATTCACGCTCGGCGAATTGCGCAGCGACTACGACGCCGTCTTCCTTGGCATGGGGCTCGGTGGCGTCAACGATCTTCGGATCGAGAACGAGCACCCGGACGGCCTCGAGGACGCCGTCGATTTCATCGCCCGCCTGCGACAGGCCGACGACAAGTCGGCCGTTCCCGTGGGCCGAAAGGTCGTCGTCATCGGCGGCGGCATGACGGCGGTGGACTGCGCGGTGCAGGCCAAGCTGCTGGGTGCCGAAGAGGTGACGATCGCGTACCGTCGGGGGCAGGAACACATGAACGCCTCGCGCTACGAGCAGGATCTCGCAGCCTCCCGCGGCGTCCGCATCCGCCACTGGGCCATGCCCGTCGATCTGCAGTCCGAAGAGCGGCAAGCTGACCGGCGTGAGCATGGAATATACCCGCATCGGCGACACCCGGCTGGAGGGCACCGGCGAACGGTTCACTCTGGAAGCCGACCAGGTGTTCCGCGCCATCGGTCAGACCCTGTTGCCCGGTGACCTGAACGGTGCGGCCAGCGATGGCGATCTGCAGATCACCGCAGGTCGCATTGCCACGATCGACGCCCACGGCACGACACACATGAACGGTGTCTGGGCCGGCGGAGACTGCATCGCCGGCGGCGAAGACCTCACCGTCACCGCAGCCGCCCATGGCCGCGATGCCGCCGAGGCGATCAATATGAGCCTGCGGGCGTAAGGAGCAACACTATGGCCGATATCCGCAACGACTTCGTGGGCATCAAATCGCCGAACCCGTTCTGGCTGGCGTCCGCGCCGCCCACCGACAAGGCCTACAACGTCGAGCGCGCCTTCAAGGCCGGTTGGGGCGGTGTGGTTTGGAAGACGTTGGGCGAAGAAGGTCCGCCGGTCGTCAACGTCAACGGCCCGCGCTACGGCGCGATCTACGGCGGCGACCGCCGCCTCATTGGCCTCAACAACATTGAACTCATTACCGACCGCGATTTGCAGACCAACCTGCGCGAGATCAAGGAGGTGAAGGCCAAGTGGCCCGACCGTGCCATGATCGTCTCGTTGATGGTGCCCTGCGAGGAAGAGGCGTGGAAATCCATCCTGCCGCTGGTAGAGGAAACCGGTGCGGACGGGATCGAGCTCAATTTCGGCTGCCCCCACGGCATGAGCGAGCGCGGCATGGGCGCGGCGGTCGGTCAGGTTCCCGAATATATCGAGATGGTCACCCGCTGGTGCAAGCAGACCACCCGGATGCCGGTCATCGTCAAGCTGACCCCCAACATTACGGACGTGCGGTATCCCGCGCGGGCGGCGAAATCCGGCGGTGCGGATGCGGTGTCGCTTATCAACACGATCAACTCCATCGTCTCCGTCGATCTCGACGACATGGCTCCCGTGCCCACCATCGACGGCAAGGGCTCCCACGGTGGCTTCTGTGGTCCGGCGGTCAAGCCCATTGCCCTCAACATGGTCGCCGAAATCGCCCGTGATACCGAAACGGCTGGCCTGCCCATCTCGGGCATCGGCGGCATCACAACATGGCGGGACGCGGCGGAGTTCATGGCACTGGGCGCAGGCAACGTGCAGGTCTGCACCGCGGCCATGACCTACGGCTTCAAGATCATCGATGAAATGACCGCCGGTCTCTCCAACTGGATGGACGAGAAAGGCCATGCGACGCTCGACGACGTCATCGGTCGCGCCACGCCCAACGTCACCGATTGGCAATATCTCAACCTGAACTACGTCACCAAGGCCCGGATCGACCAGGATCTGTGCATCTCCTGCGGTCGCTGCCACATCGCCTGCGAGGACACGTCCCACCAGGCGATCACGTCGATGGTGGACGGCAAGCGCCATTTCGAGGTGATCGACGCCGAATGCGTCGGCTGCAACCTGTGCGTGAACGTTTGCCCCGTGGAGAACTGCATCGACATGGTGCAGTTACCTGCAGGTACGACCGATACGCGCACGAAGAAAGAGGTGAAGGAGACCTATTTCAACTGGACGGAGCACCCCAACAACCCGTCCGTATCCGACAGTGCCGTTGCCGAAGGCTCCCACATGCTGGAACCTGCGGAATAATCAGGCCAATCGTTCGATGACGAAGCGCAGGTCGTCGCCTTCCAGCGCCTCCTGTGACACAAGCCGGTTCCCGCTCTCGTTGCAGAAGGCGGGAATGTCGATCCCCGCCAGCGGGTCATCGCACAGCACTTCGAGCCGCTCGCCCACCCCCAGCCGCTTCAGCCGGGCACGGGTCTTCAATGCGGGCAACGGGCAGCGCAGGCCGCGCAGGTCGGCAGTCTCGGCAATCTCGCTCATGGCCCACTTCCATCAGACGGCTTTGCCGTGCTGTAGAGGGTGAAGACCGCCATGCAAAGAGACCGACCATGATCGCAGACCCTCAAACCGTTAACGACTTTTGGGCCGACGCGGGAGCGCAGAAATGGTGGACGAAGGACGATGCTTTCGATGCCGGTATCCACGCCCGCTTTTCCGCCACGTTGCAGGCTGCTCAGGCCCACGACCTCGACCATTGGCAGGACACGCCGGACGGCGCATTGGCGCTCATCCTCGTGCTCGACCAGTTCACGCGCAACCTGAACCGCAACAGTGCGGACGCCTATGGCAACGACAACAAGGCGCTGGCCGTGGCGAAGGCCGCCATCCAGCGCGGCGACGACCAGCGCATGCGCGACGACATCATGGTCTTCACCTACCTGCCGCTGATGCACAGCGAAAACATCGAAGACCAGCGCCGCTGCCTCGCCCACATGGAAGCGACGGGCCTGGAAGGAAACATTAAGGCGGCGCGCGAACATCTCGACATCATCGAACGGTTCGGCCGCTTTCCCCATCGCAACTCCCTGCTGGGCCGCGAGACCACGGCGGAAGAGCAAGCTTTTCTAGATGACGGCGGCTTCAAGGGCTGACCCGAAGCCCACTTGCCGTAACACCGCCTTAACCTTGCCGGAAGCGGTAAGCGGCACCCCGGCATTTTCCAAGCAATCTTAAACGAATTGCGCCCAATCTCGCCTCAACCGCGCCCTAGGCGCTTTCGCCGTCGAGATTTGTTGTGCCCATCGTGCCGTCCCAACTCGCTGCCCCTTTCGTGCCCGCATTCGTGCGGAACCGTTGGGGCACGCATGTCGACAAGGCGCTGGACGTGGCCGATGCGATCGTATCCGGCAGGGATGACAAGGCCGCGTCCCAGCGCATGGCGCTGGCCGCTTTCACCATCCGCATCATGTCGGCCTTTATCGCCTATGTGAGCCAGGTTCTCATGGCCCGCTGGATGGGGCCGGACGAGTTCGGCATCTTCGTGTGGGTCTGGGTCATCGCCGTGATCGCAGGTACCCTGTCGTGCATCGGCTTCCCCTCGTCCCTCGTGCGCTTCATTCCCCAATACAAATTGGCGGGCGACGATTCCTCGACCCGTGGCATGACATTGACGGCGCGCCTGTTCGCGGTCGGCACGGCCACGGTCGTCGCATTGATCGGTGCCGCACTGACATGGTTCTTCGCCGACAGCGGCTCGTCCATCTACGTGGTGCCGCTCATTCTGGGCATGTCCTGCCTGCCCATGCTGGCGCTGGCGGAGACGCAGGACGGTCTGTCGCGCTCGTTCGGATGGGTGGACTTCGCGCTCGCGCCCACTTTCATCATCCGGCCCTGCCTGATCCTCGCATCCATGGCGACCGCCTTGTGGCTCGGTTTCGACGCGACGGCGCAGACCGCGCTGTTTGCCTCCATTCTGGCCTGTTGGACGGTCAGCATCGGTCAGTTGCTGGTCATCAACCGCCGCATCGACAAGACGGTGCCCAAGGTGAAGCGCACGATCACGCCGATGGTGTGGGTCGTTGTCGCCTTGCCGATCTTTCTGGTGGAGGGCTTCTTCTTCCTCCTCACCAATGTGGATATCCTTATAGCCGGCGCGTTCCTGCCGCCCGCCGACGTCGCCGTCTATTATGCGGCGGTGAAGACGCTGGCGCTCGTTCACTTCGTCTATTTCGCCGTGAAGGCTGGGGCGGCCCACCGCTATTCCCAATACCACAATGCGGGCGACCGGATGCAGTATGAGGGTTTCGTGCGCGAGACCGTGCGCTGGACCTTTTGGGGCTCGCTCATCATGAGCCTCGTGATGGTGGTCGCCGGTAAGATGCTGCTGTCGCTCTTCGGCCCGGAATTCGCCGCTGGCTATCCGCTGCTGTGCGTCCTCGTTCTCGGCATCATGGTGCGCTCCACCGTTGGGCCTGCCGAAAGCGTGCTGACTATGTCCGGCCAGCAGAATATCTGCGCGCTGGTCTATGGCGTGACGCTGTGCGTCAACATTGCCCTCAATCTGGCGCTCATTCCGCAATACGGGCTGATGGGAGCCGCCATCGCCACGACCTGCGCCCTGATGTTCGAGACCGGCGCGCTCTACGCCGTGACCCTACGCCGCCTCGGCCTGCGCATGTTCGTCTTCTCCCCCGCACCCTCACCGGCGGCGGCTTAGGCGATGGGGGTCTTCGAAGACGTCATCATGGGCGGCGGGGCAGACGTTACCCGCAGGCGGGAAAGGCGCAGCCAGACGCGGCTGCCGAACCTGCGTGCTACGAGCACCGGACTGTCCGCCAATCTGTGGGAACTGGAACTGGTACCCCCTATCGCTCTCGCGCGGTTGGAAGGCGATATCACGTCGCTGGCCCAACGTGCGCAGGAGCCCAACATCTTCTTCGATCCGCTCGTTCTGCAGGCGGCGTGGCCGAGATTGAACGGTTTGCTTGCCAGGCGTGGCTGCTGGATGGCCTGCCTGTGGGAAACCATGGGCGACCGTCCACGCACGTTGCGCCTGTTCCTGCCGATGGCGGTGCAGCATACGGGTATCCTGCCGCAGAAGGTGTTGCAGCCTCTCGCCAACGAGTTCATGCCGATCGGCACCCCCCTTGTCGATCCGTCGACGGCGGGCGAGGCGTGCGAGACGCTGCTGCAACTGCTGGCCGACCCGGCCCTGAAACTGCCCCGTATCCTCGACATGACCTGGATGCGCGGCGATGGGGCTGTCACGCGCCATCTCGCAGAAGCGGCCGACCGTCTGGGACTACCGAATGCAGCGAGCCGCAAGCACGACCGGGCGGTTCTGACAGCTGCGAACGCGGACGCGATCACGACCATCCGCGATGTCGTCGGCAAGAAGACGGCGAAGGAGTTCGCCCGCCTCAACCGCAGGTTGGAGGAGGAAGCGCCGGTCTCCTTCCGCATTCACACCGAGCAGGAAGCCGTTCTGGACGCCTTCGAGGCCTTTATCGGACTGGAACTGGCAGGCTGGAAAGGGCGGCGAGCCACAGCTCTCTACAACCACAAGAAGATTACTGCCTTTTCACGGGAAATCGCCGCCCGTCTTGCGGTCGCGGGCGCTTGTGAGATCGTCGAGATGCGCCACGGTGCCCGCATCGTCGCCAGCCTCATCCTGTTCGGGCGCGGTGGAGACCGGGTAACGTGGAAAATCGCCTTTGCCGAGGATCTCTACAAGGCCTCGCCGGGCCAGCAGGTTATGATCGAAGCCACCCTGGCACTGCTCAAACGCAAGGCGTTCGTGCGTGCGGACTCGCTGGCCGTTCGCGACCACCCGATGATCAACCGGCTCTGGCCGGACCGTCTTGCAATCAAGGACGTGACCATCGCCCTCGACCGCAACGGGACGCGGGAACTGGCGCGAACCATTGCCGCAAAGCAGCGGCGCGACCGGTGGCGCGCACTGGCCAAACGTCTGGTAGCCCCTTTAAGAACACGATAGGGGACTTTACGACGTGAACGCGTACGATTTCGATTAGGTTGGCCCCATGAGGTCCGTTTTTGCACCACAATATGCCGGACGTGGCAGGTCGGCGGTCCACCTCATCTTCGCCGTACTATTTGCCGCGGTTTTGCCGTCGGTGCTGCTGGCAACCGTGGGAGATATGGTCGGGTACCGTTTTCGTCTGGACGATCCGGCAACCAACGCTGCCGTCGGCGTCGGGATCGCGGTTCTGTTGGCTCACCTGACGATCACCCGGTTCAGCGCCTACCCCGGTGTGACCAACGGAAGTTACGTCCTCATCAGTATCGTCGTCGCCTTCGCGCTCGTCACGACGGGCTATTTTACGCTCCGAGTGCCTTATTCTCTCGCAATTTATGGAAGTGGGTTTGCGGCCGTCATCCTCTACTACATGACGCTCTATTTCGTGCTGCGCCGCACCAACGTGCCTCGCCTTGTCTTGTTACCTCACGCCAACCTGCATGAGGTTTTGGGCGACACCCATGTTCGCTTCACGCAGATCGACCGGCCCGACCAGTACAGACCGGAAATGGGGGCACCGGTCATGAACATGCGTGCCGACTACGACGACGAATGGCTTGTCTTCGCCACCAATTGCGCGCTGAAGGGCATTCCCGTCTATCACACCAAGCAAATCTCGGAACAGATCGTTGGAAAGGTGGCGGTGGATCATCTGGCGGAGAACTCGTTCGGTTCCCTGCTGCCCAGTCCGTTGTACCTGCAGCTGAAACTGGTGTTCGACATTCTGTTGGCCCTGACCCTCCTGGTTCCCGTGCTCCTGATCTTGGCAACGCTGACCCCCGTCATGCTGATCGCACAGGGACGGCCTATCCTGTTTCACCAGCGGCGGGTGGGATATCGCGGGACGTCCTTCAACGTCTGGAAACTGCGCACGATGGTCAGGCAGGCCAAGGCGACGACCGTCACGGCGGCCGAAACCATCAAGGACGATGTGCGCATCACGCCTCTCGGACGTCTGCTGCGCCGTTTCAGGCTCGACGAACTGCCGCAGATCCTCAATGTTCTGAAAGGCGAAATGAGCTGGATCGGCCCCCGCCCGGAAGCGCGGGTTCTCGTGGAGGCGTACCAGCGCGACCTGCCCTTCTACCACTACCGTCATATCGTGCGCCCCGGCCTGACCGGTTGGGCGCAGGTCAACCAGGGCCACGTGACCGGCAACAAACATGTCCTGTCGAAGCTGCACTACGACTTCTTCTACATCAAATACCTGTCGGCGTGGCTCGATTTCCTCATCATACTGCGAACCGTCCGCGTCCTCGTCTTCGGACACGGCGCACGGTGAATACGGCAGAAGAAATGGTGCCCCCCGCCGTAATCGAACCGGCACTTCCGAAGAAACGGGATTTTGAAATCCCGCGCGTCTACCAATTCCGCCAGGGGGGCTGGTCCGGGTGGAGCGGCGCGACTATAGCGAGGCGATGGACAAGCGCAACAATGAGCCGGACGATTTGAACCCAAATCTCGAGGCCGTTGCCGCGCCAAGGCCGGCTGACGGAAGCCGGGGAGAAATCCGCGGAACCACCGCGCTTCTGGACGACGTGCTGACCACGCTGGCCACCCGCCACGGGTCGGACGCACGCATCAGCTTGTCCACTTTGTTGGAAGCCATGCAAGCGCGCGCCCACGGTGTGTTCCTGCTTCTGATGGCCCTGCCCTGCTGCCTCCCCTTCGTCTACATCCTGCCGCAGATCGTCGCGCTGCCGATGCTGTATCTCGCCGTGCAGCTGGCGCGGGGCCGCACCCGCCTCGTGCTGCCGGGCAAACTCGGGCAGCGTGATTTCGGCATCGGCCTGCTGGCAAGCACGGTGGCGCGAGCGCGCCCGTGGCTGAAGCGCATTGAGTTTATTGCCGGTCCGCGGCTGGCGCGGTTGAGCGAGGGTGTAGGCCTGCGCATCGTGGGTGCACTACTGGCCATACCCTGCGCCTCCATTCTCGTGCCCCTGCCGCTGACCAATTCCGTGCCCGGGCTAGGAATGACGATCGCCGGCACTGGGCCTGATCGAACGGGACGGGCTACTGATCCTGCTGGGCCTCGCCATCGGTCTGGCATGGGTCGCGCTGCTGGTAATCGGCGGTCCGGCGCTGCTGTTTTTCCTGATCGACTATGTGAAAACGCTGGCCGCATGACACGCCTGTCGCCTACGGCCACGGCATGGCTCGTCACCCTTAGCATGGCGGTCGTGCTGGGGTCCGCATGGGCGTTCGAACTGTACGGCTACGCCCCCTGCGCCCTGTGCCTGGAACAGCGCAACCCTTATTATCTGGCGATCCCCATCCTGCTGGTGGGCGCGATAGCCGCTGCGGGCAGGTGGACCGGAATCTGTGCTACGCGGCACGCTGGCCATTGCGGCCCTGTCGATGCTGGCGACGGCGTTGATCGGCGCTTACCACGCTGGCGTCGAATGGGGCTGGTTTGCAGCGCCCGCCACTTGCGGCGCGGGAATTACCGGCGCAGCGGGGGACGCCGGCTCCCTGCTCGACAGCCTCGCCACCTCCACGCCGCCGAAATGCGACGACGCGGCGGGCCGCTTTCTAGGCCTGTCCTTTGCCGGCTGGAACGTTGTGGTGGCGGGCGTGCTGGGTACGCTGGCAGGCAGGGCAGCTCTGTTCGGGTTCAACGACAGATCGGCGGTCTGAACCTC
>CAVQDK010000009.1:0-79391 GCA_963711195.1 uncultured Alphaproteobacteria bacterium
AGTGTCAGGCGAACGTGGCCGGTCTGTTCAGCTCCTTACGGTCAAACCGTTTTGGACCATCTGGGCGAACATTTCGCGCATGGCTTCATCGACCGGGCGATAGGTTATGCCCAGTTTCTTGCGGGAGCGGGAATTGTCGGCCGCGAAGGTGTCTTCGGCGGGGGCACCGACCTCCGGCAAAGGCCAGTCTCCCCCGTATGCGGGGCGCAGGGCGTCGGCCATGGTCATGAACGATCCGGTCTCGGCGCTGATGATGTGGCGGCCTTCGGCATCCGGCACGAAGGCGGCCTGCATGTGGGCCTCGGCGACATCGCGGACATCCACGAGGCCGGCGGAAAGCGGTGGTGCGCCCTTGGCGAAGGTGCCGTTGCCGAGCATCCTGACCAGATTGAAGCTTTCCGACGTCTGGTCGGGGCGTGTCCCCGGGCCGACGACGAGGGACGGGTTGATGACGACGAGCTTCCACCGGTCCTGAGCCTCTGCCATCTCCCAGGCCGCCCGTTCGGCAACGGTCTTGGAAAAGGAATACGGCTGGTGGTCGAGGGAAGACGTCGTGTTCCATACGTCTTCCGTCAGCACCCCACCGGGTGCATCCGCCACATCCTTCGTGTCGCCGTAGATGGCCGCGACGGACGAGGTCAACACGACACGTTCGACGCTTTCGGTCGCATCGGCAGAGGCGAGCACGTTGCGGGTGCCCTTCAGGGCCGGGTCGATGAGATCGGCCTGCGGGTCTCGCACGCGCAGGGTGAAAGGAGATGCGGTGTGGAACACGGTCCCCGTGCCGGCCATGGCCTCAGCGTAGCTGCCCTCTTCGAGCAGATCGGCAGCGAACAGCTTGAGCGTTCCGTCGGTCCCATCCGCCATGGCCTGCAGGTGGCCGACCTTGTCGGCGTTGGACGGGTCGCGAACGGCGGCGTGGACGGTGAAGCCTTCCTCCAGAAGCCGTTTCACGAGCCATCCGGCAACATAGCCCGTGGCACCGGTAACGAGTACGGGCTTCGACGTGTCGTAGTGTGCGTTCATGATGTTCAAGGCTCCGCCAGCATTTCGTTCGGTAAGATGGGCGCACCCGTAGCGCATCGACGCGCTGTCGTCGCGCGCAAACATGCGCAAACAGGTGCGACGCTCTTCCTGGACGCATTCACGAAGCCGTGGGGATGGTTCACATTTGTGCCGCATGCTCCATGTTCGATCGATACGGCTTTCCCATTCCGCTCCACAGGAGTTGCGTCCATGACCCGCGATCTTTTCACCCGCCGCAAGATCCTCACCACAGCCGGCGTGCTGACAGGTGCGGCGGCTACAGGTCTTCTATTGCCGGCGCAGGCAAGCGGCGTTGCGCCGACCCCGACCATGCGGGGCGGTGCCAACAATTATCGTCCCGGCGCGCCGGTCGTGCAGCGCATCGGCGGTGGCGGGTTTCTGATGACGGGCTCGGTGCGCCGCGCCGGGGACGGTGCACCACTGGCGGGTCGTCGCATACAGGTGTGGGCTCACACGACGGAAGGGCACGAACGTGACCCCGAGAGCCACGGTGCAACGCTGACGGACGAGAACGGGGTGTTCGCCATCGACATGCCGCAGATCGTTCCCGCCTTCGGGCAGGCCCACGGCCACCTGTCCTACGATGCGGACTACGATGACGGCGGTTTCGAAACTGTCTTCCTGCGCCCTGTCATGGCCAGCCCGCAGGAGACGACGCTGAACGTGGACTTCGTCCTGCAACCCGCCTGAGCGTCGTGAGCCGCGCGGGAGCGCTTGCGGTATGGTTGACGCTGGCCCTCGCTCTAGCGGTACCGTTGGGAATCGCGGC
The DNA here is from genome assembly GCA_963711195.1 of uncultured Alphaproteobacteria bacterium. Classification (GTDB taxonomy): domain Bacteria; phylum Pseudomonadota; class Alphaproteobacteria; order Rhizobiales; family Rhizobiaceae; genus Pseudahrensia. The sequence goes on from CAVQDK010000009.1 coordinate 1,817, forward strand.
GACGAGCCCATTGCTGGAATGGCGTCAGCCGATCTATATCGGCGCGGGATTCGCTGGGGTGGCCGCGCTCGGTGTCCTCCTCGTCCAACCCATGCTGGCAGGCAATCGCCTGCCGGGGTTGTCGGCAGCGAACAGCCGGGCTGCCCACCGCTGGACGGGGGGCATTCTGCTCGCACTCGTCGTCGCCCATGTCGTCGGTCTGTACATCACCAGCCCGCCGGACGTCGTGGACGCGCTTCTGTTCGCATCTCCAACGCCATTTTCGATCTGGGGGGTGGTGGCCATGTGGGCCGTCTTCATTGCCGCTTTGCTGGCACTTGGACGCAAGCGGCTCGGGCTGCGACCACGGTTATGGCGGGCCGTCCACTCACTTCTGGCGATTGTCATCGTAATCGGCACGGTGGTTCATGCGGTGCTGATCGAGGGTACGATGGGCACGGTTTCGAAAATTCTGCTTTGTGCGGCGGTGGTCGGGGCGACCGCGAAAGTGCTGATCGACAAGCGTGTCTGGCGGATCGGACAGCATCGCGGCATTGTGCGAACCGCACGGTGACGTCAGGCGTCCGGCGTGCCGGTGCCATCGGGACGTGAGGCGCGGATCGATAGCGTTACGGCTACCGAACGACCAACGGTCGCATCGTCGGAAAAGCCCGTTCCCACTTCATGGTCAAGGCGTTCGATTACAGCCTGTGCGGACACGCTCGCCTGCCCGTCCCCCTGTTCGAACGTGAACGGCAGCGTGAACGGCTGGGCGATCCCGGCGAGGGTCAATGTACCCCGCGCTTCGTAGCCATCGCCGACAGGCACCACATTTTCGGAAACAAAAGCGGCCTCGGAATAGGTTTCGGCGTTCAGGAACTCCGGCGACGTAGCCCTGTCCGACACATCCGACAGGGCAAGCGAACCGATCTGGACCGTCGCCTCAATGCGTGCAGCGTCCGGTGCTTCCGGGTCGAAGACGACATCGGCGGACCACTGCCCGAACGTGCCGGCGACGGGCGACCCCAGTTGCTGGATTTCGATCGCCAGCGAACTGGCCCCGTAGTCGATCACCCACGCATCTGCGTTCCGCGGGGTATCTGAAGCCACGAGGGGTTCGGCGACCCCCGGGCGCGTCAACGACCACGCGGCCGTGATGACGCCCATGCCGAGTACCGCAACCAGGGCGGCGGCTGCGAAGGATGAGACAGCGTAGCCCTTCGGCGTCGGTGCAAGTCCGATTTCACCGTAGGCTCCCGGCACCATGCGGGCCAGCGTGCGGTCCTTGTCGATGACGGCGTGTTTCAGTGCGCCTCCGATGTGGAGCACCAGGGCACCGACGAGCGCAATGCCCGTGACCGTGTGCGCCATGCCGAAGAAGCTGGCCACGGCTTCCGATTTCGGCACGAAGGGCAGCACGTCCCAGTCGCCGGGGAACACGTTTTCCCACCAGATCGGCGCGTAGCCATCCAGCGCCGCGTGGTGGAGCCAGCCGAAGACGGGCATGGCGACGATGGAACCGTAAAGCAGCCAGTGCACGGTCTTCGCGGCGAAGGCTTCCCGACCGCCGTGAAGGAGGTTCGGATGGGGCTGAACGATGGCCCATGCGATGCGGGCAAGGGCCACCACCAGCACCACGACGCCGACCGTCTTGTGCAGGGAGAACAGCCAGACCTTGTCGGCAACTTCCTGCGCCGTGCCGACGGGCAGGTCGTGCATGTAGACACCGAGGGGCAGCATGAAGAGGATGAGCGCGGCGGTGGTCCAGTGCAGAAGCTGGTGGACCAGACCGTAGGTCTCGCGCGAGTTCGTCATCCGCATGGCTGCGTCCCCGGTGTCGTATCAGGCGTCGTCTCGGCGGTTCAGCTGGACGGAAGCTGTTCCATTTCCACCGAAATCGTGATGGCCACCTCGTCGGACACGAACGGCGTGAACTTTTCCACGCCGAAGTCGGAGCGTTTCAGGGTCGTGGTGGCATTGAAACCGGCCCAGGGCTTGTTGGCCATCGGGTGCTCGGCGATCTTGTTCAGCTTGGCGTCGAGAACGATCTCTTTCGTCGTGCCCGCAATGGTGAGGTCGCCGGTTATGTTGGCGGTGTCGTCGCCCGTCGGTTCGACGCTGGTGGATGTGAACGTGACCATCGGCGTTTCGGCAGCATTGAAAAAGTCGGCGGAGAGGAAGTGATCGTCACGCGCTTTCCAGCCGGTGGACATCAGATCCTTCAGTGAGATCTCCAAGTTGACCGACGAGTTTTCCAGGCTGTCCTTGTCGATCGACGCTTCGCCGTCGAAGCCGGAAATAAGGCCGTAGGTCGTGGAGAAACCGAGGTGGTCGTAGGAGAACAGGATCTGCGCATGGCTGGCGTCGAACTTGTAGGCGTCGGCTGCGGATGAGACACCGGAGAAGCCGGTGGTCAGCGTCAGGGCAAGGGCTGCGGAGGCGAGAAGGGATTTCATGGGTATGTTCCTCATTGCTTAGGAGGTGAAGGGGGCGGGTTGAACGGGCCAGTGTGGCCCTCGTTGGGGCACCATACGAGAGTGCCGAGCATATGGCATGTGCCGAATTTCTCACATCATTGTTTCGTTATCAGGGACAATCGATGTCGCGATGTCAGGTTTCCCACGGTTGGTTTTCGTGGAACGCTGGCGATCAGATGTTCGATGAACGTGCGCAGTTTCGGGGCCACGTGCCGGTTTCCCAGATGCAGCGCATACATGGTCAGCGGAGGCGGTTCGAAGTCGGGCAGAACGCGCACCAAACGCCCGGCCGCCATGTCGCGCCCGCAGATGAAGGTCGGCAGGCTGGCGATGCCCTGCCCCGCCACGGCGAGTTCGCAGATGACGTCGCCATTGTTGGCGCGCACGCTGCCGGCCACGTGCACCGTCTTGCCGGACTGGTCGGATTGGCCGGATCGGCCCGATCGGCCTGTGCCGACCAGCGTCCAGGCACTGCCTTCCGCCATGTAGCGATAGCCCATGCAATCGTGATCCGTCAGATCGTCGGGGACGAGCGGCACGCCGTGGGCTGCCAGATAGGCTGGAGAGGCGCTGAGCACGCGGCGGATGGGGGCAATTTTGCGCGCGATCAGGCTGGAATCCGGCAGGTTGCCGATGCGGATGGCGATGTCGAAACTCTCCCGCATGAGATCGACCGTCCGGTCTTCCAGCACCAGTTCCACGGTGACCAGCGGGTTGGCGCGACGATAGGCGGCCACGAGCGTGCCCATGTGGCGGATGCCGAACGACACCGGCGCGCTGATCCGCAATGTGCCGGTTGGCTTCTCGCTGTAGTCGGCTGCGATACTGGCGGCTTCGGTGAGCAGGTCGAGACCGTTTCGCGCCTGTTCCAGATAGGCGTGACCGGCCTCGGTCACGTAAACCCGCCGGGTGGTGCGTTCCAGCAGGCGCACCTGCAATTCGGCCTCCAGATCGCTGACGAGCGTGGATGCACGGGTGCGCGACACGCCCCGTTCGTCCGCGGCCCTGGTGAAACTGCCGTGTTCGGCCACGGCGACGAACATCTCTATGGCGGCTAGTGTGGGGATGGGATCGGCCACGGGTTCTAAACGGATGCGGCAGGCCACCCCAGCGGAGGCGGATTGTAAAGGTGCAATTACCCGCTTGCTTCCCGCAGCGAGAGGGATAGCTGTACGGGCGACGCTTGAAATGCGACCCCTCGACATGTCGGACAGACCGAACGCGACGACGCTCCCGCAGGACCTGCCCGTTCGGTACAGGCGGTTCGGCAAGTTGTCCTACGGCGAACTGGTCGCCATGCTCGCTGCGCTCATGGCGATGAATGCGGCTGCCATCGACGTCTACATTCCAGCATTGCAGTCGATCGGCGACACGCTGGGCGTAACCGACATCAACCGGCGTCAGTTCATCATCTCCGCCTATCTGATCGGGTTCGGTGCGGCGCAGATCGTCTATGGTCCGCTGTCCGACAGGTTCGGCCGCAAGCCAATCCTCTATGCCGGTCTCGGTATCTACATCGTCGCGGCAGGGGCGGCGATGATCGCCCCCACCTTCGAGGTTCTGCTGTGGCTTCGGTTCGTGGAAGGCGTCGGCGCTGCGGCAACGCGGGTTATGGCAGTGGCCATCGCGCGGGATTGCTTTCAGGGGCGACAGATGGCGAAGGTCATGTCACTCGTGCTGACGGTCTTTCTCGTCATGCCTATCTTCGCGCCCAATATCGGCGCGGCGATCATGGTCTACAGCGACTGGCACGGACTGTCGCTCTTCCTGTTTCTGTTCGGCCTGTCGGTGCTGGTCTGGATCGCGCTTCGGTTGCCGGAGACGCTGGCGGACGAGAACCGCCGACCTCTGCGCGCCAGACCCGTGCTGGCGGCGTTCCGCATGGTGGTCACCAACCGCAGCGCGTTTGCCTACACCATCGCCACCGGTCTGATCTTCGCATCCCTGTTCGCCTTCATCAGTCAGGCGGAGCAGATCTATACCGGAATCTACGGGCTGGGGGCAGCGTTTACGCTCTACTTTTCGATGATTGCGATCTTCATGTCGGCGTCCAGCTTCACGAACTCCACGCTGGTGGAGCGGTTCGGGATGCGGATGCTGTCCCACAGTGCGCTGGTCGGGTATTTCGTCGTCAACCTGCTCCATCTCGGTCTTGCCATCTGGTTCGGCGGCGCAACACCGTTCTGGCTGTTCATGGGGTTGATGGTCCCTGCGTTCTGCCTGTTCGGTTTCATCGGCACAAACTTCAATGCGCTGGCCATGGAGCCGCTGGGCAAGGTCGCCGGCACGGCTTCATCCGTTCTGGGTTCGATGCAAACGCTGGGAGGCAGTATCATAGGCGGCGTGGTGGGCTACCTCTACGACGGTTCACTCATCCCGCTGCTGGCGGGTTTCACGCTACTGGCATTCGGCGCCCTGCTGGCGACGTGGGTCGCGGAGGGCGGGCGGCTGTTTGCAGAAGCGGTCGAAGGCGCAGATTAGTCGACGCCTATTGCGTGCGCGGCTTCGGCTTCTTCTTCGGCTTCGCCCATCCCGTGGCACCTGCCGGTTTGTGCTTCTTCTGTCCGGGTTTCTTCTGCCACGGCTTCGGTGCTCCCTTGGCAGCATCGACTTTCTTTCTGCCGGGTTTGGACTTTCCCGGTTCCGCAGTGCCCGTTTCAGCGGGTTTGGATCTGGGTTTGCCCCGTTTCGGCTTGTCGAAGTCCGGTTTGTCGAAATCGGGTCGCCCGTCCAGCACGGTGACGCGGACGTTCTTTTCCAGCGTGCCGTTCGGCCCGACTGCCTGCAGGAACTTCTCGGCGCTGTCGGCGTCCAGTTCCACATGGGTGCGGTTCTGTTCGATGCGGATGTAGCCGATGTCGGCCTTTGTCAGTTCACCCGCATTGCAGACCAGCGGAATGAGCCAGCGCGGCTCGGCGCTCTGCTTGCGTCCGACCGACAGCGTCACCCACTGGCTCTTGGCGAACTCCCGCGAGGTCTTCGACTTGGTGTGGGGGCCGGTATGGGGCGACGTCTCGCGCTTCGAGCGAGCGTCGATCGGCACGGCCTCGATATCTTCAGGTGCGGAGCGGCCGGCATTGGACAGGCGCACGACGGCGGTGGCCAGCTGCTCGGGTGTGAAACCCTGCAGCAGACGGTCTGCGAAATCCGCTTCGTCCGGCACCATGGCGTCGTTCAACGCAGGGGACGCCATGATACGGTCGCGGTCCCGGTCGATAACGGCTTCGGCGGAGGGGGCGTTGGCCCATGTGGCGTCGATCTTGGCCGTGCGCAGCAGGCGCTCCGCCTTCGCGCGGCCCCTGCCCTCGACGATCAGCGCACTGACGCCCTTGCGCCCCGCCCGGCCCGTGCGCCCGCTGCGGTGCAGCAGGGTTTCGGGGTTGGACGGCAGGTCGGCATGGATGACCAGTTCCAGCTTCGGCAGGTCGATGCCCCGTGCCGCGACATCGGTGGCAATACACACGCGGGCGCGGCCGTCGCGCAACGCCTGTAGCGCGTGCGTACGTTCGTTCTGGCTCAACTCGCCGGACAGGGCGACGACGGAGAAGCCGCGGTTGGAAAAGCGCGACAGCATCCGGTTCACCGCGGCCCGTGTGTTGCAGAAGACGAGCGCGTTTTCCGGCTCGTAGTAGCGCAGCACGTTGACGATGGCGTTCTCCGCTTCGCGCGGTGCGACGACGAGCGCACGGTATTCAATATCGACGTGCTGTTGCTGTTCCTCGCGGGTGGAGATGCGCAGTGCGTCGCGCTGGTAGCGCTTGGCCAGTTTGGCGATGGGCGCCGCCACGGTGGCGGAGAACATCAGCGTGCGGCGTTCGTCCGGCGCGGCGTCCAGCATGAATTCGAGATCTTCGCGGAAGCCGAGGTCGAGCATCTCGTCGGCTTCGTCCAGCACCACGACCCGCAGCGCGCTCATGTCGAGGGCATTGCGCGTGATGTGGTCGCGCAACCGGCCCGGCGTGCCCACGACGATATGCGCGCCGCGCCCCAGCGCCAATCGTTCACCGCGAATGTCCATGCCGCCGACGCAGGAGGCCGTCACGGCACCGGTCTCGGCGTAGAGCCAATCGAGTTCGCGCTTGACCTGCATGGCCAGTTCGCGGGTCGGGGCGATGACGAGGGCGAGCGGCGCACCGGCTTTCGCGAACCGCTCCGCTTCGCCCAGCAGCGTCGGCGCGATGGCCATGCCGAAGGCGACCGTCTTGCCGGACCCCGTCTGGGCGGAAACGAGAAGGTCCGCACCATCGGCCTCCGGTTCCAGCACGGCAGCTCTGCACGGGGGTCATGCTCGTGTAGCCGCGCTCGGTCAACGCGCGCGCCAGTGCCGGGGCAACCCGGTCGAAGTCGGTCATGGGAATGTTCCGGTAACGTGCAAGCCGCACCCGGCACCGAGTAAGCGAGGGGGCGCTGCCCGTAAAGGCACGCTGCCGGAATTCGACGACTGCCCTAGGGTTTGTCGCCTTCCGACTGTCCGTAGCCCCCACCGGACGGGGTTTCGACGATGACGGCCTCCCCGGCCTCGCAGGTCAGCTGCGCCCGCCCGGCAATGTCCGCCGACGGTGCCGTCTGCACTGACGAGCCGGTTGCGTCCAAGCGCGCCGTCGGCGCCGCCCTGCAACCCCCGGGGCGGCACCGTGCGGCGGCCGCACAGGAACGACACGTCCATCGGCTCCAGAAACCGCACCTTGCGTTCGATGCCGTCCCCACCGGTCCACTGCCCGGCGCCGCCGGTTCCTCGTCGAATGGCGAACGTGTCGAGCACCACCGGGTAGCGTTGTTCCAGTATCTCCGGGTCGGTCAGCCGCGTGTTCGTCATGTGGGTGTGCACCGCGTGGGCACCGTCGAAGCCCGGACCCGCGCCCGCACCGCCGCCAATGGTTTCGTAATACTGATAGCGGTCGTTGCCGAAATTGAAGTTGTTCATGGTCCCTTGCGCGCCGGCGATGGCACCGAGTGCGGCGAACAGGCAGTCGGTCACGGCCTGGGAGACCTCCACGTTGCCGGCGACCACGGCGGCCGGATATTGCGGGGTGAGCATAGAGCCTTGCGGCAGGACAATATTCAGCGGCCTCATGCAGCCTGCATTCATCGGGATGTCGTCGTCCACCATGCAGCGGAACGCGTAGAGCACTGCCGCCCGGGTGACGGGTTCGGGGGCGTTGAAATTGTCGGCCTGCTGCGGGCTTGTATCGGTGAAATCGAGAGTGGCGGAGCGGGTCCGGGGATCAATGGTGAGCCTGACCGCGATCCTGCATCCCTGATCGAAAGCGACTTCCGCGGTGCCATCCGACAGGGTGGCGATGACCCGTCGCACGCATTCCTCGGCGTAGTCGCGCACGTGGCCCATATAGGCCAGCACCGCGTCCAGACCGAAGCCGTCCACCATGCGCTGAAGTTCCGCCACGCCCTTTTCGTTGGCCGCGATCTGCGCCTTCAGGTCGGCGACGTTCTGGTCCGTGTTGCGGCACGGGTAAGGCCCGCCATCGAGATGGGCGCGGATATCGGTATCGAGAAAGCGCCCGTCCTCGACCAGTTTGAGGTTATCGAGGACGACGCCTTCCTCTTCGATCGTGGTGGCCAGCGGCGTCATGGAGCCCGGCGCAATGCCGCCCACATCGGCGTGGTGGCCGCGAGACGCGACGAAGAAGGTGGGCGTGCTTGTGGTGCCGATGAAGACCGGTGTGACGACCGTTATATCCGGCAGATGGGTGCCTCCGTTGTAGGGCGCGTTGGTGACGAACACGTCGCCGCGCTTCATCTGCGGATGAGCCGCCATAACGCTGGAAACGGATCGGTCCATGGACCCCAGATGCACCGGCGTGTGGGGGGCGTTGGCGATAAGCGCCGCATCGCCGTCGAACAGCGCGCAGGAAAAATCGAGCCGTTCCTTGATGTTGGTGGAGCGCGCGGTCTTCTGCAAGCGCACCCCCATCTGTTCCGCGATGGACATGAACAGGTTGTTGAACACTTCCAGCATCACCGGGTCGCTCTGCGTGGCGATGCGCGCGACTGACTGCGTGGCGACCTTGCGCAGAACCAGCAGCAGGTCGTCGTCCACCCGGGCTTCCCACGCCGGCTCGACCACGATGGTGCCGATCTCTTCGATGATGAGCGCGGGGCCGGATACGATGGTGCCGCGGGCCAGTTCGCCGCGCCGGTAAACCTTCGCCTCGCGCCATTGGCCGCCGGAGTAGAACTGCGTCTGTTCGCCGGTGCGGGGCGAGGGCTGGAACTCGTACTGCGTCATGTCCGACTGGCGCACTCCACCGCCGGTGGCTTCCAGTTCCACGAGGTCGATCATCACGTCCGCCTCCGGCATGGTGAAGCCGAACTGTTCGCGATGGATGGTCTCGAAGGCTTCGCGCATGGCGGTGGGCTTGCCGAACGGCACGTCGATGGTGGAATCGGTGCCCGCATATTTCAGGTGAACGAGCCGCTGGATTGCGACCGCTTCCCCGGTCACGTCCTGCCGCGCCAGTTCGGCACGGGCTTCAATCGCCATGCCGTCGAAGGCCGCCGCGACCACCGGTTCGCAGGTATCGTCCAGCGTTCGGTTCAGGCTCTGCTGACGCGACGCCTTGATGTCGGCAAGCCCCATGCCGTAGGCCGACAGGATGCCCGCGAACGGGTGGATGAGGACGGTCTTCATGCCCAGCACGTCCGCTACAGCGCAGGCATGTTGCCCGCCTGCACCGCCGAAACAGGTCAGCGCATAGCGGGTGATATCGTAGCCGCGCTGGACGGAAATCTTCTTGACCGCATTGGCCATGTTTTCCACCGCGATCTTCAGAAAGCCTTCCGCGACATCCTCGACGCTGCCGGTGCCGGACGCTTCCGCGATGGCGGCGAACTGCGCACGGGGTGCGGCCTCGTCCAGTTTCTCGCTCTGGTCGGGGCCGAAGACGGCGGGGAAGTAGCATGCCTGCAACTTGCCCAGCACCACGTTGGCGTCCGTCACCGCGATGGTCCCGCCCCGCCGATAACTGGCCGGGCCGGGGTTGGCGCCTGCCAATTCCGGGCCGACCCGGAACCGGGCGCCGTCATAGGTAAGCAGCGAGCCGCCACCGGCAGCGACGGTGTGGATCTTCATCATCGGTGCCCGCATCCGCACGCCTGCGACCTCGGTGTCGAAATCCTTCTCGAAGGCACCCGCATAGTGGGCGACATCCGTCGAGGTGCCCCCCATGTCGAAGCCTATGATCCGATCGAACCCCGCCGTGCGACTGGTCTCCACCGCGCCGACGATGCCCCCCGCCGGGCCGGACAGGATGGCGTCGCGGCCCTGAAACAGGCTGGCCTGTGTCAGTCCGCCGGACGACGTCATGAACATCAGTTTCAGGCCGGACGTTTCCAGCTCCAGTTCCGAAGATACCTGCTCGACGTAGCGGCGCAGGATCGGCGACAGGTAGGCGTCCACCACCGTGGTGTCGCCACGCCCGACAAACTTGATGAGCGACGACACGTCGTGGCTCACGGAGATCTGCGTGAAGCCGATATCGGATGCAATTTCCGCTGCCGCCTGTTCGTGCGCCGGGTAGCGGTAGGCATGCATGAAGACGATGGCAACGGAGCGGATGCCGTCATCGAAGGCACTGGTCAGCGCCAGACGGGCCTTGTCGGCGTCGAACGGAACTTCCTCCGTGCCGTCATCGCGCATGCGCCCCGGCACTTCCGATACCTGCTCGTAGAGCAGTTCCGGCTTGACGATCGCCCGGTCGAACAGGCGCGGGCGGGCCTGATGACCGATCTCCAGCGCGTCGCCGAGACCCTCGTTGGTCAGCAGCAGAACCCGGTCGCCCTTGCGTTCCAGCAGGGCGTTGGTCGCCACGGTGGTGCCCATCTTCACGGTGGCGATGCGTTCTGCGGGAATGGGCGCACCGGCCTCGATGCCCATCAGATCGCGAATGCCTTGCAGCGCCGCGTCGCGGTAGGCGTCCGGGTTCTCCGACAGCAGCTTGTGCGGTTTCAATACGCCGTCCGGGGTTCGGGCAACGATGTCCGTGAACGTGCCGCCCCGGTCGATCCAGAAATCCCATTTCGCTTCATGTGCCATGATGCCAGCCCCCCAAGATCGACCGCGAACACTCAGAAGCGACCGAATTTCATTTTGTAGTTGATTTGCTGTCTAAACGCTGACAATTTGTCAATGTAAGTTTTTTGCTTGCTGCGTTTTTCGCAGAGCCGTCAGGTGCGGTAGGAAAGGCTTGCCGCACCTCTTGCAGGGGTCGCGACACATCAACGACAGGGAGACTACCAGATGAAATTCATGACAAAGGCAGCCGTCGCCTCCGCCCTCGTGGCGTTTGCGGGCTTCACATCCGCCTCCGCCACCGACTGGGACATGCCGACGCCCTACCCCGACAAGACGTTCCACACGGTCAACATCGCGCAATTCGCCGATGACGTGAAAGCCGCCACCGATGGCGGGCTGAACATCACGGTCCATTCCGCCGGCTCCCTCATCAAGCATCCGGAAATAAAGAACGCCGTGCGTTCCGGCCAGGTACCGGCGGGCGAATTCTTCATGTCGTTGCTGGCCAACGAGGACGCTGCTTTCGGCCTCGACAGCCAGCCGTTCCTCGCCACCAGCTATGACGATGCGAAAAAGCTTTGGGACATCCAGAAGCCGGTCGTGACCGAGCTGCTCGCCAAGCAGAACCTCGTGCCGCTCTTCTCCGTCGCGTGGCCTCCGCAGGGGCTCTACACCAAGAGCGAGATCAAGACCGTGGACGACCTGAAGGGGCTGAAGTTCCGCGCCTACAACGCCGCACTGGAAGAATTCGCCACGCTGGCCGGGGCCGCACCAACGCAGGTTGAAGTGCCGGATATTCCGCAAGCCTTCTCCACCGGTCAGGTCGACGCGATGATTACCTCGCCATCGACGGGTGCCAATTCGAAAGCGTGGGACTACGTTTCGGTCTACACCCCCATCAACGCTTGGGTGCCCAAGAACGTGGTCGTCGTGAACAAGGATGCCTTCGACGCTCTCGATGACGCCACGAAAACCGCCGTCATGGACGCAGCGACTGCTGCCGAAACGCGCGGCTGGGACATGAGCCGCGAAGAGACGGAAACCATGACCGCCGAGTTGAAGAACAACGGCATGACGGTCGTGGAACCGAGCGCGGAACTGCTCGAAGGTCTGAACGCCATCGGCACGACCATGCTGGACGGTCTGGCGGAGTCGGCTTCCGCCGAAGCCAAGACGATCCTCGACGCCTACGCCAAGTAGGGCGATACAGCCGCACCGGCGCTCGATGCCGGTGCGGCCCATCATCCGGGGGGAGATGACGACGTGACGAAGACACTCGACAGACTTTACACCGCGGCGGGAGCGCTAGCCGCCGCGCTGGTGGCCGCTATCTGCCTGCTGGTCACCGCGCAGGTGGTACTGAACCTCGCAACGCGGATCGCCACATTCGTCGGGCTGTCGTTCAACGCGACCATCCCGTCCTACGCCTCCATATCCGGCTACATGTTGGCAGCCGCGTCCTTCTTCGCCCTGTCCTACACGTTGATGCAGGGCGGGCATATCCGGGTCACGCTGCTGCTCCAGACGCTGGGGCCGCGCGCGCGATTGGGAGCCGAATTGCTGTCGCTCGCCATCGCGCTGTTTCTCGCCGGTTTCGCGACCTTCTACATGGGCGAGCTGGTGCAGCAATCGTGGCGTTTCGGCGATGTGTCGACCGGCATTCTCGCCCTGCCCCTGTGGATCCCCCAATCGGCGGTACTCGCCGGTCTGGTCCTGCTGACCGTGGCACTTGTCGATCTCATGCTAAGGACCGTCCGCGCCGGAGGCACCGTGCTGCCGGAAGGAGCCTCCGAATGAGCGAGATTGCCATCACCGGCGGGCTGCTCGTTGCACTCATCGCCATGCTCTCCACCGGCGTGTGGGTCGCGTTCGCGCTCATCGCCACCGGCGCGCTGGCCATGCTGGCCCTGTCGCCAGCGCCTATCGGGCCGATCCTTGCGACGACCCTGTGGAGCAATTCCAACTCATGGGCGCTGGCGGCGCTGCCCATGTTCATCCTCATGGGCGAGATCCTGCTGCGCTCGCGCCTGTCGGAAGACATGTTCACCGGCCTGGCTCCCTGGCTGTCGCGCCTGCCTGGGCGGTTGCTGCACGTGAACGTATTCGGCTGCGCGATCTTTGCCGCCGTCTCCGGTTCGTCCGCTGCAACAGCGGCGACCATCGGCAAGATGTCCGTGCCGGAACTGACGGAACGCGGTTATCCGCAACAGCTCATTCTGGGCACGCTGGCGGGTTCCGCCACGCTCGGCCTGCTCATTCCGCCCTCCATCATTCTCATCGTCTTCGGCGTGGCGACGGAACAATCCATCGCCCGCCTGTTCGTTGCCGGCATCCTGCCGGGCGTCATGCTGGTGTCGATGTTCGCAGCATTCGTCGCAGCCGTCGCGCTGATGCGACCAGCGAAGTTTCCCGACGAGGGCCGCAGTTACACGTTGCGCGAAAAGATTCTCCGCCTCGCGTCGCCTCATTCCGGTCATGGCGCTCATCGCCGGTGTCATCGGGTCGATCTACGCGGGCATCGCTTCGCCCACCGATGCGGCCGCCGTGGGTGTCGTGCTGTCCGTCCTGCTGGCATGGTCGAACGGCTCGCTCGGCGTGCAGATGCTGCGCGAAAGCCTCATGGGCGCGACGATCACGTCATGCATGATCGCCTTCATCCTCGTCGGAGCGGCATTCCTGTCCGTGGCCATGGGCTTCACCGGCATACCCCGCAATCTGGCCGCATGGATCGGCGCGATGGAGCTGTCGCCCTACGCACTGCTGGCGGCGTTGACGGTGTTCTTCATCGTGCTCGGCTGCTTCCTCGACGGTATTTCCGTCGTCGTGCTCACCACGTCGATCATCATGCCGATGGTGGAAAGCGTGGGGATCGACCCGCTGTGGTTCGGTATCTATCTCGTCATCGTCGTGGAGATGTCGCAGATCACGCCGCCAGTCGGATTCAACCTCTTCGTTATCCAGGGACTGACCGGCATCAACATTCTGACTGTCGCCAAGGCTGCGTTGCCGTTCTTCCTGCTGCTGTTGCTGGCCGTCGTGCTGATAACGGTCTTTCCGGGCATCGTAACGTTCCTGCCGAGCCTGATGTAGCAGCCTACAGCGAACTGGCCGCCCTCGATGCCTGATCGTAAAGACCGGACAGGCGGCGCAACGTGCCGGCGACCTCGCTCAGGCGTTCGTTGTCGCCGCCAGTTTGGTTCAAACCTTCCAGCAGGCATTGTTCGCGGATTTCGCGGTAGCGATCGCATAGGTCGAAGCCTTCCTTGGTGGTGGAATAGAACATTTCCTTGCCCCGCTTTTCCCCCTCGATCAGCCCGGTTTTAAGCAGCTTCTTCAGCGCATAATTGACCGTGTGGGAATCCTCGATGTTCAGCAGGAAGGCGATGTCGGACAGCTTCTTCTGCTTCTCGCGATGGTTGATGTTGTGCAGCACGAGGATATCGAGCGGGGCGAGTTCGGCCGCGCCGGAGGCTGCCATGCACTTGTTCATCCAGCGGCTGAAGCCGTTATAGGCGATGATCAGCCCGTATTCGAACTCCGACAGCTGCCAGCCATCGGACGAGGCCAGATGGCGGGACGATACGATCCTGCGCTTGCGGGTAGGCGTGTCTACCATGGTCGTCTCCAGCGTTTGCACGACCCTGCCGGCCGAAGCGCCAAGCCTACCACACCCGTTCGCTCCCACGCGACAATTGTGCCCGCCCTCCGTCGTGGTGGCAGGCGGAAGCCAGACGACCTATAATGTAAGAATTCGCCTCGTGACGGGGCCCCTCCATACGTCGAGACCCCTATGGAAAGCCTTGCCATCGACATCGAGTCGACACCCCGCATTCCCTTGCAGCCGGCCCATATCGACGCGATCCGCAGTATTTCGACGCAACGTCATTTTGCCAAGGGCGACATCGTCGTCGATCCCGGGGCCGCCATGGACGAGTTCATCTATGTCGAAGAGGGCGAGATGGAAGTTCTGGACCCGATCACGGGTGAACGGTCCATGAAGTTCACGCTCGGAGCGGGGCAATATATGGGCGAGATCGCCTTCCTGAACGGGGGCACATGGGCCACGTCCTTTCGCGCGGTTAAGGACACCCGCGCGATGGTCGCCCCGCGTCGCGCGATGCTGGACCTCATGGCGCGGGTGCCTGAAATGTCGGACGTCATCGTCACGGTCTTTGCCGGTCGCCGCAGGCGTGTGCTGGAAGGCGGCACCAGTTCGCTCACGCTGATCGGTGCCGACCAGGACCGGGAACTGCGCATTCTGGAGTCCTTCGCGGCGCGCAACCGCATTCCCCTGTCCAAGGTCGAGCTGGGTTCCAGCGAGGCCACTCGAGCCCTTGCCGCGGCCGATCTGCCACCGGGCAAGCCGGCCGCCTTGTTCTCCGGTCGAGTGCTGGAAGACCGCAGCCCACGCGCCATCGCCCGCCTGCTCGGGCTCGACCTGTCGCTTCGGAACGAGGAAACCTTCGATACCGTCATCGTGGGCGGCGGGCCCGCGGGCATTGCCGCAGCCGTCTATGCCGGGGCGGAGGGGTTGCGCGCGTTGGTGATCGAAAACGAGGTCATCGGCGGACAGGCCGGGTCATCATCGCGCATCGAGAATTACATGGGCTTTCCCACCGGCATTTCCGGCGGTGACCTTTGCTGGCGCGGGGAGATACAGGCGATGCGCCTCGGCACGCGCTTCGTCATGCCCCGTTCGGTGCAGACGGTCAAAAGCCTTCCACCCGATGCCGAAGGCGTGAACGGCGAGGAGAATGTCTGGGGCCTGTTGCTGGACGACGGCGAGTGCATCCGTGCCCGCTCGATCATCATCGCCACTGGCGTGCAGTACCGGCGGTTACCCATCGACAATCTGGAACGGTTCGAGGGCGCCGGCGTCTATTACGCAGCCACCGACATCGAAGCACGGTTCTGCCGCGGGCGTGAGGCGATCATCGTCGGTGGCGGCAATTCCGCCGGGCAGGCCGCCATGTTCCTGGCGCGGGAAACCAAGCACGTCCACATCCTCATCCGGCAAGACAATCTGCACGAGACCATGTCGTCTTACCTCACGTCGCGGATCGAGCAGGATCCGGACATCACCGTCCATCCCTATACCGAAGTCCATGCGCTTCAGGGCGAGGAAACGCTGGACGGGGTTGTCGTGAAGCACAACCAGAGCGGCGAGACGACCGAGATCGATGCGCACGGCCTGTTCATCATGATCGGCGCGGTACCGAAGACCGGTTGGCTCGACGGGATTGTCGAGCTGGATGACAAGGGGTTCGTGCCCACCGGCAAGGCGGTGGAGGCCGGGTCCACCTATGCAACCTCGACACCCGGCATTTACGCCGTAGGCGACGTTCGGCTGGGGTCCATCAAGCGGGTGGCGGCGGGGGTCGGGGAAGGCTCGGTCGTCATTTCCGACGTCTGGCAATACGTGAAGGGCGGCGTCACGCCCTAGACCGTCCTGCCCGCGAGCGCAGCTTCCAGCACCTGTTCGATGGCCGCCTCGCCGAAGGGCTTTCCGACGATTGTGCTGGATAGGCTTTTCAGCGCCTCGTCGTCACCGCTGTCGCCGGTGGCGAAAACGATGGCAGTGCCAGCCGTCTTCATGGCGCGCGCCAGCTCGAGGCTGGTGCTGTCGCGGCCGACATTCACATCGAGAATGGCGAGATCGTAGGTCTGTTCTCTCAGCGCCGCTTCCGCCTCGTCCAACCGACAGAACACGTCGACATGATCGTAGCCCATGTCGCGTATTACCTGTTCGGTGGTCATGGCGATGAGTGGCTCGTCATCGAGCACCATGATCCGCACGTTCTTGTGCGCGTTACGCATTGCCGACGCCCGCCACGTTCTTCAGTGCAACGGGCAATGCGCGTTCCAAGATGTCGAGATCGACGTCCGTCCCCGCAGACACGCGAATGCAGCGGTTTCCCGGCGCGACGAAGGGCATGCGCACGAAAACCCCTTCACGGGCCAGTGCCGCCACCACCGCCTTCGCGCGATCGGCCCCCGCATCGCAATCCAGCGTAACGAAATTCGTCGCGCTCGGCAGTGGGATCAGGCCATTGTCGCGGGCGATGGTCGCAATGCGTTGCTTGGCGGCGTCCACCTTTCGGCGGGTCTGGGCGAGATAGTCCTGATCGCCCAACGCCGCCAGCGCGCCTGCCTGTGCGATGCGATTGACGCCGAAATGGTTGCGGACCTTGTCGAAGGCCACGCCCAAATCTTCGTGGGCGATCGCATAGCCGATCCGCGCGCCGGCCATTCCGTAGCCCTTGGAAAATGTCCGCATGCGGATGACATTGGCGCGCGACACGTCGATGGGCGGGATGGTACCCGGCGGGGCGAAGTCGCAATAGGCTTCGTCGAGGCACAGCACGGCGTCGGCGGGCATCGCATCCATGAAGTCAGTGACGGTATCGGCACCGTGCCACGACCCCATCGGGTTGTCCGGGTTGGCGATATAGACGAGGGGCGCGCTTTCTCGTTGCACGGCTGCGAGAAGGGTGTCCGGGTCTTCCCGGTCGTCCACGTAAGGCACCTTGACCAGACGCCCGCCGAAGGCCGCGACGTGAAAGCCGAACGTCGGGTACGCACCGTCGGACGTGACGACGGGGGTGTCTTCGCCGGTGAACATGCGCACCAGCAGGCCAAGCAGGCCGTCGATGCCTTCGCCCACGACGATGTTGGCGGGCGATACGCCGTGATGGACGGCGAGCGCCGCTTTGAGATCGTGGTTTTCCGGGTCGGCATATTTCCAGCTGTCGCTGGCAGCCTCGCGCATGGCGGCGATTGCCTTCGGCGAGGGGCCGAACACGCTTTCATTGGCCCCGAGGCGGGCGCTGAAAGACGCACCGCGTGCCCGTTCCTGTGTTTCCGGACCGACGAACGGCACGGTTGCCGGCAGGGCTGCGACGGTCTTGGTATAACGGAGCATCGTGAAATCCGGCTGAATGGAAGGGAGATGAGAGGCGTTACGCCACCCGGTCTCCCTTTTTCACCTTCACAGTGCGGTTGTCGACACCGGGCAGCATTTTCGCCGGGTCGCGGGTGACAATCACATCTATGACGCTCGGTCCCCTGTGGGTTGTCGCGGCCGAGATTGCCTCGGCCAAAGTGTCCGGCCCTTCCACCCGCTGCCCGTGGGCACCCATGGCACTGGCGATCTTGGCGTAATCCATCTCGCGCAGGTCGGACGCCTGATAGGCGTCGGTGCCGTACATGAGATGCTGCAACGCCTTCACGTAGCCGGAGGCGGCGTTGTTGACGACGATGACGGTCAGATCGAGGTCCATGCGGATGGCGGTTTCCAGCTCGCCCATCACCATGTTGAAGCCCCCATCCCCGGTCAGTGCCACGACCGGTCCTCCGCCATCGCGCCGGACCGCCAGCGCCGCACCCATCGCGCCCGGCAGACCATAGCCGATGGAGGCGAAGCCCCGGTCCGGCACGAAGCCGCGACCGGGTTGTTTGGTGTCATAGAGCAGCCCGCCCCAATGGGCCGCGAAGCCACCGTCCGCAACGAGAGTGGCGTCGGCAGGCAGCAGTTCGTTCAGCGTGTTCAGCAGCCGCGCCATGCCTACGGGCGTGTCGTCGGACGTCAGTTTGTCGGCGACGGACTCGCGCCATTTGCCCATCTTGTCGGCGACCTCGGCGGCGTAGCCTTGCTGCCGGTCGGCAAAGTCGCCGTCGAACATCGGCACCATCGCGTCCAGCGTTTCCCGCACGTCGCCCCACAGCCGCAGGCCGGGGGTGAGGGTGCGATCGAACTCTTCGGGCACGTTGTCGAGGTGGATGATGTCCGCCCCGCCTTCCGGCACGGAATAGCGTTTGGTCGCAATCTCACCGAGCTTGCAGCCAACGACGAACAGGCAGTCAGACGCGGCGATCAGGTCGTTGGCGATGCGGTCGTAACGACCGAACAAGCCTGCCGACAGCGGGTCCGTGCAGGCGATAGCTCCCTTGCCGGTCATGGTGTGAGCGACCGGCAGGTTCAGCCTGCGCGCCAGCGCCTCGACGCTCGCCGTGGCGCGGCTAATATGCACGCCACCGCCGCACAGCATCAGCGGACGTTTGGCCGCCGACAGTTTGGCGACAGCCGCGTCGAGGTCGGCCTGCGCCGGGCGGCAGCGGATGGCGGGGGCTGCTTCGTGGATGGCGGGCACTTCGAAATCGGCGGGGGCGAAATCGTGGGTGCCGTGGCACACGTCTTCCGGCACGTCGACGACCACCGGTCCGGGCCTGCCGGACGTGGCGATTGCAAAGGCGCGGGCAACGAGTTCGGGAATGCGGGCGGTGGATTCCACGCGCAATAGCGCCTTGCATGCCGGGCGCAGGATAGCGACCTGATCGGTCTCCTGCGTCATGTTCTTGCCAGCATGGTCGCGGTGGGCATCACCGACAATGACGACCATCGGCGAACCGGCGTTCAGCGCTTCTACAAGGCCGGTCACGAGATTGGTCGCGCCGGGGCCGAGGGTCGCGTCCGCGATCCCGACCCGGCCCGTCACCTTGGCGTAAGCGTCGGCGGCAAAGACCGCGCAGCGTTCGTCGTTGATGAGGTTGTGATCGAGACCGAGGCGGCGGGTCGCGTCGTAGAACGGCAGAAGCTGAAAGCCGCCCATACCGAACATCGGCCCTGCGCCAAAGGCCTGCAACATGCGCGCAATGGCTTCACCGCCGGTCATTTCGTCGGGAAAATTGGTCTTGTCGATCATGGGAAGTCCTTGAAAATTGTCACACCCGGTAGCCGAGCGTGCGCGGCAGCCAAAGCGCCAGTTCGGGGAAGATGATGACGGCCAGCAGCGCGCCCGTCATCGAGGCGATGAGCCAGAGCGTCCATTTGACCGTGGATTCGATCGGGACGCCCGCCACGCGCGACGTGACGAGCAGGTTGATCGCCACCGGCGGCGTGAACTGACCGATGGCGACGTTCATGGCCATCAGCACACCGAACCACACCATGTTCCACTCGAAGGCCATCGCGATCGGCACGAGCAGCGGCAGAGTGATGAGATAGATCGACACGCCGTCGAGGATCATGCCCGCGACGAGCAGCATGAGCATCACCATGATGAGCACGACCCAGCCTTCGCTGGAGATGGACAGGATGAAGGCAGCGGCCTGATCGAAGGCGCCCAGCGTCGAACCCGCCCAGGCGAACAGGCCGGCCAGCGCGATGATGATCATGATCGCGGCAGACGTTTCGGCAGCATCGGCCAAGATATTCCAGATGTCACGCAACGACATGGAGCGATAGACGACAATACCGATCAGGAACCCGTATCCCGCCGCAACCGCCGCCGCTTCCGTCGGCGTGAAAAGGCCGGAGCGCAGACCACCGAGAATGATGACCGGCGCGAAGAGGCCGGGCAATGCGCCCCACAGTGCCGACAGGAATGGCGGACGCTCGGACGTGTCGGCGTCCCCGAACCCGTTCTTGCGCGACAGCCAGACGGCGGGCGCGATGAGCGAGACCCCCGCCAGAACGCCAGGGATGAGACCGGCGGCGAACAAAGCGCGCAGGTCGGTGCCGGGCACCATGATCGAATAGACGATCAGCGCCAGCGACGGTGGAATGAGAATGGCCGTCGAGGACGCCGCCGCGATGACGGAAGCGGAGAATGCGGGCGGGTATCCGGCGCGCGTCATGGACGGGATCATGATCGTGGCCACTGTCGCAGCCTCTGCCGGGCCCGAGCCGGACATGCCGCCCATAATGAGGCAGACCAGCACCGCCACGAGGGCGAGCCCTCCGCGCCTCGGCCCCACGATAGCCTGCGCGAAGATGACGAGCCGTTGCGCCACGCCGGAGCGTTCGAACACCACGCCGGTGAGCACGAAGAGCGGGATGGCAATCAGCGGATATTTGGCGATCGAGGCATAGGTGTTGGTGCCCACCATCGCCACCGTGTTCAGGTCGAGCCCAACGGCCACCGCCGCCGCGCCCGCCAGACCCAGCGCAACGGCGATGGGTGTGCCGAAGACGAGCAGGCCGAAGAAGACCAGCAGGAGGACGATGTTGCCCGTCAGCATGGCGCAATCACAGCCGCTGTGCCGGAATGGAATTGCGCCGTTTGCGGCGGCCTGTCACCCAGCGTTCGACGATACGCCCCATCACGACAACGGCCAGCAGGGGCATCCAGACGGTGTATATCCATGCCGGATTGCCAAGACCGGCGGACGTCTCGGAGTAGTACCATTCTTCATAGGCCAACCGCCCGCCGTAGAAGGCGATCAGTCCGAACATGAGCAGGGACGCGAGCGCGGCAACGATGTCGAACACATCCGCCAGCCGTCGCGGCATGGCATCGCGGATGAAGGTGACGGCGATGTTGCGGTGCAGGGCAAAGGCGGTAGCTGTGCCCGCAAACGTCATCACCACGACGAGGAAGATCGAGTATTCCTCGGTAAACGCGAAGGACTGGTTGGTGACGTATCGCACCACCGTATTGCCCAGTGAAATGACGAAGATGGCACCGATGGCGACGGCTGCGATGGCACGCTCGATCCCGAAAGGAACGATCGGCGTCGGTGCATCGGAGTCGTTTCTGTCGCTCATCAAGCCGCCTCGGTGGGGAACGGGCGGGCCACAATCGGCCCGCCCGAAAGGTTCGGTCCGTAGCGACTAGTCGGGTGTGCGTTCGGAAATGGACTTCTCGGCCATGTCCACCAGTTCGTCGCCGATCTGACCTTTCCATTCGGCATAGACGTCGCGCGTCGCGTCCACGAAGGCCTGCCGCTCGTCGTCCGTCAGGCGGATGACGTTGACGCCCAGCGCCTCGACGGCCTCCACGGCAGAATTGTCGCCTCCCGTGATACCGGCACGAGCGACGGAGACACCTTCAGCGCCCGCGTCGACGGCGGCCTGGCGCACGATGGCCTGATCGTCTTCGGTGAAGGAGTTGAACACGTCCTCGTTGACCGCGAAGATCAACGGATCGGCGACATAACCCCACAGCGTCAGGTTGGTCTGACCGACTTCATGCACCTTGGCGATGGCGAAGACCGATAGTGGGTTCTCCTGCCCGTCCACAGCGCCGGTGGTCAGCGCCGGCTTGGCATCGGCCCAGCTCATCTGCGTCGGGTTGGCACCCAGCGCAGTGAACGTGTCGTTGAACAGGGGCGAGCCTACGACGCGCATCTTCAAACCGGACAGATCGGCGGGCGTGCGGATCGGCTTCTTGGAGTTGGACACTTCGCGGAACCCGTTCTCCGCCCATGCCAGTGGCACGACACCCTGCGCCGACAGCACCTCGAAGAGCTTCTCGCCGACCGGGCCGTTCGTCAGCGCGTCGATGGCGGCATAGTCCGGCATCAGGAACGGCAGGGAAAACAGGTTCAGCTCCTTCACCTGCGGCGACCAGTTGATCGTCGACCCCACGGCCATGTCGATGGTGCCGCGGCGGAGTGCTGAGAACTCCTTCGTCTGATCGCCGGACACGAGCTGTGCGCCGGGATAGATCTTCATGTTGATGCGCCCGTCGGTGCGTTCGCCGACCAGTTCGGCCCATTTTTCAGCGGCAATGCCCCACGGGAACGGTGCGGGCACGACGGTGGAGATCTTGTACTCTTCCTTGTAGTCGGCGGCGAACGTCGCGCTGGTGGCGAACCCGACCGTCAGTGCGGCGGCGGCCATCAGGCCGGTTGCGATGCGTCTGGTGATATTCATATCGTTCTTCTCCCAGTGTTTTCGTTGTTAAGTCGGAATGCACGTCATGCGGCTTTCGCCGCTTCACCCAGCATCTCCCTAATGCCGGCTGCAATCATGTCGGGCGTCACGCGCACCCGGTCTTCGAGCCCCGGTGCATAGGACACGGGAATACGGGGTGCACCCAGACGGCGCACGGGGGTTTTCAGGTGTTTGTAACATCGCTCCGCAATCGTGGCTGCGATCTCGGCACCGAAGCCACCGGCCTGCACCGCTTCGTGCACGATGACGAGACGGCCCGTGCGAGCGACGCTTGCTTCCACCGCATCGCGGTCCCACGGCCAGAGCGTGCGCAGGTCGAGCAGGTCGATATCGATGCCCTCACCGGCCAGCGTTTCCGCCGCCTTGGCGCAATCGTGCACACTGGCGGACCATGACACGACCGTGGCCGCGTCGCCTTCTCGAACGGTGCGCGCGACGCCGAAGGGTATGGCATCGGCGTCGTCGGCGATCTCGCCTTCCAGCGGCCACAACCCTTTGTGCTCCATATGCACGACCGGATCGTCGCTGCGAATAGCGGAGAGCAGCAGGCCATGGTTGTCGGCGGGTGTGGACGGCACCGTGACCACCAATCCGGGAATGTGGGCGTACCACGCTTCCAGCGACTGCGAATGTTGCGCGGCGGAGGAACGCCACATGCCGATGGGCTCGCGCACCGTCACGGGCACCCGCGTCTGCCCGCCGAACATGTAGCGCGCCTTGGCCGCCTGATTGACCAGCTCATCGATGGCGCAGAGCGCGAAATCCGAAAAGCGCATTTCCACGATGGGGCGGGTGCCCATCATGGCCGCACCGACGGCCGCGCCCATGATGCATGCCTCGGAGATCGGGGCATCGCAGATGCGGTCGGTGCCGAACTCGTCCTGCAAACCTCTATACTGGCCGAAAACGCCACCGCGCCCCAAATCCTCGCCCACCGCCCAGACGGACGGGTCGGCCCGCATGGCTTCGGCGACGGCGCGTTTTCCTGCATCGGCGTAGGTGATCGTGGCCATCAATACGCCCTTTCCTGCGGCGAACCGGCGTCCTGCACATCGGCGAAGGCGAGATCGGGGTTGGGCCAGTCGGACGCGCGCGCGGTTTCCAAGGCTTTCGCCATTTCGTCCCGAGCAGCTTCAGCCAGTCCATCGAGATCGGCGGTTGTCGCACCCGCCTCTTCCAGACGCGCGCGCAAGCGGGCGATGGGATCGTCGCCCCACTTCTCTTCGACTTCGGAAGACGGGCGATAGGGCGCGGCGTCGGACGCCGTGTGGCCCGTCAGCCGATAGGTGGAGGCAACGATGGCGCGAGGGCCGGAGCCGGTGCGGATTGCGGCTATCGTTTCGCCAGCCAGCGCATCCACTGCAACCAGATCGTTGCCGTCGACCGTCCGTGTCGGAATGCCGAGCGCCTCCGCACGCGCCGCAGGGCCGGGGCCGGACGTCATGGCCTTGGTGCGGGTGGTGGCGGCAAAGCCGTTATCCTCGCAGACGAACAGGATTGGCAGGTCGAACACGCCCGCCCAGTTCAAACCTTCCAGAAACGGCCCGCGGTTCGTGGCCCCGTCGCCGAAGAAGCAGACAACCACCCGGTCGTCCTTGCCGGTGAGGTTGTGAAGACGGATCGCGTGGGCAGCGCCCGTGGCGATGACGATGTTGGCTCCGACCACGCCGTTGGCACCCAGCATGCCGTGGTCGAAATCGGCGATGTGCATGGAACCGCCCTTGCCGCCGGACGTGCCGCCAGCGCGACCCAGCAGTTCACGCATCATCGCCGTGGCATCCACCCCCTTGGCCATCGTATGCCCGTGGCCGCGATGGGTGGTGAGCATGATGTCGTCCTGCCGCAGATGCGAACAGACACCGACGGCGATGGCCTCCTGACCGATGGACGGATGGATCGCCCCGAGCACCAGCTTTTCGTCGAGCGCGCGGATCGACGCCTCCTCGAACGCGCGGATGCGGTGCATCTGCCCAAAGGCTTTCGTGAAGCGGGCAAGATCGAAATTGGAGCCGCTCATGCTGCGACCTCCACGCCTTCCGCGTCCCCGGAAGCCGGTTGATCGTCGGCATGGGCTTCGGCAATCGCGCTGGCAGCGTCGTGCAGGTGCGCCACGACTTCCTTGCGCCGTGCGGTCTTCATACGAGTCGTAATGGCGGCAACGCTGATGGCACCCACGGGCGCACCAGCATCGTCGCGCACCACGACGCCCACCGCGCTCATGCCCTCCACAACGCCATCCGCGTTCAGGGAATGGCCGCGTCGTATCGTTGCTTCGCGTTCGGTGCGCAATGCATTGGCGTCGAAAGCGGGGTAAGATTGCAGCATGGGTTCGAGATCGGCCAGCAAGGCGTCGACCTCCCCGTCGCCGACTGCAGAAAGCAGCGCAGCAGACCCGGCACCAACGCCGAGCGGGCGGCGGTCGCCGGGGTCGAGCGTCAGCGTGCGAATGGGAAAGCGCCCCACTTCGCGCGCTATGCAGATCGCTTCGCTTCCATCGCGAACCGACAGGAAAACCGTGTCCTGCGTGAGCCGCGCAAGTTCACGCAGGTAGGGTGCGGCGATGGTCACCAGATCGCGTTGCCGCCCCGCTGCGGCCAGTCGCCGGATGGCGGGACCGACCGTGTAGCATTGCAGCCGCCCGTCGTGGGTGACGTAGCCGACTTCGGCCAGTGAAACGAGCAACCGATGGACGGTCGTCTTACCCAGAGCTGTCGTCCGCACGACCGTACTGAGACTGGCACCGGAAGGGCCCGATGCGCCCACCGCTTCCAGAATGAGCGCCATGCGCCCGACAAGCTGAACCGATGTTTCGGCCAATGATCCGTGCCCTCCCAGACAGTCGGCAGTCAACGTCACGTTCCACTGAATGGAACACGGAGAGAGTGTATTCGGAACGACCTTGCGTCAAGGGCCAAAGTTTCCGACCCTTCCGCCATGGTTGTATCCGCACCCCTCACCGCCGATTCCATCACGACCCTGCCGCACGGCGCGGCGGGCAAGGTGGTGGTATGCGGTTCTCACGGCGGTGCCTATCCGGCCATGCTGGCGCTGGTTGCAAACCTGCGCGCGGTCGTTCTTAACGATGCCGGGGGCGGGTTAGACGGCGCAGGACGCGCGTGTCTTGCCATTGGCGATGCCCACGGAATGCCCGCCTGCACGGTTGGCACGATGACATGCCTGATCGGCAATGCGCACGACATGCTAGCGCGAGGTATCATCAGCGGTGTCAACGACGGAGCTGCCAGACTGGGCGTTGCAGTCGGCACGAACGTCGCGGAAGCTATCGTCTTGTTGGACCGGGCACTGCTGCGCGCACCATCGAAGGTGCCGCATTCCAACGAGGCGCGCTCGGAAATCGAGGGTGGTAACCGCCGTATCATTCTTGCCGACTCCGCCTCGCTGGTAAAGGCGACGGATGCAGGCACCATCATCGTCACCGGTTCCCATGGCGGGCTGATCGGCGGCGACCCGGCGCGGGCGCTGAAGGCCGAAGCGCACCTCGCCCTGTTCAACGATGCGGGCATGGGTCTCGAAAAGTGTGGCACGACCCGCCTGCCCGCGCTGGATGCGCGGAACATCGCGGCCGCGTGCGTCGCCTCCGCGTCCGCCCGCATCGGTGATGCCGCATCGACGCTGAATGACGGAGTGCTGTCCGCCGTCAACGAAACGGCGGAACGGATGGGTCTGCGCGTCGGCGGCCGGGCAGCCGAAGCCGTGGCGAAAGCCGCCGCTTAAAGCGCCTGCGCCATCTCCTCGGCCAGTTCCCGCCAGGCCGCACCGTGGGCCTGGACCACGTCATCCGGGCTACGGGATGCCGCGCGCGTGGTAATGTCGAACCGTTCGATGCGGTTGC
Organism: uncultured Alphaproteobacteria bacterium; assembly: GCA_963711195.1. GTDB lineage: Bacteria > Pseudomonadota > Alphaproteobacteria > Rhizobiales > Rhizobiaceae > Pseudahrensia. The sequence continues at coordinate 27,835 of CAVQDK010000009.1, forward strand.
GGGATGTCGCAATATCGCGACGGATGGAGAACTGGCCGGACAGGCGCATGATCGCATCGTTGTCCACAAGCATCCGCTCCACTTCAACGCGGATCTCCGCTTCCGGCACCCCGCCCAGCGGCCACGGGTCCGGGGCGACCCGCGCGCCGGTGATGGCGCTGAGATTGCGGACCAGAGCCAAGGTCATGGCCCGTTCGGTATCGTCGGCCCAATCGGCCTTTTCAACCGGCACGAGCGCACCGCTGTCGCTTTGAACGAAAATGCCGGGCTCCTTGGCGTAAGCCGGCAGATCGACCTTCGCTACGGAAATGGACTGCGCGTTGGACCGGATTTTCGTGGAGGCCGTCGTGGGTTCCACCGCAAACCGGTTCGGCGGCGTCGTCGTGCAACCGGCCAGTGCGAGGCACGCCAGCGCGAACAAAACTCTCTTCATACTCAACGTCCTCTGATCAGGGAGCTCGGGTTGCGCTCGATACTGCGCGCCAGCGAACGGAAGGCCTCCGCCGTCGACGACACTTCGCGCAAGGCACCCCTGATGTCCTTGTACACACTGGAATTGGCATTGTAGCCCGAAACGACGGTCTCGAGTCCACTGGCCACTTCATTCAACCTGTTCGCCAGACCGGGCAACGTGCGTGCCGCCTCGTCGATGGATTGTAGGGCCGTATTGGCACTGAGCAAAGTGGCGTTCAGGCTGTCGACCGCCCCGCCCGCGCGCAGTTCGGTGATGAGATCGCGCACCTCCACCAGCGTGGTGTCGATGGTGGCCGGCAGCGTCTGGGCCGCGCCCTCGACGGATTTCAGCGTGGTGCTGACGCTTTGCAGTGCCAGATTGACATTCTCCAGCGCGCCGCCGGTGCGGATATCGGACACGAGGCCACGCACTTCGGCCAGCGTGCTTTCGATCGCATCGGGCAATGCCTTGGCGGCCCCCTCGACGGATTGCAGCGTGTCGTCGGCGCTCTGCAGCGTGGCGTTGAGCGTATCGAGCGTGCCGCCGGTGCGGATGTCGGCCACCAGCGCGTTGACCTGCTCCAATGTCTGCTCGACCGTCTGCGGCAAGGTCTGCGCCGCGTTCTCCACCGATATCAGCGTGTTGCTGGCGCTCTCCATGACGGTGTTGAAATTGTCGATGGCCCCGCCCGTGCGGACGTCGGCCACGAGGGCGCGCACGTCGGCCAACGTGGCGTCCACAGTTTGCGGAATGGCGGTCACCGCATCCGATGCGATCAGATCCTGCGCCGCGCCGGTAAGGCCGGACACGCCGGACAGGGCACCGGTCGCGGCTTCCATCAATTCCTCGATGGGCAGATTGGACACGCGGCTCAGCAGGTTGTCGACGCCTCCCTCACCCTCCGGTTTCGCCGACGCCACGACAGGCAACAGCAGGCGGCCCGACCGGTCCCGGGTCACCTGCGCGGGTTCGGAAGAGCGCAGGTTTGCAAGCTCGATGACCGCGGTCTGGCCGAACAGGCCTTCCGACCCGACCCTTGCCCGCAGGCCCCGCTCGACACGCTCGGCCACGGCGTCGCTAATGCCTGTCAGGGGTAAATCGGCAGGCAAACCGATCCTGGCCGCCGATATGCGCATGTCGAGACGAAGACGGACCTGATCGCCCTCCCCTTCTCGCGGCGCCACGCCGACGACGTATTCGACCTCGCCTACCTTCACCCCGCGAAAGCGCACCACGGTGCCGACGCCTATGCCGGTGACGTCGGCGTCCAGCAGGATCGACGCCAACACGTCCGGGCCGGTGTCGGCTTCGAAAGCATCGGCGCGGGCGAGAACTTCGGTTTCGAACACGCTGAAGACGTGCCCGTCCGCAATTGGTTCACCACCGGTAACGGGGGTGCCGAACGTGACGCCGCCTTCGAGCAGGGCTGCCAGACTGTCGACCTTCACGGCCAGCCCGCTGGCACCCACATTGATCGACAGGCCCGAGGCATCCCAGAACCGGGTGCTGGTGGTCAGCCGCTTGTCGTAGGGCTCCAGAATGAACGCTTCCATCGTCACCGTCGCACCGCCACCCGACAGGACGGGCTGGCCGATACGACCGACCTCGATGCCGCTGGTCAGAACCGGCGCACCGGCCGCCAGCTGTCCGCCCGCACGGGTGCGCAGCACGATGCGCGTCCCCTTTTCGCCGGGGGCCGCCAATGGGGGCGTTTCCAGCACCGCAAACCGGTCCTGGGGAACGCCGGGCTCTCCGTCCCAGCTAGCGGCGATGTAGACGCCGGACAGCAGCGTATCGATGCCCGTCACACCCCGCGCCGTCACCTGTGGCTGCACCAGCCAGAAATGCGCATCGGCGTCGACATATTCGGCGATGGCCTTGTTCATGCGCACCTGCACCTCGACGGCCCCCATGCCTTCGGTGAAGCCGACGGTTTCCACCACGCCCACGCGCAGATCGCGGATGCGCACCTCGGTCGCACCCACGCGAATGCCGGAGGCGTTGTCCAGCACGATGGTGATGAGCGGGCCGCGCGAGGCGTAGTTGTTCCAGACCACCGCAACAGCCACGAGCAGGGCCAGGATCGGCATCAGCCAGACGGCGGAGGGCAGACGCCGACGCTTTTCCACGATAGGCGTCGCACCGACAGGTGCCTGGGGCGCGGCGCTACCCGGTTGTTGCGAAGGCGTATCAGTCACGGGCGGGTTCCTTTCCGGTCACATCCCAGATCGACCGCGGGTCGAAGGCCTGTGCCGAGAGCATCGTGAATATCACCGAAAGCGCGAAGCACACCGCCGCGATCCCCGGATTGATGGTCGCCACCACGTTGAACTGCACCAGAGCCACCAGAATGGCGACGACGAAAACGTCGATCATCGACCAGCGTCCGATGAACTCGACGGCCTCGTGCAGCTTGTGGAGACGGTGCGGGTTGGTGTTGCGCCCGCGGTACAGCAGATATGCCAGATAGCCGATGGCGATGAACTTGGCCACCGGAATGGCGACGCTGGCGATGAACACGATGGCGGCGATGGCGTATGCGTGGTGGTGGATGAGGTCCACCACCCCGCCGACGATGGTGCTGTCGGTGGATTGGAACATCTGCGTCGTGCGCAACATGGGATAGACGTTGGCCGGGACATAGGCGATCAACCCTGCCACGAGCCAGGCCAGCACCCGTTGCAATGCGCCGGTGTCGCGACTGGACAGGTGGGCGTGGCACCGCGGGCAGGTGTCGAGGTCCGGCGGCGCCAGCAGACCGCAGGTGGTGCAGGCCACGAGCCCCGCTTCCCGCGCCGTTATCGTGTCGGCATTGGGCGTCATCGGGCGACCGCTTCGGGTGGCCGGGAGGCGGGTTCGATATCGGCGGGCTCGTTGTCGGCGATGGCCTTCCACAACGTGTTGCGGCAGGTAAACGTGTCCTGCAACGCGTTGACGACCACCAGAATGGCGAATGCCCAGAACGCCGTTCCCATCTCGATGCTCGCCATACCCGCCAGTTTCACCAGAGCTACGGCCACGCCGACCATGAAGATTTCCGCCATCGACCAGGGTTTGAGCAGAAACGTCCAGCGAAGCGCCGTCCGGGCAGCAGGGGCATTCGGGCGACCCAGCAGAAGCGGTCCGAGGGCGTATATCGTCAGCACCGAACGGGCCAACGGCAGCAACACGATGAAGGCGAGCACGGAGAATGCGAGGGGCACCATCAGGCCGGTGCTGAACCCCATCACGACATCGAGGACCGAAGCGGTCGATCCGAATGGTCCGGCATCGAGTTTGAGAAAGGGGGCGAACACCACGACGCCCATGAGAAAGGCCGATGTCAGCGCCAGCCCGACGACACGGGCGATGGCCTCCGACTTGCCAAGTGTCAGCCGGTAGCCGCAGCGCACGCAGCGGGTGCGAAGCGTCGTCTGTTCCGGTGCGAGCCGGTGGACCGTATCGCATTGCGGGCACGCAATGCAGGTCGGGTCGAGTATCATGACGGACGCCTTTCACGACGGCGGGTTCGGCCCTGCAGGAAGCGACGGTGGGAATGGACCCCGTTCGACGGCAAACCGCCTGCACGACGGAAGCGACCGTTAACCGGAAGTAGGTCATGCTGACGGTCCGATCAAGCAATGCCGATATCGCTTTCCCGTGACAGGCTGGGTCACCAACGACGTGAAGCAGCCCCGTCGCCACCTACCGGACGTCGGCGATGACCTTGTAGGCCTTCGTGCGGCGGTTGATGACGGAATCATCGAAGGTGGCGTAGCGAAACCGCACCCTGCCGACGTCGCGCCCGCGGAATCCCATGAAGGAGCGGTAGAAGATGCCGGTCGCGCGCACGGTCTTTCCCCGGCAATAGCCTTTGGTGATTTTGGTTGGCACGTCTTGCAGAAAGAGGACGCCGCCCTTCGGTTGCACCATGTCCGTTTCGAGGATTCTTTTCACGCTGCAATCGGCAGGGTCGAAGATGTAGAACAGTTCCACGAAGGTCGCCTGATCGGCGATGGCGTCGACCTTGCGCGTATCGGCATGGGCCGCACCGGCAAACAGAAGCATGAAGGTGAGCAAGGCCACGCCGTTGCGCTCCGTCCACCTCAACAGGTTCGCAGCCATGTCCATACTCCCGTGCAACGATTGCGTTCACATTGGGGGGAATTGGTAAAAGAACTGCCCCGTCGATCGCGCCGTCGGTTTGGTTTCTTCGACTGTTTCCGCGGCGTTTTCCAAACGCGAAGCCTAGAAGGCGTCCGCCGCGAGGTCGGAATCGAAGTTGCGTCCGGCTGCGGCCAGGTCCAGCATGGCGATGCCGAGGGGTAGTTCGTGCCAGATGAAATAGCGACAGGTCGCCAGCTTGCCCGCTTTCAGGCGAGTGGTGGCATCGTCTGCCCCGCCCAGGTTTCGGGCAGTCAGCGCCATGTCGAGCCAGAGCCAGCCGACCACGACAAGGCTTGCCCCGTTCAGGAAGCTGCTGGCGTGGTCCAGCATCCGGTCCGTCGGTTGATCGCCGATCGCGCCGACAGTGCGTTCCAACGTCCCCAGTGCGGTTTCCAACGCCTCCGCTTCATCGACGAGATCGGTCCCGGCGGCAGCAGTGCAGGTTGCGCGCATGCGTTTGGCCAGAACAGCGAGACCCGCACCGCCCTTCAGAATCTTGCGGCCAAGAAAGTCGCCTGCCTGAATGCCGCTGGTGCCTTCGTGGATCGGGTTCAGGCGGTTGTCGCGGTAAAGCTGTTCCACATCGAAATCGCGGGTGTAGCCGTATCCACCATGGACCTGAATGGCGAGATCGTTGGCTTTCAGCCCGTATTCGGAGGGGAAGGTCTTCGCTACCGGGGTCAGCAGTTCCAGCAGGGCCCGGTCGTCAGGGTCGTCGGGGTTGTCGACCAATGCTGCACTGAACAGACACAACGCCATGGAGCCTTCTGCATAGGACCTCGCGGCGAGCAGCATGCGGCGCACGTCCTTGTGGCCGATAATCGCCACGGGACCGGTATCCGCCTGCCCGACGCCCCGCCCTTGCAACCGTTCGCGGGCATAGTCCGCCGCCAGCAGGTAACCGCGACACGCGAGCGCGGCGGCACCGAAACCGACGGCGATGCGCGCCTCGTTCATCATCATGAACATCTGCCGCAGGCCGTGCCCCGGTTCGCCGACGATCCAGCCCGTTGCGCCGCCCTTCTCGCCGAAATTTAGCAGGCAGTTGGAGGTGCCGCGGTTGCCCATCTTGTGGTTGAGGCCGGCGACGACGATGTCGTTGGTTTCCCCATCGGGCAGCACACGGGGAACGATGAACAGGGATATGCCCTTCGTGCCGTCTGGCAAAGTGCCGTCATCGTTGGGAATTTTTGCCAGAACGAGATGGACGATATTGTCGGAGATGTCCTGATCGCCGCCGGAAATCCACATCTTGTTACCCGACAGGCTGTAGCGGGTGCCGAACTCGTCGGCTTCCTGCGCCACGGCGGTGGTGCGCACATCGCCCAGTCCCGACCCGGCCTGCGGTTCGGACAGGCACATGGTTCCGAACCACTCGCCCGCAATTTGCGGCTTGGCGAAGGCTTCGATCTGCGCCTCGTTGCCGAAGGCTGCGATGAGCCGGGCGTTGGCACCTGTCAGCATCGTGTAGCCCATGCTGGACCCGTTGGCGGCGGCGAACCAGGCGTAGGATGCGGAGGTGACAAGATAGGGCAGGCCCATGCCGCCCAACTGCTCGGAAAAGCTCGCGCCGAACATGCCGAGGTCGCGGAACTCCGCCAGCGCCGCGCCGATTTCCGGCAGCACATGCACCCGCCCGTTCTCGATGCGCGGTTCGACCGTGTCGGCCTTCTTGTAATGGGTCAGAAACTGCTCGCCGGCCAGTTTCCGCGACAGGTCGAGATAGGCCTCGACGGTCTCCCGGTCGAACTCAGTATCGGTCAGCCTGTCCTCCAGCTTCAGCCAGTCGAACAGAAGGAAGTTCATATCGGGTTCGGACAGCAGCAGATCGGGCATGGTGAATCGGTCTTTGCGAGAAATTAGAGAAGGACTAAACGGCCATTCGCTTCGATTCAAACGTCGATCACGAACCCTTTTGCCGGGTCGCTTTCGCCCCGCGCCATCTTCGGGTGCAGGTCGGCGAGTGCTTCGAGGCCGGATAGAGTTTCGATCTCCATCCACCGTTTGCTGTCTTCGGTCGCCGCCGCCATGAACGTGTTCGTACGGCGGGCAAACTCGTCGGCACCCCATTCCTTCGAGCGGGCCGCAATGTGGGCCGGTGCAAAGAAGAACGTGGAGCGGTCGCGGATGCGGGCGTCGTCGCGGCGCGGCGCTTCCCAATGGGTCAGGCCTACATCGAGCGTCTGCCGCATGGCGTCGCCGAGATGGGAGTGGAGACGCCCTATGGTGGTGGCATTGCCGGACATGTCGACGATGGCGGTTGCCATGGTCGGGTCGAGGGTTTCGAGATCGTCGTAGGTCAGAACCGTGTCGTAAAGCCCGAGACCCTCCACGAAACCGGTGTTGGACGGCGATGTCAGCCCTATGATCTGCGGTGCGTCGTCGTCTTGCGAAAGCGCGAAGGCCAATCCGATGGCTGTCTTCGACGACGCGCTCGCAATCACCACCCGTTCCGCCCCGAACCAGTTCTCCTTGGCCAACGCATCCCACAGGCACCATGACGTGACGTAGAGCGGGAACAGCAACATGTGGCGGTTTTCGGCGTCGGTATCGGGCTGGTTCGCACGGCGATAGAAATTGTAGGTCGCGGCCAGTTCGGACCGGTGAGCCGAGGCGTCGAAAAAGCGTTCCAGCGTGATTTTGGCAGGTTCTACGACGAGGCTGTCGCCTGATGGCCAATAGCCGAAGTAGCGCGCGCCAACCTCGATGCCGTCGCAGTTGGAGGCTTCGACATCGGCATAGCCCCAGACCGGCACGACGCCATGGTTCTCGTTGCCGGTGGGGAAAAACTCCCAGTATTTCAACGTGTCCCCCGCCGCCGCGTAGGTAATGTTGTTGGCGGAATAGCCGAAGCGGTCGACCGTCAGTCGCACTTGCCCGGGCTTCATGTCTGCAACCGGGTTGTCGGCAATCCGCACCTCGGTGATGTCGGACTTGTTCGTTTCCAGCTGCATCATGCGGCTCCTTCGATTTCGGCGATCAGTTTGTGCAGGTTCGCCATCGCTGGCATGGAGGCCGCCTTCATGCGCCCGAGCAGCGCCTGCTTTTCGGCGTCGTTCTTGTCGACCGCGCGCACCATGGCGCTGAAGCCGTCGAGGCGGTTGTCGCGCAACCATGCGCGTATGTCCGGCTCCTGACTCCAGTTGAACTGGTTCATCATGAACGGCACCATGATGCGGATCCAGTCGGTGTCGTGGTTGGGCAAGGGCACGACGCCGCACAGGCGGTTCTTCTCCTTCTCGCTTTCCCGTGTCGCCTCGATATGGGCGATGAAGGCAGCGGAAAAGACGGGCTGGTAGGACCGCACCGTCTGGGGCGTAATCGTGTCGTCCCTCGAAGATCGGCTTGGTGCCGACATTGCTGATGGCGCTGGCCGAGCAGTCCACGTGCACGATGCCCGGACCGGTGGGGATGTCGCCCTCGGCCAGCACGATGCGGTCGCTTTCGATGCGTTTCACCCGGCCCATGCGGACGACATTTTCGATGCGTCTCAACTGTGCCAGTTCCGCCTGACTGATCGTCGCGCCATGGAACATCTTCGGTTTCACGGTCGGATCGATCCGCAGCAGGATGCCCGCCGTCCTCCAGCCGCTCGAACAGGTCGTCGACCGACGTGGCGTTCGGCAATCGCTTCCATCTGCGCGGCCTGCGCGCCCATGGTCTGCATGAAGAAGGATGGATCGGACTGGGTGTTGAGGCGGTCGATCAGCCAGCCGTCGCGGGGCATGATCCAACGGATGGTGACGGGATCGACGCCGTTGTCGAGCAACCATATGCAGGCGTCCATGCCCGTCTTGCCGCCGCCGATCACAACATAGCCTTCCGGCGGTTCGGTGATCTTCGGCAGATCGTTGAGGGGCATGAACCGGACGCCGTCGGCAACGTCGAACGCGGGTTTATGGGTCGAAGGCACGGATGTCTTGAGCCACGTGGCATCGACTGTCCTTGCGGCTTTGACACGTGTTTCCTCCCCGGTCAGTTTCGACGAAAACCTCCCATCGCCATGATAGTCGCTCATGGGAAAGAACCGCACCCTGCCCGTCGGCAGGAAGGTCTCGTTCATCACTGCCTCGAAATAGGCGCTGACCTGCGCACCGGTCGCGAGATCGGCCAGTCCCTTATTGTGACCAGCCCGGTCCATAAGCCCGCTCGACAGTTCCCGCGACGACACGCCGTAGAAGGCCGAGGGCTGATGCAGCGTGACGAAGGGATAGGCCACGTTCCAGTGGCCGCCTGGTTTGGCGAAGCGGTCGACAATCACGATGTCCGCGTCCGTTTCCGCCAGCAGCACGTCGGCAAAGGCCATGCCCACCGCACCGGCGCCGACGATCAGGTAATCGGTTTCGATCTCGTTCATGGCTGTCGGGTCCGGGCCGAAGTTGCTAAAGGTTCTGGCTAGCATAGCGATGGGCCTCGCGCGACAGCACCGTTCGCCTTATGACGAGGCGTGAGCGGGGGGAAGGACGGAACGATGACGAACAACGGCAGCATGTACGATCGCGATCTCGACGCGAACGCGGCCAATCATGCCGCCCTGTCCCCGCTCAGCTTCATCGCCCGTGCGGCCCGGGTTCATCCTGATGCGCCGGCGATCGTCTATGAGGACGTGCGGCGCGACTGGGGCGAAACATATGCCCGCACTCGCCGGCTGGCAGGCGCTCTTGCCGCGCACGGAATAAGCCGTGGCGACACGGTTTCGGTGATCGCGGCCAACATTCCCGAACATTTCGAGGCGCATTTCGGTGTGCCGATGGCGGGAGCGGTGCTGAACTCCATCAACACGCGGCTGGATGCGGCGACCATCGCATTCATTCTCGAACACGCGGAAAGCAAGGTGCTGATCGTGGACCCGGAGTTTGCGGCGGTCGCTGCCGACGCGCTTGAGAGCAACCGCGAACAAGGACATTCTGGTCGTTCGCGTCGACGATCCGCACATGCCTGCTGCCACCGAGGTCGGTTCGCTGACCTACGAGGGTTTGCTTGACCAGGGCAGCGCCGATTTCGACTGGTCCCTTCCCGCCGACGAATGGGACGCCATCGCGCTCGGCTACACGTCCGGCACCACCGGCAATCCGAAAGGTGTCGTCACCCACCATCGCGGCGCATACCTGAACGCGCTGTCCCACATCGTCGACTGGAGCATGCCCCAGCACGCCCGCTACCTGTGGACGCTGCCCATGTTCCACTGCAACGGCTGGTGCTTTCCGTGGACTATCGCGGCCATCGCAGGCGTCAACGTGTGCCTGCGAGCCGTGCGGGACGAGCCGATCTACCGGCTGATCCGCGACGAGGAAGTGACCCATTTCTGCGGTGCGCCCATCGTGCTGAACATGCTCGCCAACGCACCGGACGCCATGAAGGATTTCAACCAAAAGGTGAAGGTGATGACCGCCGGTGCCTCCCCACCCGCTGCCGTGATCGGCGCGATGGAGGAGATGGGTATCGAGGTCACCCATGTTTACGGGCTGACGGAAGTTTACGGCCCGTCCGTCATTAGCGTGTGGAAGGACGCGTGGAACGACCTGCCCGCCGACGAACGCGCACGGCTGAAATCGCGCCAGGGTGTCAACAACACGGCCCTGGAAGACGTGATGGTGGCGGATCCGCAGACGCTGGAGCCGCTGCCTCACGATGGTGAAACCATCGGCGAGATTTTCATGCGCGGCAACAACGTGATGAAAGGCTACCTGAAAAACCCGCAGGCGACGCAGGCCGCGTTTCGTGGTGGCTGGTTCGCCACAGGCGATCTCGGCGTGACCCATCCCGACGGCTACGTGCAGATCAAGGACCGGTCCAAGGACATCATCATTTCCGGGGGCGAGAATATCTCCTCGGTGGAAATCGAGGATGTGCTGTATCGCCATCCCGCCGTGATGGAAGCGGCGGTCGTCGCCAAGGCGGACGAAAAATGGGGCGAGGTGCCGTGCGCTTTCGTCGACCTGAAACCGGGGGCGAATGCGAGCGCCGACGACATCATCGCTTTCTGCGGCGAGCATCTGGCACGGTTCAAGAAGCCGAAAGCCGTCATATTCGGGCCGCTGCCGAAAACGTCCACCGGCAAGGTGCAGAAATTCGAATTGCGGCTCAGCGCACCGGTGCGGAGCAGGCATGACCCCCGACCCCCGCCTCATCGTCGCCCTCGACGTGCCGTCCGTTGCAGAAGCCCGTGCGGCGATTGCCGAGCTCGGCGATACCGTGTCGTTCTACAAGATCGGTCACCAGCTGGCCTACGCTCCCGCCGCTGAAAACGGGTTCACGCTGGCGCGGGAACTGGTGGCGGAAGGCAACCGCGTCTTTCTCGACCTGAAGCTGCTCGATATCGACGCGACAGTGGCGAAGGGCGTGGAAAGCGTGGCGGGTCTCGGCGTTCACATGCTGACGCTGCACGCCTACCCCAAGGCCATGCGGGCCGCGGTCGCGGCCCTGGGCGAGAACGCCATGACCCTGCTCGGCGTGACGGTGCTGACCAGCATGGACGACGACGACCTCGACGAAGCTGGCTACGCAATGGGGGCTGCCGATCTCGTGCGCCGCCGTGCCGAACAGGCGAAGGCCGCTGGTATGGGCGGGCTGGTCGCCAGTGCGCAGGAGGCGGCAGCCATTCGCGCGATCGTCGGGCCGGAAATGGCCATCGTCACCCCCGGCATCCGCCCTGCCGGCAGCGATGCGGGCGACCAGAAGCGGGTGATGGGACCGGGCGATGCCTTGCGTGCCGGTGCCTCCCATTTGGTGGTTGGCCGTCCGATCATGCAGGCTGCCGACAGACGCGCTGCGGCGCTTGCGATTTTGGAAGAGATGGAAGGAGCCTGAGATGCCCAAAGGATACTGGATCGCACGGGTCGATGTGGAGAACGCCGACCGTTACCCGGACTACGTCGCCACCGCCAAACCGGCCTTCGAGGAGTTCGGCGCGACCTTTCTGGTGCGGGGCGGTGAGGTGCAATCTCTCGAAGGCGAGAACCGCGCCCGCAACGTGGTCATCGCGTTCGACAGCGTTGAAACCGCACTCGCCTGCTACAATTCCACCGCCTATCAGGCCGCCAAGGCGATCCGTCTGACGGTGGCTGCAAGCGAGCTGATCATCGTGGAAGGTGTCGAATAGTTCACGTTGCCGTGACCGATTTTTCTTGAACGCATGCCGGTGAGTCCTATCTGAAGGTCAAGCAGGAAGCGGGTCTCCAGCCGCCGAAAGCACCATTTTCGACAGGGGTTTTCCTATGAACGCACTTATCCGCCCGGCATGGACGCCAGCCACGATCGCGCTGATGATTATCGGCTTCATGATCTTCTGGCCGCTCGGTGTCGCCATGATCGCCTACATCGTGTGGGGCGACCGTCTCGACCAGTTCAAGGCCGATGTGAACCGCGCCACCGACAAGGCGACCAACGTCTTTTCGAGCGGCAATTTTCGCGGCCCGTTCGGTCAGACTGGCATGGCCCGCACCGGCAACGTCGCTTTCGACGACTGGCGCGAAACCGAACTGAAACGCCTGCATGAGGAGCGAATGAAGCTCGATAGTGCGCGCGCCGAGTTCGACGACTACGCCCGCGAATTGCGCCGCGCCAAGGACGAGGAAGAGTTCAACTCCTTCATGGCCAACCGCGTCGAAACCGTGGAAAACGGCGAAGCGCCCAGGGTCGTCAAGCCCGCCAAGGCGAAGAAAGCCGGTAGCGGCAAGCCTGCCACGGCCTAAGCGACACCAACCATCGAAAGGCCCGCTGGAAACAGCGGGCCTTTTTCGTTTCATGACCGAATTTCGTACACGGTCACCCCGAATCTGATAGCCATTACCCCATGCTTTCGCTTCTGAAAAAACGCCCCGCCCCCGTTAAGGGTCGCGTCGAACGTTGGACCCTGTTGGAGATCGACGGGCGGACGGTCGACGTGCGTGTCGTCGAGAATGTGCGCACCACGCGGCTGACGTTGCGGCTGGTGCCTTCGGGCAAGGCAGAAGAAGCATTGCGCGTCACCGTTCCACCTGGAACGCCGGACGCCGAGGTCGATGGTTTCATCAACCGCAACCGCCACTGGGCGGCAACGCGGCTGGCGCGGTTGCCCGATGTGGTGCGGATCGAAGAAGGCGCGACGATTCCCCTACGCGGAGTGCCGCACCGCATTCTCCACTCCGGGCGAACCCGGGGGGTCGTGGCCACCGGCATGGATGAGGACGGCCCTGTCATCCGCGTCCACGGGGACCGGGGCACGGTGCCCAGGAAGGTCGTGGAGTTTCTGAAACGACAGGCCCGGGCCGACCTGACGGCGGCGGTTGCGCGATATACCGCAACCCTTGGCGTCGAGGCCGCGTCCATCACCCTGCGCGACACGACATCGCGGTGGGGGTCGTGCTCGACCAGCGGCGCGCTCAATTTTTCCTGGCGGATCGTCCTCGCTCCGCCTGCCGTGCTGGAGTATCTCGCCGCCCACGAGGCAGCCCATCTGCGCGAGATGAACCATTCGGACGCATTCTGGTCGCTGGTCGCTGCCATCTGCCCGGACTACGAAGCACAAAAGGCGTGGCTGCGTTCCAACGGTTCGGGCTTGCACGCGGTGCAGGCCTGATCCACATCACGGGGCATGGACAAGTCTCACTCCCTGTCGGTGAAAATCTGCGGTCTGTCGACGGTCGAGGCGGTGGAAACCGCAGTCGCCCACGGCGCGACGCATCTCGGTTTCATCTTCTTTGACAAGAGCCCGCGCCATGTGAGCGCCGAACTGGCGGGCACGTTGTCGACCGGCAAGGGGAACGCCCGAACCGTTGCAGTGACAGTCGACGCAGACGATGCGCTGCTGGATGATATCGTCCGCACCATGCAACCGGACATGTTGCAACTGCACGGGCTCGAAACCGCGCAACGGGTGCGGGATGTCGCGCGCAGATACGGACTTCCCGTCATCAAGGCCCTGCCCGTTTCCGTGCCAGACGATCTGCTGGCGCTGCAGGCCTATGATGGGGTGTCAGACATGCTGCTTCTCGATGCGAAGGCACCGAAAAACGCGACCCTGCCCGGTGGCAACGGCGTGGCGTTCGACTGGACGCTGCTCGACGATCTTGCCCTCACCACCCCGGCCCTGCTGTCCGGTGGCATCGGGCAGCACAATCTGGAAGCCGCACTGGCGACTGTCGAGCGCGTCGCGCCGCTCGCGGGGCTCGATCTCTCCTCTGGCGTGGAAAGCGCGCCGGGTGTTAAGGACAGCGGCAAGATCGCGGCGTTGCTCGATGCCTGCCTCGCGCCCCACTCACCGTCCGCCGACAGACCGAAAGACCGATCATGAACATTCATGCCCCGAACTCATTCAGAAACGGCCCGGACGAACAGGGCATGTTCGGTATTTTCGGCGGGCGGTTCGTTGCCGAAACGCTCATGCCAAACATTCTGGAACTGGGCGAAGCATACGAGGCCGCCAAGCAGGACCCGGCCTTTCGCGACGAACTGGCCTGGCTCAACAAGCACTACACGGGCCGCCCATCCCCGCTCTACTACGCCGAAAGCCTGACGGAGCATCTGCGCGAAGGTGCCGCCGACGGCAAGGGCGCGAAGATCTACTTCAAGCGCGACGAGCTGAACCACACCGGTTCGCACAAGATCAACAACTGTCTTGGCCAGATCCTGCTCGCCAAACGGATGGGCAAGACGCGGATCATCGCGGAAACCGGCGCGGGCCAGCATGGTGTCGCTTCCGCCACGGTCGCGGCCCGCTTCGGCCTGCCCTGCGTCGTCTATATGGGCGCGAAAGACGTGCACCGGCAATCGCCCAACGTGTTCCGCATGAAGCTATTGGGCGCGCAAATCGTGCCGGTGGAAAGCGGACGCGGCACGTTGAAGGACGCGATGAACGAAGCCCTGCGGGACTGGGTGACGAACGTGGAAGACACCTATTACCTTATCGGCACCGCCGCCGGCCCGCACCCCTACCCGGAACTCGTGCGCGACTTCCAAAGCGTGATCGGCACCGAATGCCGCGAGCAGATGCTGGAAGCCGAAGGTCGCCTGCCCGATATGATCGTGGCGTCGGTCGGCGGCGGCTCCAATGCCATCGGGCTGTTCCACCCGTTTCTCGACGACAGCGACGTGCAGATCGTCGGCGTGGAAGCGGGCGGCAAGGGGCTTGACGGGGACGAGCATTGCGCCTCGCTCACCGCCGGCGAACCCGGCGTGCTGCACGGTAACCGCACCTATCTGCTGCAGGACGCCGAGGGGCAGATCGAGGAAGGCGCGTCCATTTCCGCCGGTCTCGACTATCCCGGTATCGGGCCGGAACATTCCCACCTGAAAGAGACGGGCCGCGTCGAATATGTACCGATCATGGACACCGAGGCGCTGGAAGCCTTCCAGCTGCTGTGCCGCACCGAAGGCATCATCCCCGCGTTGGAGCCTGCACACGCGCTTGCGGAAGTCGTCAAACGTGCCCCGGAAATGGACGCGGACCAGATCATCGTGATGAACCTGTGCGGCCGCGGCGACAAGGACGTGCACACGGTCGCGGAAGCGTTGGGGATGGAACTCTAGGCTTGAAAGGCCTAGATTGAAATCATGGGAATGATGGCCACCGAACTTTACGATGCGCTCCTGAGCGCGAAAGCCGACGAGCCGAAGGCGCGAGCTGCTGCGGAAGCAATGGCATTGGCGGAAAAATCGTCAAACGACCAGTTCTTGAGCTTGCGCGACGACATTCAGAAATTGCGGATCGAGATGGAAAAGTTTCGCGGCGAGATGACGCTTATCCGCTGGATGCTGGGGATTGTTATAGCTACGAATATCGCAATTCTACTTCGTATATTTTCAGCCTGATTTTATGACCCACCGCCTCACCACCACCTTCGCCGCCCTGCGCGAGGCGAACCGGCCTGCCTTCGTCACCTACATCATGGCGGGTGATACGAGCCTCGACACATCGCTCGCCATCATGCGCGGGTTGCCGGAAGCCGGGGCGGACATCATCGAGCTGGGGATGCCGTTTTCCGACCCGATGGCGGACGGGCCTGCCATTCAGGCGGCTGCCCTTCGCTCGCTCGATGGCGGGCATACGATGCACGCCACGTTCGACATGGTGCGCGCATTCCGCAAGGACGACGATGCCACGCCGATCATCCTGATGGGCTATTACAACCCGATCTATCGCTACGGCCCCGAACGGTGGCTCACTGACGCCAAGGCCGCCGGGATCGACGGGATGATCATCGTCGATCTGCCGCCGGAAATGGACGAGGAATTGTGCCTGCCCGCGCTGGATGCCGACCTGTCGTTCATCCGCCTCGCCACGCCGACCACGGACGCCAAGCGACTGCCGAAGGTGCTGTCGAACACATCAGGCTTCGTCTACTACGTGTCCATGAACGGCATTACCGGGTCCGCCGATGTGGACCCGGACGCCGTCGCCGCTTCCGTCGCCCATATCAAGGCGAAGACCGACCTGCCGATCTGCGTCGGATTCGGCGTCAAGAGTGCCGAGCACGCCCGCGCCATTGGCAAGGCGGCTGACGGCGTCGTGGTCGGTTCAGCCATCGTTTCCGCCATCGCCGTTGCGCCCGAAGGACAAGCCGTCAAAGCGGCCCTCGACACGGTGCGCACGATTGCCGAAGGGGTGCGCGCTGCCCGTGCTTGAAGCCGCGCGCTGCAACCCATAACCTGACACGAACACTGCGCCGCACCCGACGCATACCGGAACCCGCCCGCCCATGAACTGGATTACCAACTACGTCCGCCCGAGCTTCGACTTCTTCAGCCGCAAGCAGATGCCGGAAAACCTGTGGGTGAAAGACCCGCAGACCGGCGAGATGATCTTCCATGAGGATCTGGCAAAGAACCAGTATGTCGTCCCCTCGTCGGGCTACCACATGGCGATCCGTGCCAACGAGCGGTTGACCCATTTCTTCGACGAGGGCGCATACGAAACGCTGAAGCAGCCGTCCGTTGCCGTCGATCCGCTCAAGTTCCGCGACGAGCGCAAATATACCGACAAGCTGAAGGAGAACCGCAACAAGGCGGGCACCGAGGACACGATCGTCGCGGCCATCGGCAAACTGCACGGCCAGGACGTGACGGTCTGCGTGCAGGACTTCAAGTTCATGGGCGGCTCGCTCGGCATGGCCGCCGGCGAGGCGATCGTGGCTTCCATGGAGGAGGCCGTGAAGCGCCGCACGCCCTACGTGCTGTTTGCAGCCTCCGGCGGCGCGCGGATGCAGGAAGGCATTCTGTCGCTTATGCAGCTGCCCCGCACCACGGTCGCCGTGCAGATGCTGAAGGAGGCCGGGCTGCCCTATATCGTCGTGCTGACGAACCCGACGACCGGGGGCGTAACGGCATCCTACGCCATGCTTGGCGATATCCAGATTGCCGAACCCGGCGCGCTCATCTGCTTTGCCGGACCGCGGGTGATCGAACAGACGATCCGCGAAAAGCTGCCGGAGGGCTTTCAGCGGGCCGAGTATCTCAAAGACCACGGCATGGTGGATATGGTCGTGCCCCGGGGCGAACTGCGCGATACGATTTCCGCGCTGACGACCATTCTTATGAAACAGCCGAAGCCGGAACCGGTGAAGGACGTCATCACGGAACCCGAGGCAGAACCGGTATTGCAGGCTCCGAAAGAGACGGTGGATGTCGCCAAGGCGGTCGAAACCGACAAGGCCAAGGCGAAACCGAACCCACCCGGTGCGCCCGCCCCGGCAGCGGGCTGACGCTTCCGTCCGTGAGCGCGGCAGGGCGCGCCATCGAGGCGTTGATGCGGTTGCACCCGAAGGGGTTCGACCTTTCGCTGGGACGCATCACCGCGCTGCTGGCCAGGCTCGGCGATCCGCATCTGAACCTGCCGCCCGTCATCCATGTCGCCGGCACCAACGGCAAGGGATCGACCGTCGCCTTCACCCGCGCGATCCTGGAAGCTGCGGGACTGCGCGTCCACGTCGACACATCCCCCCATCTGGTCAACTGGCACGAACGCTACCGGCTGGCGGGCACGCTGGTGGGCGATGAGGAGCTTGCCGCCACGGTCGAGGAGGTTGCAGCGGCCAATGACGGACAGGCCATCACCGTTTTCGAGATCCTTACCGCCGTGGCCTTCCTGCTGTTCTCCCGCCACCCGGCGGACGCGACGCTGATCGAAGTCGGCCTTGGCGGACGCTTCGATTGCACCAACGTGATGGAGGATGTGAGCGTCAGCGTCATCACGCCCGTCTCGATGGACCACGAGGCGTTTCTCGGCGATACGCTGGGCAAGATCGCCTTCGAGAAAGCCGGTATCATCCGCAAGACCACGCCGGTCATCGTCGGCTTGCAGCAGGATGACGCGCTGGATGTGATCGAACGGCAGGCGGCGAAAATGGGCGCTCCGGTCAGCGTGCAGGGGCAGGATTTTTCGGGGTCGGCAGACCAGGGGCGCATGGTCTGGCAGGGAGAAGACCGCCTGATCGACCTGCCCCGGCCCCGCCTGTTCGGCGCGCACCAGATCGACAATGCAGCGACCGCCATCGTCGGCCTGCCTCGCGTTTGCGCACCGGAATGGGGTCAACCTGTCCGACGAGGCGATCGCGAATGGCATCGTCTCCGCCGACTGGCCCGCACGGATGCAACGGCTGACCGGCGGGCACCTGTTCGACCATGCCCCCGCCGGGGCCGATATCTGGATCGACGGGGGGCACAATCCGGCTGCCGGGGCTGCGCTGGCGCGAGCGCTTGCTGGCGCTCGACCGGCGCGACCCGCGGCCCGTCCATCTGGTCTGCGGCATGCTCGACACGAAGGATGCCGCCGGGTTCCTGGCACCGCTGCAGCAGGTCGTCACGTCGGCCAGCGCGGTGACCGTGCTCTCCAGCGATGCCGGAGTGCCCGCCGACAAGCTGTGCCGCTCGATACGCGAAGCGGGGATGGACGCGCAGGCCGCACGGTCCCTGTCCGATGCCCTGGTGCAGGCGGGAGGCGAGCGCCCCCGCATCATCATCGCAGGGTCGCTTTATCTGGCCGGCGAGGCGCTTGCGGCCAACGGAACGCCACCCCGCTAGGGCCACCGTGCCGGTCCGGCGGTTGACGGGACCGTCCGACGGGCAAAGACTTGCGGCAGACAACCAAACGACCGGAGCGGACGATGGGTGAGGCACGAGGCCGGAACATAGCCGACATCGCACTGTTCGAAGGGCTGGACGCCACCGTCGCCGCCGCCCAATCCCGGCGTTGTTCGTGGACCAGCCATGAACCGAACGAACTCGTCATCGACTACGACGACGACACATGCGACGTCCGCTTTATTCTGTCCGGTACGGTGCGCATTGTCCTGCGCATCGCCACCGGTCGGGAAGTCATTCTGACCGAAATGGCCGGCGGGGACTATTTCGGCGAACTGGCGGCGCTGGACGGGCAAGGCCGGTCCGCCAACGTGACGGCGTTGACCCGCACGCATGTCTGCCTGATGCCGCAGGCGGTGTTTCTGCATCTAATCGAAAGCGAGGCGGCGGTGAACCGACGTGTCATGCTGATGCTGGCGCGCCGCGTTCGCCAGTTGAACGAACGGGTATCGGAACATTGCTTCCTGCAGACCAAGCACCGCCTCTACATCGAACTCATGCGCCAATCGAAGCCACGGGCCTCCCACCCCGACCAGCGGTCGATCTCGCCGCCGCCGGTGCAGCGCGACCTTGCCGCGCGGATCGGAACGCGGCGAGAGGTCGTCAGCCGCGAGATCGCGCGGCTGAAGCGGGAGCGGATCGTGGAAAGCACGACCGGCGCGTTGATTCTGGCCGATACGGCGGGCCTGAACGGGCTTATCCGCAAGGGCTGGGACGAAGCGGGCTGAACGGCGCTACAGCAGCGAGCGCAGGTCGCCTTCCCGATCGTTGACCAGCCAGCCGTAGTAGTTTTCCTTCGGCAGTTCGCCCTTGCGTTGCGCCGCATCGGCGCGAGCCGTCACGTTGCCGAGATTGTAAAGCGTGGCGGTGATGCCTGGATTGTTCGAGATGTCGAAACCGGCACGGGCATAGGCGTCGATGGCGTGGCGCAGGACGGCGGCCATGTAGACGAGGGTGGAATCCGGCTCCATAATCGTCTCGTAGATCGTGCCCGCATCGGCTGCGTCCAGCTTCGGTTCGCGCCGCACCTTGGCCCGCACGATGTCGTTGACCTTCAAGGCGGTCAGCGGGTTCAACTGGCCCAGACCGAAGGTCTGCCCGGCGTAGAGCGGCTGGAAGAAGACGCGGCCGAAACGGTCGTCCGGCCACGAACGACCGCCCACACTTTTGCCGCGATAGGCGAGATCCCAGACGGCCTCGCGGCACGACCACAGGTCGTAGGACGACAGGCCGGTGGAGCATCGCTGGAACGGTTGCTGCTGCACGAAGTCGGCAACCTTTACACCGTCATGCTGGAAGTCCAGCCCCTGCCCGGCATAGGACAGCGCCTTGACGTAGTAGGTTTGCAGCCTGTCCATGGCGTCCACGTTGTAGGTATGTTCCCCCACCAGCGCGCCGACGATATGGATCGGGTCGATGCCGAAAGTCTTTGCAGCGTCCTTGATCTTGCCCATCAGCTTGCGGTCGGAAGCCAGCAGGTTGCGGATCTTGGCGTATTTCGCCTCGAAGGACGATCCCTGCGTGCGAATGACCGACCCCGCCGGCACCGGTGGCTGGACGGCCGCGCGATTGCCCGGCGGCACCGGAGTGGCTGCAAAAGCCGGGTGGGCAAAGGCGAAGACTAGGGTGAGGAGAAGGGCGCGCAGCATCTTTGGCTTATGCCAGCGGCGCGAAGCGTTGGGAAGGGCCGGTGCCGTCTCGGTTCGAACCTCGGCTATGCGGACGAAGTGGTGAGAAACCGTTTTCCAGTTGCCCGATCAGGAATGTGCCTGTTTCCCCAAGGTCCGGGCAGCATTCATCTGTCGCCCCCTATGCTGATTGCAATGCAGACATGCGACGGCAAGGTTTCCGACGTTGTCCCTGCCGCCGTCCATTTTCGCTTTCTTGTGTTCGATTGTCGGCTTGGTCGGCCCGTTCTTTGTAAAGTGACGCTTACAATAGAGGCAGCGATTGCCCTGCTCCTTGAGGTACTTCCGAAGCACCCATCGACGATACCCTTGGTTCATCCTGTTAAAGTGGGTGGCTAACCCGACAACGGCAATTCAGATTTCCGGAGGTGGTAAACGCGATCTTGATGTCCAACAAAGGCGCGAAGCAGCCGTAAGCGATCCGCTTGCTAGAACTCGACCCGTTAAAGGATATACCGCGACAGGTCCGTGTCCTTCGCCAGATCCCCCACATGGTCCTTCACGTAGTCGGCGTCGATCTCGATGCTCTCGCCGGCCTTGTCGGCAGCGGCGAAGGAGATTTCGTCCAGCACCTTTTCCATCACGGTCTGCAACCGGCGGGCGCCGATGTTCTCGACGCTGGAATTGAGTTCCACGGCCACGTCGGCGAGGCGGTCGATGGCCTCGTCGGTGAAGGTGATTGTCAGCTCTTCGGTGCCCATCAGCGCCACATACTGCTTGATGAGGCTCGCCTCGGTCTCGGTGAGGATGCGGACGAAATCCTCCTTCGTGAGCGCGCGCAGTTCGACGCGGATCGGCAGACGGCCCTGCAATTCGGGCAGCAGGTCGGAGGGTTTGGCGACGTGGAACGCGCCGGAAGCCACGAACAGGATATGGTCCGTCTTCACCGGCCCGTGCTTGGTGGCAATCG
Source organism: uncultured Alphaproteobacteria bacterium (assembly GCA_963711195.1). Taxonomy (GTDB): domain Bacteria; phylum Pseudomonadota; class Alphaproteobacteria; order Rhizobiales; family Rhizobiaceae; genus Pseudahrensia. The sequence continues at coordinate 49,091 of CAVQDK010000009.1, forward strand.
TCGTGCCCTCGATCAACGGCAGCAGGTCACGCTGCACGCCCTCGCGGGAAACGGAGCCGCCGCGCACATTTTCCGACACCGCGATCTTGTCGATCTCGTCGAGGAAGACGATGCCGTTGTTCTGCACGGAATCGAGTGCTTCGGCGGTCACGTCCTCGTCGTCAAGCAGCTTGTCGCTTTCTTCGGCGATCAGCAGTTCATAGCTTTCCTTGACCGTCGTCTTGCGCTTCTTCGTGCGGTTGCCGCCCATTGCCTTCTGCATCATCTCACCGATGTCGATCATGCCCATGTTGCCGCCGGGCATGTCGAATTGTCCGAGCGGGGAGCCGGTATCGGCCACCTCGATCTCGATTTCCTTGTCGTCCATCTCGCCTTCCCTCAGGCGCTTGATGAAGGAAGCGCGGGTGGCGGGGGACGCTGTATCGCCGACCAGGGCGTCGAGCACCCGGTCCTCCGCCGCCATGTGGGCCTTCGCCTTCACCGCCTCGCGCTTCTTCTCGCGCACGAGGCCTGAATGGCGATCTCCACCAGGTCGCGGATGATCGATTCGACGTCGCGGCCCACGTAGCCGACCTCGGTGAACTTGGTCGCCTCGATCTTGATGAAGGGCGCACCGGCGAGCTTGGCCAGACGACGCGCAATCTCGGTCTTGCCGACGCCGGTGGGGCCGATCATGAGAATGTTCTTGGGCGCTGACCTCATCCCGCATGGGGCTTTCCAGCTGCAACTTTGGCGTCGCCAGCGGTTGCGCAAGGCGATCGCCACGGCGCGCTTCGCGTCGTTTTGACCGATGATGTAGCGGTCGAGTTCGGAGACGATTTCGCGCGGAGTGAAGTTGGTCATGGACGTCCTGTTCATGGCGGGCGTCGGCGTGGCCCGTTTGGGCTTAGATAGGTCGGCGAAGTCACGATTGCGACACGCCGGGCAGCGGCGATTTCGCCGCAATCGGCGGCAACCGGTCCAGCACGGCACCGGGCAACGTCGTTGCGACGACCATACGGCGGATATTCTGCCAACCCGCGCCGAAGACGATGACAATCATGCCGACGAGCGCCAGCACGACTGCAAAGACCGGCACGCCGGTGGTGCTTGCCGTCGCCTGTATCAGAGAGACGATGCCCACGGTGGCGAAATAGCCGAGTGCGGGAACCAGCAGGGAGCGGCGGTCGATGGCGAGTGCGATGTAGAAGAAGACCGCAACAAGCATGAGCAAAGTGACCGTGGCAGATGCTTCGCCATTGCCGGTCTCGATCGGCAGGACGCTGGCGAAGAAGGGCATGGTGCCTGTCGCCAGCACGAACAGCGGATGGACGATCAGGGGCGCGGAGATGACGTGCATCCAGAACGCACAGTCGGACAGCAACGTGTCGCGGTGGCGGTCCTTCAGATCGAGCACCACGCCAATGGCGAAGACGACGAGACCCATGACCAGCGGCACCCACAACAGGCTCTTGCCCAACGCGACCGCATCGGCCTGACTGGTAAGAGGCGTGCGCCACGACACGATGCCGTCCACCACCCCGTCCGCGATGCCGATGGCCGCGAAAGCAAGAGCGGTCAGCGCCAGCACGGCGGTCATGATAGGCACGCGAAACCGGGCGAACCAGACGAGCGCGGCGAGTGCCACGGCAGCGATGGCCATCATGGCAACGCTGCGGATCTGATCGCGCAGGTCCAGGGCGCGCAGTGGGTTGTCGATGGCGATGAACTCCACAGTCTGCGCAATCCAGAAGCCGAGGCCTGCGATGATTGTCGTCGTGAACGCGACGGAAACAATCAGGCTCGACAGCTTCATCCGCCGACGGCGGGTGACGATTTCGGCCAGCCCCCACAGACAAACGGCCATCAAAGCGCAGGCAACGGGAATGTCGGCGACCCAGGTCGTGATGGCGGACCACACGCCGGATATGAGCAGCACGATTCCCAACGCAACGAAAACATCGTTGCCGCCGCCCACAAGACGGAAGGCCTCATCGGTTTCCGCGAGCTGTGCAGCCGGTTCCTCGGCCAGGGCCAACAAGGCATCGCGCTGGTCGGGGGCGATCAGGCCGCGTGCGATGGCCTCTTCCAACTGAGAAGGCGTCAGAGACAGACCGGTGGTCACGACATCACCCGGCGATGTTGATATCGGCGGGCAGCGATCCGGCCACCACGGTCATGGCGTTCGGCAGATCGTTGCTCTCGATCCACGCGCGAGATTTCGCTTCGTCGAAACCGAGGTCCAGCCAGCGGCACATCAGGCGGCGCTCGATCTCAGCGGTGGGCGGCATGACGAGGACCGTCAGGTCGAGGAGCACCGCCGCGTCGCGCCAGACGGGTTCGTCGAGTAGCAGGTAATTGCCTTCCAGCACGACCAGCGGCGCTTCTTCCGGTACGGCAAGCGCACCGGCAATGGCCAGTTCGCGCTCCCGGTCGAACAGGGGCGCGAACACCTCGCCGCCGGTTTTCAAACGCTTAACCAGCGACAGAAAACCCTCCGCATCGAACGTCTCCGGCGCGCCCTTGCGTTGGCGCAGGCCGCGCGCCTCGAGGATGGGATTGTCGAGGTGAAACCCGTCCATCGGAACGGCGATGCCACCGGTTTGCTCGGCCAGCGCATGGGCCAGCGTCGACTTGCCGGAGGCGGGCGGACCGGCGATGCCGACCATCGGGCGAAACCCTTCTTCAGCACCCCGCTCAATCAGAGCCTGCGCGCGTTCCAGCAATTCGGCTGGAACTGCAAACGTCTCGCTCACGCGGCGTCCATCAATTCCACGATGATGTTGTGGTTGGTATAGACGCAGATGTCGGCGGCGATGTTCATGGCTTTGGTGGCGATCTCCTCGGCATCGGTTTCCGTATCGAGCAGCGCGCGCGCAGCGGCCAGCGCGTAGTTGCCACCGGAGCCGATGGCCATGACGCCGTGTTCCGGCTCGAACACGTCGCCGATCCCGGTGATGGCCAGCGATACATCCTTGTCAGCCACGAGCATCATCGCTTCGAGGCGGCGCAGATAACGGTCCGTGCGCCAGTCCTTGGCCAGTTCCACGCAGGCGCGCATCAACTGGTCGGGATATTGCTCCAGCTTGCCCTCCAGCCGCTCCAGCAGGGTGAAGGCGTCGGCGGTGGAGCCTGCGAAACCGGCGATGACCTTGTTGTCCTTGCCGATGCGGCGCACTTTGCGGGAGTTCGATTTCATCACCGTATCGCCCATGGAAGCCTGCCCGTCGCCCGCCATGACGACCTTGCCGCCCTTGCGGACCATGATGATGGTGGTGGCGTGGATCGGCGGCAGCCAGCCGCCGCCGCTGTTGCGCTCGTTGTTCGTGTAGGGGTTCACGAGAAACTCTCTCCGTTCGTCTGTTGCCGCCCATGTGGGGGCCGGTTTGCACATTTCAAAGGCTGCGGGTCTTTGCGCGCGGGCGCGGGGCGGCTAGGAGAACGCCACAACCGCTCGATCAGGTACCACCATGACACGACAGGCCAGCATTTCCCGCAAGACGAGCGAAACGGCGATCGACGTTTCGGTCGACGTCGACGGGACCGGTGCCTACGATGTGGAAACCGGCATCGGCTTCTTCGACCACATGTTGGAGCAGCTTTCCAAACATTCGCTGATCGACATGACAGTGCGCGCCGAGGGCGACCTGCATATCGACGACCACCACACGGTGGAAGATGTGGGCATTGCGCTGGGGCAGGCGCTGAACGAGGCGCTGGGCGACCGGCGCGGCATCACCCGCTATGCCTGCGCTCGACCTGCCGATGGACGAGGCGATGACGTTCGCCGCCGTCGACGTGTCGGGCCGTCCGTTTCTAGTGTGGAACGTGCCGTTCACGCGCTCCAAGATCGGCACGTTCGACACCGAACTGGTGCGCGAGTTCTTTCAGGGTTTCGCCCAGGGCGCACGCATCACGCTGCATGTGAAAGGGCTTTACGGAGCCAATTCGCATCACATCGCGGAGACCTGCTTCAAGGTCGTTGCCCGGGTCTTGCGAACGGCATGCGAACCGGACCCGCGGGCGGGCGACGCGGTGCCGTCGACCAAGGGTACGCTTTCGACATGACGGTTCGGGCGACATGATCTGGACCCTGCACGCACGACCCGGGATGACCGGAACGCGGTTGGTCGACGGTCTGGTTGCCGTGCCGGAGCGGCTGGCGACATGGGCCTTGCTGTTCCCGGTCTTCTGGCTGGCCTGGCACCGGCTGTGGCTCGGACTGGTTGCCTATCTCATCTACACGATCACCCTGCTCGCTTTGCTGACCACGCCCTATCTATGGGTGACGCTGGCTATCTTCGGTCTGCCGGGTCTCTATCTTTGGCTGGAGGGCAACCAGCTTCTTCGCGCCAAACTCGACCGGCAGGGTTTCGCTCTGGTCGGCGTGGTGGAAGGGCCGGACGAGCAGACCGCCGTCGCCCGCCATCTGGCGCAGCAGCCGTTTGCCGGAACGGAGCCACGCAAACCTCTGCCGGACCAGCCCCCGCAGATGCGTCCGGAAACCTTCGGGCTGTTCGGCGCATGAAGGAGAGCGTGGCGATCATCGATTACGGCTCCGGCAACCTACGTTCGGCCACCAAGGCATTCGAGCGCGCGTCCCGGGAAAGCGGTGCAGATGCCCGCATCGTGCTGACGGCGAATGCCGATATCGTTCGTACCGCCGACCGCATCGTGCTGCCGGGCGTCGGCGCCTATGCCGATTGCCGCGCCGGTCTCGACGCCGTGCCAGGCATGGTGGACGTGTTGCAGGAGCGTGTGCGGGACGGTTCGACGCCCTTCCTCGGCATCTGCGTCGGCATGCAGCTCATGTCCACACGCGGGCTGGAGAAGCAGGTGACGCCCGGTCTCGACTGGATTTCGGGGGATGTGGTGCAGATGGAGCCTTCGGACACGGCGCTCAAGATACCGCAGATCGGGTGGAACACGCTGGACGTCCACCACCCACATCCGCTGCTGGACGGAATCAAGACCGGCGCGGACGGACTGCATGCCTATTTCGTCCATTCCTACCATCTGGCCGCGCAGAACGACGATGCGCTGGTGGCGACGAGCGACTACGGCCAGCCCGTCACCGCCATCGTCGCCCGGGACAACATGGCCGGCACCCAGTTTCACCCCGAAAAGAGCCAGACGCTCGGTCTGGCCCTCATCGCCAACTTCCTGAGGTGGGCACCATGAACACACTCTTTCCCGCGATCGACCTGAAGGGCGGGGCCTGCGTGCGGCTGGAACTGGGCGACATGGAATCGGCCACCATCTACAACGGTGACCCCGCCGCGCAGGCGCGCACGTTCGAGGAACAGGGCTTCGCCTATCTTCACGTGGTTGATCTCGACGGGGCCTTCGCAGGACAGGCGGTCAATGTGGAAGCCGTGGAACGTATTCTCGACGCCGTTTCCATGCCGGTGCAGCTTGGCGGCGGCATTCGTTCGCTTGCCGATGTGGAGCGCTGGCTGGAGCGGGGCGTGGAGCGTGTCATCATCGGCACGGCGGCGGTGCGCGACCCCGATTTCGTGCGCGCGGCTTGCCGGAACTTTCCGGGCAAGGTGGCAGTCGGTATCGACGCCAAGGGCGGCAAGGTTGCCGTGGAAGGCTGGGCAAAACGCTCCGAACTGGCGGCCGACGAACTGGCGGCGCGTTTTGTGGACGCCGGGGTCGCAGCCATCGTCTATACCGATATCGACCGCGATGGTGTCCTTGCCGGTATCAACTGGGACGCCACGCTGGCGCTGGCCGCGTCGACCTCCATTCCCGTCATCGCGTCCGGTGGGCTTGCCTCCATGGACGACATCGACCGCCTCGCCCAACCCGACTGCGCCATTCTCGAGGGGGCGATATCGGGCCGTGCTCTTTACGACGGGCGGATAGACCCGAAGGCCGCGCTGGCACGGCTGGGCGCGTGAGCCTGAAAACCCGCATCATCCCCTGCCTCGACGTGAAGGACGGGCGCGTCGTGAAGGGTGTCAACTTCGTCGATCTGGTCGACGCGGGCGATCCCGTCGAGGCGGCTGCGGCCTACGATGCGGCGGGCGCGGACGAGTTGTGTTTTCTCGACATCACCGCATCGTCGGACAACCGGGCGACCCTGCTGCACGTGGTGGAAGCGACCGCCGAGCGGTGTTTCATGCCGCTGACGGTGGGCGGCGGCGTGCGGTCCGTCGAGGACGTACGGGCATTGCTGCTGGCAGGAGCCGACAAGGTCTCGTTCAACACCGCGGCGGTCAACGACCCTTCCGTCGTTTCGAAGGCTGCCGACAAGTTCGGCAACCAGTGCATCGTCGCCTCCATCGATGCAAAAGGAAACGAGCGCGACGGCTACGAGATTTTCACCCATGGCGGGCGCACGGCCACGGGTATCGACGCGGTCGCCTTCGCCCGCGAGATGGTGGAACGTGGTGCGGGGGAAATCCTGCTCACATCGATGGACCGGGACGGCACGAAGTCGGGCTTCAACATCGACCTGACCCGGGCGGTGGCCGACGCCGTTTCCGTACCCGTCATCGCATCCGGCGGCGCGGGCACTCTCGATCATCTGGTCGAAGCCGTCACCGAAGGCCATGCCAGCGCCGTTCTGGCAGCCTCCATCTTCCATTTCGGCACCTACACCATTCCGCAGGCCAAGGCTCATATGGCCAACGCGGGTATCGCGATGCGCGAGGTGATCTAGGCCATGACGCTGGATGATCTGGAAGCCCGCATCGCCACCCGTGCCACCGCAACCGATGGGTCGTCCTGGACGGCGAAGCTGGTGGCCGGGGGCATGGAGAAAGCTACGAAGAAGCTGGGGGAGGAGGCGGTGGAAACCGTCATCGCCGCCCTTGCGCAATCGAAGGACGAAACCCGCGACGAGGCCGCGGACCTGCTCTACCATCTGCTCGTGGTGCTGCACATGAAAGGGGTCGCCGTAGCCGACGTGATGGCCGAACTGGAGCGCCGCACCGGCCAATCCGGGATCGACGAGAAAGCCGCCCGCAAGGGCTGACCCGACATGGCCAAACGTACAGCCGCCGATCCGTTTCTGACCTTCTCGCTGGAAGAATGGGCAGCCTTTCGCGCCGACACGCCCATGACGCTGACGAACGAGGAAACCCTGCGGCTGCGCGCCGTGGGCGATACGATTTCGGTTGCGGAAGTGGAGCGCGTCTATCTGGCCCTGTCCCGCCTGCTGGCAAGCCACGTGGAAAACTCCATCGACCTGTTCAAGCAACGGGCGCAGTTCCTGAACCTGCGAGGCCAAAAGACACCGTTCATCATCGGCATTGCCGGGTCCGTCGCAGTGGGAAAGTCGACCACGGCACGTATTCTGAAAGAGTTGCTGAGCCGCTGGCCAGCCAGTCCGAAGGTCGATCTGGTAACGACGGACGGCTTCCTGTTGCCGAACGCAAAGCTGCGCGAACTGGACCTGATGGACCGCAAGGGTTTCCCCGAAAGTTTCGACCGGCGCGCCATTCTCGACTTTCTCGCACGCATCAAGGCGGGAGAAAACGGCGTCGCGGCACCGCTCTACAGCCATCTGGTCTACGACGTTCTGGCGGGCGAAACCCAGCGTATCGAGCGGCCGGACATTCTCATTTTCGAGGGTATCAACGTGCTGCAATCCTCCGACCTGCCGAGCAACGGGGATTCCGTCCCGTTCGTGTCGGACTATTTCGATTTCTCGATCTACATCGATGCCGAAGAGCCGCTGCTGCGCACCTGGTATCTCGATCGCTTCATGCGGCTGCGGGAGACGGCGTTTCGGGACCCGAAGAGTTTCTTCCACCGCTATTCGGACCTGTCGGAGGACGCTGCGCGGGCGATTGCCGTTGATCTGTGGGAAGGCATCAACAAGGTCAATCTGGAGCAAAACATCCTGCCCACGCGGCAGCGCGCCGACATCGTGCTGCACAAGGGTGCCGAACACGCGGTCGACGCGGTGGCGCTGCGCCGCCTCTAGGGTGGGGTTCCAAGACAGTAGCCTTGCGGCGCAGCTTGGATTAAGCCGCCTGCATGTCCCGCCTTCCCACCCGCACGAAGCTGAAACTCGACACGCTGGTCGACGGGGCCCGGTTGCGCGCGGACCTGACAGCGTTGACGGGCGAGACCGGCGGCGACGGCTCGTCCGCAGACGTGCGCGCCACCGTCCTGGCGCATCTGAAGAGCGTGCGGGACGAGGGCCACGCGACCTGCCAGGAATGGTTGCTGGAAGACGGTTCCGGCCTCGCCTGCGCCCAGCGGCTGGCCCATCTGCAGGACACGATCGTCTCCGCCCTCTACGACTTCGCCGTCACCCACGTGATGCGGCTGACGAACCTGTCACAAGGCGAGCGCATGGCGATCGTCGCGGTCGGCGGCTACGGACGGGGCACGCTGGCACCGGGTTCCGACCTCGATCTGCTGTTCCTGCTGCCCTACAAACAGACGGCGTCCGGTGAGGATGTGGTCGAATACATGCTCTACATGTTGTGGGACATGGGCGAAAAGGTCGGCCACGCCACCCGCACCGTCGACGAATGCATCCGGCTGGCGAAGGAGGACATGACGATCCGCACCGCCGTGTTGGAAGCGCGGTTCCTGCACGGCAATGAGGCTCTCGCCGACGATCTGGCCGCGCGGTTCGACAAGGAAATCGTCAGCGGCAGCGCGTCGGAATTCATAGCATCCAAACTGTCAGAGCGCGACACGCGCCACGACCGGGCGGGTCAAAGCCGATACCGGGTCGAGCCGAATGTAAAGGAAGGCAAGGGTGGACAGCGCGACCTGCACACCCTGTTCTGGATCGCCAAATATTTCTACCGGGTCGGCAGTCAGGCGGAACTGGTCAAGGCCGACGTTCTGTCAAAAGCCGAGTTCCGCACCTTCGTGCGGGCGCAGGACTTTCTGTGGGCCGTCCGGTGCCACCTGCATTTCGTGACGGGGCGCGCCACGGAACAGATGTCTTTCGACCTCCAGCCTGTGCTGGCACAACGCTTCGGCTACCGCGACAAGCCCGGCATGTCGGCGGTCGAGCGGTTCATGAAGCACTATTTTCTGGTGGCCAAGGATGTCGGCGACCTGACACGCATCCTGTGTTCGGCGCTGGAAGAGGAGAACGCGGCGCAGCCCAAGGGGGTGACGGGCAACCTGACCGGCCTGTTCCGGTCCCTCACCAGCCGGCCGAAAAGCATCAAGGGCAGCACGCAATTCGTCCAGAGCCACAACCGTATCACGCCGGTGGATGAAGACGTATTCAGCCGCGACCCGGCGCAGATGATCGAGATGTTCCGCCTCGCCGAACGCGACGAATTGCTGTTCCACCCCGATGCCATGCAGATGGCGGCGCGGTCGCTCAAACTCATCGGCAAGGACGTGCGCAATGATGCGAAGGCCAATGCCGCGTTTCTGGAAATACTGACTTCGCCGAAAAGCCCCGAGCGCACGTTGCGCAAGATGAACGAGGCCGGGGTGTTGGGACGGTTCATCCCGGATTTCGGCAAGATCGTCTCGATGATGCAGTTCAACATGTATCACCACTACACCGTCGACGAGCACCTGCTGCGCTCCATCGGCGTCATGTCGCGCATCGAGAACGGCATGCTGACGCAGGAGCTGCCCCTCGTCTCCGACATGTTCGCGCCGGCGGCTTCCGTGCCGGAAACGCAGCGACAGGTGCTGTATGTCACGTTGTTCCTGCACGACATCGCCAAGGGACGTCCGGAAGACCATTCGATCGCCGGCGCGAAGATCGCCCGCAAACTGTGCCCGCGCTTCGGGCTGACACCTGCGCAGACGGACATGGTGGCGTGGCTGGTGGAGATGCATCTCGTCATGTCGACCACCGCCCAGAGCCGCGATTTGTCCGACCCACGCACCATTGCCGACTTCGCCGGGCAGATGCGGACGCTGGAGCGTATGCGGCTGCTGCTGGTGCTGACGGTCTGCGACATCACCGCGGTCGGTCCCGGCGTGTGGAACGGCTGGAAGGGGCAACTTCTGCGCACGTTGTTTCACGAGACCGAACCTTTGCTGACGGGCGGCTTCACCCGCGTTCCGCGCCACCAGCAGGTGGCGCAGGTGAAGGCGGAAGTCGCAGCCAAATTGTCGGACTGGTTCGAGGCGGAACGGCAAGCGGCGCTCGATCTGCCCTACGACAATTACTGGCTGACCGTGCCGCGCGATGCGCAGCTCCACCACCTGACCTTCATTCGCGACTGCGACCGGCAGGGGAAGGCTTTCGCCACCGATACCTACCTGCGGCCAAAGGGGGCGATTACCGAAATCACCCTGCTCGCCCCCGACCATCCGCGCCTGCTGTCCACCGTCACCGGCTGTTGCGCGGCTGCTGGGGCCAACATCGTGGACGCCTCGATCTTCACCCTGCGCGACGGTCGGGCATTCAATTCCATCGTCGTCAACCGCGCCTTCGACAGCGACCACGACGAGATGCGCCGCGCCGACCGGATTGCAGACATGATCGAGGACGTGCTGTCCGGAGACAAGCGGCTGTCCGATCTGATGGACGCCCATCTCGCTTCGCGCGGCCCGGTGCGCAAACGCACGCAGGTCTTCAAGGTGCCGCCCCGGGTGGAGATCGACAACGGCCTTTCCGACGATCTCACCGTCATCGAGATCGAGGCGCGGGACCGGCCGGGCCTTCTGTCGGACGTGACCAACGCGCTGGCCGACCTGTCGCTGGACGTGCAGTCGGCGCATGTCGCCACGTTCGGCGAAAAGGCCCACGATACGTTCTACGTACGCGACTTTGCGCGATCCAAGATCGTGACGCCGCAGAAGCTCGCCGCCGTTCGCAAGCGCATCGAGGCGGCGCTTCATGCAACCGAAGCCGCGGCCACAGCCGCCAGCAAGGCTGCCTGAGCCATGGCCGGGGGTCTGCTGGGCAAGTTCGCGACGGTGGGCGGCGCGACGATGGCCAGCCGCGTGCTGGGGTTCGCCCGCGAGGCGCTGGTGGGCGCGGCCTTGGGTGCGGGACCGGTGGCGGATGCGTTCTACACCGCGCTCGCCCTGCCGAACCTGTTCCGTCGCATCTTTGCCGAAGGCGCGTTCAATACCGCCTTCGTGCCCCTGTTCGCCAAGGAACTGGAAGCGGGCGGGCTGGCCAGCGCCCGGACTTTTGCGGCGCAGGTCGTTTCGGTGCTGGTGCCGGTGCTGCTGGTGCTGACGATCCTGTGCATGGTCGCTATGCCCGCGATCGTCTGGCTCAACGCGCCGGGTTTCGCCGACACGCCCGACAAGTTCGACATCACCGTCACCATGGCGCGGATCATGTTTCCCTACCTGTTCTGCCTGTCGCTGGTGGCGATGCTGTCCGGCGTGCTGAACGCCATGCGCCGCTACATGCTGGCGGCGCTCGCGCCCGTCCTGCTCAACGTCATCATGGTCGCCGTGCTGGTCTTTGCGCTGCAAGCCGGCATCGACAACACGACGACGGGCATCTGGCTGGCATGGGGCGTCTTCGCCGCTGGCTTCGCGCAACTGGCATTGCTGGTGTGGGGCACGCGGCGGGCGCAGTTCGCCGTTCTACCCGGACGTCCGAAGCTGACCCCGCCGGTCAGGCGCATGTTGCGGCTGATGGGTCCGGCGGTGCTGACGGGGGGCGTGTTGCAGATCAACCTGTTCATCGGGCAGATCATCGCCTCGTTTCAGGACGGCGCGCGGGCGCTGCTGAACTATGCCGACCGCATCAATCAGCTTGCCGCTCGGCGTCATCGGCATCGCCATCGGAGTGGTGCTGCTGCCGGAACTGTCGCGGGCGCTGAAGGCCGATGAAGGCAAGACTGCCGCACGGTTGCAGAACCGGTCGCTGGAATTTGCGCTGGCCCTCACGCTGCCCGCCGCCGTGGCGCTGGTGGTGGTTCCGGAAACGCTGATCGCGCTGCTCTACGAACGAGGCGAATTCACCGCCGAGACGACGCGGCTGGCGGCGTGGGCGCTGGCGGGCTACGCGGCTGGGCTACCCGCCTATGTGGCGATAAAAGTGTTCCAGCCGGTCTTCTTCGCGCGCCTCGACACGCGCACGCCGTTCAACTTCTCGGTGGTCATGGTGGCGGTAAACGTGGCCGCCTCTCTTTCCCTGTTTCCGCTGCTGACACCGTACGGATTGGGGCACTTCGGCATCGCCATCGCGACGGCGCTTTCGGCGTGGGTCAATCTCGCGCTGCTGTCGTTCACGGCGTGGAACAGGGGGCAGTTCCGCCCGGATGTCATCGACGCTTCGGCGCATCGCCATGATCTTCCTGTCGAGCCTGCTCATGGGACTGGTGCTCTGGTGGCTGGACGGCTGGCTGGATGACGGCGCGCGCGGCTTTTGCCGACAAGTTCGCGGATGCCTCGTTGGTCGTCGGTGCGGGCGTTCTGGTCTATGCCGTCGCGGCCATCCTGACGGGCGGGATCGACCGGAACCTCGTGAAGATGTTGCGGCGCAAGTCTGCAAACCCCATAAGCCGCGACGACACCTGACGGAGCCTGCCCATGACCACCAACGCGATCACACCCCGTGTGTTCTCCGGCATCCAGCCCACGGGCAACCTGCATCTGGGCAATTATCTCGGTGCCATCAAACGCTTCGTCACGCTGCAGGACGAGATGGACTGCGTCTTCTGCGTCGTCGACATGCACGCCATCACCATGCCCTTCGACCCGGCCGAGCTGGCGCGCAACATCCGCGAGGTGACGGCTGCCTTCCTCGCCGCCGGCATAGACCCGAAAGCGCATATCGTTTTCAACCAGAGTCAGGTGAAGGAACATGCCGAGCTCGCGTGGATCTTCAACTGCATCGCCCGCATGGGCTGGTTGCGCCGCATGACGCAGTTCAAGGAAAAGGCCGGCAAGCACGCGGAGGAAGCCTCCGTCGGCGTCTTCGCCTACCCTTCGCTGATGGCCGCCGACATCCTCGCCTACCGCGCCACCCACGTTCCGGTGGGGGAGGACCAGAAGCAGCATCTGGAACTGACCCGCGACATCGCTGCCAAGTTCAACCACGATTTCTCCAGCCGCATCGCCGATCTCGATCTCGGCGAAGACATGCAGGTGGGGGACGAGACCGTGCGCGGCTACTTCCCGCTCACCGAACCCATCATCGGCGGCCCCGCGGCGCGGGTGATGAGCCTGCGGGACGGGTCGAAGAAGATGTCGAAGTCGGACCCGTCCGACCTGTCCCGCATCGTCATGACGGATGACGCCGATACGATCGCCAAAAAGTTCAAGAAGGCAAAGTCCGACGCCGACGTGCTGCCGGAGACGGTGGATGAACTGGAAGGCCGTCCTGAAGCCGATAACCTGCTTGGTATCTATGCAGCGCTCGCCGATACGACACGCGAGGCGGTTCTGGCGGATTTCGCGGGCAAGGGATTCGGCGCGCTGAAACCAGCTTTGATCGATCTGGCGGTCGAGAAACTCGCGCCGATCACCGACGAAATGCGCCGCCTGCTGGCCGATCCCGGCCATATCGACACCGTGCTGGCCGACGGCGCTGCCCGCGCCCGCGCCATCGCACAGCCGACCATGGCGGATGTGAAGGACATCGTTGGCTTTATCGGTTCGGGTCGCTAGGCTGCCAGACCGGTTCGCCCTTTCGGGGGCGGTGGGAGAACGCATAATGGTCAGCAAACGCGAGGTCCGCGAACCGGGCCACCGCCGGAAGTTCCTGTGCATCGTGGACGCCACGCCGGAATGTTCCAAGGCCATCCACTACGCCGCCCGCCGGGTGCAGGCCATCGACGCCGATCTGGTGCTGGCCTTCGTCATCGAACCGGAAGGCTTTCAGCACTGGTTGGGCGTGGAGGATGTGATGCGCGCCGAGGCCCGCGCCGATGCGGAAGCCGCACTCGCCGATGCCAGTGAGCAGGCCCATTCATGGGCCGGTATCACGCCTGAACTGGTGGTGCGGGAGGGCAAGATGGTGGCCGAGATTTCCGACCTCATCGAAGACGACCACGACATCGCCCTGGTGATACTTGCCGCGGGCGAATCGAAGGACGGCCCCGGGCCGCTGGTCTCCTCCGTGGCCAGCGGCGCGATCGGTTTTCCCATTCCCGTCACCGTGGTGCCCGCCAGCCTGACGGACGGGGACATCGACGATCTGGTGTGAACCTCGCGACTTGAAGGCCGTCCCGAACGGGCCTACCTTTCGGGTAACCCATCATGCCGGTCCGTCCGGCCAGTGAGCGATAGCCATGTTCATCCAGACCGAAGCCACGCCGAACCCCGCGACCCTCAAATTCCTGCCCGGCGAGACCGTGGTGCAGAACGGTCCCTTCGAGTTCACGGCACTCGAACAGGCCGTGGGCGTATCGCCGCTGGCGGAGGCACTGTTCGCGCTTGAACCTGTAACCGGCGTGTTTTTCGGCTTCGATTTCATCACCATTACCAAGGACGACGCGACCGAATGGCCGCATCTGAAACCGGCGGTGCTGGGCGTCATCATGGAACATTTCATGTCCGGCGCGCCGGTCATGTCCGGGTCGGCCGAAGCCGACATTCCGCAGGGCGAAGAAGACTCCGACGCCGGCAGCGAGGAAATCGTCGAGACGATCAAGGAATTGCTGGAAACCCGCGTCCGCCCAGCCGTGGCGCAGGACGGGGGTGATATTACGTTCCAGGGCTATCGCGGCGGCAAGGTGTTCCTGCGGATGCGCGGTGCCTGTGCCGGGTGCCCCTCCTCCACGGCAACGCTGCAATACGGCATTCAGAATTTGCTGAAGCACTTCATTCCCGAGGTGCAGTCCGTGGAAGCGGTGCAGTAGCCAGCCAATGTGGCTCGTCATCGACACTGCCGGGCCGGTTTGTGCGGTGGCACTGTTCGATGCGGACGAATTGGTACGGGAACGGGCGGACGATATCGGGCGCGGCCATGCCGAACATCTGATGCCGATGGTGGAAGCCGTGATGGCTGACATTGCGTGGAATGCCATAACCGACATCGCCGTCATGCGCGGACCCGGGTCGTTTACCGGCCTGCGTGTCGGGTTGTCCGCCGCACGGGGTTTCGGACTGGCGCTGAGCGTCCCGGTCCACGGCGTCAGCGTCCTGGACGCGCTCGCCCACGATAATGGCGGGACGGCCCCATTCACACTGGTGCTGAAGGCCGGTCGTGGGGAGGTCTGGTGCGCAGCCTATGACCGGACGGCCCTACCGGTGGGTGAACCATGGAGCGTGGCGGAAGACGCGGTGCAACCGCCCTCCGGTTTCGAGGCGATCGTTCGTCCGCAATCCGGCTCCGCCTCCCTTGCTGCGATCCTCGCCGTTGCACGACGCCAACCGCAGCCGCAGACGCCACCGTCCGCGCTCTACCTGCGCGCGCCCGACGCCAAGCCGCAGGTGTCGCCGCTGCAAGCGGTGCGGGGCTGATGAAGCGGTTCTGGTCCGCCCGTCCGCATCTCGTCGTGCTGGCGGCGACCGCAGACGACTACCGTGCCATCGCCGATCTTCACGCCACCGGCTTCGCTCGGGGGTGGAGCGCATCGGAGATCGAGGCTCTGGACGTCCAGGACACCACCCGCACCATGGTCGTGCGGCGCGAGGGTCAGGGCCGCCTGCCGCCTGCCGGCTTCCTGATGCTGCGCCAACTGCCCCACGAGGCAGAAATCCTATCGATCGCCGTCGATCCCCACGCACGAGGACATGGCTTTGGCGATACGCTCATGCGCGCAGCCATCGCGGCCCTGCAGGGGGACCGTGTGGCGCGATTGGTCCTGGAAGTCGACGGGGCGAACGGTGCCGCGCTTGCGCTCTACCGTCGGCTCGGTTTCCGGCAGGTGGGCACGCGCAAGGGTTACTACGCCGCCGCTCACGACAGCTCCGCCGGTTCCGGTCCGACACCTTCCGACGCGCTTGTCATGGCTCTCGACCTCCTCTAACTGCCAGCCGATGGACGGGAAACCTGCAATGTCGCTGGAACGGATGTGCGCCGACAAGGGCATGCGGATGACCGGCCAGCGGCGCATCATTGCCCGGGTGCTCGACGCCGCCGCCGACCATCCCGATACCGAGGAGGTCCACCGCCGCGCAGCCGCGATCGATCCCAATATCTCGATCTCCACCGTCTATCGCACCGTGGCGCTGTTCGAGGATGCGGGTATCATCGAGCGTCACGATTTCCGCGAGGGCAAGGCGCGCTACGAAGCCGCGCCGGACGACCATCATGACCATCTGCTCGATGTGACGACGGGGCGGGTCGTCGAGTTTCACAGCCCCGAAATCGAAGCCTTGCAGGAAGCCATCGCCCGCAAGCATGGTTTCCGGCTGGTGGACCATCGGCTTGAACTGTACGGCGTGCCGCTTTGCTGCCGACGAGGAAAACGGGTGAGCCTGCGCGGGCGCATCCGCCTCGCCTTCGTCTTCGCACTCGCCGCAATCACGCTGCTCGTCATGGCCCCGTTTCAGCTCGTGCTGATGGCTACGAACTCGCGCCATGCCGGCCGTGCTGCCGATGGTCTTTCACCGCATCGTCACACGACTGTTCGGAGTGCGCGTTCACCTCACCGCTCCGCTGCCGACGGACAGACCTCTGCTCATCGTCGCCAACCATGTCAGCTGGCTGGACATCCCGGTGCTTTCAACGCTTGCGCCGATGAGTTTCGTGGCCAAGGCGGACATGGCGACCTGGCCCCTGTTCGGCTGGCTGGCAAAGATGCAGCGCACGATCTTCGTGGCCCGCGAGGAGCGCCGCAAGGCCGGGGCACAGGCGGATGAGATCGCCGAGCGGCTGGCCGCCCACGAGGTCATCGTGCTGTTTCCGGAAGGCACGACCTCAGACGGCAACGTGCTGCTGCCGTTCAAGACACCTCTCTTCGAGGCGGCCAAGCTGGCGCTGGCCAAGACCGGGCTGGAACGCGCCACGGTGCTGCCGGTGGCGCTACGATACGACCGCCTGCACGGACTTCCCGTCGGGCGGGCGGAGATGGCCGACATCGCCTGGCCGGGCGAAATCGGGCTGGGAGAAAACCTGCTGCCCCTCGTCGCGAAAGGTGCGCTGGACGTGACCGTGCATTGCAGCCCGCCGCTGCATCTGGATGCCGGTTCCGACCGCAAGGTCATCGCAGCGCAGGCGGCCCGCGCCATTCGCCAGATGCGCTGACGGCAACCCATCTCGACTCGGCCTCCCGGCGTGCCTAGATAGGATCGAACCTCACAACACGGCACAAACCGCATGGCGGACGCGCAACGGCTCGACGGCGAGAAAAAGGTCTTCATCAAGACCTGGGGCTGCCAGATGAATGTCTATGATTCCGCGCGTATGGGCGACGCGCTGGAGACGGACGGCTATGCTCAGACCGACAGCATGGAAGACGCCGACCTCGTGCTGCTCAACACATGCCATATTCGCGAAAAAGCGGCCGAAAAGGTCTATTCCAATCTCGGTCGCATCCGCAAACTGAAGGAAGCCCGCGCGAAGACCGACCGCCCCCTGACCATCGGCGTCACCGGTTGCGTGGCGCAGGCGGAGGGCGAGGAGATCATCGCGCGGGAGCGGGCGGTCGATCTGGTCGTTGGTCCGCAGACCTATCACCGCCTGCCCGAGATCGTGGCCGATGTGGCTCGTAACGGCCCGCAGGTCGTCACCGACTATGCCGTGGAAGACAAGTTCGAGCACCTGCCCGCCGCCACGAAACGGCAGGTCGCCGCCCGAGGCGTGACCGCGTTTCTCACGGTGCAGGAAGGCTGCGACAAGTTCTGCACCTTCTGCGTCGTGCCTTACACGCGGGGTGCGGAAGTCTCGCGGCCCCGCGCGCAAATCCTGACCGAAGCGCGGTCGCTGGCCGAGGCCGGGGTGCGGGAAATCACTCTGCTGGGCCAGAACGTGAATGCCTGGCACGGGGAAAGCCGAGGCGCTTCTACGATGGGTTTGGGCGACCTGCTGCGCGAACTGGCCGAAGTGCCCGGCATCGCGCGGCTGCGCTACGTCACGTCCCACCCCAACGACATGAGCGACGACCTGATCGAGGCCCACCGCGACCTCGACGTGGTCATGCCCTATCTGCACCTGCCCGTTCAGGCCGGTTCCGACCGCATCCTGAAAGCGATGAACCGGCGTCACACTGCGGCGCATTATCTCGACATCATCGCCCGGGTGCGCGACGCTCGGCCGGACATCGCTATTTCCGGCGATTTCATTTCCGGCTTTCCCGGCGAGACGGACGCCGACTTCGAGGCGACGTTGCAGATCGTGCGGGACACGAAGTATGCGCAGGCCTTCTCATTCAAATATTCCACCCGCCCCGGCACCCCCGGTGCTGACCTGAAAGACCAGGTGCCGGAAGCCGTGAAGGCGGAGCGTCTCGTGCGTCTACAGGCATTGCTGAACGAGCAGCAACACGCCTTCAATGCAGGTTGCATCGGCAAGCGCATGGACGTGCTGCTGGAGAAGCGCGGCAAGACGGACGGCCAACTGATCGGCCGCTCGCCCTATCTGCAAAGCGTCATCGTGCCGACATCCGCCGGTGCCATCGGCGACATCGTGCCGGTGACGATCACCGAAGCCCATCCCAACAGCCTCGTCGGCACGCCTGTCGACGCCCACACCAAGGACGCCGCTTGAACAACACCACACCCGAAGACCTGCCCGCTTTCGTCACCGACCCCCCGCATCTCGACGACGAAGCCGCACCGCCCATTCCCGAAAGCAGCACCGATCTCGACCGGCGCGTCATGGCGTTCGATGACAACGACCGTGCCCGCGCCCTGTTTGGCCAATACGACCAGCATCTTGCCATCATCGAACGCGACCTGCAGCTCGAAGCGGTGGCGCGGGGTAACGAAGTCCATTTGCACGGCAGCCCGGACGATGTAACCCGCGCCTGTTCTGTGCTGGATGTTCTGTACGAACGTCTAAGCGCCGGTCAGGATGTCTTGGCCGGTGATGTGGAAGGGGCGATCCGCCAATCCGGTCGTCTGGACGAAGCCAAACCATCGCCACCCGCCAAACCCGGCGCGAAGCTGTCGATGGCGGCCATCTCCACCACCCGCAAGACGATCCACGCCCGCACGCCCACGCAGAACAGCTACATCCGCGCGATGGAGCGCTCCGAACTCGTGTTCGGCACCGGGCCAGCCGGCACGGGCAAGACCTATCTGGCCGTCGCCCATGCCGCAGCCCTGCTGGAACGCGGCGCGGTGGACCGCATCATCCTGTCGCGGCCAGCGGTCGAAGCGGGCGAACGGTTGGGCTTCCTGCCCGGCGACATGAAGGAGAAGGTCGATCCCTACCTTCGCCCCCTTTATGATGCGCTCTACGACATGATGGCGCCGGAACGGGTGGAGCGGGCGCTGACGGCAGGCATCATCGAAATCGCCCCCCTGGCCTTCATGCGCGGTCGGACACTTGCCCATGCCGCGATCATCCTCGACGAGGCGCAGAACACCACGTCAATGCAGATGAAGATGTTCCTGACCCGCCTTGGCGAAGGCTCGCGGATGATCGTGACGGGCGACCCGTCGCAGATCGACCTGCCCAACAATCAGGTTTCCGGTCTGGTAGAGGCGCTGGACCTGCTGCCGGATATTGAGGGCATCGACGCCATCGCCTTCGACGCGTCCGACGTCGTGCGCCACAAGCTCGTCGGCCGTATCGTGCGCGCTTACGACCGGGCGAGCGCGCAGAAGCTCGCGCGCTGATGGTTCAGGTGGACTGCGCCTTCGCCGACCGCCGGTGGGCGGATGCCCTGGGGGGTGAAGAAGCGGCTGAAGCCTTGGCGGCGAAGGCCGTTCGGCACGCGCTCGTGCAGGAGGAAGTCGCCAAGGACGCGGAAGTCAGCGTGCTGTTCACCGACGACGATCAGGTGCGCCAGCTGAACAGGGACCATCGCGGCAAGGACAAGCCGACCAACGTGCTGTCCTTCGAAACCGGCGACCCGGTTCTGCTGGGCGACATCGTGCTGGCCTTCGAGACCGTCGAGCGCGAGGCGGAAGAGCAGGACAAGACGTTCCGCGCCCACACCACCCACCTTCTCGTGCACGGTGCCCTGCACCTTATGGGTCACGACCACGAAAACGACACGGAAGCCGACGAGATGGAGGATAAGGAGCGGCGCATTCTGTCTGGTCTGGGAATATCCGATCCCTATCTGACATAGAACGTTCCACCACCATTCCATCCTTCGGCCCGAATGGGCCTGCCGCCACACCGTTCCCGGACCCCCATGCCCAACCCCGTTTCCCCCGACCAGACCGCCATTCAGCCCCAGGAGAAGACGAGCGAACCGGCGTCCGGCGACCCGTCTAGTCCCGAACACGCCCGGCAAACGCCCATTCGCGCGGACCATTCGCTGGTTCATCAACCCGCGGTTGAGTTGAAACGTGAAGGGTTCTGGTCCCGCATCATGACCGGCCTGCGCCTGCGCCAGCCGAACACTTTGCGCGAGGATCTGTCGGAAGCGCTGGAAGCGGGCGGCGCGGGCGAACACGCGTTTTCGCCCGAAGAGCGGGCGATGATCACCAACATCCTGCGCCTGCGCGAACGGCGGGTCGAGGACGTGATGGTGCCCCGTGCCGAAGTGCGTGCCGTCGACCGCGCGTCGAGCCTCGCTGACGTGCTGGCCTGTTTCGAGGAGACCGGCCATTCCCGCCTGCCGGTCTATGACGAGAACCTCGACGACCCGCGCGGCATGGTGCTGGTGAAGGATCTGCTGCTCTACATGACGGCCAAGGCCGATCGGGCGCGCAAGGATAGCAAGAAGCCGGATTCGACGCTGGATCTCGGTACCGTCGATCTGAAGAAGTCGCTGGCTGATTCCAACATCGTGCGCCGCGTGCTGTTCGTCCCACCCTCGATGCTCGCCGCGGACCTGATGACGCGAATGCAGGCGACGCGCACCCAGATGGCGCTGGTCATCGACGAGTATGGCGGGACCGACGGACTGGTTTCGCTGGAAGACATCGTGGAAGAGGTTGTCGGCGAGATCGAGGACGAGCACGACGACGAGGACGGCACCGAACCGCAGATCAAGGCCGATGGCGACGGGCTGTGGACGGTGGATGCCCGCATGGAACTGGACAAGGTGTCGGAGCTGCTCGGCGTCGAGTTCGAACCGGGCCAGCTGGGGGACGACGTTGATACGCTTGGCGGTCTCGTCTACGCGCTGGCGGGCACCATTCCCGTTCGCGGCGAGGTGGTGACGGGCCTGCCGGGCTACGAGTTCCGCATTCTGGAGGCCGACCCGCGCCGTATCCGCAAATTGCGCATCGTACAGACCAGCCTGCGCGACAAGCGCCGCAAAGCGACCGCCGCCGCCAATGCCGCCAACAGCGCGGGGCGCGAGGCGGCGTTCCTGCTCGACAAGAGCACGGTGGAAAGCGCGCCCGAAACGGGGGCGAAGACCGAAGCCGGACGCCCGCCCGCATGACGGACCGCTTTCCCCCACCCGCAGCGCCCGCATCGTCGGGCCATGAAATCGAACGGCTGATCCAGCTTCTGGCCCGCTTGCCCGGTCTTGGGCCCCGCTCGGCCCGCCGGGCGGCGCTGCATCTCGTCAAGCGCAAGGACGCACTGATGGCGCCACTGTCCGACGCTCTCGCCGATGCCGTGGTGGCCGTCGGTGAATGTGGCACCTGCGGCAATATCGACGTGTCCGACCCGTGCCACGTCTGCTCCGACCCGCGCCGCGACCGTTCCACCATCATCGTGGTGGAAGACGTGTCGGACCTGTGGGCGCTGGAGCGGGCCAACGAGGCGGGCGGCGCGATGAACGCGCTCTACCATGTGCTTGGCGGCACCCTGTCCCCCCTCGACGGCATCGGCCCGGACGATCTGGCGATCGCGCCTCTGGTCGACCGTGCGGGGAAGGGAGACGTGCGCGAAATCATCATCGCCGTCAACGCAACGGTGGAGGGACAGACCACCGCCCACTATCTCACCGATCGTCTCGATGGCACCGACGTCGCCATTTCCCGTCTGGCCCATGGTGTGCCGGTGGGCGGGGAACTGGACTATCTCGACGAGGGCACGCTCTCGGCAGCCCTGCGGGCGCGGACGAAGTTCTAGTTCGCTCTCACGCAGAAGACATGCGGTCCTCGCTCCGAGGGGCGGCGTAGCCAGCGCCGGGCGACCACTTAGTCGCCTTTCGTTGCGAGCTAGGCATTGTCGGTTTTGCGCGGTTGCAGCAGCATTATAGTGATACCCGCGAGCAGACCCCAGAACGCGCCGGAAATGCCGAGAATGGTGATGCCGGACGCGCTGGCGAGAAAGGTGACGGCGGCTGCCGGACGTAGTCGTTCGTCGGCAAACGCCGTCTGCGCCGCCGCCGTGAACGCGAAAACGAGCGCCAGACCCGCCACAGCTTCGATCAGCACAGGCGGAGCCAGCGACACGAACGCGACCGTCGCGCCCGCCGTGGTGCCGATGACGATATAGGACAGGCCGTTTATCACCGCCCCGCCCCAGCGGGCGGACCTGTCCGGCCCCGCTTCCTCACCGGCCACCATCGCAGCGGTAATCGCGGCCAGATTGATCGCATGGCCGCCGAACAGCGCGCCGATTGCGCCCAGCAAACCGGTCCCTAGCAGAAGCGGAGCCTGATCCGGCGCGTAGCCGTTGGCGCGCAGAACGGCGAGGCCGGGCACGTTCTGCGACGCCATCGTGACCACGAACAGGGGCAGCGCGATGGACAGGGTCGCGGCCAATGTGAAGGTTGGCCAGACGAAAGTCGGATGGGGAATGGCCGCCTCAGCCAGACCATTCGTCCAGCCCTCCTCGAACCCGACACCGAATATCAGCACCGCAACGAACGCTGCCAGCGCGAAGGGCACGGCCAGCAGGCGGTGGACGCTCAGTCCCACCACCCATGCGACCAGAATGGGAAGGCCGAACCAGACATTGTCTCCGATGGCCCGCATAGGTGCCAGACAGATGGGCAACAGGACGCCCGCCAGCATGGCAGCGGCCAACGGGGCCGGTATGCGACCGACCAGCCGTCCGAAAGGCCGCAACAGACCGGCAATGACAATCAGTACCGAGCAGACGACAAACGCCCCCACCGCAGTGGGAAACCCTCCTGCCGGTTCGCCAGTGAGTATCAAGAGCGCCGCACCGGGGGCCGACCAGGCACCGGCGATCGGCATCCGTGTTTTCCACGACATGATGATGGAAAACGTGCCGCAGGTAACGAGCAGCGCCATCAGACCGGACGCCGCCTCCGCATCAGTCGCCCCAACCGAGCGCAAGCCTGCCAGAACCAGCGCGAAGGTGGACGCAAACCCCACGAACGCCGCCAGTATGCCGATGAACACGATCGGCGGCGCGAAGGGGTGGAGGGTCTTTGCGGACATTGTCAGTCGTCGACTATCTGGCGAGAACGTCAGCCCATTCGGTGTGGCGACGGAACTGCGCGGCGGCGAACGGGCACAGCGGCACGATGGTGATGCCGTCGCGACGGGCATCTTCCACTGCGCGGGTGACGAGCGCCACGCCGACATGCTGTCCGCGCAGTTCCTCCGGCACGCCAGTATGGTCGATGATGATTTTGGTCGTGCCGAGTTTGGAGAAGGTCATCTCCGCCTCGTGGCCATCGACCGTCACGTGGTAGCGGCCTTTGGATTCCGTTTCTTCGCGCTGAATGTCCATGGTCGCCTCAATAATGGGGGGGAGGTGTGTTTTCGTGCGGGCCGGCGCCACCGTCTTCCACTTCCGACAGGCGGTCGCGCAGGCGCAACAGGGAGGCCGTCAGGTCGTCGATGCGCTGCCACTGGTCGCGCACCTGCTCCGACAGGCTTTCGATCTCGCTCGCCTGATGGGCGGCAAGCTCTTCCAGCGCCTGAAGGCGAAGGTTGTCGCTGGCGTCGCTCATGCCAAGGCCTCCAGCGCGGCGCGGCGATGACCTTCGATCGGGATCGGACGGCGCTGTTCGGTATCCACCAGCACGTGGGTGTAGCGGCCCCGCGCGCAAGCCTCGTCCCGGTCCGGCACGAAGAGCGCGATGTCGTAGGTGACCGAGGACGAGCCCAACCGTTCGACGCGGATACCGGCATCGACCGGGGCGGGAAAGCGGATCTCGGCAAAGAATTGCGCGGCATTCTCCACGACCAGAAACAGGGCGTCGGTGGCGGGTATTTCCAGCAGACCGGCCTGCAGATACCAGCCGTTGATGGCTGTGTCGAAATAGGAGAAATAGACCACGTTGTTGACGTGACCGTAGACGTCGATGTCGTCCCACCGGGTCTGGAGCGCGCGGTGGAGCGGGTAGTCTTCGCGCATTGTGGGGGCGAGGCGCTCCACTCACCAGGCGGCCCGGTAGATCGCTAACGCGTCTGCCTCGGTGACCTCGCGCGGGTTGTTGACCAGCAACCGCGTCTGCCCCATCGCGGCTTTTGCCATCGTGGCGCAGGCGTCTTCGGGAATGTCGAGATCGCGCAGGCGTGGCGGCAGGCCGAGATCGAGCGCCAGCGTCGCCAGCCGGTCGCAGAAGATGGCGGTGATAGACTGTTCGTTCCCGCTCATGTCGATGTCCGGAAAGACGAGCGGGGCAAGACCGGCGTAGATGGTAGCGGCCTCCGCATTGCCCGCATTGAAGCGCAGCACATGGGGCAGCACCAGGGCGTTGGAAAGACCATGCGGCACGTGGAACATCCCGCCGATCGGGTAAGCGAGCGCGTGAACGGCGGCCACCGGCGAGTTCGCGAAGGCCTGTCCGGCCAGCATCGAGCCGAGCAGCATCGCGCCCCGTGCATCCTCATCCGTGCCGTTATGGACGGCCGTTTCGATATTGGCACCGAGCAGCCGCAGCGCCTGTTCGCCCAATGTGCGGGAGATCGGGTTGTTGTTGGCGGACGCCGAGGCGATGGCTTCGATGGCGTGGACCATGGCGTCGATACCGGTTGCCGCCGTTACCGGTCCGGGCAGGCCGAGCGTCAGCGACGGGTCGAGTACCGCGATGTCGGGTAGAATGACGGGGGAGACGACGCCGAGTTTCGTATCGCCATCGACCGTGATGATGGAAACGGGGGTGACTTCCGAACCGGTGCCAGCCGTCGTCGGTATGAGCACCAGCGGCAGGCGCGGTCCCTTGGCGTTGCCGACGCCCCAGGCGTCGTCGAGGCTTCCGCCGGAACCGGCCAGCAGAGCCACCAGCTTGGCGACGTCCATTGAAGACCCGCCGCCGAACCCGACGATGCCGGTCATGCCTTGCGCGGCTTCGGTCGCAGCTTCCACAGTTGCCCGCGATGGGTCTGCCTCGACCGCGTCGAAAACCGTCACGTCGATGCCCTGCCCGCGCAAAGCCGCGATCCCACCATCGGCCAGCCCGAGCCGCATGATGCCCGCATCGGTGACGACCAACACGCGCTTGCCCAGATGAGCAGCCGTTGTGTCCGGCATCTCGGACGCCGCGCCGCTCGCGAAGACGATGGACGGGGTGGTGTTGAAAGTGAAATTCCGCATGCCCCGCTTCTAGCGTCGCGGGAACCCGCGCGCTAGGCTCGATTCATGACCGATACAGCCCCCGCCATTCAGCTTTCCAACATTTCGAAGTCCTTCGGCCCGGTGCAGGCCAACAAGGATATCGAACTGTCACGATCGCCCGCGGGTCGATCCACGGGATCGTGGGGGAAAACGGGGCGGGGAAATCGACGCTCATGTCGATTCTCTACGGCTTCTATCAGGCCGACAGCGGCGTCATTTCCGTCGGCGGCAAGGTTGTGAACATCGCCGACAGCCAGACAGCCATCGCGCTCGGTATCGGCATGGTCCACCAGCATTTCATGCTGGTGGACAATTTCACGGTGCTGGAAAACGTCGTGCTGGGGGCGGAGGATTCCGGCTTTCTCGGGCCGTCGCTGACGAAGGCGCGTGCCGAACTGGTGCGGCTGGAGCAGGAATACGGGCTGGCGGTCGATCCGGACGCTGTGGTGGGCGATCTGCCGGTCGGGTTGCAACAGCGGGTGGAGATCCTGAAAGCACTCTATCGCGGGGCCGACATTCTCATTCTCGACGAACCCACCGGCGTGCTCACCCCCGCCGAAGCCGACCACCTGTTCCGTATTCTCGGGCAGTTGAAGGACCAGGGCAAAACGGTGCTGCTCATCACCCACAAGCTGCGGGAGATCATGGCGGTGACGGATGCCGTCTCCATCATGCGGCGTGGCGAAATGGTGGCAACGCGCAAGACGGCGGAAACGTCGCCGGAAGAGCTGGCCGAGTTGATGGTCGGACGGCGCGTCCTGTTGCAGGTGGACAAGGAGCCTGCCGAACCGGGCGCGGTGAAATTGTCCGTCCGCAATCTCACCGTGCGCGACGGGCGCGGCGTGGACATGGTAAAGTCCGTTTCGCTCGACGTGCGCGCGGGTGAGATCGTCGGCATTGCAGGTGTCGCGGGCAACGGGCAGTCGGAACTGTTGCAGGCCATTGCCGGAATGCGCCCTGCCAAATCCGGCGACATCCTGCTGGCAGGCGAGCCCATCGCGGGGGATGACCCGGCCCGGCTGCGCGAACGGCATCTGGCCCATGTGCCGGAAGACCGCCACCACGAAGGCCTCGTCCTGCCGTTCGAGGAGAACGAGAACGCGGTGCTGGGCTACCACGGTGACGACCGTTTTCTGTCCGGCCCGTTCCTCGACATCGCCGCCATGCGTGCCGAAGCCGAGGAAAAGATCGAACGCTACGATATCCGCCCGCCGAACCCGCGCCTGAAGACAGCCAACTTCTCCGGCGGCAACCAGCAGAAGATCGTCCTGGCACGGGAAATGGAGCGCGACCCGGAGGTGCTGCTGATCGGCCAGCCGACACGGGGCGTCGACGTCGGTGCCATCGAGTTCATCCACAAACGCATCATCGAAATGCGCGATGCAGGCAAGGCGGTGCTGCTCGTTTCCGTCGAGCTAGACGAGATACGCGCCCTGTCGGACCGGGTGCTGGTAATGTTCGACGGGGTGATCGTGGGCGAACGGTCGCCGGAGACTTCGGAAGGCGAACTGGGCCTGTTGATGGCCGGTGTGGACGACACGGATGGCAGCGCCGAGGCCGCATAAACCCGCGATTAACGGTTAACGGATTATCGGCCCGAACCAGCGAATTATCGCTCTATTTGCATCCGGTTCCTTCACACCCCGCCGGTAGATTGCACGACAGCAAATTCTATCCGCCGTCGTGGAGCATACCAGATGACCGAAGCCCCAAACAGCCGCAACACCATGAAGCCGGGAGCGCGCAGAGCCTTTCTGCGCAACCGCAGCGGATCCATCAACATCATGATGGCAGCGCTTATGCCCGTCGTCGCAGCCGGCGTCGGCGTGGTGGTGGACGGGGCCAACCTCATCCGCATCCAGAACCATCTGCAGGAAAGCGCCGATACGGCCGCCCTCGCCGCCGCTTCCCACGTATCGAAGAACCCGGACTATAGGGACGCGGACGTGAACACGGTCGCGGTCAAGTTTCTCGACGCCAACTTCCGCTCGCGCACCGGGCCCAAGGCCTCACTGAACGGACTGACGATCACCGACGATGACGTGACGGTACAAGCTTCCTTCACCCAAAAGCATTTCATCATGGGCATGTTCGGCACGTCGGAAAGCCTTGTGAGCGTCACCGCCCGGGCGGACTATCAGGGACCGGAAGACATCGAGGCGCGCATCGCACTGGTGCTCGACAATTCCTATTCGATGTACGGCAACCGCATCAACGACCTGAAGAAGGCGACGAAAGCAATTCGCCAAATACTTCAAGGACTCGCCGCACACGGATATCGGCATCGTACCGTTTGCCACCTACGTCAATGTGGGCACCGACAAGCGCGGCAAGAGCTGGCTGGAGGTCATGCCTGACGACGACAAGGTGACCTATCAGCGAGCAATGCTCGACCAACAATCCCGGTCACAGGCCGTACCAATTGCGGATGGTTAACGGCAGCCGCGATACCTATCCAAACGGCAGAGAAAGAACGCGTCGCAAATGCGAAGTGCGCGACGGCACCAATGTCTGCTGGAACGAGACCTACTGGGACAACGGGGCGCCGGTCTACGTGAGATACCACATACGAACAGTGCGACGAGACACGCGGCGGGCCGGTCACGACCTGCCAGGATGAAGGAACATCGCCAGACGTTCACGCTGGGACGGTTGCGTCAACTCCCGTGCCGGTAACGACAGCGAGAAATCGTTCTACGACAACAAGAAGTTCATCGGTCTGACCAACACCCAATGCCCGCCGACGATCACGGAGCTGACGAACAACAACGGCAGCTCTGGTGAGCGCCGCCAACCAGATGCGTCCGGACGGTGAAACCTACATTCCGCAGGGTGTCGAATGGGGCCGCATCATGCTCGACCCACGCGAACCGCTGCCCTACGCCACCAGCGGCACGAGCAACGACCACGACAACCGCTTCATGGTCATCATGTCGGACGGCAAGAACACGCAGAAACCGAAGGAGTACAGCCGTGATCGACCCGGCGGTCGTCTCGCGCCACAACCCGGACGATCGGGTCAGCGCTCGCGCGTCGTGCTGCACGAGACCGGACAATCCGTCGGAAGCCGACACCCTGATGGCATCGCGCTGCGCGGCGGCCAAGGACGAGGACATCCTCGTCTTCACCATCGCGTTGGGGGTGCCGACGGGGTCCGCCTCCTACCAGGCGCTGAAGGAGTGCGCGACGGACGACAAGTGGCACTTCTCCTTCAACAACAGCGGCCAGCTGGACGATGTCTTCGAGGAGATCGCCGACGAGATCACCCGCTATCTGGCCGCCGTGCGCCTGACCCAGTAGGCGCTCCGGCACCGATGACGAAACGGCGAGAGCGGCGTTCCATCGGAGCGCCGCTTTTGCGTTGCGGGCCATATCTGTAAACGGCTGAACCGGCCTGGCGGGACCGCGTAACGGGCCGTTCACCACCTTCGCAACGAGACCTACCCGCGGGTGCGGCACCGGCCCATTCCTTCACCATTGAAGTGGACAATCGTTCGTTCGTGAACTTGCGTTAGGAACCCGAACATGACGAACGACCGCAGCCAGACTTCCACCAACGCGCCCGAACGACAACGCCCGCGCCCACGCTCGTTCTTCGCCGACAAGCGCGGCTCCATCAACATCATGATGGCCGCGCTCATGCCGGTGGTCGCTGCAGGTGTCGGCGTGGTGCTGGACGGGGCCAACCTTATCCGGGTGCAGAACAACTTGCAGGAAAGCACCGACTCTGCGGCACTCGCGGCTGCCATACTCGTCGTCAACGGCGAGAAGGACAACCGCAACGGCAACAAGGTGAAGAAGGGCGACATGGAGGCGGCCGCGGAGGATTATCTCGATGCCAACTTCCGTGCAGAGGGGTTCGTCGAAGGCGGCGCGGGCGCCCGGCTCGTCAAACTGACAAAGAACGACAACAGCATCACGGTGGAAACCAGCTACCAGCAGCGCCACTTCATCATGGGCATGTTCGGCGAACAGAGCACGCAGATCGGCGCAAGCGCGACGGTGGGCCTGCCGGACGCGTCGGCTCGCGGGATATTCGCGTCTCCCTCGTGCTGGACAATTCGTTCTCCATGCACGGCACGAAGATGAGCGATCTGAAGAAAGCGGCCAAGTCCTTCGTCGACCATTTCGAGCCCTACGAGGACGCCAAGATCGGCGTCGTGCCGTTCAACCAGCTCGTCAACGTCGGAACCGACAACGCCTCCAAGCCCTGGGTTCGCATCTTGGGCGAAGGCTACTACGGCAACAGCGATTGCTATATGCAATCCAACGAAACTCAGCAGAACCAACTGCCGGATGGAGGAACATCTCATACTACGCGGGACGGCATAACGACCTACGGGAACGGAAGCGGTGCGATATCGACTACGGTCCTGCCTATCAAGTCTGCAACACACCCGACCATCGAGGTTGGGCCGGTTGCGTCACCTCCGTCTGGAACGATGAAAGCAACAAGCCGTTCTACGACAGAGAAAAATTCACAGGCATCCTGAATGTGGAGTGCGTCCAGAAGCTGACGCCATTCGTGTCGTCTAAGGACAACGATCTAAAGCGAACATTGATTCCATGGACGTGAGGCCACACGTATATGCCGCAGGGAATTATTTGGGGGCATATGTTGCTCGACCACCGCGAACCATTCGGCTTTGCGGAATCGGTGGCGAGTGACTTGGCTCCAATCGTTATATGGTCGTCATGTCCGACGGTGAGAACACGATGGAGGCCAGGAGTTCGACTCCACCGACAGCACGTCTCGATTTCACTCGTCCCATCGGCGAACGCTGCCGCCGGGCAACGTAGCATTGCATCCCGTGCCAGTAGCTCTCTTCCAGCCGACATTCTTATGAAAAAGCGCTGCGACAATGCGAAGGCCGAAGGTATCCGCATTTTCACCATCGCCATCGGCATCGATCCGTCCAGCCTTTCGTATCGGGTGCTGAAGGATTGCGCGTC
>CAVQDK010000010.1:0-163824 GCA_963711195.1 uncultured Alphaproteobacteria bacterium
TCCAGCTGCCCTGATTAAACAAACTATTAAAGCGGGTGCCCGTATTGAGTACCGGCTTGAGATTCATCATACCCGCTCTTAGGCGTGCAGGGGAGTCAGGAGCCTGCAGCTCCATAAAGGCCTGGCGAAACACAAAGACAGCACCATCGGGCGTGCCTTCATTACCGTCATGACCGCCATTATTGACGCTTAACGGGGTCGTGGTCAAGCCCGAAGAGGCGTTGGTCAGATCGAACATTTCCACCAGCAGATTGGCTTTGGCCCAGGGGTGCAAAGCGGCTTCGACGTTGAGTTGGGTGCGCAAACGAAAGGGCACCAGATCATCAATGCTGACATTGGCTTCGGCAGGGCTGTTATAGATATTGGGCACTCCAAAACGGTCGCGACCATACTGGTTAATATTGTTATTAAAAGCCAGCGTGTTTTCTGTGGCGGGATCCCGTTGTTCTACCACACCCTCTGGGGTGACGCGGCGCTGCGGAGAGGTATTGCCCCCCGCAAACAATGGAGAACTCTCGACGGTACCGTCGGTCACGGCAATCCGTTCGCGGTAGCGAAACTCCACGCTGCCTTTGACCTTGACTTGTTCAAGCGCGCTCACCCGTTTTTCGAGAGCCACGCGCTCGGCGTTGAGCACGCCCAGCTCTTCTGAAAACTCTTTTTGCAAGGCGGCAATTTTTTGTAGGTCGTCGCGGGTGGCCAGTTTGCTCGTGTCGGGTGCTTCGCTGGTAATGGTAGTCTCTTCAATACACTGCATGAGCTTATAAAGGGCGGCGGCGAGTTCGTAGCGATTGACCTGGCTATTGCCGCGAAAGGTATTATTGGGGTAGCCCACCATAATTCCGCAATACTTTTTAATGAGTTCTTCAACGGTGCTTGAAGCCCAATGATCAGAAGGCAGATCGCCGCCGTTTTCGATTAGAAGCTCTTCGTAGCCATCGTATTTATCGGCTTCGTGCTTGGCCCGGGCCTGGGTTTTGAGGCAGTGGACTGGGCGAAAAAACGGGGGCGCGAGACTGAGACCAAAGCTGGTGGCCAGTAAGAGAGAGAGGTGCTTTCATGTTCGAGAGAATCCTTATGTACATTGAGTTAGTAGTTTCTATAAATAAAGTACTTTTCAAATATTGAGGAGTTCCTAAAACTCCTCAATATTATTTAAAAGCTAAGGCTGGTGAGCGCCAGTAATATCAACCAATGGGATTGGACCTGCTGGATTGAAGGCTGTTACTGGATAGGTAGATCCAAAATTACCGTTGCTCAGCAGTGTTGCTCCTGTTAGCGACACTGCCGTCGGTGTGGAGGCATTACCTGAGGGGGTAATGGTGTAAGTCACACGATACAGTCTGGACAAGTTACCCTGAGGTGCTGGGTAGCGTGTAATGACTAAGAAAGAGCGTGAGCCCGTGGACCACTCACCGTCTATAGACAATCCAACAAAATCCGTGGGCGCAATTCCAGTTGGGGTTCCATCATGTCTGAGGGTGTCAATAATCGGAGACAATGAAATGTTATCCATAATGACATCTGCAGTGCCCGTATTGGGCACAGGGAGCCTGGATACATAGATTTGACTTGCAGTGGTAAGGAACATGTGATTATTTGCCGTTGCTGAAGTATCAGTGTCGGGCTCAAAGGTTAAATCGCCACTATTGGTGAGCGCTTTTGTGAGTCCAAGTTCTTCAAGGCCAAAGTCACCGTCAACCATCAGACGGATATTCTGCTCGGTGACCGCGCCAGTATTGGTGGTGTCTGCGCCTTCGAAGCCCGTTAAGCGATAGAAGCCAGAGAGGTTTCCGGTACCATCGTTTTTAACGAAGCCTGAAGAAGCATAGAGAATCGGTGTTGTGGTTCCGCCATTGACGGTGGAGTTAAACACCAAACGGGCGGGCTTATCGTTGAAGTTATAAACCGTTCCCGTTCCGTTATTGACACTTAGGTTTCCGCGACGTAAGAATGGGTCCGTTGATGAATTGCTGCCGCCCCGATTGTTTTCAATCCCGCGAGATGGTATCCATCGGATCAGTGTGCCGTTGCTTGCACCGTTGTCATCTACATAATAGACGTCTCCGTTCACCGGGTTTTTCGCCAGTCCGGTGGTGACATCACTGGTGTTGTTAAGCCCGTTCTGAAGATTGAATCCGCCGTTAGAGTCAAAGATCATTGAGAGACGGCCTAAGCCCGTGGCTGAAGAGGTACTGGTGTTAATCAAATACCAGCGTCCTCGGTTATTGGAGCCCGAGAAGTAGTCTTCAACGGCGTACTGTGCCCGTTCGGGGAAGACAAAGAAGTCAAAGGGATGGTCTGCTGCGGCTGTAGAAGACGTATCGGAGTTATCGATGTTTCCACCGGTGAGTACGCCACCTATTTTACCCGTACCATCTTTCAAGCTTGTGCTGAGTACCGGTGAACCGCCGGCTGAGAAGTTCACTCTCACCGTGGCCCGGTTGGTTTGGTTATTAAAGCTAACGCTTTCGCCAAGGCCTGCATTGGGGGCATTCAGGGTGACGGCTCTCAATATCGTTGTATCGTCATCAGCGGTGGTGGTGGGATCATTGTCGTTATAGCGAACAATTTGAATCTGAGCACCGTTACCGATTTCGTCGGCGCTGATGGTAATGTCATTGACAACGATCTCAGGCAGTTTGTCACGACCGAGCTGGTAAACCGCTCTAAATACCGTGCCCGCAGGGTTCGGGTTACCGCTAACCGTCGCCGGCAGGTTTGGACGCTCCACCAGAATGGCGATATTGTCGGTGTCTGAATTGACTAGGTCAGAAGTAACAATGGTTAAGTCACCCGTGGTTCCGCTGGTTACACCATTGTCTGGCGTAAAACGAAGGTTCAGTAGCGCAGCGTTGATCTGTGCGGGTGTACCGTTCAGCACCAGAGGAGAGGCGTTAGTGCCCGCACCGCTGACCGAGGTCAGTCCCACATTTCCGAAACTATTTCCTGTCCGATCGCTGAGGATGCCAAAGTTAGGCGGCGTCAGCGTGGTTGTCACCGTCGTGTTATCGTCAGCGACGCTGAGTGTGGGCCATGTATTCGTCGTGACGGTAAGGGCGCCACTGGTCACCAGACTCGGTCTGTCGCCCTGCCCGAAGTCAATGCGATCGTCCACGGTGGTGGTATCAGAGACCGTGCGCAACGGCAGTGGGGTGTTGCCGCTGGTATTGGTGAAGCCATTAATGGTACTGGTACCACTCAGACTGTTGATGGGCGTGCTGTTTTGTACATTGAAGCGCACCACATCTTCAGTCCCCGTATCTCCTACGCCCTCGTCGATACTGGTACTGGTCATGGTGAGATCAATGGTGCCCGCAGCATTAACCGAGTTATACACGAGGCTATTGAGGACGGTATTAATATTTGCCTGTGAGCCCACCAACTGTAGGGTTCCCGTATTGTTTCCTATGAAGCTGACACTTGATACGGTTCCTGAGGCCGCTCCCTGGCCGGTGAGCGATAAAGTACCGGTGTTGGGGGCCAGATTCAGATCCACGGTAACGCTGTTGTCATTGCTCTGGTAAAAGTTAACCGAGAGCGCACGGTTATTGGCTGAGTTGAGGGCAAAGCCGGTGTTTAGGCCGACATTAATGGGTAAACCTGTGCCCGGAAGGTGTTGCTGCCGTTAAAGCGGTTGGCAGGCAAAGCGCGCACGTCTAAGTTCACCACGTCGTTGGTGTCTCTGGTGGCCCCATCGTTACTGGTCACCTGAATCGTTGCTGTGCTGTTAAGCCTGCGGTGAGCCTAAAGCGTAAGCCGTTGGCCAGTACAGCATTGACATTGGCGGGGGTTCCTGTGAGGGTCACGACCGGAGCTGAACCTCCCACCGTGACACCTGCGGTACCGTTGGGGAAGTCGAGGGTTCCGCTGCCGGTGGTGGGTGTCAGCGTCACGGTGATTTGTGTGCTGTCTTCGGTGCCGAGGTTGGGTGTGCCCACTGAGCCCACCGTGATGGCGTTATTATTGGCCGTCGAGAACACCAGTGGTGTGCCTTCATCTACCACCAGTGGCGATCCTGCGGTGGGGAAGTTGGTCCCCGTCAGATCTGGGGTGGTCCCCGTGGCGTTAAAGAGGTTCACCGGTGGGCGGCTGGCCAGCAGATTGAGGGTGTCGATATCGGCGTTGGGGCCATGGGTCATGGTTAAGACCACTGGTGCGGGGTTGATGCGGTGTGCCCAACGCATCTGCGGTGTAGACCAGACTATCTACCACGGTGCTCAGGTTTGGAATATTGGCTCCGGTGGCCGATAAGACAACATTGTTAGTGCCATTACCGGTAGCCGTTACACCACCACTCAGGGTCACACTCAGCGTTCCTGTGGGTGCACCTGCTGTGGTCGCGGGTATTGACAGTTGTACTGTAGCGGTACCCGTATTGTTGTAAGAGGCAAGGTTTACCAGTCCCAATTCATGAATCGTGGTATTGATACCATTATCCTGGAAGTTGTTGGTGGTGCCCGCGATGACTAAAACGGGGGCTCCCAGGGAAGGTTGTTCAGCCGTTAAAGGTGTTTTCTATCCTGGCCAATACATTCATTTGAACGGTATTGGTGTCGGTAACCGGGCCAAAATCACTGGAGATGATGTCAAAACTTGTATTACCGGTAAAACCGGTCTGTGGCGTGTAATCAGGAGAGCCATCGCTGTTTCACAGCGGCGGTGGGGCCGCTGACGACTAAGGGGCTTGCGTGGGTACCGGCTCCCGTGGCGCTAACACCGGTGGGCGATGCTGTGAAGCCAAAGACCGCAGCGGCATTGCCGGAGGTGTTGGCAGGTCTTAAGGTTACCTCAACATTTGGGCTGTCATCGACGGCATCTAAGCGGACCTGAGGCTGGGTTGCTGTGGCAGTGTCATTGAAGATAAGGGTCTGATTCCCAAAAATATCGAGGCGATTGCCTGTGCCGGGGAAGCTGGTGTTTTCAGTGGCTTCGTCAGCATCCTGTACATTGTAAATATTGCGGGGGCGGATTGCTAATACTCACAGGCACAAGGTCGCTGGTGTCACCGAGGGTGCCCCCATTACTGTTCATGGTGATGTTTACGGTTTCAGGAGCCGCTACTCCCGCTCGAAGATCTGGTTCGCCAATCCCGACGACCACGACATGACGGCGCTCTATATCGAGCGTTACATGAACTGGGGCATCACGCGCGAAGAGCTGCAATCCGGCAAGCCGATCATCGGCATCGCCCAATCCGGCTCCGACCTGTCGCCTTGCAACCGGCAGCACATCATTCTGGCCGAGCGGGTGCGCGAGGGCATCCGCGAGGCGGGCGGCATCGCCTTCGAGTTTCCCGTCCACCCCATTCAGGAAACCGGCAAGCGCCCCACCGCCAACCTCGACCGCAACCTCGCCTATCTCGGGCTGGTGGAAACCCTGTTCGGCTATCCGCTGGACGGCGTCGTGCTGACGATCGGCTGCGACAAGACCACGCCCGCAATGCTGATGGCCGCCGCCACCGCCAACATTCCCGCCATCGCGCTTTCCGTCGGGCCGATGCTGAACGGCTGGTATAAAGGCATGCGCACCGGCTCCGGCACGATCAAATGGCACGCCAAGAAGGAACTGTCGGCGGGCAACATGACCCAGGAGGAATATATCGACATCGTCGCCTCCTCCGCGCCCTCCCCCGGCTATTGCAACACGATGGGCACGGCGACGACCATGAACTCGCTTGCCGAAGCGCTCGGCATGTCGCTCCCCGGTTCCGCCGCCATTCCCGCCGTCCACAAGGAACGGGCCGCCATGGCGTATCTCACCGGCAAGCGGATCGTCGACATGGTGTGGGAAGACGTGAAACCTTCCGACATCATGACCCGCGCCGCCTTCGAGAACGCCATCGTCGTCAATTCCGCCATCGGCGGCTCCACCAACGCGCCGATCCACCTGAAGGCCATCGCCAGCCATCTGGGCGTGCCGCTGACGATGCAGGACTGGGAAGATATCGGCTACGACATTCCGCTGCTGCTCAACCTGCAACCGGCGGGCGAATATCTCGGCGAGGATTTTCACCATGCCGGTGGCGTGCCTGCTGTGGTCGGCCAGCTTCTCGAACACGGCAAACTGCCAAACCCAGACGCCATGACGGTCAATGGCGCGACCATCGGCGCGAATTGCCGCGACACCGCCATCGCCGACGATCGTGTCATCATGCGCTACGACAAGCCGATGCTCGAACAATCCGGCTTCCTGAACCTGAAGGGCAACCTGTTCGACACGGCCATCATGAAGACTTCGGTGATTTCCGACGAATTCCGCGCCCGGTACCTGTCCAACCCCGACGATCCCAACGCCTTCGAGGGCCGCGCGGTCGTGTTCGACGGGCGTGAGGATTATCACGCCCGCATCAACGATCCCGATCTCGGCATCGACGCCTTCACCCTGCTGTTCATCCGCGGCGCGGGGCCGGTGGGCTATCCCGGCGGGGCGGAGGTGGTGAACATGCAGCCGCCGGACGCTCTGCTGAAGCAGGGCATCACCTCCCTGCCCTGCATCGGCGACGGTCGGCAGTCGGGCACCTCCGGTTCGCCCTCCATTCTCAACGCCTCGCCCGAAGCTGCCGTGGGCGGTGGGCTGGCGCTGATCGAGACGGGCGACCGGGTGCGGATCGACCTCAATACCAGGGAGGCGAACGTTCTTCTCGACGCCGAAACGCTAAGACCCGCCGCAAGGCCGTAGCCGACAGGTTGGCGCAAGGTCGCCTTGATTATGTGCCGGAACACCAGACCCCGTGGCAGGAAATTCAGCGCGGCATGATCGAGCAATTCGAGGACGGCATGGTGCTGCGCGGTGCCACCCGCTACCGCGACGTCGCCAAGATCGTACCGCGCAACAACCATTGAACGAGCCATGTCGCCGACTTAACGGTCCGTAAACCATACGTTTCAACCGTTCCTTCATTGCGAACAGGGTATTAACCCTGGAATCTTTCCCCTCAATCTTAATTCGATCCGTTCACTCCGTGTTAACCCCGCGGGGCGGAAGCTGTTCGTGCCGATACAGCTCGGCGCAACAGGAGACGACCCGATGTCGAAATCGCGTTCCGCAGCCCTCGCCCTTCCAACGAACCGTACCGGCGGCATGTCCGATGCCCGCCTGTCGAACCAGCGCGGCCACACGCTGAACGAGGCGGCGACCCCCGTGCCCGAAAATCTCTTCGGTCAGATGGCACAGGCCGAACCGAAGGACGCGGTGGAAATCGCCAAGACGTTGCCGCTGGAAAACCGCGCCCGCCTTGCCGCCTTCTGCTACGCCCGCAAGCACACCAACCATCTCGGCCTGCTGATCGCGTCCACCTGCGACCGCATGGCGCTCCGCCGCGCCTTCGGCCCTCCCGGCGACGTGGTGTTCAAACAGTCCCGCGACGTGGAAAAGACGCTGGCTGCCTCCGCCACTGCAGCCCGCGAGAATGCCTCGAAGATCACGCTGGCCCGCAACGTGGTGCCCCTGCGCCCCATCGCTGCCGCCGAATAAAACGCTCTGGCGGCTTACGCTGCCAGCAGGTCTTTGACCGTGCGCAGGTCTTCCAGCAGGCCTGCCCGCGCGTCGCGCTTGGCACCTTCATGGGGCACGCGCAGAATGAAACTCGGATGGTTCGCCACCACCAGTTCGGTCGGCGCGTTGCGCCCGTCCCGCACCGGAACGTCGAGTGTGTGAACCGTTCCGCGCAGCGACTTGATCGTTTGCGTCTTCCCCGTCAGCGCCCGGATGGCGGACCCGCCAAGCGCCATGATGATGTGCGGGCGCACCAGGTCGATCTCCTTTTGAAGCCACCAGTTGCAGGTGTCGATCTCCCCCGTGGACGGGTTCTGGTGGATGCGCCGCTTGCCGCGCGGCTCGAACTTGAAGTGTTTGACCGCATTCGTGACGTAGGCCTCGTCGGGGTCCAGACTCGACCTCGGCCATCAGTTCCCGCAATAGCGTTCCCGCAGGGCCGATGAACGGCTCGCCCGCCAGATCCTCCTTGTCGCCGGGCTGTTCGCCCACCATCATCAACCGCGCATCGGTCGGCCCCTTGCCGGGCACGACCTGCGTGGCCGGTTTGTAAAGCGGACAGGCCGTGCAGCCTTTCAGTGCAGCATGCAGATCGTCCAGGGACGTGATGGCGTCCCGGTCGGGAAAGCTCTCGTCCGCGGTCCGCTTCCTTGTGCTTCATCATGCCCGGCAGGGGCAGGGTCGGTTCGGCGTCGCGCATCTGGGTCTCCCGGTGCTGTGCATCCTTCACGAGTTGCGGGATCAACGCGGCTTCCGGCAAATTGTGCCAGTATTTCTTCGGCATCTCCGATTGCATCGCGTTCAGCTTCAGCCGCGCCGGATTGAAGATCGAGGCGTAGTAGGAGCGCCAATAATCCTCCAGCGCATCGTCGGCAGGCGCGGCGGACTTCGGCACGGCATCGGTAAAGGTCAGCGCGTCCGCCTTGCCGTTGGCGACCCAGTGGGCGCAGCCCTTCGGCGTCAGGATGGACCAGTGCATGCCCGCGAACCGGCGCATGAAGAACGGCGCGGTGAACCGCACGATATGGTGTGTCGGCTCGAACCAGGCGGCGAACGTCTCCACCCCGTCCGCCGCTTCTCCGGTTTTGCGAAAGCGCACGAATGCCTTCATCTTGTGGGCATCGCGGCGGATTTCCTTGGCCAGCACGTTGGCGCGATGCACGTCCCGGTCCGCAGGTTGCTGCATGAGCGTACGGTCATCCTGCAAGCGCAGCAGCAGCCGGTAGAGCAGCGCGAACCGTTCCGGTTCGCTGTGGCAAACGACCTGCCGGGCAAGATCGACGAAGGCTTTCGACACCGTCAGGGTCGCGTCCTTCGCAGGCTCGGGCACGCCCGAACTGCCGCCATCGAACAATCCCACCTCTTCGCCGGCGACGCTGAACGCCACGTCCTGCGGTGCTAGCCCCGCCAGCACCGCAGCCCGCGCACCCGTGCGCCAGCCGTCGAAATCGTCCGGCGCGGCGAGCGAAACGGTGTGGCGGCTCACGCGGCGAACAGGTCCATCTGCTTGGGTGGCGGTGCGAACCGCTCCCGCAGGTTGGCCATGTCGGTCAGAGCACCCGGTTGCCAGTCCGCCGCCACGATGAACGGCAGCGCCTTGCGCGTGCCGTTCGACAGCCGCGCCAGATCGTCCAGACGCAGGTTCTGAAACCGCCGCGCCGCCAGAATGCGGCCTACCGCCCGTGCGCCGATACCGGGAATGCGCAACAGGAGTTCCCGCGATGCCCGGTTGATATCGAGCGGAAAGATGTGCCGGTTCGCCAAGCGCCCATGCCAGCTTCGGGTCGATCGCCAGATCGAGATTGCCGTCCGGCGCGGCGGACGTGATCTCATCGACGCCGAACCCGTAGAACCGCAAAAGCCAGTCGGCCTGATACAGCCGATGCTCCCGCATCAGCGGCGGCTTGATGAGCGGCAGACGGGACGAGGAATCCGGTATCGGCGAAAAGGCCGAGTAGTAAACCCGCTTCAAACCGTAGCTTGAATAGAGGTTGGAGGAGGTCTTCAAAACGTCCGCATCCCGCGAAGCGTCCGCCCCCACGATCATCTGCGTCGACTGACCGGCAGGCGCGAATTTCGGCGGCTTTCTGCGCGCCTTCTGTTCCTCCTTGTACTCGTCGATCTTCAACCGCATGTTGGCCATGGATCGGCGAATGCCGCCGGCGCTCTTTTCCGGAGCCAGCGTCGACAGTCCGGTCTCGGTTGGCAGTTCCACGTTGATCGACAGCCGGTCGGCATACCGGCCCGCCCGCGCCAGCAGATCGGCGTTGGCTTCGGGAATCGTCTTCAGATGAATGTAGCCGCGGAAGTCGTGAACCTCGCGCAGCTGCCGCGCGACTTCCACCACCTGCTCCATCGTATAGTCCGGGTCGCGCATGATGCCGGACGACAGGAACAGGCCTTCGATGTAGTTGCGCTTGTAGAAATCGAGCGTCAGATCGACGACCTCCTCCACCGTGAACCGCGCCCGCTGCACGTTGGACGACACGCGGTTGACGCAATACAGGCAGTCATACTTGCAGTAATTCGTCAGCAGGATTTTCAGCAGCGAGATGCAGCGCCCGTCCGGCGCGTAGGCGTGGCAGATGCCGGACCCTTCCGACGAGCCGATGCCGCCTTTCGTCGACCCCATCGAATTGCGGCTTTCGGTGCCCGAGGACGAGCACGACGCATCGTATTTCGCAGCGTCCGCGAGTATTTCCAGCTTCTGTCGAACGTCGAGGCGAGGCACGGGGCAGGTTCCTTCAGAAAGCGGGCGGTTGCTCGTTTGTTCTTACCACGGGCACCGCGTTACACCATGAGGCATGGTGCCCGTCGATCAACTGGATTGATCGCCGCCGGTTCCCGATGCGCTCCTGCGCGCGTCGACCACATATTGCGTCACCTCGCGCTGCGGATAGGGGATCGTGATGCCCACCTCGTCGAAGGTCGCCTTGGCGCGTTCGGTCAGGTCGCGGGCGGTCGCAAGATAGTCCGCCGCATTCGTCCAGCACCACAGGCCGAC
The DNA here is from genome assembly GCA_963711195.1 of uncultured Alphaproteobacteria bacterium. Taxonomy (GTDB): domain Bacteria; phylum Pseudomonadota; class Alphaproteobacteria; order Rhizobiales; family Rhizobiaceae; genus Pseudahrensia. Next base: position 10,502 of record CAVQDK010000010.1, read on the forward strand.
GCCCACGGAAGAATCATCCAGCGAATTGACGAAGGTGACCGGCGCGGGGTCGGCCAGCACACGGTCGTCGCTGTTCGCCAGCGCCAGCAATTGCCTGCGTGCTTCCGCCATGTCGTCGCCGTAACCGATGCCCACCACGAACTCGAACCGCCGCGTCGGATTGCGCGAATAGTTGGTGATTGGCTCATTCCAGATCGACGAGTTCGGTGCCATGACGAACAGCCCGTTGGGCAAGCCGCAACTCGGTCGTGAACAGCCCGATTTCCTGCACCATGCCTTTCACGCTGCCCGCCTCGATATACTCCCCAACCCGAAACGGGCGCAGCACCAGCAGCATGATACCGGCGGCGATGTTGGCGAGCGTCCCCTGCAGGGCCAGACCGATGGCCAGCCCCGCCGCGCCGAGCACCGCGATGATGGACGTCGTCTGCACGCCGAACTGGCCCAGCACCATGACGATGACCAGCACCCAGATGGCGTATTTGATGATGTTGGCCAGAAACGAGGCCAGCGTGATGTCGACATGCTTGAAACTCAACAGCGTGGTGCGCGCCCAGCGCGACAGCAGACCGGCGGCGATGAAGCCGACGATCAGCAGCGCGATCGCGCCGACGACCGAAAAGGCGTAGGCGATCACCAGGTCCGTGCTCTCCGCCACCATCGCCCGAACGGCCATCCCGGCTTCGCCGATGCGGTCCCCGGCGGCATCCACGATATCGTTGGCCTGTTCTTCCATATGATCGACTTTCCGCGCTTGGTTGCGCCCCCATTTGTGGCTTGCGCTCGGCCTGTCAAGCTGGTTGCCTGCGCGCCACACGATATGGGAGCGATGACGATGAAACTGGTGCGATGGGGCGAAGTGGGCCACGAAAAACCGGGCATGATCGACGCGGACGGTACGGTGCGCGATCTTGGCGGAACGATTGCCGACGTGACCGGCGCAGACGCTCGACGACGCCACGCTGGACCGTCTCCGCGCCCTCGACCCAGCAACGCTGCCCGCGGTCGAAGGCAACCCGCGCATGGGTGCCTGCGTGGGCACAATCGGCAAGTTCCTCTGCATCGGCCTGAACTATGCCGACCATGCCGCCGAAAGCGGCGCGGCCATACCCGAACACCCCATCCTGTTCATGAAAGCCAATTCGGCCATCGTCGGCCCCGACGACGATGTCTCCCTGCCCCGCGACTCACACCACGGCGACTGGGAAGTCGAACTCGGCGTCGTCATCGGCACCGCCGCCAAATACGTGTCGAAAGCCGACGCCCTTGACCATGTCGCAGGCTATTGCATCGTCAACGACGTGTCCGAGCGCGAATACCAGCTGCGCCGCACCGGCCAGTGGACGAAGGGCAAGAGCTGCGACACGTTCGGCCCCACCGGCCCGTGGCTGGTGACCCGCGACGAGGTGCCGGACCCGCAGGCGCTCGCCATGTATTGCGACGTCAATGGCACCCGCCGCCAGACCGGCAACACGGCGACGATGATCTTCACCGTGGCCGAAATCATCGAACACCTGTCCCACCTCATGACGCTGCATCCCGGCGACATCATCAGCACCGGCACGCCGCCGGGCGTCGGCATGGGTATCAAGCCGGAGCCGGTCTATCTGAAACCGGGCGACGTGATGGAACTTGGCATCGACGGACTGGGCACCCAGCGTCAAAACGTGGTGCGTGACGCCTGAAGATGAGGGAACTCCCTGCCGCGCGGTCGGTTGTCCGGCATACGTTTCAACGGAAATTTTCATGACCTTCTCAATTCGCGCCGCCATGGTCGCGGCCGCACTTACGGCTACGCCCGCCTTCGCCGCTCCATCCCTGCAGGAAATCAACGAGGCGGACCCGGTTGCCGTATCGGAGACCGGCGAGGTCGATGCAGCAACGATCCGGCTGCAGGTCCTGCTCGCCCGGGCCCACGCGTCCCCCGGAGTGATCGACGGCATCATGGGCAGTTCGACCAGCGAAGCCGTCCGCGTCTTCGAAATCATGGACGATCTCGAGGTCGACGGTGTGCTCGACGAGGCGGTCGTCAATGCACTGCCCACCAGTGGCCCCGTGGTGGTGAACTATACGATCACCGAAGAAGACGCAGCGCTGGAACTGACGGAAGAGACGGAACCGGGCGATTTTCAGGCCATGGCCAAGCTCGACAAGATGGGGTTTCACACCCATGCCGAGGCGCTGGCCGAACGGTTCGCCATGGATGTGGACCTGCTGGAGACCCTGAACCCGGACGCTGACTTCTCCAAAGCGGGAAGCGAGATTCTCGTGGCCAACGTAGCCGGCAAGGACATGCCGGACGTCGTGCGCATCGAGGTCGACAAGAAGATGGGGCGCATGATGGCCTATGCCGAGGACGACAGTCTCGTCTTCTCCGCTCCCGCCTCCATCGGTTCCCAGACGACGCCCTCTCCCAGCGGCGACATGAAGGTCGAGGCCATCGCACCCGAGCCGAACTACACCATCACACCCGATACGCTGGAGAATGCCGACGTGAACGAGACGCTGATCATCCAGCCCGGTCCCAACGGTCCGGTCGGCGGCACGTGGATCAGCCTGACGAAAGACGGTTACGGCATTCACGGAACGCCGGACCCGGCGGAGATCGGCCGCACTGAAAGCCATGGCTGCGTGCGCCTGACCAACTGGGATGCAGCGCTTCTGGCAACGAAGGTCGTGGCCGGGGAAACGACCGTATCCTTTCTCGAGAACTAGTCTCGAGGTTGAAGTGTTCGCCGCACACCGCTAGGCCTCCATCGTAATTCTACGATGGAGGCGATTACGATGGCCCGGACGGCGGAAATCTACCGGATGCAGGTCGGCAAGACCGTTTGCCCCCATGGCCTCAAAGCCAAGAACCTGCTGCGCCGCGAAGGTTTCGTCGTCGACGACAACCCGCTCCGTACCCGGCAGGAAACCGATGACTTCAAGCAGCGCCATGACGTGAAGACGACGCCGCAGATCTTCATCGGCGGCGAACGCATCGGCGGCCACGACGCGCTGCGCAAGCATCTCGGCAAACCCGTGCGCGACAAGAGCGCGACGTCCTACCGGCCTGTCATCGCCCTGTTCGCCATGGCCTTGGCGATGGCGTTGGCCTGGCATGGTCGACCCTCGGCACCGTCGCGTCTGCTCGGGTCATCGAATGGTTCGTGGCGTTTTCCATGTGCCTGCTGGCGTTGCAGAAGCTGCAGGACGTGGAAAGTTTCTCCACCATGTTTCTCGGCTACGACCTGCTCGCCCGACGCTGGGTGCCCTACGCCTATATCTACCCGTTCGCGGAAGCCTTCGCGGGTCTCGGCATGTTGTCCGGTGCCGTGCCGTGGCTCGTTGCGCCGGTCGCGATCTTTGCTGGAACAGTCGGCGCGGCGTCCGTGTTCAAGGCGGTCTACATCGACAAGCGCGAATTGAAATGCGCCTGCGTCGGTGGCGATTCCAACGTGCCTCTGGGCTTCGTGTCCCTGACCGAAAATCTCGTGATGATCGCGATGGGGCTCTGGATGCTTGCCAAAGCTTTCATCGCGTAGGTCGCATCTCAGATGATCGCGTGGCGCACCTTGGCCGACACCCATTCCGACAGCACGACGGTGCCGAGAATGACGAGGAAGATCATGGTCACCTGCGGCCAGGCCAGCGTGTTCAGCGACGCCTGCAACTGCAACCCGATCCCGCCCGCGCCCACCAGTCCCAGAATGGTGGATTCGCGGATGTTGATGTCCCAGCGGAACACGGTGATCCCGGCAAAGGCGGGCAATATCTGCGGCACGATCGCCTGGTCGAGCACCTGTGCCGGCCCGGCACCGGTCGCCTGAATGGCCTCGATCTGCTTGGCGTCCACTTCCTCGATCGCCTCGTAGAGCAGCTTCGCCACGAACCCGATGGACCGCAGCGCGATGGCGATGACCCCTGCCAGCACGCCGGGGCCGATGATGGACACGAGCAGCAACGCCCAGATCAGCGAATTGATCGAGCGTGACGCGACGATGATGAGCAGCGCGACAGGCCGCACGAAGGTCGCGCTCGGCGACGTGTTGCGTGCGGCGAGAAACGCGACCGGAATGGCGAACAGCACGCCCAGCAATGTGCCCAGCGTCGCGATGTTCAGCGTGTCCCACAGTGGCCAGAGCAGGCTGTCGATATAGGACCAGCGCGGCGGGAACATGCGCCCGCCGATATCCGCTGCCTGCCGTGGCGCGTCCCACACGAAGGCCCAGATCGTGCGCTCCGTCATCACCTGCCAGCAATAGACGAACAGTGCCACCAGCCCGAGCCAGCAGGCCCACATGATGAGCCGCGTCTTCGGCGTGCGGTGCTGCCAGACCGGGCTTGCGGTTTCAGCCATCACTGCACCCATTTGCGAACGTAGGAAGACGAATATTCAGCCACCATCACGATGGCGATGATGATGAGCAGGATCGCCCCCGCACTGTCATATTCGTAGCGGTCGATGGATGTGTTGAGCGTCGCCCCGATGCCACCAGCGCCGACGATGCCGATGACGGCGGACTCGCGGAAGTTGATGTCGAGCCGGTAGAGCGACAACCCGATGAGGCGCGGCATGACCTGCGGTTGCACCGCGTAGTTCACCAGCTGCCACCAGCTGGCCCCGGTCGCGCGAATGGCCTCCGACTGGCTCTCGTCGATATCCTCGATGTCTTCCGCCAGCAGTTTCGACAGGAAGCCGATCGTGGCGAAGGTCAGCGTCAGAAAGCCCGCGAACGGGCCGAAGCCGAACATGGCCACGAACAGGATGGCGATGATGATTTCCTGAAACGATCGCGACACCGCGATGATCGCCCGGCACGTCCAGTAGACCGGTGCCGGTGCCAGATTGCGCGCCGCCCCGATGCCGATGGGCACGGAGATGATGATGCCGATGACCGTCGACGTCACCGTCATCGTCAGGCTTTCGATCAGCCCGGCACGGATATCCGTCCACCGGGTCGCGAAGTCCGGCACGAGAAAGCCTTCGATGAAGCGCCAGCCACGGTCCAGCCCTTCATAGGCGCGCAGCCAGTTGACCTCGATGGACGAGATGGCAAGCGCCAGATAGACGACGAAGCCGCCATAGATGATCCAGCGCCACATCCGGCTCTTGATCAGAACCGGCGGGCGGCTCCAGGTGCGCGGGGTGGCGGAAGCGTCGATGCTCATTGCGCGGCGGCGGCCGTTGCGGCGGCCCGGGAGTCGAGATCGAGCGCGGAGCGCTGGGCTGCATCTTCCGCCTCGGCTTCATCGTCCTCGGCCTTGGCACCGCGCATCTGCGTCCAGTCTTCCTCGCCATAGATCCGGGTCAGCGCATCGTTGTCGAGCGATTCCGGCGGCCCGTCGAAGACGATGCGCCCGGCTTGCAAGCCGATGATGCGCTGGGTGAAATTCTGTGCCAGCACCACGTCGTGAATGTTGATGATTGCCGGCAAGCCGGTATCGGCGCAGACTTCGGAAATGAGCCGCATGATCTGCCGCGATGTCTTCGGGTCGAGCGACGCGGTCGGCTCGTCGATCAGCAGCAGTTCCGGCTCCTGCGCCAGAGCGCGGGCAATGCCCACCCGCTGCCGCTGCCCGCCGGACAGCGCATCGGCCCGTTTGTTGAATTGCGTCGACAGCCCGACCCGGTCGAGAAGCGCGAAAGCGCGGTCGACATCCTTCTGCGGATAGCGGCGCAGAAACGAGCGCCAGAACGGCACATAGCCCAGCCGACCGGACAGGACATTCTCCATCACCGTCAGCCGTTCGACCAGCGCGTATTCCTGAAAGATCATCCCGATGCGCCGACGCGCACGGCGCAATTCGCCGCGCGACAGGCCGGTCAGATCGAGATCGTTGAGGAAGACCTTTCCGCTGGTCGGCTCCACCAAACGGTTGATGCAGCGGATCAAGGTGGACTTGCCGGCCCCCGAAGGCCCGATCAGACCGACGGTTTGTCCCGGTGCAACGGTGAACGTCGCGTCCGAAAGGGCTTTGTCGCCCGTCTTGTAGACCTTGCTCAGATTGTCCAGTCGCAGCACGCGAAACTCCCCCGGTGTGATCGCAACGCGAGGTCGCGCCGTAGCGCACGTTACCGACGCGCCGCCGTCAAGCCCCGCACCGGAATGAACGCGGGAGAACAGAATGCGGGGCCGAAGCGGCCCCGCAATCCGTGTCGTCGGAAAGACCGACTTACTGGCAGGTGTATTCGACGCCGTTGGCTTCATCGATCTTGCGGATGACCGCCCAGTTGTCCTTGAACGTGATCGGCACGAACTGGCCTTCGTCCTTGAACTCGGCCTGCAGCGAGGACCCTTCCCAGTTGAAGGTCTGCGAACCCTTCCTTGATCTTGGCCTGCAGACTCTTCGTTCAGGTTGTTGGCAACGCCATAGCTGGTGGTCGGGAAGGTCTGCGATTTGTAGAGCGACACGATCTGGTCGGCCTTCACGACGTCACGCTCCATCATCCGCGTCATCACCGAGTTGGCGATGGCGGCAGCCGGATAGTCCTTGTTGGCCACGCCGAGGATGGAATTGTCGTGCTTGCCGGAAAAGACCGGCTCGAAATCACGGCCCGGTTCCATGTCGTAGTCGGCTTTCAGAATGGCGGACGGTGCCTTGAAACCGGAATTGGAGGTCTCGGACGTGAAGGCCATCTTGCTCGCCCTTGATGCCCTCGACCGTCTCGATGCCGGAACCGGGATAGGTGATGATTTCCATCTCATAGCCGAACGAACCGTCGGGCGCCGCCATCATCGTGAACGGGCGATAACCGGCGCACGCAACGGCCAGCGGGTTGGAGCCGGTGTTGAAACCGGCAATGTGCAGACGACCGGCGCGCATGGCTTCGATCTGTGCTGCGTTGGACTGGACGGGGAAGAACTGTACCGTTTTGCCGGTCACTTCTTCCATATGGGTCAGAAAGTCCTTCCAGGCCTCGGCATAGACGGCCGGGTCTTCCACCGGCGTGTAGGCGAAGATCAGCGTGGACGGGTCCACCTGCTCGGCAGCAGGCGGAATGTCGGCGATCATGTCGCCGTCATTGTCGGTATAGCGGCTGTCGAGGGAAAACTCGGCGAAAGCCGGGGCGACGGTCGCGGCGGTGGCCAGAAGGGCGGCGGCAAAGGTCGCAGCGAGGGTCTTGCGAATGCTGGTCATATGAATCTCTCTCCATTGGAGCGTGAAAGGGCGGCCACATCGGGTGTGCGACCTTGTCCGCCTTCACGCGGACGCCAAACCTATCGCGGCTTTGCGTGACAGTCACGCGACATCAACGATCGGTTTTCCACAGGCAACCCGCCAAACGGGCACATAAAGATTTCTGCATGTTTCTTGACAGTCGCGCCGCCGCTCGCGTAGAGCGCGCGAGTTCCGGCGTTTTTGGCACCCTGCTTGTTGCGCCCGGTCGTTTTACCGCTGTCCCACATTCTTGCGCGGGTCTCCAGCTAAGCAAGGGAGCCATTCCAATGGCACGCACCAACTACACGTTCACGTCCGAATCCGTTTCCGAAGGTCATCCGGACAAGGTCTCCGACCGCATTTCCGACGAGATCGTGGACCTGTTCTTCCGCCGCGCCGTCGACGGCCATATCGACCCGTGGGACGTGCGCGTCGCTGCAGAAACGCTGACGACCACCAACCGTGTCGTCATCGGCGGTGAGATTCGCGGCCCTTCCGGCGAACACAAGGTGCAGCCCGACGAGATCGAGGCCGTCGCCCGCGCCGCGATCAAGGATATCGGTTACGAGCAGGACGGCTTTCACCACGCCAATGCGCAGGTCGACGTGCTGCTGCACGACCAGTCGAAGGACATTGCCGTCGGCGTCGATGAAGGCACCGGCGTGCACAAGGAAGAGGGCGCCGGCGACCAGGGCATCATGTTCGGTTACGCGTCCAACGAAACCGAATCCTACATGCCGGCCCCGCTCTACTATTCGCACCTCATCCTGCGCGAACTGGCCGCCAAGCGCCATTCCGGCGAACTCGACCAGCTCGGCCCGGATTCCAAGAGCCAGGTTTCCGTCGTCTATGAAAACGGCAAGCCGGTGCGCGCTTCGTCCATCGTGCTGTCGACCCAGCACAAGAGCGAGAGCCAGACCCCGCAGGATATCCGCGATATGGTGGAGCCCACCATTCGTGACGTGTTGCCCGATGGCTGGATCACCGAAGACACCGTCTGGCACGTCAACCCCACCGGGGTGTTCGTCATCGGCGGTCCCGACGGCGATGCCGGTCTGACCGGTCGCAAGATCATCGTGGACACCTATGGCGGTGCCGCCCCTCATGGTGGTGGCGCATTTTCCGGCAAGGACCCGACCAAGGTGGACCGCTCCGCGGCCTATGCCGCGCGCTATCTCGCCAAGAATATCGTGGCCGCAGGCATCTGCGACTGGGCGACGATCCAGCTGTCCTACGCCATCGGCGTGCCGCACCCCCTGTCGATCTACGTCGATACGGGCGGACAGGCCGACGAAGCGAAGCTGGAAGCGGCGATCAAGGACATCATGGTGCTGACACCACGCGGCATCCGCTCGCACCTGAACCTCAACCGCCCGATCTACGCCCGCTCCGCCGCCTACGGCCATTTCGGGCGCACGCCCACCGACGAGGGTCACTTCTCCTGGGAGAAGACCGATCTGGTCGACCAGTTCAAGGCAGCCGTCTAGGCATCCATGACGGACGAAATGGAACGGGGCGAACGCAACTTCTACGGCCGACGCAAGGCGAAGACCCTGCGCGGCCGCAAGGTGCGTTTGATCGAGGAACTGCTGCCGGACCGGGCAGTGGCGCTGGAGCGCCCCGCGCCCGCCGACCTGCGCGACCTGTTCCCCGACCATCCGGAAACGATCAATGTGGAAATCGGTTTCGGCGGCGGCGAACATCTCGCCCACCGCGCCGCCGCGAACCCGTCCACCGGTTTCATCGGCGTGGAACCGTTCATCGACGGCATGGCGAAGATGCTGGGCCGGATCGACGACGATGGCCTGCCGAATGTGCGCCTGCACGACGACGATGCGGCTCCGCTGCTCGACTGGCTGCCCCCAGGTTCCGTCAGCCGCATCGACCTGCTCTACCCGGACCCATGGCCGAAAACGCGCCACTGGAAGCGGCGTTTCGTCAATCAGGCCAATCTGGAACGCATCCATCGCGCGCTGGAACCCGGCGGCATCTTCCGCTTCGCCTCGGATATCGACACCTATGTGAACTGGACGCTGCAACACGTTCATGTGCACGGAAAGCTGGACTGGAAGGCGCAGAGGGCAACGGACTGGAGCGAGCCGTGGGACGGCTGGTTCAGAACCCGTTACGAGGCAAAAGCCATCCGCGAAGGGCGCACGCCCTGCTACCTGACGTTCGGCAAGGACCAGCCCTGAACGCTAGACGACGACCGCGTCTTCAGCCAGTGCCGCCCGTGCCTGCGCCCGATGCTCCTCGGTGATCGCACCGCGCACCATGGTGATCGCCGCCCACAACACGGCGATATCGTCGCCCATGCCCACGAGCAGCAGCACGTCCGGCACGAAGTCGAACGGCAGGATGAAATAGGCCAGCGCGCCGAACAGCGTCGCCTTAACCTTCAGCGGCGTCTTGGAATCCAGCGCGCAATAATAAGCTGCCACCACTTCCTCGGCGAAGGGCAGTTTGGAGGCGAAGGCGCGAAACTTGTCCCAGAACTGGTCGCGCACCTTGCTTTCGTTTTCACGCCGGGTGTTCTCGTCGACCGGGGTGATGATCTCGCGAATGGTTTCGTCCTTCATGGGTGCGGTCTCCGTTGTGCCGTGTGGCTTGGCGTGAATATGGGGTGGGGGAACAACGGTCGCAACTTGCCCCCGTTCCGCGCGCCCGTTACCGATGGCCAAACGAACCGACCGGATTGCAAGATCATGAACCTTTCCAGCGACATCGCAGCCATCGTCACCGGCGGCGCCTCCGGCCTCGGCGAAGCGACGGCTCGCCGTCTCGCCGCTGAAGGTGCGCGGGTGACGATCTTCGATCTGAACGAGAACCGCGGGCAAACCGTTGCCAGTGATATCGGCGGCAATTTCGAGAAGGTGGACGTATCAGACGCCGCCAGCGTGGCCGCCGGTTTCGCGGAAGCGGAGAAGGTGCACGGCGCGGCCCGCATCCTCGTCAACTGCGCCGGTATCGGCCCACCCATGAAGACCGTCAGCCGCGACCGGGAAACGGGTGTGGCGCGGATGCACGATCTGGCCACCTTCGCAAAGGTCATCCAGATCAACCTGATCGGCACGTTCCACTGCATCGCCCACGCCGCCACCGCCATGGTCGATCTCGATCCGCTGGGCGAGGACGGCGAGCGCGGCGTCATCGTCAACACGGCATCGGTGGCCGCTGAAGACGGGCAGATCGGACAGGCCGCCTATTCCGCCTCCAAGGGCGGCGTGAAGGGCATGACACTGCCCATCGCCCGCGATCTGGCGCGGGACGGCATCCGCATCTGCACCATCCTGCCCGGCCTGTTCCGCACGCCGTTGTTCGAAGGGCTGCCGGAAGATGCGGTGCGCTCGCTGTCGGCCTCCGTCCCCTTCCCATCCCGCCTCGGCAAGCCGGAAGAATATGCCGACCTCGTCGAGCACATCTGCACCAATTCCATGCTGAACGCCGAAAGCATCCGCCTCGACGGCGCGATCCGCATGGCCCCGCGCTAGGAACCGCTTCGATGACAAAGACCGTCGGCATCTACCTGCTCGCCGTCACGACCGCCCTCACTGCGTCTCCCGCATTCGGCTGAACTCGTCGTGCGTTTCATCGAAGGCGCGCCGAAGGATCGGTTCGAACTGCAAAACACAGCCGCCTGCGCCCTGCGGGAAGCGACGGTTAGGATCGACATGGCCGGCTCCGCCGGTCGCCTCGTCTTCGACGTGACCGATACAGGCGCCGGGGTGCAGGTGTTTCAGCCCTTCGAGGTGACGGACGGGCGCGATGCACTGGCCGCTTTGCCGGTGGTCAGGGACGGTGACAACGCCGTCACACTGCAGATCGGCAATCTATCGTCCGAAGGCGCTATCGCCTTCACCATCGATGTGGACGACACGAAGAAGCAGCGCGAGATCACCGTCACGGATTCGGAACTGGACGGTGCGACCGTCACCTTGGAGGCTGGCGGAACGCGAACCCAGGCAGCGTTCGGTGCCAGACCCTCCACCTCGGTGGCAACACCAGCCTGCTGAAGTCGAGAACGTCGCGAGGCCTGCTCAGACCAACGCGTCTAGCGCCTTAGCCAGCTCGATGTCCAACTGCGTCACCCCGCTTTCGCCCTTGCCGTTGTCGTGGGTCGTCAGCACCACGAGGCTGCGATTGTGGATGTTGGCCCATTCGGGGTGGTGGTTCATGCGCTCGATGACCGGCATGGCACGTCCGAAGAAGTTCATGGCGTCACGAAAGCTGTCGAACGTGTACATGCGCCGGATCGCGTCGCGCCCTTCCACGACCTGCCATTTCGGCAAGGCCTGCAACGCCGCGGCGCGCTCGTCATCGTGCAGGATCGGGTTGCCAGCCATCACCCACAATGCGCGGCGGGCCGATACGTTCAACGTCGGCGGCGCTAATCCCCGAAGGCGAACAGTTCCTCCGCATGGTACGGACCACCGCCGGTGGACTCCTTCGCCGAATACAGGGCAAAGCGCAACGGGCGATAAGGCGGCACCAGACCGCCGAGCGGAGCCGTCCCCTGCCGGGACAGCCAGTTGGCGACCGCATCCACCGCAACGCTGCCGTTCAGACGTCCAAGCGTGACGTGGGGCGTGTAGCGCCGCCCCTCCGCCGGCAAGCCCAGCGTCTGCATCAGCCGCTCTTGCGCTGCCTGCAATCGCGTCAGGGCTTCGTCCTCGGCAACGGCTGCATAGAGCGAGCGCGGTTTCGAGCCGCCAAAGGCATCGAGCCGCGTGAACGCGATATCCGGCGCTCGCCAACGTCGGCTATCCAGCGCCTCGACGATCAGATCGGCCTGTTTCGGGCTCACGTCGCCGATGAATCGCAGCGTGATATGCAGGTCGGTCGTCTCGACCCAGCGCGCGCCGTCCAGACCGGACTGGAACAGGGACAACGCCGTGCGCTGCGGGCCGGGAACCTCGATACCGGTGAACAGACGCGGCATGGTTCACGCCCCCTCCCCTGCATCGCTCGCAGCGGGCTGCGGCTCCCCCGTTTCCGGCGGCAGCACGACCGTAACCGTGCCGGCGGCAATATCCACATGGGGAACGTTGGCGCGGGTAAAGGCGACCAGCAGGGGCTTGCCACCGGGCCGTTCGATTTCCAGCACGTCGCCCGCGCCGAAATCGTCGACACTGCCGACGGTGCCCATCGAGGCTCCCTGCTCGTCCACGCAGGCCAGCCCGATGAGGTCGGTGACGTAATACTCGTCCTCGTCCTCGACGGCGGGCAACCGGTGGCGCTCCACGAACAGGTCGAGACCGCGCACGTCCTCGGCTTCCTCACGGCAGTTCAGGCCCTCGAACTTGACGACCATCACAGTCTTGTCGGGCCGCATGCGCTTGATCTTGAAGCGCCGCCCGTCGTCGGACCGCAACGCGCCGTAGTCCGCCAGCCCTTCCGGGTCGGCGGTGAAGGTCTTCACCCGCACCTCCCCCTTCACCCCGTGGGGTGCGCCGATGGTGGCGAGCAGAACGAGAGGGTTGGGTTTCGACATGGCGTGACGACCTTTCCGTCAGGACGGAATGGCCGGTCTTTACTCGGCGGCGGGTGCTTCTTCAGCCGGCGCGGCAGCCTCGGCGGCAGCGGCTGCGGCGGCTTCGCGGGCATCCTCTTCCTTCTGGGCCTTCTCGGCGATGCGCTCTTCGGCCTTCTTGCCGGGCTTGGCCTTGTTCGGGTTGTTGCGGGCATCGCGCTTCTTGATACCGGCAGCGTCCAGGAAGCGGGCAACGCGGTCCGTCGGCAGCGCACCGTGGTCGAGCCAATGCTGGATGCGGTCGGTGTCGAGGGTCACGCGCTCGGCGGAATCTTTTGCCAGGAGCGGGCTATACGTGCCCAGCTTCTCGATGAACTTGCCATCGCGCGGGGAGCGGGAGTCAGCGGCGACGATGCGGTAATACGGGCGCTTCTTGGAGCCGCCACGGGCGAGACGAATACGGGTAGCCATGGGTAGTTTTCCTTGTTGGGTGCGCTTACGAGCGCGCTTGCTGGGGCAGATTTGTGATGTTGAATGACTTCGCGGATGACGAATTCGAGAAACTTCTCCGCAAAGTCGGGGTCGAGGTCGGCCTGCTGCGCCAGCGCGCGCAGGCGGTCGATCTGTTCGGATTCCCGGGCCGGGTCCGAAGGGGGCAGGTCGGCGGAGGCTTTCAGCGCCCCCACGGCCTTGGTCACGCGAAAACGCTCCGCGAGAATGTGGATCAGCGCCGCATCGAAATTGTCGATGGACTGACGGTAATGGGCGAGTTGGTCGAGCGGCGCGGTCATGCGAACAGCTCCCGGAACTGTTCGGGCGGCAGGTGCCGCCAGATATCGGCGCGAAAATCGTTCACCTGCGCGTCGCGTTGTTCCAGTTCCGCTCCCATCTTGCGGGCAACGCCCTGTGAGCCGGCATTGTCGGCATCGATGAGGCTGATCGCGGTCGTCCAGCCTGCCGTTTCGTAAGCGAAGTGCAGGCAGGCACGCACGGCTTCGGTGGCATAGCCGTTGCGCCAGACCTTCGGGTTCAGCGCGTAGCCGATTTCGTTGTCGGGCCACCCCTCGGGCCGCCACAGCCCGGCCCAGCCGATGCAATCGCCTTCGGCTTTGCGTTCTACGGCGAAGAAACCGAAACCGCGCAACTGCCAGTGCCCGATGAACGAGCACACCGTGCGGAACGGCTGCCAGACAGGAGCCGCGCCACCGATATAGGCGGCCGCTTCCGGGTCGGTCATGATCTCGGCCACCGGGGCGATATCCTCTTCGCGCCAGCCGCGCAGGATCAGCCGTTCGGTTTCGATACGGGGTGTGATGGCGTTCACTTCTTCTTGCCCCCGAACGGCGATCCGCCACCGAGACCGGGCAGCTTGGGCATTCCGCCCATTGGGCCACCAGGACCACCCATCCGCCGCGCCATCTCTTCCAGCTGCTTCGGGTCCATGCCGGCACATCGGGCATGCCACCACCGGCACCCATACCGGGCGGAAGTTGCGGCATTCCCCGCGCCGCCTGCGCCAGACCCATACCTTGGCCGAGCCCCATCATGGAGGCCATCTGGCCCATCATGCCGCGCTTGCCGCCCTTCTTGCCGGTCATGGACTTCATCATGTCCGCCATCTGGCGGTGCATCTTCATCAGCTGGTTGATTTCCTGAACGGTCGAGCCGGAGCCCTTGGCGACCCGCTTCTTGCGGCTGGCATTGAGCAGTTTCGGCGTCTTGCGTTCCTGCTTCGTCATGGACGAGATGATCGCCTGCTGGCGCTTGAACACGCTGTCGTCGATACCGGCCTGCTCGATCTGCTTGGCCATCTTGCCGATGCCCGGCATCATTTTCATGATCGAGCCCATGCCGCCCATCTTGGACATCTGCCCGAGCTGCTGGGACAGGTCGTTCATGTCGAACAGGCCCTTGCCCATTCGCGCGGCCATGGCCTGCGCCTGTTCGGCGTCGATCGTCTCCGACGCCCGCTCGACCAGCGAGACGATATCGCCCATGCCGAGAATACGGTCGGCCACGCGCTTGGGGTGGAAAGTCCTCCAGCGCGTCCATCTTCTCGCCGGTGCCGAGCAGCTTGATCGGCTTGCCGGTGACGGCGCGCATGGAAAGTGCCGCACCACCGCGCCCGTCGCCGTCGATACGGGTCAGCACGAGGCCGGTGATGCCGACGCGGCTGTCGAAATTCTGCGCCAGATTGACGGCGTCCTGCCCGGTCAGCGCATCGGCCACCAGCAGGATTTCATGCGGGATTGGCGGCCGACTTGATGTCCGCCATCTCCGCCATCAGCGGCTCGTCGATGGCAGTGCGGCCAGCGGTGTCGAGCAGCACCACATCGTAGCCGCCCAGCCTCCCGGCCTGCATGGCACGGTTGGCGATCTGCACCGGGCTCTGGCCCTCGACGATCGGCAGCGTTTCGACGCCGGTCTGCATACCGAGCTGGCGCAGCTGCTCCTGCGCGGCGGGGCGGCGCACGTCCAGCGACGCCATCAGCACCTTCTTGCGGCTCTTGTCGGTCAGCCGCTTTGCCAGCTTGCCGGTCGTCGTCGTCTTGCCCGACCCCTGCAGGCCCACCATCATGATGCCGACCGGCGCGGGCGCGTTGAGGTCGATACTGACACGCCGTCCTCACCCAGCGTGGCGACCAGCTCGTCGTGGACGATCTTGACGACCATCTGCCCCGGGGTGACGGACTTGACGACGGAAGCACCCACCGCCTTCTCGCGCACCCGCTCGACGAAATCGCGCACCACGTCCAGCGCCACATCGGCTTCGATCAACGCGCGGCGCACCTCGCGCAACGCGGTGGCCACGTCCTTGTCGGACAGGGCACCCCGGCGCGTCAGGCCGTCGAAGATACCGGAAAGGCGGTCGGAGAGGGAATCGAACATGGGCGGTTTCCTTCGGTCTTCAGTTCAGGGACCAGATAGGCCCTTTCTCGCTCGGTTCACGCATGATGAACGCCCAAACGCAAACGGCACCCGTGGGCGCATCGCGCTGACGGGTGTGGACCTCCGGTGGTTTCCACGCCCTGCTGAGGGGTGAAAAGGCCGGTCGGTTGCTCGCGAACGGATGTTCGGCTTGTTCGCCTTCAATCGCAGACCCGTTGCCGAGTCAAGCGAAACGGGGTGCGGAACGGGAATGGGCGAGGCGCGTTGTCGCACCGAACCTCACTTAAAAGGATTTTGACCATGGTCGGTTGGATTCTCATACTACTCGCGGTTGCCGCGATTGCAGCCCTGCTCGGTTTCGGACGTGTTTCCGGGCTGGCATTGACGGGCGCGAAGATCTTGATCGGTATCGCGCTGATCGTGTTCCTGCTCGTCGTTCTCGGCATCGTGGCGATAGCCTGATGCGTATCGGTATCGGACTTGGAACCATCGTCCTTATCGTCGTTCTCATCGTCATCCTGACCTGAGCGCGGCGTAAGTTGACCCGATAGAAAGGCCCCGCGCCCATCCGGCGCGGGGCCTTTGTTGTGTTCGGCTCGAACCTTGGGCATGGAAAAAGCATGAAACGCAGAACGCTTCTGAAATGGCTCGCCGCGCTGCCCTTGGCAGGTATCGGCGCAACTGCGGGAGGCATCGCCATGGCACGTTCGCGCAATCCATACTATTCCGGCCCCGTCTCGGACCACTTCGACGGCACCGTCTTCTTCAACCCCGGTGGCGAGGAACCGAAGGGGTTCGTGGACCTGCTGAAGTGGCAGTTGAGCGGTGAACGCAAGACCTGGCCGGAACGCTACCCGTCGCCCTATTCCGACACGCCGCCTGCCAGGGTGGATGGAACCGACCTGCGCGTCTCCTTTGTCGGCCACGCCACGGTTCTCATCCAGACCGGTGGGCTGAACATCCTCACCGACCCGGTCTGGAGCGAACGCTGTTCGCCGTTCTCCTGGGTCGGGCCGAAACGGGTCAACGACCCGGGCATCGCCTTCGACGATCTGCCGAAGATCGACGCGGTGCTGCTGTCGCACAACCACTACGACCATCTCGACATCGCCACGCTCGCCAAGCTGCACCAGCGCGACAGCCCGCTCGTCGTCACGCCGCTGGGCAACGACACCATCATCCACGCGAAATATCCCGGCATTCGCACGCAGGTTGCCGACTGGGGCGAAACGGTCGATCTGCCCAATGGCGTGAAGGTGCATTTCGAACCCGCCCATCACTGGTCCGCCCGCGGCATGGGCGACCGGCGCAACGCGCTGTGGGCGGCCTTCGTTGTCGAGGGACCGGCAGGGCTGGTCTATCACGTCGGCGATACGGGCTGGTTCGACGGCAAGTTCTACGACGAGGCGAAGGCGAAATACGGCGGCTTCCGCCTCGCCATCCTGCCCTTCGGTGCCTACGAGCCGCGCAGCTTCATGAAGCCGCAGCACCAGAACCCGGACGAGGCCGTGCGCGGGCACATCGCCTGCAACGCCGCCTACACGCTGGGCCACCATTGGGGCACGTTCCAGCTGACGGACGAAAGCATCGAGGACCAGATCGCCGATCTCGATGCGGCGCTTGCAAAACACGGCGTCGCCCCGGACGTTTTCCGTCGCCTGCAGCCCGGGCAGGCGTGGGATGTGCCTGCCTCGTAACATTCAGAACGCTTCCTGGAGACCCGCCCATGCCATCTACTCCCGACGGCCCCGCCCATAAGCTTGCACGCTCCATCGAGAGCAAATGGGATGACTTGAAACTGAAGGCCGCCGACGCTCTGGGCCTGACCGGCACACCGATGATCGCGCCCTATCACGGCTTCGGCACGGCGGACCGGTTCTGGGTCCGTGCCCGGGTGCTGGAAGACGAAGGCGTGACCACCGCCGTGCATTCCGCCGAACTGTGGCACAACCTCAAACACACGTTCAAACGCTACGAGAGCGACGAGATACCCGGTGCGACAGTGCGCTGGTCATTCGGTGCCGTGTCCGACGAAGCCGTCACGGACAAGGAGGGTTTCATCGACTTCACCTTCGCCCCCGGCGAGGGTTTCGATGCGGCCAGCCCTTGGCATGACGTTCATCTGGAACTGCTGGACGCGCCGGGATACGACGTCGTGCCTCTCGGCGCGACGGTTCGGGTACGCACGCCTTCTGCGCAGGCGCGGTTCGGCGTCATCTCCGATATCGACGACACGATCGTCAAAACCGGCGCGACGAACTTCCTCAAGCACTGGCGCACGGTGGTCGCCAACTCCGCCGAAAGCCGCACGGGCTACGACCACCTGCCCGAGCTTTACACCGCGCTTGCCGAGGACCGGCGCAACCCGGTCTTCTACGTCTCGTCCTCCCCGTGGAACCTGTTCGACCTGTTCGACCGCTACAAGGTAATGAACGCCATTCCCCGTGGCCCGATGCTGCTGAAGGATTTCGGCCTCGACGACGACAAGTGGCTGACCGGCGGCCATGACGGCCACAAGACGAAGGCCATCGCCCGCATTCTCGATACCTTTCCCGACCTGCCTTTCCTCCTGTTCGGAGATTCCGGCCAGCGCGACCTCGATATCTACGCCGGCATCGTCGACCGTTACCCGGACCGCATTCGCGCCGTGGTCGTTCACGATGTCACCCCCGAACCGCGGGATACGGAGGCGCAGGACGAAATCGCCCGCATCGAGAAGGCCGGTGTGCCCGCAATCTACACCGATTCCTACGCCGACGCGTGGGACCGCCTGACCGCGCTGGACATCGCGCCCATGCGGTGAAGCGCAGCGGTCGCGCGACTTGGCGTGAAAGGCTTGATTGACTACTCTGCCGTAACCTGCCGCCGACGATACGATCCCGGAACGCTCATGCTCGACACCATCAAGTCTCTGCTCGGCCTCACATCCGATGCCGACAGGACGACTGCGCCCCGCGCGATCGACCGCAATCTGGCGGCTGCGGCTCTGATGGTCCACGTCATCGCCGCCGACGGCACGATCGACCCGGAAGAGGAGGAACGGCTGTGCCTGATCCTCAACACCCACTATGGGCCTGTCCGGCGAGGAGGCGGATGCGCTGGCCGCCGAGGCCCGCGTCACCCACGACGAGTCCGTCGATCTCTACGCCTTCACCAGCGTGCTGAAACGGGAGATGAATGACGACGAGCGCATGCTCCTCGTGGAAGACCTGTGGGAAATGGTCTATGCCGACGGCGAATTGCACGAGTTCGAGGACAACGTCGTTTGGCGCGTCGCCGAACTGCTCAACGTGCAGACACAGCAGCGCATTCTGCTGAAGCAGCGCGTGAAGGAGCGCCACGGCCAGAGCGCGGATGCATCCATTACCGCCGCGATGGACCGCCTGTCCGATGATTGAGACCCGTCCGGTTCTCGTCATCCTGCACCAGGAAACGTCCGTGCCGGGCCGCGTCGGCCAGCGGTTGATCGAGCGCGGTTTCACTCTCGATATCGCCGACCGCCGCTGGGGTGCACCCTGCCGGAAACGCTCGACGACCATGCCGGTGCCGTCATGTTCGGCGGGCCGTCTTCCGCCAACGACACGGAAGAATTCGTGCAGCGCGAGATCGACTGGCTCGCCGTGCCGTTGAAGGAAAACCGCCCCTTCTTCGGCATCTGCCTCGGTGCCCAGAAACTGTCGCGCCATCTGGGCGGGTCGGTGACGACAGCATCCCGAAGGGCAGGTGGAGGTCGGCTACTACCCGCTCCACCCGACGCCGGAGGGCCGCGCGCTAATCCCCGATTGGCCGGAAATGATCTACCAGTGGCACCGGGAAGGGTTCGACCTGCCCGATGGTGCGGTGTCGCTTGCCACCGGCGACATCTACCCCAATCAGGCCTTCCGCTACGGCGACAATGCCTTCGCCGTGCAGTTTCACACCGAACTGACACTGGCCATGATGTGCCGCTGGTCGGTGAAGGGGGCCGCGCGCATGGAAATGCCGGGCGCGCAGAACCGCACCCAGCATCTGGAAGGCCGGATGATCCACGATCCGGCCATCAGCCAGTGGCTCGACGATTTTCTCGACCTGTGGATCGGCACCGCCGAGACGCCGGTGGAAGCGAAAGCCGCCTAGCCGGTTTTCCTAGCGCGCCATCCCGTGATATTCCGCGTTCGGACGCATGTCGCTGGCCGCAGCCATCCGGTTGGTCATGTTGAAGAACGAGGCCACCGCCGCGATATCCCAGATCGCCCGGTCATCGAACCCGGCTTCGCGCAGCACATCCCGGTCCTCTTCCTCGATCGTCTCCGGGCTTTCCGTCAGCATCACCGCGAAATCCAGCATCGCACGCTGCGGGCGGTTCGAGGCGTGCGGCGCGGTAGTTCTGCACCAGCATTTCACCCAGCGCCGGATCGCCCGACAGGTCGCGCACGGCGGCACCGTGGGCGGTGAGGCAGTAGAAGCACCGGTTCACCGACGAGACCACCACCGCGATCATCTCCCGTTCCAGTTTGGTCAGCGCGGATTCGCCCGAGCAGCAGATCGTTGTACATATCGGTGAAGGCGCGCAATTTCGCATCGTCGAAGCTGTAGGCGCGTAGAACGTTGGGAACGAGGCCCAGTTTCTCCTCGCAAATGTCGAAATAGCGCTGCGTCGCCGCGCTCAGCTCCGTTTTGCCCGTGTCGAGCGCGATTACCGCTTCATCACCTGTTGCCATTTTCCGTCTCCTGCGTTCCTTTGTGCCAGCGGTCGAACCGAACACGGCGCCGCCACCGGGAGGACGACCATGACTGCAAAATCCAGCGGCGCAAAGGCGCTCGACAAAACCCTGTTTGCAGACGTGCCGCGCGAGGATCTGGACGCGCTTTCAAAACCCACCCGCACCGAAATTCTCGACCATGCCGACAAGGCGCTCACGGGCGCGCTGAAAGGCAGCGGCAAGCGCCAACTCGCCGTGGAGGCGTTGCAGGCCGACGGTGCCAACCCGGCCACGTTGATCGTGGCCGCCATGGCGAACCGGCCATTCATCATCGATTCCATTCTGGCCGAACTGTCGCGCCAGTCGCTGGAACCGCAACTGGTCGCCCACCCGGTCATCCGGTCCGACGAGGCCACGGACACCTCCCTCGTCGCCATCCTTGTCGGTCCGGTCGGCGCTGCAGGCCGCAAGCGTCTGAAGGGACGACCTGGGCGACGTGCTCGATCAGGTGCGCGTCGTCACCGACGACTGGCAGCCCATGCGCAAGCGGCTGTCGACGATGGTCGATGTCCTGCGCGACAACCCGCCATCCGTCTCCGCCGATGCGCTCGCCGAGGCCGTGCAGTTCGTGGAATGGGTGCTGGCCGACAATTTCGTGTTGCTCGGCGTGCGCGAATACGATTTCGACGGCAAGGAGGCCGACCCCGTCGAGGGCAGCGCATTGGGCATCCTGCGCGATCCCGACCTGGCCGTCATGTCCCGCGGCGGCGAGGCCGTGGCGATGACCCAGGAGATCCGCGACTTCCTCACCCGGCCCGACCCGCTCATCATCACCAAGGCCAGCGCCCGTGCCCGCGTTCACCGCAACACCTATCTCGATTATATCGGGCTGAAACGCTACGGCGAGGATGGTGCCGTGGCGGGCGAATTGCGCATCGTGGGGATGTTCACCTCCACCGCCTACACGAAGTCCGTCGGCACCATCCCCGTGTTGCGCCACAAGGTGGCGGCGGTGCTGGACCATTTCGATGCCGACCCCGACAGCCATGCCGGCAAGGCCTTGACCAACGTGCTGGAAACATGGCCCCGCGACGAACTGTTCCAGATCGATACCGGCCTGCTGACCCGGTTCGCCGGCATCGCAATGCGGCTGGAAGAACGCCCCCGCATACGTGTGCTGCCCCGCCCTGATCGGTTCGACCGGTTCGTCTCCATTCTCGCCTACGTACCGCGCGAACGCTACGACACCCGCGTGCGCCAGCAGCTCGGCACCTATTTCGCCGACGTCTACGACGGTCGCCTATCGGCTTTCTATCCGGCCTTTCTCGAAAACGGGATGGTGCGGGTTCACTTCATCATCGGGCGCGATGCGGGCAAGACCCCCGATGTCGAACGGGACGTGCTGGAACGGCGCGTCACGGAAATCACCCGGTCGTGGGAAGACCGCCTGCTGGCGGCGGACCCGGACGCCCAGCGCCACACGTTCCCCCTCGCCTACCGTGAGGCATACGACGCCGCCACCGCCCTGCACGACGCCAGCCTGTTCGAAGACCTGCGCGCAGACCAGCCGCTGGCCATCGACTTCCACCGCTCCAAGGGCGACGACAGCGCGGCGTTGAAACTGAAACTGTTCCATCTGGGCGAACCGCTGGCCCTGTCGCTGCGTGTGCCGAGCCTGGAAAACATGGGCTTCGACGTCATCGAGGAGGTGACGTTCTCGGTTCGACGCGAAGACGGTGAGACCGTCCACATCCACGACATGTCGCTGCGCCACTTCAAGGGCAAGGCCATCGACATGGACGTCCTCGACGGACCGCTGACGGACGTGCTCGGCGCGGTCTGGCGTGGCGAGACCGGTGACGATCGGTTCAACGGGCTGGTGCTGATGGCAGGGCTCGACTGGCGCATGGCCTCGCTCATGCGGGCCATCGCGCAATATCTGCGCCAGATCCGCTCCCGCTTCACAGCCCGGTCCATGGCCGAGACGCTTGCGCGTCACGCGGCGATAACCGGCGATCTCGCCCGCTTGTTCGAAGCCCGCTTCGACCCGTCCGCCAGTGACAAGACACGCAGCAAGGGGCAAAGCGACCTCGACGCCGCCATCACGCAGGCGCTGGAAAGCGTGACCTCGTCGGACGATGACCGCATCATCCGCAACGTCCGCTCGGTCATTCTGGCGACCCTGCGCACCAACTTCTACGCTCCCGCGGAAGAGGGAACGGACGTGGCCCCCGCCCCGGTCTTCGCCTTCAAGATCGACCCGGCCGCCGTGCCGATCATGCCCAAGCCCGTGCCCTACCGGGAAATCTTCGTCTCCTCGCCGCAGGTCGAAGGCCTTCACCTGCGCTTCGGCCCCGTCGCCCGTGGCGGCCTGCGCTGGTCGGACCGCGCGCAGGATTATCGCACCGAGGTGCTCGGGCTGGTGAAGGCGCAGCAGGTCAAGAACGCCGTCATCGTGCCGGTCGGCTCCAAGGGCGGCTTCGTGCCCAAACGCCTGCCATCCCGCGCCGCCGACCCCAATGCATGGTTCGAAGCGGGACGCGAGGCCTACAAGGTGTTCATTTCCTCGCTGCTTTCACTCACCGATAATCTGGTGGACGGCAAGGTCGTGCCCCCGGACCATATCGTGCGCCACGACGGGGACGACCCCTATTTCGTGGTCGCCGCCGACAAGGGCACGGCGACCTTTTCCGATACCGCCAACGCCATCTCGCAGGCCCGCGACTTCTGGCTCGACGATGCCTTCGCGTCCGGCGGCTCCGCCGGTTACGACCATAAGGTCATGGGCATAACGGCGCGCGGCGCATGGGAGGCGGTCAAACGCCATTTCCGCGAGATGGAAAGCCCCTCCGGCAAACCAAGCTGGGACATTCAGAGCGAAGCGTTCACGGCGGCAGGCGTCGGCGACATGTCCGGCGACGTGTTCGGCAACGGCATGTTGCTGTCCGAACAGACGAAACTGATCGCCGCCTTCGACCACCGCGACATCTTCATCGACCCGGACCCCGATCCCGAAACCACCTTTGCGGAGCGTAAGCGCCTGTTCGAGATGGGCCGGTCCAGCTGGCAGGACTACAACACGAAACTGATTTCGAAGGGCGGCGGTGTGTTTCCGCGCTCCGCCAAGACGATCAAGCTGTCGAAGGCCGCAGCCGACGCCATCGGCTTCGAGGCCGGCGAACATCCGCCGCAGGATGTGCTGACGGCCATCCTGAAGGCACCGGTCGACCTCATGTGGTTCGGCGGCATCGGCACCTACATCAAGGCCGGTTTCGAAAGCGACGCGGAAGTCGGCGACCGCGCCAATGACGCCATCCGTGTCATGGCGAAGGATGTGCGCGCGAAGGTGGTCGGCGAAGGGGCCAATCTGGGCGTCACCCAGCCCGGGCGCATCGCGTTTGCCCAGCATGGTGGAGCCATCAATTCCGACGCCATCGACAATTCCGCCGGCGTCAATTCCTCCGACGTGGAGGTCAACATCAAGATCGCGCTCGCCGCCGCCATGAAATCCGGCCGCCTCACCCGCAAGCGCCGCAACACCCTGCTGGAAAGCATGACCGAAACGGTCGGCCATCTCGTGCTGGAAAACAATTACCGCCAGACGCTGGCCATCTCCCTGTCCGAGAGAGCGTGGCCTCGACGCGCTGGGAGAGCAGCAACGGCTGATGCAGGCGCTGGAACGGCGCGATCTGCTCGACCGGGTGGTCGAAGACCTGCCCGACGATACGGCCATTGTCCGAACGCCGCGATGCTGGCCAGCCGCTGACGCGCCCGGAAATCGGTGTGCTGCTGGCTTACGCCAAGATCGTCGCCCTCGACGACGTGCTGGCGACCGATGCGCCGGACGATCCGGTGATGGAAACGCTGCTGCGCGGCTACTTCCCGCCCAAGATGCACAAGACCTATGCCGAGGAGATCGAAGGCCACCAGCTGCGGCGCGAGATCATCGGCACGGTGCTGGTCAACGCCATGATCAACCGTGGCGGGCCGACCTTCATCAATCAGGCCATGGAACGCACCGGCGCTGGCATCGACATGCTCGCCCGCGCGTTTCTGACGGCGTGGAAGGCCTACGGACTGGAAGACCTGTCGGCGTCCATCGACGCGCTCGACGCGGAGATCGCAGGCGATGTGCAACTCGAACTCTACGCCATCCTGCGCGATTGCGTGCTGGGCCAGACGGTGTGGTTTGCCCGCAACGCCGACTACACCGACGGCATCGCGCCGGTCGCGACCGGTTACGGTCGGGCGGTCGAAGCCTTGTCGCCTAAACTCGACGCACTCGCCCCGGACTTCCTCGTCCGCCGCATGGCCAGCGAAGCGGCAGCGTTCGAGGAACAGGGTGTGCCGTCCAAACTGGCGACCCGCCTCGGGCAGATGGCCGTGCTGGCCCTGGTGCCCGATATCGAACTGGCGGCGCGCACTGCGGACGCCAAGCTGGAAGAAACGGCGCAAGCTTTCTTCGCCATCACCAAGACGTTCCAGATCGGCCGTATCGTGCAGGCTTCGCGAGAGGTCGCGTTGCCCGATTACTACGACTCCCTAGCCCTCGACCGGGCCATGCAGGGCTCTGCACCGGGCACGGCGGGAGATCACCGTCGATATCATGCGGTCCGGCAAGGATGCGGATGTGTGGCTCGATGCGCATCGGGCCGCGGCGGACCAAACGATGGCGCAACTCAAACCCATCGTCGAAGGCGGCACGACGTCCGTATCCCGCCTTACGGTCGCCGCCAACGCATTGGCCGATCTGGCACGGGTGTGAACTGCCGCGCGGGCATCGCCGACACCGCTACGATTGTGCCCGGGCGCTATCCCGTCTAGGAGAGGCCAGCAACCGGCCCTCCCCCGGTCCTTTTCTTCCCATTCAGGCCTTTCCCATGTCCGCTGCAGACGCACAAACAAACTCGACCTCTTCCCTCCGCAACATCGCCATCATCGCCCACGTCGACCACGGCAAGACCACGCTGATCGATGTGCTGCTGAAACAGTCCGGCACCTTCCGCGACAACCAGCAGGTCGACGAGCGGGCGATGGATTCCAACGATCTGGAGAAAGAACGCGGCATCACCATCCTCGCCAAGGTCACGTCCGTGAACTGGAAGGGCAACCGCATCAACATCGTCGACACCCCCGGTCACGCCGATTTCGGCGGCGAGGTGGAGCGCATTCTCAACATGGTCGACGGCGTCATCATTCTTGTGGACGCCGCCGAAGGCCCGATGCCCCAGACCAAGTTCGTGCTGGCCAAGGCGCTGAAGCTGGGCCTCAAACCCATCGTCGCCATCAACAAGATCGACAAGCCCGACGGTCGCCCCGACTGGGTGCTGGACGAGGTGTTCGACCTGTTCGCCAATCTGGAAGCCAACGAGGAACAGCTCGACTTTCACACGCTCTACGGCTCCGCCAAGGAAGGCTGGATGGCGACCGACGCCGAAGGCCCGAAGGACGACATGGCCCCGCTGCTGGACCTCGTGATGGAACACGTGCCGGAGCCCACCGTGGAGGAAGGCGACTTCCGCATGCTGGCCACCACCATCGAGGCCAACCCCTATCTGGGCCGCATCCTGACCGGCAAGATCACGTCCGGCGTCGCCATTCCCAACCAGTCGATCCATGCGCTCGACCAGGACGGCAAGATCGTCGAGCAGGGCCGCATCACGCAGGTGCTGTCCTTCGACGGTCTCGACCGCAAGCCGGTCACGAACGCCAAGGCGGGCGACATCGTGTCCATCGCGGGCCTGACCAAGGCGACCGTGGCCGACACGCTCGTCGCCCCCGGCATCAAGGAGCCGATCCCGGCCCAGCCCATCGATCCGCCGACGCTCTCCATGACGTTCCGCGTCAACGACGGCCCGCTGGCAGGTCGCGAAGGCGACAAGGTGCAGAGCCGCGTCATCCGCGACCGCCTGATGAAGGAAGCCGAAGGCAACGTGGCGCTCAAGGTCACGCAGATCGAGGGCACCGACGCTTACGAAGTCGCCGGTCGTGGCGAATTGCAGCTGGCCATCGTCATCGAAACCATGCGCCGCGAAGGCTTCGAACTCACCGTCGGTCGCCCCCGCGTGGTGATGCAGGAGGATGAGAACGGCAACAAGATGGAGCCCATCGAGGAAGCCATCATCGACGTGGACGAGGAGTTCTCCGGCCCCGTCGTGGAAAAACTCTCCCAGCGCCGCGCCGATCTCGTGGAGATGAAACCGTCCGGCACGGGCCGCACCCGGCTCGTGTTCAATGCCCCGACACGGGGGCTGATCGGCTATCTGTCCGAACTCATGTCCGACACCCGCGGCACCGCGATCTTCAACCGCACGTTCCTGGAATACGCCCCCTACAAGGGCGACATCGCCCAGCGACACACCGGCACGCTGATCTCCAACGCCGATGGCGAGGCCGTGGCCTTCGCCATGTTCCATCTGGAAGACCGTGGTCCGATGATGATCCACCCCGGTGCCAAGGTCTATCAGGGCATGATCGTGGGCGAACATGCGCGCGGCAACGATCTCGAAGTCAACGTGCTGAAGGGCAAGCAGCTCACCAACATGCGCTCGTCCGGCAAGGACGAGGCGGTGAAGCTGACGACGCCGATCAACATGACGCTGGAAAAGGCACTCGCCTACATCACGGACGAGGAACTGGTGGAGGTCACGCCTCAGAACATCCGCCTGCGCAAGCGCACCCTCGACCCGATCGAGCGCAAGCGGCAGATGCGTCAGGCGCAGTCGGAAGCCACCAACTAGCCGATCCGCATCACCGTATTCCGGTCCACCCGCGCGGCGATCCACGCCATGTCGCGCGGGCTGATGGCGACGCATCCTTCCGTCGGCGGATAGCCGGGTTTGGCGATGTGGAAGAAGATCGCCGACCCGCCGCGCGTCATGCGGCGCGTCACGTTGTAGTCGAGCACGATCACCACATCGTAGAGCCGGTCACGGCGCATCAAGACCTCGTGAGAGGCTGGGTATGGCAGGTGACGGGGCGATTGTAGTTGCGGTCCCCGACAGCATCACACCAGCCGTCTTCTGGCCCGATACGTATGGTCGGCAGTGCGGTCCTCAGCGCACCGCGGTCCGCGCGCACCATCGCCCGCAACAGGCGAAAACGACCCATGGGCGTGCCGCCGTCCCCCTCCCGCTTGACGCTCACCATTCCGCTTCGACCGAGCGCGCAGGCGAATGTCCGCCCCCCGGCGTGGAGCAATCCCTGCTGCCGGTTGCCCGGCCGGGAGGTGACGCGGAGGGTTTTCAGCATGGCAGGCGCGCACGATAAGACCTTGACCTTGCCACTGTGCCACGTTTGATCTGTTTGACCAGACGCGAACAGGCGACGGAGATCCTCCATGACCGAACGCGCACTCCTTCTCGTGGACGACGACGACGATCTGCGCGAGGCGTTGATGGAACAGCTGTCGCTCTACGAAGAGTTCAAGATCCGTCAGGAAACCACCGCCGCCGCAGGCATTGCCAGCGCGCGCGATGCCCATACCGATCTGCTCATCATGGATGTGGGCCTGCCGGACATGGACGGACGCGAGGCGGTGAAGCTGCTGCGCAAGGGCGGGTTCAAGAGTCCGATCATCATGCTGACCGGCCACGATACGGATTCCGACACCATTCTCGGGCTGGAAGCCGGTGCCAACGACTACGTCACCAAACCGTTCAAGATCGCCGTGCTGCTGGCCCGGATCCGCGCGCAGCTGCGCCAGCATGAACAGAGCGAGGACGCCGTCTTCACCGTCGGCCAGTATTCCTTCCGCCCGGCGCAGAAGCTGATGGTCACGCAGGACGACGGCAAGGTGCGGCTGACGGAGAAGGAAACGGCGATCCTGAAATATCTCTACCGTGCCGAGCAGAAGGTCGTGACCCGCGACGTGCTGCTTGAGGAGGTGTGGGGCTACAATTCCGGCGTCACCACCCACACGCTGGAAACCCACATCTACCGCCTGCGCCAGAAGATCGAGACCGACCCCTCCAACGCCCGCCTGCTGGTCACCGACGCCGGCGGCTACAAGCTTGTTCCATGATTATGTCAGATCTATCGTTGGTTGCGCGTGGGCGAGCCAAAGGCGAGCCGCGCAGCAAGGCGCGCGCCGCCGCAGCGGGACTTGCGTTCAGCAAGTCCATCGCGTGAGGCCATGACATGTCCCTCGACAACGACATCGCGCTGCTCGAGCAGGTGCCCCTGTTTGCCGAGCTCGACCGCGAACAGCTTCGCCTGCTGGCCTTCGGTGCGGAAACCCGGCGGCTGACGGCCGGGTCGCGCCTGTTTCGCGAAGGCGCGTTCTCCGAGGGCGGATATGTGGTGCGGGAAGGGGTGCTGGAACTGAAGCGCGGCGGCGACAGGGGCACCGTGGTGAAAACCCTGCACCCTGGTATGCTCGTGGGCGAGATGGCCCTCATCACCCCGACCGACCATTCCACCACGGCGATTGCAGCACAGGGCAGTGAGGTGATGAAGATTCCCCGCCCGCTGTTCCGCCGCATGCTGGAGGAATACCCCGATCTTACGGAGCGGCTGCACGACCGCATCGCCGCCGAAGTTCGCTCCTTCGTCGCGCGTCTTGCATTAATTCAGCGCGACCTGGACAAGGCGGACGGGCTCTAGGCGTTCGACCCGCGGTGCTGGCGGACGATGTCCGAATACCATTCACCGCTCCGCTTCACAGTCCGCACCTGCGTGTCGTAGTCCACATGCACGATACCGAACCGCATGGCATAGCCTTCCGCCCATTCGAAATTGTCCATCAGCGACCATGCGAAGTAGCCCCGCAACGGCACCCCTGCATCCAGCGCATCCGCCGCCGCTGCAAGATGGTCGTCCAGATAGGCGCGGCGCGGTTCGTCTTCGACAACGCCATCCGTGTCCGGGCCCATGTTGTAGCAGGCACCGTTCTCGGTGATGTAAACCGGCGGCAGGTCGTAGCGTTCGTGAACCTGTACCAGCAGGTCCGTCATGGCCTTTGCCTTGATTTCCCAGCCGATATCCGTGCGCATGCCCGTGTCGGTCGAGGGCACCTCGCGCACGGAAGGGAACTCCGCGTCCGGATCGTCCTGGTAGGTTGTGGGGAAATAGTAGTTCAGCCCCCACCAGTCGAGCGGCTGGGCGATGGTCGCCAGATCTCCGTCCCGTACCGGCATCCGGTCCCCCAGCGCATCCATGAAAGTCCGGCTCGTAAGCGCCGCTGAAGATCGGGCCCATGAAAGCGCCATTGTGGAACTGAAACGCCCGTTCGGCAGCCGCAATATCCGCTTCGCTGTCGGATGCGGGGGCAATGGCCTGCGCGTTCAGCACGATCCCCATCGGCAGGTCGGACCGTTCGGCCCGCGCTGCCTGCACGCCCAAACCATGAGCGAGATTGGTCGTGTGAACCGCTGCCAGCGCCGCGTCCATGTTGCGTTCACCCGGTGCGTGGAGGCCGTAGAGATGGCCGAGATAGGTGGAGCACCACGGCTCGTTGAATGTCGCCAGCGCGTCCATCCGGTCACCCAGACGGGCCACCACGACGCTTGTATAGTCCGCAAACGCCTGCGCCGTGTCCCGGTCCGCCCAACCTCCATACCCGGTGAGCGCCAGCGGCAGATCCCAGTGGTAGAGCGTCGGGAACACTTTGATGCCCCGCGCCACGAGCCCGTCGATCAGACGGTCGTAGAAATCCAGCCCCGCCGCGTTCACCGCCCCGCGCCCGTGCGGCAGGATGCGCGGCCAGGCGATGGAGAAGCGGTAGGCGGGCAAACCAAGTTCCACCAGCAGATCGAGATCGCTTTCCCAGCGGTGATAGTGGTCGCAGGCAACGTCGCCGTTGTGCCCGCCGAACACCCGCCCCGGCATGTTGGAAAAGGCATCCCAGATCGACGCTCCCCGCCCGTCCTCACGCGTAGCTCCTTCGATCTGGTAGGCGGCGGTCGCGGCACCGAACACGAAGTCCTTTGGAAAGCGGGCGTGGAGCGGATCGGTCATCGGCAGGTGTCCGGACGGAGCGAGGGATGGCCGGGGTATAGCCTGCGACAAGCCGCGAGCAAGGCTGTTGCGTCACCATCGTGCCTGAACCGACAACGGAACACCCCATGGCCATCACAACTGCCCTGCCCGGCCTGTGGGCCGGTTGCGTGGCCGCCGCCGCGCTGGCCGGCGTCTCCTTTTGGCAGCAGCCGGTCGTAGAGACGCCCGCCGTCGCGCCGGCCGTCTCGCATACGGAGTCGATCGTCACCACCCTGTTCGACCATCACGGTGCGACGGGTCACATCACCATGCGACTGGCCTACACGCTGGACGGCAGCGTCCCGCCGGCCATTCCGATCGCAGCAGTTGCAGCAGACCGCCTGACCCAAGGTGCCCTCACCCGCACCGATGAGTTCACCGTGGCAATGAACGACGAACGTGCCTTCCACCGCTTCATTCTCGAACTGATCGGCTCCGTGGACGGCTATGTGGTGGAAGGCGTCGAGGAGGCGGCATTCCATCCGTTCAGCGGCGGAGAATAGGCATCAGTCGATGACCGCGTCGAGGGTCGGCGAGCGCAGGTCTGCGCTTTCGCGCAAGTCGAGTTGGAGCACCATGACGGCGTGGACCACGGGCCTGTCGGCCATCTCGTTCACCCGGCGGGCAACGGCCACGCGCATTGCTTCCAGGTCGAGAAATGTCATGTCGAACAGCGCATTTCGATCCACCTTCGATGCTTCCGGAAGAACCGCGTCGTAAAGCGCATCGGCGATGAGCGTGTGCAGTGCCTCGTCCGAGGGCGCGAGGCCGGGTTCGACGGCAAGGCCCAGTTTCAGGAAGGCCAGTCCGTGCATCGTCGAGCCACGCACGATGGGAACCGCCATCAGGCCGGGTTCGACAAGGCGATGGGGCGCCCCGGCGCTCGCTGATTGGATGGACGGCGTCTGCGCCGTCAGCCCGACGGCATGGTAACCGCCGATTGCAATGGCGCTGCACAGCAGGATGTGAAGGAACGCGCCCATAACGGGTCAGTCGGCCCCGTAGCGCTCGATCGCCCGGCCCGTCCGGCTGCCCGAGCGATAGGTGCCGTCGCTGGCATCGTCGCGCACGGTGGCCATGATGATGGCTGCGATTTCACGCACCGCAGCCAGTTGGGCTGCCAGTTCCGCGCCGTTGTGTGCCAGGACATCGCGCAGGTTGCGCATCTCGTCTGCGGAACCGACATGCGCAATGTCGCTGCGACGCAGCTCGGCCAGCAGACGCGCCTTCGTCTGGGTGGAGGCTGCAAGATCGAACGCCGGATCGGTCTCCAGATGCACCGTCTCCGCCCCCACATGCTCCACCGCCCGGGCGGCGAGAGACCGGGTCACGACGCTTCCTCCGGCGTCAGTCCGGCGAGAGCGGCAAACGAGACGGCACCGGACCGGGCCAGTTGCCCCGCCACCGCATCGGCCAGTTGCGAGCGCCACATATCCGCACCGATACCGCCACCGAAGGCCACGCCATCCTCGGGCAGCATCGTCTCCACGACGGTGCGCATCAGCATCGTGTCGAAAGCGACCGCCACGTCGGACGATGGTTTCTGCGCTTGCATCGCCACCGGCAGGACGCGACGGCGCGGTGATCTGGCTTATCGGGTCCATGGCGTGTCCTTGCTACGATACGCCGAACCTAGCCTCGCGCCCTTGCGGCACCCTTGCCGGTCAGCCCCGATAGGTTTCCAGAAACATCTCGGCAAAACGGATAAGGAAAGTGGGAAACACGAAATAGAGCAGCACCAGCCCGCCGAAGATCAGCGCTGGCAGGGACACGAAATAGATGGGTATCTGCGGTGCCAGCTTGTTCACGAGCCCGATCGTCGCATTGGCCAGCAGGCCATAGACGATGAACGGCCCGACCAGTTGCAACACCGCGCGGAACAGCCTGTCGGCCACGGCCGTCATGTCATCCAGCAGCATGCCCGCCTGCGGCAGTTCCCCCAACGGAACGAGGGTGTAGCTGGCCGCCAGCGCGCGAATGACGTCGTGGTGGAACTCGAACTGGAACAGCACCACCAGCGCGCTGAATGTCACCAGCGTGCCGAGCACGGCCTGCGGTTCGGTCGGCTCCATCACCGTGCCGGGGATGTTGCCGTAGCCGATCACCGTCGCCACCGCCGTCGCTCCGAACGACAGCGCCAGCATGGCGAACCGCCCGAGCAATCCCAGCACGACGCCCATCAGGGTTTCCGAAGCGATGAGCATGGCAAGCGCTGCAGGCGTGGCCGCGCCGGTCGCCGGAAGCGGCACGAGAGCGGCGATGGAGACGGCGATCCCGATGACCATGTACAGGCGCACCTGCACCGGGACACCGCTGTTGGAAAGCCCCGGCAGGACCATGAAACACCCTGCGACGCGGCAGAACACGGCGATGCCCGTGGCCGTCAGAAGGTCCATGTCGCATTCACGCGATCTGCCCGATGACGTCGACGGGAATGCCGCGCGCTATTTCCACGTGGGAGAGAACCGCAATTTCCGGGTGCAGCCGCTCCATGATCATCCGCACCGTGCCGCGCGCATCCGGTGACGTTACGAGCACGAAATCGCGCCCCTCCGCCAGATGGCCCTCGACGGATTTCTGCGCCGCGCGGCCAAAAGCCTCCAGCCGCGCGGGCTCCATCTGAAACCCGATCACGTCGCCGGTCGCATCCCGCGCCACGGCGTCGTGAAACGCCTTGTCCCATTCCTCTCCGAGCCGCAGCACGCCCAACCGTCCGCCGACGGCCAGATCGCCGCAAAGTTGTTGCGCGATCCGCATGCGCACATGCTCCACCAACCGCTCGGTGCGGTTGATATGCGGCGCGACTTCCGCCAGCGCCTCGATGATGAGCGGCAGGTTGCGGATGGAGACGCCCTCGGCCAGCAACCCGCGCAACACGGCCTGCACGCCGGGATAGCTGAGCGGCCCGGTGCAGATTTCGTCGGCGAGCTTCCGGTAGTCCGTGTCCAACCCGGCGATCAGCGTTTTCACGTCGCGAAACGACAGCAGTTGCGGCAGGTTCGTGCGGATCGTTTCCGACAGGTGAGTGAGAATGACGGAGACTTCGTCCACCACCTTGAACCCCATCTGTTTCAGGTCTTCGCTGAAAGTGGCGGAGGTGGACAGCGCCCGGATACCAAAGGCCGGTTCGATGGTTTCGTCGCCGGGAATGGTCGGCATGGGCGCATCGTCGATCAGGGCCAATATGTCGCCGGGCCGCATTTCGTGCTCGGCGACCGACGTGCCATGAATGCGGATCGAATAGCCCTTGGGCGGTGTGTCATAGTCTTCGCCCAGGCGCACGTCCGGCACGACGAAGCCATACTGGCGGGCAAATTTCTGACGCATCCGCGTCATCCGGTGTGCCAGCTCGTCCTGCTTCGTTGCCAGATGGGAGGCGAGGTGCTGGCCGAACACAAGTTCTATCTCACCCGCATCCAGCGCCGCTTTCACCGAATTGCGCTGCTCCTCGCCGACCTTCGCCTCCCCTTCCAACCGGTTCTCGATCTCGGCGGCGGCCGACGCCTTGCGCCGAGCATTCTCCGCGTAGGCGAGAGCGAACGCAGCAGCCGACAGCAGCATGAAGGGAAGGAACGGCAGGCCGGGCACGACCGCCATCGTCAGCAGCAACGCGCCGGCGATCTGCAACGCTTTCGGGTGTGCCCCCAACTGGTCGAACACGGCCTTGTCGGCAGACCCGCGCGTGCCGCCTTTGGAGACCAGCAGACCGGCGGCCAACGAGACGATCAGTGCCGGTATCTGCGACACCAGCCCGTCGCCTACCGACAATTTGGTGAACACGTCGGCGGCTTCGTAGAAGCTCATCCCGTGGCGGGTCGTGCCGATGATGATGCCGCCCACGATGTTGATACTCGTGATGATGAGACCGGCGACCGCATCGCCGCGCACGAACTTCGACGCCCCGTCCATGGAGCCGAAGAACGAGGATTCCTCCTCCAGTTCCCGCCGTCGCAACTTGGCTTCCTCATCGTCGATCGTGCCGGCCGACAGGTCCGCGTCGATCGACATCTGCTTGCCGGGAATGGCGTCGAGCGTGAACCGGGCACCGACCTCCGCGATGCGGGTCGAGCCCTTGGTGATGACGACGAAGTTCACCACCACGAGAATGAGAAACACCGTCAGCCCGATGACGAAATCTCCCCCCATCACGAAACTCGAAAAGCCGCCGATGACGTAGCCCGCCGCATTCACCCCCTCGTGCCCGTCCGACAGGATGGAGCGGGTGGTGGCGATGTTCATCGACAGCCGCAGCATGGTCGCGACCAGCAGGATCGTCGGGAACGAGGAGAAGTCGAGGGGGCGGGTGATCCACAGCGACACCATCAGGATCAGCACCGACAGTGCGATGGACAGCGACAGGCCGAAGTCGATCACGAAGGTCGGGATCGGGAGGAACAGGATCGCCAGGATGAAGACGATCCCACCCGCAAACATCAGGTCGCGACCACGACCGAGCATGCCCTGAGCAGGTGCCACGTCGACGCTCATGCCCTCAGAACCCGCCCTGAATGCGCGACATGGTGATCTGCGCCAGCCCGCCCATCTGCGCGCCCATGAAGGTGGCGGCGAGCATGACGGCGGCGAAGATGGCGATGATCTTGGGCACGAATGTCAGTGTCATTTCCTGCACCTGCGTCAGCGCCTGCAACAGGGCGATGGATAGCCCGACGGCCATGGCCGCCACGATGGCGGGGGCGGAGGCGACGATGATGGTCCACGTGGTCAGCTGGACGAGATCGAGGGCGTCGGCCTCGTTCACCCGTCCGGGCTTTCCGACGGCGTCTCGTGCAAGGTCCAACCGGACGACAGGGCGACGGTGCGGCCATCGTCCAGAACGGCCTGCGCTTCGGTGCCGCCCATTTCCACGCGCACGACGCGTCCCGGCTCGCCATCGGCATGCGAGATCGTGTGCCCGACGACCTGCGTGGCGGCGGACAATGCACTGGCGGAGAGAAGCTGGGAAAGCTTTTCGTTGGTCTGAATGCCCTGTTCCACGTTGGAGAACGAGGCCAGCTGCGAGATGAACTGCGCTGAATCCATCGGCTCCGTCGGATCCTGGTTCTTCATTTCCGCCACCAGGAGTTGCAAGAAGGCGTCGTAGTCCACCTTCGCCTTGCTGGCCGCGGTGGATGGTGCGGAGACACCGGCGGCATCGACGGGTAGAATGCCGCTCATGCCACCGCCTTGTTCTGTCGCGCAGGCAGGTGCGGACGCAATGTCTTCATCGCCTCGTGGAACCGTTCGCTGGCGATCAGTGTGGCCACGCCGGACAGCAGGCTCGCATCTTCATCGGCATCCCGCGCCCGCTGAAATGGCTCCGACAGGTCGGAAAGACCCCGCGACCGGGCCTGCGGGTCGATCAGCAAGTTCTGTACCCCGTAGTAAATTTCCGAAAGCGGGCACGTCACCTCTTCCGGTTGCAACACGTTCGGCTCGGTCAGGAAGTGGACATCGTTGAGAAACTGCACGGAGGTGCGCTGCGAAAATCGCAGCACGGCCCCGTTCACGAACAGCCGTTCGCCGGATTTGACCGAAACCTTCACCGCTCCAACCCTCCCGCCACGAGTTCGGAGACCTCGATGATCTCGTGCACCCGGTCGAACTCCCCCTCGCCGAACTCTTCCGCGCAACGCAACAGGCGCAGGCCGATGGAGATGAGATCGGCCCGCACCTTGTCCGGCAGGCCGTTTGCCTGCGTGCCCAGATCGCGAATGAAGATCGCCCAAAGCTGGCGCACGTAGAAGGCGGCCTCCACCGCCGCCGGGCCATGGGTGCCCAGATCGCGCACCGCGCGCAGCATGACGAGCACCCGCTCGAATGCCTCCCGCTCTTCGCCGCGTGCGGCCGGTCCACCATCGCGCTCGTCGCTGTAGCGGTGCGTGTTCATACGCGTCACGGCAGGAACCGTAGCAGGGTGAGTTGTTGCAAGCGTCCGGTCATGGTGTAGGCGGCCTCCAGTTTGACGGCGAGATCGTTGAAACGGGCAGCGGCGGCGAATGGGTCGGTCGCGACCATCGCCTCGCTCGATTCGGTGAGAACGCCAGCATGGGCGAGCAACCTTTCGCTGGCCTGTTCCACGCGGGCTTCGGTAATCGCGGTCGCGCCTTGCAACTGGGCGGCGTCTGCGGCAGCGGAGGATGCCGCGGTGACGCCGTGGGAAACGACGGCTTCGAACGCTTCTGTGGACAGGGGCGACCCGGTGAGTTCGGCCATAATCAGCGCCGTGACGAAGGCGTTCTTCAGCGGGGCGGTATCCACGGTCGGGCCGAGCGCTGCGCTCTCGTTGGCCCCGATCCGCGCAGTCGATACGGCACCGGCGCGGGATATGACGCCGGACCATGACGCACCGGTCAGCGCCGGGATGGCGACTGTCTCGACGAAGTTTTCGATTGCGGAGGCACTGATCGTGGTGGTGGCCGGATCGTCCGGTGCGAAGCCGAAGTGGCTGGAAAAGCTGGCGGCGAACTCGGCCCTCGCATCGTCCAGCGGCGCGATGGGGGAAAGCGCCGTTTTCTCGCCGCCGAAGACCGGGCGTCCGGCAAAGCGGGTGTTGAGGGTTGCGTGCAGACCTTCCAGCGTCGCGTCCGCCTCGCTGGCGACGAAGTCGCGTTCGATCCCGCCCCCGCTTGCAACGACGAGGGTTTGTGCCAGTCGGTCGACCATGCCCGCCACCTGGCCCGTGGCGTCCTGCGCAACGGAAAGGAACGAGGAAACGGATCGATTGGTGGCGATGATCGTCTCGATACGCTGCGCGGCATCGCTCAGTTCCAGCCGTTCCCCGTTGCGCGCGCCAAGCACCGACACCGGGTCGGCGATGCGTCCGGTCGTCGCCTCCTCGCGGCTCGCCTCGATATCCTGCCGCAACAGGGAGATGGTGCGCTGGAACGTGCCGGAATAGGCGGGGGAAAGGCTGCCGGTTCCCGATACGCCGTTCATCTAGCGCACCGCCTGCAAGAGCGTAGCCAGCATGGCATCCGCCGTTGCCATCATGCGCGCGGAAGCTTCGTAGCCCCGTTCCAGTTCGAGCAGCCGCGCCAGTTCGCCATCGATGTCGACCCCGCCCTGTTGCTGGAGCTGCGCCGTGATGCGCGTGGAAACCGCGTCGCGCGATGCCGCTTCCCGGGTCGCGTCGGCGGTCAGGCCATCGACCCAGCCGGTCTGGTCCAGCGCCTGCGCCAGCGGTGCGGCGGTTCTGTCGGCGACTGCGATTAGCCGCGCCGAAAAGCCGTCGCCGCCACTCGTGTTGGCGAGATAGGCCACGCCGTTGGCACCCCCGTCCCGCAGCTGTGACATGGAGCCGCCGACAGCCGGGTCGTGACTGGCCGACAGTGCGAAGGATGCGGCCGTCCCGCCGGGCATGGTGAACAAGCCGTCCCCGTCCGGCAGGCCGGGCGCAGTTTCGGCAAATGCATTCACCAGCCCCTGCGCCACATCGTTCAACCGCGCGTCAACGTCCGGCAGAACCGTGTTCAGCATATGCATCCGTGCCGAGATGGACCCGCGAGCGCCATTTCCGCTACCGGCCCGCAACGGCACGCCATCGACAGACACGGTGGCGGGATCGTTCCCGCTTGCCGCGGCAAAACCGATCTGACGGGGCACGGTTTCGAACAGCGTCGTGCCGTCCCGGGTCAGCACCATCAGATCGCCGCCGTTGCGGGGAACAGTGGTGACGTCCATCAGCCGGGCGATGTCGCGCAACTGCCCGTCGCGGGTATCCAGGGCGTCTAGGTCCGGTTCACCCCGCCGGACGCCTGCCACCACGTCGGCGTTGCTTTGCTGAAAACCGGCGAGAAGGTCGTTCAGATTGGCGATATCCGCTGCAATCGCGCTTCCGGTATCGGTCCGCAGCGCATCGATCTGCCGCGCCGCTTCGGTAATCGTTCCGGCCACACCCCGTGCCGCGTCCAGTGTGGTTGCGGTGAGGTTCGCGTTGGATGGATCGCTCGACCAGACTTGCACCCCGTCGGCCAACCGGCCGATGGCCTGATGGACGGAGCCTTCGCCTTCGGGACTGCCGAGAACACGCCCCAGCGCGCCGAGGCCGGTCGCCAACGCCGTCTGCGCCGATCCTGCCGACAGGGCATCGCGTTCCGCGCGCACCAGTTGCGCGTCGAGTTGTGCCCGCACGACATGCACGCGAGACCCGACGCCCTGGTCGGACAGCACCGCGTCGCGCCGCACATAGCCGGGCGTTCCCGCATCGGTGACGTTGCGCGCGACGGTGGCCGTCTGCCGGGACAGGTGGCCCAGCGAATTCTGCGCGATGTTGAGGGCGGCATTGAGCGACATCGCAAAATCAGCGTTTCAGATTGACGAGCACGTCCATCAGGTCGGAGCCGGTCTGGAACACCTTGGAATTGGCGGTATAGCCGCGCTGCGACTGGATCATGGTCGTCAGTTCCTCGGCGATATCGACGTTGGATTGCTCCAGCGCCGACGTCACGATGGTGCCGAACTCGCCGCTGCCGGGAAAGCCTATCCGAACGCTGCCGGAGCCAGCGCTTTCCAGGAACACGCCGCCCGTGCGGGTTTCCAGGTTGTCGGGCGAGGTCACGTTGGCCAGCGGTATCCGGTACAGTTCGCGGAACGTGCCGTTGCCGTAGCGCGCGAGCAAGGCACCGCTATCGTCGATCTCGACACCCGTGATCGGCTCCGGTGCATTGCCGTTCACCTGCGCTTCGGAGACCAGATAGTCAGCGGCCAGCTGGGACATCCCGGACAGGTCGATCGTGGCATTGGCCCCGCCGGGGATAGAGACGGTCATGTCCGTGGCGAAAGTCGGCTGACCATCGGCTGCATCGAATGTCAGCGTCTTCGTCGCGAGGGGACCACCGGTATAGGGGAAAGCAGGCCCACCGGATGCGGCTGCCTGGTCGAACACCGACAGTTCCCACGTGTTGGTGCCGGTCTTGGTGAAGTACAGATCGAGCAGTTTCACATCGCCCAGATTGTCGTAGCTCGTCAGCGACGTCTTGTTGGTGAAGGCGGAGCTCGCCACGTTGGCGCTCGGCAGCGGTGCGGTGGCGACTATCGGCATTGGACGACAGGTTGGCCGAGAAGGTACCGCTCGTCGTCGGCGCGGCAACGAGGTCGGTCTGCGAGATGGAAATCGGCACCAGCCCGTCGAAGCCGTTGGCCGTCGGCGCAGGCGCGCCATTCGCTGAATCGTAGCCCGTCAGCCGAAGCCCTGCCGCGTTGACCAGTTCACCCCGCTCGTTGGGCACGAAGGAGCCGGCGCGGGTCAGATAGGGTGCACCGCCCGCATCCTGCACCACGAAGAACCCGCTGCCGTTGATGGCGAGATCGCTTTCCGATTGCGTGTAGGACAAGGTGCCCGCCCGGGAAATGTCCGTGCGCGTCGTGGTCAGCACGCCGCCGGAAGAACTGTCCGAACCCGTCGGCGCCTGCGTTCCCGGGCGCACGAGTTGCGAAAACTCCGCGTGCGATCGCTTGTAGCCGGTCGTGTCGGCATTGGCGACGTTTTCGGCCACGCTGGACAGGCGGGTCGCCTGCGCCTGCATGCCGGAAACGCTGGTTCGCATCATTCCAAACAGGCTCATGTGGTGACGTCCGGTTGTTTCGGTCTGCCCATGCTAGCCACCGAACCTTGCGCCAGCCGCATGGCACGCGGGGCCGCTAGATCGTCCGGTAGGCAGGAGGTAATTGGGCGACGGAAAGCGTGTCACCGCCACCTGGCCCATCTTCGGCGACCGCGTCGTGAGTTCCGAAGCCCGGTGAACCGCCACGCCGTCCGCTCTCACGCGCGACATCGCCCATGGGAGCACGGTCCTGACGCTGTCCTTCGCCGGTGAAGGACAGGGTCTGCTGGCCGGTCTCGGCTGGCGGCAAAACGGTGGCGGAGCGCAGATCGCGCACGAGAGAGGCGAGCACTTCGCCCTTGTTGAGCAACGCCGCGTAGCCCGCGTCGGTTTCGGCGGTGATCCGCACGTTCGTTCCCTCGCTCCCGGTATGGATGACGACTTGAACGGGCCCAAGTTCCGCAGGGCGCAGGGAGATGCGCAGGGTTGTGGGCACCTGGCTGCGCATCTCCGACGGTGGGAGTGCGACTGCCACCGATGCGGCCGAAGACGTGCCCTGCCCCACTTTGAGCAATGGTGAGACGATCTCGCGGAGCATAGCATCGGGTTGCCGCAACGCAGGTGGAACCGCAATCGACGTCACAGATGGCAAGATTGGCGCTCTTTCCGTCACCGCAGGCTCGACTGGCACACCCCTGTCCAGCACGCCTTTGCCGACATCGAACCTCGCAGCGCGGGCGACCGATACCGCAGTGCCCGGACCTGCAACGCGCTCGACGACATCGGCGTCCAGCACGACGGAAGTCGTGGAGAAAACCGAGGGCCCCACGACATCCGGTTCACCGGTTTGAGGCACTGCGTGCACCATCTCGACCCACCCTGGTTGCGGGATGACTTCCCGAACCGCGCGTTCGTTCGCCTCGACGTCCGCTTTCGGCGGGACAGGCATGCGCGGTTCCTGCGGTTCCGCGTCGAACGTCTTGGCATCCGCAGTCGGTTTCGCAGCGGGACGGCTGGTTGTCAGCGGCGGACCTGTCGGCTTCGCCACCGCATTGTCACCTCGCTGAAAACCCTTCTCCAGAAACTGCGAAAATGCCTGCTTCGCCCCGTTCTCCATTCCCCGTCCGTCCGTCGCGACCGGTCGGGCGGACAGTCCCTTCAAGGCGGAGGTCAGGCTGTTGGATGGAAGGTCAATCATCGAGAAGCCTGTCGATCGCCGTGAGTTGGGAGCGGTATGTCTTGGGTTGCATCCGTCGCAGCCACGGGTTCCTGCAGCGGTCGCAACGGGGCAAGAATGGCCGTCGTCACCTTGCGCGAAGCTGCCAGCAACGCCCTGTTCTGCCGCGATAGCAAGGCCGGGTCGAGACGATCCAACCGCCGGGCGACATCGACCACGTCGGCCCCGGTCAGCCGCGCGACGTCGTCGAGCAAGGCGGAATTGCGCTGCGCGATCGCAAGCGCCCCGGTTTCCGCCACGCGCATCTTCGAGACCGCCAGACGCACCAATTTGGGCCGGGCCTGCAGCAAGGCCTGCCGGGACAGTTCCGACAGAAATGCCAAGCCGCTCCTTTTCCGGCAGCAGGGGCACGAGGCCATCGAGCAGGGCCGCCGCTCGCCCCGGCTCGCCGGTCAGCAGCGCGCGGCGCAGAAGCGTTGCGACCCGGTGCCGGTACGGAGAGTTCGGAAACCGCTGCCAGTACTGGCGGGCGAGCACGAACAGCGATGGACCCTCCGCGTTCAGAACCATGAGCCGACGCAAGGCGGCCTCTTCCACCAACGTGCCGGGTGCGGCCTGCACGGCGAGACGGAAATGGCGTTTGGCCTCATCCGGCTCGTCCACCATGGCCAGCGCCCCGCGGATCATCGACACGGCCGGTCGCAGGGCGCGTGGAACGTCGGTCTGCGCGCCATCCGTAAAATGCGCCTTCGCTTGCTCCACACGGTCACGGCGAAAGGCGATGAACCCACGCACGAAATGTTCCAGACCGGCCGGAAGGGGCCTGCC
The DNA here is from genome assembly GCA_963711195.1 of uncultured Alphaproteobacteria bacterium. GTDB lineage: Bacteria > Pseudomonadota > Alphaproteobacteria > Rhizobiales > Rhizobiaceae > Pseudahrensia. Next base: position 52,214 of record CAVQDK010000010.1, read on the forward strand.
GTCAAGCAAGCGCCCGACCCGGCGCGGATCGCCCCCCGCCAGGCCGTAGCCGAGAACCGCCACAGCATCCGGACCAGTCCAGCCCGCCCCCTGCTCGTGCCTGTCTATGGCAAGACCCATCGTCTCCAGTACCTGCGCCTGAAACGGCAACAGGTCCGCGCCCTCGCCGACCACCTGATCCTGCGTGCGTTGCAACAGCGCGTAGAGCTGGCTGAGTTCACCCGGCTCGTCTGCCGCAATCGAGGGTTCGATCAGGAAACAAAGCAATGAAAGAACGAGTGGCAGACGCATCACGCGCCGTTCTCCAGCAGGATCTCGATGCGCCTGTTTTCGGCAGCGAACCTGTCGTCGGAGCGGATCGGACGACGGTCCGCAAACCCCGATACGGAGGCGATGGTGGCCGGGCCCACACCGGCTTTCTCCAGTATCATCCGCGCCGTGTTGGCCCGGTCGGTGGACAGGCGCCAGTTATCGTAGCCTGACGTGCGGGCGAAGGGTGTGGCATCCGTATGGCCGGAAATGCGGATCGTGCCGCGTTCGCCCGCGATGGTGTCCGCAAGCCCGTTCAACATGCGCACGAGCATCACCGTGGGCTGCGCCGACGAGCGTTCGAACATCGGTTCTCCCGTCGAATCCGTCAGGGAAACCAGCGTGCCGTCGGCAGTTTCCGTCACGGTCGCATGTACGCCTTTCCTCGCGCCGGATGCCGCTGCCAACGCCTCCACGAGCGCGGTGGTCAGGGGCGTGTTCGAAGGCCCCTCGTCGGCGTTATTCTCGGACGAGATTTCCTGCACGTCCGCCTTACGCTCATCCGGCTCGAAGGCCGAAGCCGCGGGTTCGTCGGGCACCGGCAGGGAATTCACTGGCGGAGATTGAACTGGCGGGGGCGCAAACGCGTCGGAAGCGGTTTCAAGACTGTCCGTCTGCTCGACTTCGAGGGCTGCCACCCGGAGCGACAGTCGGTCCGGCGCGTCGCCGTTCTCCGCCCGCAGGGCCGCTTCGACGACGATGTCGGTGGCGAAGGGATCGCGCAGCCGTTCGGGCGCTATTTCGCTGGCGGCAACGGGCGTTTCGCGCTCGGCGATGGCGAGCGCCTCGGCGGCTTTGGTCAGGTCGTCGATCACCGCATCGGCATCGGCGAAGAAGGCGGCCGTGCGCCGTTCACCGGACTCGGTTTCCTGTTCCGTTCCCTCGGTCGCAGAAGCGTTCTCGTCGGCAATCGCAGCCGCGGTCGTCTCGTCGCCTTCGGTGCGCTTGCGCGACGGGCCGTCGGCTTCCGACAGGCCCCGTTCGGAGCGGTACCGGTCCACCAGCTTGACCGGGTTGAAATAGCTGGCGACGGATTTCTTGGTCTCCTCGTTGGCGGCGTTGACGAGCCAGAGCACGAGAAACAGCGCCATCATGGCGGTCATGAAATCGGCGAACGCGATCTTCCATGCGCCACCGTGGTGACCCCCGCCGCCGCGCTTCTTGCGACGCACGATGATGATTTCCTGCCGCCGGTCGTTCTTCGGAGCAGTCGCTCATGACAGACGCGCCGCATTCCCGGAGCCGAGAGCCGGACCGTTGCTGGAAAGCCAGCTGCGCAGCACTTCCGCCGCGCGCTCCTCGTCCTTGTCGGCCAGCGCCCTCAGCCGTTCCTGAACGGACCGGTCGGCGTTCGGCAGTGCGGCAGTTCCCGCCTGTTGCGCGGCTTCGCCATCCTGTGCCGTCAATGCGGGGACGTCTTGCTCTTTGGAAATGGCAGGTGCAGCCGCATCGCCTGCCACCGCCGCGGTCCCGTTTGCCAGAACCATGCGCACGGCGGGCCGCCAGCCGAGCAGCAGCACCAGCGCGACGGCGGCCACCATGGCCAGCGCGCGCACCACGCCACCGGCCTGCATGGCCAGTTGCTGCGTCAGCGGCGTCGCGCTGGCGGATGCGATGGTGGTATCGGCAAAGGCCAGTGCCTCCACGTTCACCACATCGCCCCGCGCCTCGTCATAACCGATCGCGGCGAGCACCGAGCGGCGGGCATCGGCCAGAAAGGCATCCAAGGCTTCCGGGGTCATGGCCTCTCCGCCGAGCGCCGCCAGCCGTTCCCGGTTGATGACGATGGATGCGGACAGGCCGGTGACGGCATAGCCCGCCCGCACGGTCGCCACGCGCTTGGAGTTGATCTCGTAGTTCGTCGTTTCCTCCCGCCGTTCGCTCGCCTGCCGCGAGGCGGTGCCGTCGCTGGCGGCGGTATCCGCCTCCTCGGGAATGTCCTGCCCCACGCTGGTTTCGCTGGCGGCCGCCCGTTCGGAGTTGGTCTCTTCCGTCTTCACCACCTGCACGGAGCGTTCGACGCGGAAGTCCGGGTCGAAGATCGTCTCCTCCGTGCGGCTTTCGTCGGTATCGAGATCGGCTTGCACGGATACGCGAAAGTTCTCCGCGCCCAGCCATGGTTCCAGCACGCGAACCGCGTTGGCGGTCAGCTGCGCTTCCACCATCCGTTGCATGGCGAACTTGCCGGTCAACGACCCGCTCGTCGGGTCCGCGCCGGAAGCCAGCAACCGGCCTGACGCCCCGAGGATCGTCACGCCTTCATTGTCGAGACCGGGAACGGCAGCGGCGACCAGATGGCGGATCGCGTCGGCCCGGCCAGCATCCATGCGCGCATCCGTCTGCAACAGCACGGAGGCGCTCGCCTTGCGGTTGCGGGTGGCGAAGGACGCCCGGTCCGGCAGCACGATATGCACCCGCGCCGCGCGCACCCCGTCCACCAGCCGGATGGAACGGGAAATCTCGCCTTCCAGCGCCCGCACCCGCGTCACTTCCTGCATGAAGGATGTGAGCCCGAGGGAGCCCATCGTCTCGAACAGTTCATAACCGGACCCGGTGGAGCGCGGCAGCCCCTGTTCGGCCAGGATCATCCGCGCGCGGCCCGCATTGGACGGTTCCACCAGCACGGTCTCGCCGTCGGCGGACACGTCGTAGGCGATGCCGGCCTGGGAGAGCGCCGGGCCGATGCGGTTCACATCATCCCTTTGAAGGCCGGAATAGAGCGTGATGGTCGCCGGTCGGCTGGCCCACCAGCCGAGACTTGCCAGCGCGCCCAGGGTCAGGGCTGCAGTCAGAGCCAGCATGGTCAGGCGGCGTGCGCCAAGTGCGGACAGATTGGCGGAGATGAGGCGCAGTTGTTCGGGCACGGGCGCACTGTCGATTGAAGGACTGTTCAGCAAGGTTAGCCCCCCGCCCTTGCGCCAAAATGGCGGCCCCCGTGCGGAGCCGCCATCATCATTCACTCAGGTCGATTTACCGGAAGAGCGACAGGATCGACTGGGCCGAGCCGTTGGCGATCGAAAGCGACTGGATGCCGAGCTGCTGCTGCGTCTGCAGTGCGGACAGGCGGGTCGATTCCTTCGTCATGTCGGCATCGACCAGCGTGGAAATGCCCTTCTCGATCGCGCCCATCAGGTCGGACACGAAGTCGTTCTGCATCGAGATGCGCGCCTTGGAGGCACCGAGATCGGCGGCCGAGGTGGTCATCTTCTGCAACTGGGCATCGACGCCGGAAATCATCAGCGTGAGGTTTTCCTCGGTCGTTGCCGCCGAAAGAGCGATGGTGGAAATCGATGCGGTCCCCGGAGTCGTGGCCGTGTCGATGTTGAACTCCGTATCGGCCAGCCCGTTCTTCGCGGAGGTGGTGTTGGTGTCGAACAGCTTCGAGGACGACGTGTCGATATCGAGCGTGCCGACCTTCACACCACCCGCATCGTCGCGGGTGAACGAGGAAACCACCTTGGCCTTCGAGCCCGCGCCCACATCGCTCGACAGCCAGTTTTCGCCCGAAAACGAGGCGGAGTCGGAGATGCTGCGCAGCTGCAACTGAAGTTCCTTCAGTTCCGACTGGATCTTCGTCTTGTCGACACCCGGCTCGCTGGCAGCCACCAGCTTGGTCTTGATCTGGTCGACCACCTTGATCGCCGCGTTCAGGCCGGTGGAGGCCACATCGACCTTGGCGGCACCGAGGCCGAGCGCGTCCTTCACGGTGCCGAGCGCGGAATTGTCGGAGCGCATCGTGGTGGCGATGGACCAGTAGGCGGCGTTGTCGGACGCCTCGTTGACCTTCAGGCCCGTCGAGATACGCGATTGCGTCGTTTCCAGCGCGCTGTTCGTCATCTGGAGCGTCTTGAGCGCGGTCATCGCGGAGGAATTGGTGAGAATGGAAGACATGATCTGTTCCTGTACTAACTGATTTTTAAAAGAACATGCCGGCCATATCCGGGGCGGTGAACGGGCATCATGCCGACGAACTTCAAGGTTCGCATCACCGGGCTGACGCAACCTATCCGGGTGTCCCTTGCCGTTTCGTTAATCGCGCAGCGGGTCGCTCGACGTCGTTAACGTCAGTTGAACGAGCGCACCATGGACCCCACCAGCACCGTCCATCCGTCGATCAGCACGAAGAACAGTATCTTGAACGGCAGCGACACGACGGTGGGTGGCAGCATCATCATGCCCATGGCCATCACGATGGTGGCCACGATCAGGTCGATGGCGAGAAACGGCAGCAGCAGCAGGAAGCCGATCTCGAAACCACGCCGGATCTCGGAGATCAGGAACGCCGGCACCAGCGCGCGCAGACCGACGTCTTCCGGCACGTAGTCCGCAACCTCGTCCGTTTCCGGCGCGCCCAGTTCCACGAACAGGTCGAGATCGCCCTTGCGCACATGGCGCAGCATGAATTGGCGGAACGGTTCGGCGGCGGCGACCAGCCCTTCGCTTTGCGTGATCTCGCCCCGCGACATGGGAGCCAGACCCTCCTGCCAGGCGCGGTCGAACACCGGCGTCATGACATACAGCGTCATGAACAGGGAGAGCGAAATGAGGATGAGATTGGCAGGCGTCGTCTGCAACCCAAGCCCCATGCGCAGGATCGAGAACGCGATGATGAAACGGGTGAAGCTGGTGACGACGACGAGAATGGCCGGGGCCAGCGTCAGCACGGTCAGCAGGCCGAACATCTGCACGATATTGGCCGTCGTCGCGCCGGTTAAGCCGTCGAGACCATCCGCCAGTTCGCCGAGAAGCGGCGCGGTTTCCTGCGCATGTGCCGGGGACGACAGCAGGGCAAGCAAAAGGAAAGCGCGCATCATTCGAACAGGATCGTGCGGATGAGAACCCGCCGCGCCTTGCCATCGGTGGCGAAGCGCGCCCGATCGTCCAGCGCCTCGCGGAAGGTGAGAAACCCGCTCGGTCCTTCCATGTGGGACAGGCGCACGGTGCGCACGAAGGCCAGCAAGTCCTGGCTCACCCCTTCCACCGCTTCCGATAGCAGCGGTTCATCGCTGAGCAGGGCGAGTTCCAGCCGCACCCACGTGTCGGCTGGGTGCGAGAGATTGGTCAGCATCGGGGCAAGCGGTGTAACGACGATGCGGCTCACGCCACTTGGCTTTGGCGACGTGGCGGTTGTCCGTCTCGGCGGAAGGTGTCGGCTGGCCCGATGGCAGCAGGAACGCGGCCCCTGCGCCCGCTCCGCCCGCCATTAGCGTGGCCAGCGCATAGGTCAGGATCGCCCCGCCCTTGCCGGGCTTCTTGTCGTCCTTGCTAGCCATCTCAGAACGGCAACACGTGGTCGAGCGCGCGCTGTCCGTAAGGCGGCCGCTGCACTTCCTGCACCGGCCCGCGCCCGCCATAGGAAATGCGCGCTTCCGCAATCCGCTCGTAGGCGACCACATTGTCCGGCCCGATATCGGCAGGCCGCACGAGGCCGGCGATCGTCAGCACCCGCAACTCGTCGTTGACCCGCACCTCCTGACGCCCCTCCACCATGAGATTGCCGTTGGGCAGCACGTCGATCACGACGGCGGCCAGCGACAGGCGAATGCGTTCGGAACGCTGGGTGCCACCGGTGCCGTCGAACTCGGTGGTCGAGCCAAGTCGCTGCGTCTCCCGTGCCGGTGCCCTGCAACGAGCCGGATACCGATGGTGCCATTGGCGTTCAGCGATCGGCCCACCGTGCGGCTGCGGTCGGACCGGTTGGCAAGCCGCGCATTGTCGTCGATGGCGATGGCGACCGTCAGCACGTCGCCGGGCGACAGCGCCACCCGGTCGGCGAACAGGTTCGTGCCGCCCTTGCGCCAGGTCGAGGCATGGTGGCTGACCGGCTTGGGAACTGCGCGCGCGTCATATTCCAGATCGGGCCGCACGGCGGACAGCTTCGGCGGCGCGCGCAGTTCCGACACTTCCGCGCAACCCGCAAGCGCCAGGCAGATGAGGGGGGCCGCCAGCTTCACGACCCGGATTTCCCCGCATCCTTCGCACCGGATGCTGCGATCACCGACGAGACCCGCGCCGCCGCATCGGCTTCCATTTCGTTCAGAATGGTGCCCGCAAGCGATGGTTTGAGCCGCATGACGATGGCCGCTGCCAGAGGTGGACCCAGCAATTCCAGCCGTTCCGCCGCTGCATCGGGCCGCATGCGGCTGTAGATGGCGACGAGAGATTCCTGCGCCTGCGCCACGAAATCGTCCCGCTTGGCGCGCCATTCCTCATAGGCCGCGCGCTTGGCTTCCAGCTTCGCCATGCGGTCGTCGATCTGGCTTTGCAACGCTTCCAGTTCCGCCTGTTTCAGGGCATAGCGCCGCTCCCGTGCCGGGTCGGCGATGTTGGAGCAGAAGCGCATCAGGTCTTGCGCCTCGCGATCATCCGCGAATGCAGGCATCGGAACCGCAATGCACAACGCGAGAACGAGACGCGCGATCATTGCACCACCAGCTCGGCCTGCAGCGCGCCCGCGCTCTTGATGGCTTGCAGGATGGCGATCGTGTCGGAGGGCGTCGTGCCAAGGCTGTTCAGCCCGTCCACGAGGCTTTGCAGATCGGTGCCGCCGACATTGGAGAACGGCCCGCCTGCCTGTGCCACGTCTACTTGGGTCTCAGGCAGCACGACAGTTGCCCCGTCGGTGAACGGATTGGGTTGGGAGACGAACGGCGTTTCCTCCACGCGTACCGTCAGCGTGCCATGGGTGACGGCCACCCGCGCCACACGCACCGCCGCACCGATGACGACGGTGCCGCTGTTGGCGTTCATGACGACGCGCGCGGGCTGGTCGGTGGTGACGGAGAGCGACTCCATATGGGCAAGAAACCGCGCAGGCGTCACGTTCTGCGGCTTGATGACGTCGATGGTGCGCGAATCCTTCGCCCGGGCTACCGGGCTGCCATAGGTGGCGCTCGCCGCGATATTCATGGCATCGGAAACGGCGACAGCGGTTGCGAAATCGGCGTTGCGCAGGAGCATCGTGAAGCGGTTCTCCGCCAGCTGCGCGGGCGGCTCGGTTTCCACGATTGCACCGCCCGCCAGCCGCCCTGTCGTCGGCACACCGGCCTGCACGGCCTGCGCGGCACCGGCGGCGTTGAAGCCGTTGACGATGACGGACCCCTGCGCGACCGCATAGATCTCATCGTTGCCGCCGCGCAGGGGCGTCATCACCAGCGTGCCGCCGCGCAGCGATGTCGCGTCGCCGATGGACGACACGCGCGCATCCAGCCGCGTTCCCGGCTGCACGAATGGCGGCAGATCGGCGGTGACGACGACGGCGGCGATATTGGCCACGTCGGCGCGGGAATCTCCCGCCGCGATGCCAAGCTGGGTCAGCATGGCGCGAAGCGACTGCGCGGCGAACGGCGTCGTCCGCAACCCGTCGCCCGTGCCTGCCAGACCGACGACAAGGCCGTAGCCGACCAGCTGGTTCGACCGCGCGCTGCCCCAGTCTCCGATATCTTTTATGCGCGATACGACGCCGTAGGTCGGCACGCCGATCGGCACAGCGACGCTGCGTTGCTCGTCGGCAAAAACCGCGGCACCCACCGGCAGGTCCGCCGCGAATGCCACCGAACCGAACAGGATGCCAAGCGCAAGGACCCACCGCATCATCGTGCCACCTCGACCGTGCCGTCCGGCATGACCTGCGCGGTGACGATCCGGTTCGCAGGGCCGGTCCGCACCGATACGGTCTCGCCCGCAGCGCCGGTTTCCAGCGCCGTGGCACGGGTGGTGATGAGCAGTCCGTTGGTGCGGTAGGTCAGTTGCACGGCCTTGCCGCTCGTCACGAGGTCCGGCGCGCGCAGGGCCGACAGCGCGATGTAGCGGCGCGGCAGCAACGTGCGCGTGGCGACACGCCCCACCGCCTGATCGAACGCCCGCGCCACCGGGCTGGCCACGGGCCGCGTGTTGCGCACGACGACGCGGCGCAGATCGGCAACGCCGATCCGCTCTCCGGGATAGACGATCCGCGTCGGCACGACGGCGTGCAGCGTCTCGGCTGAGCACGGGCACCGGCAGCACGACCAGAAACAGAAAGAGTGCCCTCAGGAATCTCATCGCAGGTTGCGCGATACGACCGAGGCCATGTCGTCGGCGGCCTGAATGACCTTCGAGTTCATCTCGTAGCCACGCTGCGCCGCGATCATCGCCGTGATTTCGCGCACCGGCTGCACGTTGGAGGATTCCAGATAGCCCTGCCGCATGGTGGCGAAACCGCTGTCGCCCGGCACGCCCTCCACGGGTTCGCCCGATGCAGCTGGATTGCGCAAACAGGTTGTTGCCGAGCGGCGTCAGGCCGACATCGTTGGTGAAGGTCGCCAGCGTCAGCTGACCGATCACGGCGGGTTCCACGGCTCCCGGCGTTCGCGCCAGCACCTGCCCTGTCTCGTTGATGGTCACATCGGTCGCGTCCGCAGGCAGCGTGATGCCATCGGCGAGACGCAACCCGTCAAGCGTCACCATCTCACCTTCCGCATTCGTGTTGAACGCGCCGGAACGCTGAAACACCGTGCCACCGTCCGCCGCTTCGATGCGGAACCAGCCCTCGCCGTTCAACGCCACGTCGAGCCGGTTGCCGGTCTCTGCCAACTGCCCCTGCACATGCACGGCACGCACGGCGGCCGTTCGCACGCCAAGGCCGAAATGGGTACCCTCTGGCAGCACCGCCCCGTTGGCGGCGGTGGGCGCGCCCTTCATCCGGTCGGTCTGGTAGAGCAGGTCGGTGAACTCCGCCCGCGCCCGCTTGAAACCGGTCGTGTTGATGTTGGCGATGTTGTGGGCGATCACGTCCAGATTCTTCTGCTGGGCGTCCATGCCGGTGGCGGCGATAGCGAGTGCGCGCATCGTGTCTCCTCAGATGGCCATGCGTGAAATTTCGAGCCAGGCGGCGGTGACCTTGTCGCGCACCGCGATGGCGCTTTGCAGGTTGCGCTCCGCGCTCATCACGGCGTCGGCAACCTCGCGGGCACTGGCGTCCCCCGTCAGCGCCTGGGCGGAGACGGCTTCGGCCTGCCCGAGCGTCGACAGGCCTTTCGACGCGACCGAACCGAGCGCATCGGCGAAGTTACCCGTTGAAACGGGGTCGAAACCGGCGCGACATTGCCGGTAACGACCGGCAGCGAACCAAGCGCGGAAAGCGGCGCGATCATGCCCCGCCCCGCATCAGCCCGATGGTCGCGGACACCATGTCCCGCACCTGCCCGATCACCTGCAGATTGGCCTCGAACGAGCGGTTCGTCTCCCGCATGTCGGCCATTTCCATCAGCACGTTGACGTTGGGCATCTTCACCATGCCCTGCGCGTCAGCCGCCGGATGGGCCGGGTCGAAGCGCAGCTGCATGGCGGACCGGTCACGGTTGACGGCGGACGCGTCCACCAGCGAGGCGCCGCTGGCACGGTCGAGATGCTGCGTGAACGCGACCGTCTTGCGCCGATACCCTTCCGCGCCCGGCGTGGTGCCGGTGGACTGGGCGTTGGCGATATTCTCCGCCACCACCCGCAGCCGTGTCGACTGGGCGGTCAGCGCGGAGCCGGAAATCTTCGATGCGGCGGACAGCATATCCATCGCGCTCAACCTCTCAGAACGGACATTTGGAAGCGGTGGAAGGCGGCGGAGATCGCGGTGTTCAACTCATGCCCCCGGCGGTTCTGGCCAAGCTCGGTCATGGCCCGCTGCAGATCGGGACGCACGTTTTCCGTGTGGGTGGAAAAACCGCCGAGGCTTTCCTTGCCGCTCATGTGGCCGACCGAGGTCGTGGCCAGCATCGGTGCGGCATCGCCCTTCTGCGTGCGCGACAGGGCGTCGGCGAAACTCTCCATCTGCACACTGCGCGCGCCGGTCGTATCGGTATGCGCCAGATTGCCGGCCAGCACCGCATGGCGCGCTTCGCTCCATCGGGCGTGGTGGCTGGTAAGGGCGGTGATATCGAGCGACATGGTCGTGTCGGGCTGTCCGGTCTGCGCTATGACACCGAGCGTTAACCATGACCGCTTGCGCGAACCTGACAGGCGCTAGCGGGACTTGCCCGAAACTGGCGGGCTCGAAACTGCCTCGATCACCGTACCATCATCCAGTCGCACCACCATCCGCCCGTCCTCCAGTGCGATCGACACGACGCGACGACCGTCCTCGGCAATGCTGCCCACGCGCCACATGTCGAGCACCGCCCCCTGCCGCACCAGCGCCCGGCCCGGTGCCGCCATGACGAGTTCCGGCACGGGCATTGCGCGGTTGCGGGCCTTGTCGCGATACTGCCGGTCACCGTCCTGTCGATATTCGGCCCGATCGCGACCCGAACACTCCGGCAGGCCGCGCACGGCAGGTCATCGAGCGCCGCCAGATGGGCATCGAACGTGGCGTCCGGCGACGGGCCGACGCGCTCGAACGTCATGCGCGGCGGACCGTAGCCCTCGGGCGAAACATAGACGTGCCACGGGAACCAGACCGCAGCCGCCGCCAGCGCAAGTCCTGTTGCGCCCAAGTGCCATATCGACCGCCTTCGTCATCTTAGCGCGTGCCGCCAAGCGTGCGGATCATCGCCTCGCTCGACCCTTCCGCATCGCGCAACAGGGCGGCCACATTGTCGAAGGTGCGGTGGATGGAGATCAGCCGCGTCATTTCCTGCACCGGGTTGACGTTGGACCGCTCCACCGAGCCCTGCACGATGGACGTGCCGCGGCTGTCGAGAATGGGCTGCGGCGCGCCATCCGTCAGATAGGCCGACGTGCCGACCCGTTGGGGGTTCGCACCCGGTTCGAAGGCGAAAACGCCGATCTGTCCGACCGTCGCATCCCCCTGCCGCAACCGACCGGAACCATCCGCCTTCACCGGCCCGCGCATTCGGGTCGACGCGGATTTCGCCACCCGCCGCGTCCAGCACGGCATGGCCGGTCAGCGTCACCACCCGCCCGTCCGGCTCCATCTGAAACCGCCCGTCGCGGGTCACCGCCGTGCCGCCCGGCGCGGCGATGCCGAACCAGCCCTCCCCGTTGATGGCAAAATCCAGCCTCCCGCCCGTCGCGTCCAGCGCACCCTGCCGCGTGTCGGCAAAACTCTGCCCGCGCGTGACGTAGGACAGGCCGCCGGGGGCGACGGCTCCCGACGCCCGGTCCATCGCTTCCTCGAAGCGTATCTGCGTGGCGCGAAAGCCGGTCGTGTTCGCGTTGGCCACGTTGTCGGCGACCGCTGTTCAGGCGCCGTTCCAGCGCAAGCTGCGCGGAGACCGCAACCGTCATTCCCTGATCCATCAAAGCCTCGCGCGCCTGTCCAAGTGCCACCCTTCTGGCGCGCAGGCCTTGCATCACCCTTGCGGGTTTCGACCCTGTCCAGTTCCGCACAAGGGGCAACCCACAAGGCTGTCGGCGAACACGTAGCGGAGTGGCTTGCCTTGGGAATCCTGATCGGTCTGGTTATCACGATGGGCTGCGTCTTCGGCGGCTACATGGCGATGGGCGGCTATATGTCGGTGCTGATGCAGCCTTGGGAAGTCGTCATCATCGGCGGCGCCGCGGTGGGCACGTTTCTCGTCGCCAACCCGCTGCCGGTGGTGAAGGACGCGGGCAAGGGCATCGTGGAGGCCCTGAAGGCCAAGTCGCCGGGCGAGGACGACTACCTGTCCCTCATGGCGCTGCTGAATGCCCTGCTGAACGACATGCGCAACAAGCCGTCCGCCGAGGTCGAAGCCCATGTGGATGCGCCGGAGGAGTCCGCCATCTTTCAGGCGCATCCGGACATTCTCGCCAACCACGAGCTGCGCGCCTTCATCTGCGATTACAGCCGCCTCATCCTGCTCGGCAATGCCCGTCCCCACGAGGTCGAGGCGTTGATGGAGGAGGAGATCGAGACCATCGAGCACGAGCGAATGGAAGCCGTCCATGCCTTGACGGTCATGAGCGACGGCCTGCCCGCGCTCGGCATCGTCGCCGCCGTGCTGGGCGTGGTGAAGGCCATGGGCGCCATCGACTCCTCGCCGGAAGTGCTGGGCGGCCTGATCGGCGCGGCGCTCGTCGGCACGTTCCTGGGCATCTTTCTCGCCTACGCCGTTGTCGCCCCTGTCGCGGGCAAGCTGAAGGCCGTGCGGGATTCAAAACTGCGCGTCTTCTACGTCGTCAAGCAGACCCTCATCGCCACCATGAACGGGGCCGTGCCCCAGATCGCGCTGGAGTTCGGTCGCAAGGCCATTGCGGGCCATGACAGGCCGACGCTCGACAAGGTGGAGGAGCACGTCGCGGCTCTCGCAGCAGCATGAAGCAACCCTCGACCGAAGCTCCCGATGACACTCCCGATCGGACCGCCAACAACCAACGCGCCGCCCTTATGGCACTGTGGTCGAAGCCGAGGGAGACCGTCGCACCCGCAGCCCCGACGCTCGGTCTTCCCGCAATCCGGGCCATCGACGACGCGCTCGTTTCGCTGCTGCCGCTGGGCACGACGTCCGTTCACGCTACGACACGTCTTCCCCTCCCGGACATGCCGGTACGCGTCGGGTTCGAACGCAATGCGATGCCGGTCGCGGTGCTGATGGCGGACGCCCCCCTCATGGCGGCGCTGGTCTGCCACCAGTGCGGGACCCCCATCAGGAAGCCGTCCGGCAGGCCCGGACGCTTCGAAACCGGGTTCCTGTCCGGCCTCGCCGCGCGTTTGCTCCCGGTCCTTTTCGGTGGTTCCGGTGACGTGACGGTCGCCAAGGTGGCCGATGCGGATTTCCCGGGCAATGAAGGTTTGGCCGAAGGCTGCGCGGACACGCAGTTCATCGTCACCGTCCCCCACAAACCCGCTCCCGTAACGGGACGACTGCGCATCATCGCCCCTACAACAAGCACGGCTGCCGCAACCTCGCCGGGCACGCCCTCCGGCCCGGCACTGCGGACGACGCGCGTTTCAGCACGCTGCCACCTGCCGGTGCGCCGCATGTCGCTGCAACAGGTCGCTGGCCTGAGTGAAGGCAGCGTGCTGACCCTGGAGCCGGGGCAGGACGCGGTGCTGACCATCAACGGACGGCACTTCGCCACCGGCACCTACGACGGATCGGCAGGTAAACGCAGCTTTCGCACACACGAACACAGCCGAGGAGACACACCATGACCGCATCGCAGGCCGCGCTGGAACAAGCGCCGGAAGACGTATCGGAACGCACGTCCGAACCGAAAACCGTCACCGCACCGCCGCTCGCGACCCCCGACAGCGCGGGGCAGGAAGCCGCCGACCTGCAGACCGATACGCAGAACTTCCGCCTCGACGAGGCCATCGAAGGGCTGCGCAACACGTCGCTGGAAATGAAGGCCAAGACGGACGCCGAACAGGAAAGCCGCGCCAACCGCGAAGCCGCGATCTGGGACATTGCCGTCGACGTGCAGGTCGTACTCGGCACGTTGAACCTGACCGTCGCCGATCTGCTTGCCATGAAGCCCGACGCCTCCTTTCCCCTTGCTGCGACCGGTGAGGCTCCCTTGGAACTCGTGGCGGGCGGTCATACGATCGGCTGGTGCGAACTGGTGCCGCCAGCGAGTGCCGATGGCGCGCTGTCCATCCGCATCACGAAGCTGAACGGAGCCGCCGCGGCACCGTTGGCACAGGCTCGGCTGACCCATCGTGACCGGGAAACTGGAAGAAGCCGGTGCGCTCAGCGTCGCTGCCGTTCTCGTCACCCTGGGCCGGGAACGGGCGCTGAAACTGCTGGCCTGGTTCGACCCGGACGAGGTCGCCTATCTCGGCGAGAAGGCCGGCGCACTGGGCTCCATCGACCGCGAGAAACTGGGCGCGCTGACCCGCACCTTCGAGCGCGATTTCGCCGCCGGAACGGGCCTGCTGAACGGCGGACGCTCCTTCGGCTCTATCCTCGAGGAAACCCGCAGCGGAGAAGACGATGGCAGCGCCGACGGTTTCGACGAGCCAATGGCACCGCCTCGCGACCCCTGGGCCGATATCGCATCCGTTCCGGTCAAAGACCTTGCCACGTTCCTGCAATCGGAAGGTGTCGCCCTCACCGCGATCGTGGCGACCCGGATGGAAGCCGCTAGAACCGCAACCCTGCTTGCCGCATTCGACGCCCCCCACCGCGCCGGAGTTATGGCCGCGATGGTGTCCGCCAAGCCCTCGCCGGTCGCTTTGCAGACGGCGCTTGCCGTTTTGCGCGAAGCCTTCGATCTCGACGCCGATACAGGCGGCGACCGGGAAGGCGAAACGAAACTGGCGGCCATGCTGAGCGGTCTCGACCCGGCCGACGCCGATGCCACGCTCGACAACATGCGCCCGCTGATGGACGCCGAAACCATCGCGCGCATCGTCGCCCAGATCATGCGGTTCGAGGACATCGGGCATTTCGATCTCACCACCCGCACGGCGATCACCGAAGCGTCCGACCGCGAGCAGATTGCGATCGCGCTGGCCGATTCATCGCCCGCATTGCGCGAGTCGCTGCTCGAACCGATGGGCCAAAGGGCAAGACGCATGGTGGAAAGTGCCATTCCCCCCGAAGGAAACGGCAGTTCCGACCGGCGAAACGCGGCTCGGCAGACAATTCTGACGACCGTCCGCACGCTTGCCGACGCCGGCACGATCACCCTTCCGGTGAACGAGAGCTAACCCGTGTCCGACGCCCCAGACCCGGACTCCAAGACCGAGGACGCTACCCCCCAGCGCCTGCTGCAATCGCTTGAAAAGGGTCAGGTCGCGGTTTCCCGCGAGATCGGCGTGTTCGCCTCGCTGGTCGTCTTCACGATCTGGCTGCTGGCCTTCGCCGACGACACCGCTCGCTGGGCAAGCCACCGGTTCACGGCATTTCTGATGAAGGCGGGCTCCCTCGACCTGTCGTCGCCCGCCGACACGATGCCGGTGCTGCGCGACGTCCTGTTCTGGTGTGCGATGGCCACCGGTGGGCTGTTGCTGGCGCTGATGGCCGCCGGTGCCATCGCCGCGATTTCCCAGGCCGGATTGCGCATGGTGCCGGACCGTATCGCCCCGAAGGCCGAACGCCTGTCGATCGGCAAGGGCGCAAAGCGCCTGTTCGGCAAACAGGGACTGGCCGAGTTCGCCAAGGCCGTCGCCAAGATGGGAGCGGCTGCAACGGTTGCGGGCATCATCTTCGCCGGTGCCGGGCTCACCCTGCCCGCCCAGCTCTGGCACGACGCCACCAGTATCGCCCCCAACACCCTGTCGATGGTGACGTCGGTACTGGTCGGCATATGCGGGATCATGCTGCTGATCGCAGTCGCGGATTATGCCTGGACGCGCCGCAACTGGTTGAAGAACATGATGATGACCAAGAAAGAGGTCACCGACGAGATGAAGCAGGCGGAGGGCGACCCGATCCGCAAATCGCGAATGCGCTCGCTGGCGCAGGATCGCTCCCGCAACCGGATGATGGCCGATGTGCCGACCGCCACACTGGTCATGGCCAATCCGACCCACTTCGCCATCGCCCTGCGCTATCGCCACGGGCAGGACGCCGCCCCCATGGTGGTCGCCAAGGGCACCGACCTCGTTTGCGCCCGCATCCGCGAACTGGCGACAGAGGCCGACGTGCCGATCTTCGAGGAGAAGCAGCTGACCCGCACCGTCTATCCCATGGTCGAAGTGGGCGAGATGGTGCCGGAACAGTTCTTTCGCGCGGTCGCCGACCTCATCAACAGGATCGAACGGTTGTAGGCGAACGTGCCGACTGCCCGAACGCTACAGCAACCCGTCCGGCATCTTCTGCTCCCCCGCCGTGTTCGCGCGGCGGAAATAGAGCGTGACCAGCGCCGCCACGATGACGATGAAGAGCGAATAAAGCACTGGCACCGCGTTGATCGCCTGCTGCTCGACGCCGGTGAAGGTGAAGGCGATGATCGCGATGGCGAGCGGGCCGTTCTGAATGCCCGTCTCCAGCCCAACGGTGCGGGCATTGCGCGGGTGCAACCGCAATGCCTTGGCGAACAGATAGCCGACCGTGACGCCGATGAGCCCGATGGCGACGGACGCCACATAGGTGGCCCACCCGGTATCCATCAGGAAGGTGAAGTTGCGTGGTATCCACGAAACGATCAGAAACACAATGAAGAAGATGGCGAGCATCGAGCCCATGAACTCGGTCACCGCGCCGATATTGGCGTTCAGCTTCCGCAGCCCCATGCCGATAGCGACGGGAACGAGCAGCAGCACCAGCGTGACGATGATGTTCTCACGGGGAATGTCCACGTCCAGCGCACCGGCATAGACGACCAGCACCACGGGTATCAGCAGCACGCCGAACACCGTCGATGTCACCGTCATCAGCACCGACAGGGCCAGATTGCCCTTGGAGAAATAGGTGAAGATGTTCGACGTGGTGCCGCCGGGCATGCACGACATGATGAGAATGCCGATCTTGATGGGGTCGGAAACCGGCAACGTGCTGGCCAGTATGAACCCGATGAACGGCATGAAGCCATATTGTGACACGACCCCGATCAACAGCCCGTAGGGGCGTTTCAGCGCGAGTATGAAATCGCGCGGCGTCAGCGACGCGCCCATTCCCAGCATGATGACGAAGATCATCAGCGCCAGAATTGCCTGTTCGAACTGTCCGACCATTGAAAGCTACTCGTTGAAGGAGGAAAGGGGCTGGGCGGCCGTCATGAAGCCTGCCGCGTGGCGAGCTCTTCGTTGCGAAGATCCTTGCGCAGGATCTTGCCCACGTTGGATTTCGGAAGGTCGTCGCGAAATTCCACGTTTTTGGGAACCTTGTAGGCTGTCAGATGCTCCCGGCAGTAGGCCCGCAGTTCCTCGCCGGTTACCGTAGCATCGCGCAACACGACGAAGGCCTTCACCGCTTCGCCGGACGCACCGTCCGGCACGCCGATGACGGCGGCTTCCAGAACGCCCGGATGGGCGGCGAGGCAATCCTCGATCTCGTTGGGATAGACGTTGAAGCCGGAAACGAGGACCATGTCCTTCTTGCGGTCCACGATGGAAAAGTAGCCGTCGGCATCCATCACCCCGATATCGCCGGTCAGCAGCCACTCGCCGCGCATGGTCTTGGCGGTCTCGTCCGGGCGGTTCCAGTAGCCCTTCATGATCTGCGGCCCCCGCGCCGCGAGTTCACCTGCCTCGCCCTGGGGCACGTCGTTGCCCGCATCATCGAGGCATCGCAGGTCCGTCGACGGCACGGGAATGCCGATCGATCCCGCCCGGGTCTTGCCGAGCGGGTTGAACGTGATGACGGGTGAGGACTCCGTCAGGCCGTACCCTTCCAGAACCGGCTTGCCCGACATCTTCTCCCAGCGTTCGGCCACGGAACTCTGCAGCGCCATACCGCCGGCGGAAGCAAATTTGAGATGTTTTGGCGGCGAGTCCTGAAACCACACCTCGTTGGACAATCCGTTGAACAGGGTGTTCACGCCGCTCATCCACGTGATCGGATAATTCTCGAATGCCCGTTTGAGGTTCTGCAGCGGGCGCGGGTTGGGAACGAGAATGTTGCGCGCACCGAGATAGTAGAAACCGAGCAGGTTCACCGTGAAGGCGAAGATGTGGTAGAGCGGCAGTGCCGTCAGCGCGACCTCCTTGCCCTTCTCCACGCCGCTGATCATTTCCATGGCCTGTTCCATGTTCATCATCAGGTTGCGGTGGGTCAGCATCGCCCCTTTCGACACGCCGGTCGTCCCGCCCGTATATTGCAGGCAGGCGACGTCGTCCGGCAGCAGTTCCGCACGGTATTCCTCGACGGAAACGCTTGCGCTCCGGCGCTGTGGCACGACCGCTGGCCACCGCTTCGGGGAAGCGGACATGGGGCACGGTGACGGGCGCGAGCGTCTTGTCCCAGTGTTTCTGCACCAGCCGCACGATCCCGCGCGGCATGGCGGGAAAGAACTCGGCCACCTGGGTGACGATGACGTTGCGGACCGGATGCGCCTTCAGCGCCTCTGTCAGCTTTTCGGCGAACACATCGACGACGATCAGCGCCTGCGGGTCGGCATCGTCGAACTGGTGCGCCATCTCTTCGGCCGTGTAGAGCGGGTTGACGTTCACCAGCACGCAGCCCGCCTTGAAGACGGCAAAGGCGGCGACCGGAAACGACAGGCCGTTCGGCACCTGAAGCGCGACCCGGTCGCCTTTCTTCAAGCCGCATGTCGCGCGCAGATAGACCGCCAGCGCGTCCGACATCTCCTCCACCTGACGGAACGTCAGCGTACCGTTCATGCCGTTGGGCAGACAGGTCGTGAAGGCGGGTTGCGTGTCGTAGAGTTGCGCGACCGCACTCACCATGTCTCCGACCGTGCGGTACTGTGCCGTCTCGATGTCGGTGCGGACGGACGGGCCGTAAAAGGCCGTCCAGGGACGTGTATTGTCGCTCATGATTCCTCCCAGAATGCGCGAGGTCTAACGTAAACTGACGCAACCACAATGCTACAGAGGGCAATGGGTGTGCCCTGCCTGTGGGTCGGGCCTATTATACTGTGTGCAGGAAGCTGCGGACGCACTGCCCTCCGTCGATATTGGGGCAATAGGCAAGATGGCGATGATCGCAAGACTGACGATGTCCCGACGAGGGAACCGAAACCGTGAACGATATGGTATGCCGCTTTGTGCCGGCGCCGCGTTCGTGCAAGTGATTTGCGCGCTACACACGAACATGGGGCAGAGATGATGACGTCCACTTCCGAAAGCCGCCTTCGGAACACAACGCAGGAAGACCTCGAGCTCAACCCTGCCGCTCATGACAGCAGTGCGAACGAAAATCTCGATGAAATGGGGTTGCGGACTGCAACGCTCTTTCGCCAGGCCCTGGAACAGACACGGATGGCCATTACCATCGTCGATCCGCACCAGGCCGATACTCCCATCATATATGCGAACCGTGCCTTCACGGAACTCACCGGCTTCGATCTGGAGGATTCACTCGGGCGCAACTGCCGGTTTCTTCAAGGCCCCGACACGGACCCGTCCGCAGTGGATCAGATCCGCGATGCCATGAAGGCACAGGAAGTTCGCGTTGTGGAAATGCTGAACTATCGCAAGGACGGTTCGACCTTCTGGAACTCCCTCCATATCGGCCCAATCTACGACGATGCCGGCAAACTGACCCATTATTACGGGTCTCAGTGGGACGTGACCGACCTCGTTGCGAAACGCGCGCGCATCGCATTGCAGACCGAAGTCGCCGAGGAACTGCAGCACCGAACGAAGAACCTGTTCGCCGTCATCTCCGCCATCGTCAGCCTATCGGCGCGCGGCGAAAGCGACACGCAGCAACTGGTCTCGAAGATTCGCGCGCGACTGTCCGCGCTCAACGAAGCGCATATGATTTCGATTTCCGAAGGCCGCACCGCCGGCCAATCGTCCGATCTCTACGACCTGATCAGCGCCATTCTTCGACCGTATGGCAGTGACGGCGATACCGACAGCATCATTCTCAGCGGCCCGATCGTGCAGGTTCCGCGCGATGCGGTGACACCCGTCGGCCTGATGATCCACGAAATGGCGACGAATGCCCTCAAGCACGGCGCGCTCGGCAGCGAAGCCGGGACGGTCACGATCACATGGCGGCGTCGCGACGGTCGCCTGCATCTGACATGGACCGAAGAGGGCGGGCCCGAAACGACCTCTCCATCGACGAGCGGTACGGGCTCGCGCATGATGGAAGGGGTGCTGCGAACGGTCGGTGCGACCGTCAAATACGATTGGCCACCGTCCGGCCTGATCGCCACCCTCGATCTCGATCTGTCCTGACGTTTCGAGCGCGCGTCCAGCATGCGCACCCCCGTTGCGGCCCCGGTTTTCCTCCCCTACCGGCAGGACGCCAAGGCGCAAGTTCGGCACCACGATGGCCGGCAACCGGCAGGTCGAGGTGCGCGAACTGATGAAGCAGCCTGTGAGATGGTCGGGGCGCGCCGTCGCATCCGGTTTGCCGACCTTTCGTGACAGCCGGACTTGACAAGGGCGGGTCCGCCAAGCCTGATGGCGCATGGACTCGCTTTTCCAACGCTCGAAATACGATACGTATCAAGCGCCTAGGGAATTGGCATAGCGGGCCGACACGCATCGGCGGCAAGGTGCACGGCATAGCGCATGTGTGCAGGGAGGTCGCTTCAATACGCTCGGGAGGAGCAATTGTCATGAATATTACAGTATCGGAACTGAAGGTTCGATCGAAGGCCGCACCATCGCTGACGGCCGCTATCGTGGCCGGAATGGTCACGTTCGCGGCCCCGGCCAGCGCGGCCGAAAGCCTGAACTTCGCCTACGGCTATCCGGCTTCGTCCGCGATCGGCAAGGCGGTGGACGATTACGCGGCTGCGGCACAGGAGCGTTCGAACGGCGAGGTCACGGTGAAGGGGTTTGCCATGTCGCTGCTTAGCCTGCCCGAGACGAGCCCCGGCGTGCGCGACGGGCTGGCGGATGTCGGCTTCGTTCTGCCGCCTTACTATGCGGCCGAATATTCCACGAACCTGTTCCTGCATGAGATGAACCTGTTGGTGAACCTGCCCGAAACGCCAACGGGGAAGGAGCCGCTCGCTTTCAGTGGCGCGATGCTGGAATACACGTTCCAGAACTGCCCCGAATGTCTGGAAGAGTTTGCCGCGCAGAACCAGGTCTATACGGGCGGCGGCGTGACCCCCCTGTACAACCTGCTGTGCAAGGACGTGAAGGTAACGTCCATCGAAGACCTGAAAGGCAAGCGGCTACGCGCTGGCGGCGCGGGCTTCGTACGCTTTGCCGAGCATTTCGGTGCGCAGGGTGTTCGACTGCCGGTCAACGAAGTGTACGAAGCACTCGACCAGGGCATTCTCGATTGTGCGATGCTGTCGGCTCCCGAGTTGACGAACTACAATCTCCACGAGGTCGTTACCGACATCACGCTCGGTGTCCCCGGCGGTGCGTTTGCGGGGGTCGCGTCCGCCAACGTCAACAAGGACCGTTGGGCTGCCATGTCGCCGGAGAACAAGGCAACGCTGCTCTGGGCCGGTACGCAGATGACGGCGTCGACGACCTGGAACTTCTACACCGACGACACGACCGCCATTCAGAACGCCCGCGACAAGGGGATCGAGATCCACGACGCCGAACCGGAGCTGACCGCGGCAGTCAAGGACTTCGTGAAGCAGGACCTGAAGACCGTCGCCGCGTTGTTCAAGGAGACCTACAACGTGCAACGCGCCGATGAAATCGCTGCCGATTTCCCGCCATTGCTCGAAAAGTGGTACGGACTGGTCGAAAACGTCGACAGCAAGGAGGCACTGCACACCCTGTTCTGGGACGAGGTCGTCTCCAAGGTCGACGCGGCAACTTACGCGCAGTAGACGCCATGCCATCGATCGGGGCGCATGCGATGTCATGCGCATGCGCCCTGCGCAAGTCTGAAACCAGTGCGGAGCGGTCGTGCCTATGAAATCCGTCGGTCGGATCATGTCCGCTTTCACCATGGGTTCGGCCGGTCTGGCCGGCCTGTTCGTCCTGCTGATGGTCTGCCACGTCGCGCTCGACGTGGTGATGCGGTACGTCTTCGAGACGCCGCTGAACTCGACCATCCTCTACGTTTCAGCTTTCTACATGGTGGCGGTATCGTTCCTGCCCCTCGGCATCGTGGAGCAGAACGATGGGCATATTGCCGTGGAATTGTTGAGCGAGAAGTTTCCTGCACGGGTCCAGCGCGGCTTGCTGATCTTCGCCACGCTGCTCACCGCTGTCGTGACCGCAACGGTGGCAGTGCGCACGGGCCAGGAGGCGCTGGCGAAATACGCGTCCGGCACTTTCTCCATCGAAGCCGGGGGGAAGGTCATCACCTGGCCCACCTACTTCTTTCTGCCCGTGGGTTTCGGTCTCATGTCCCTCGTTTCGGCGTGGAAGCTTTGCGCCCTCGTGCTGGGCCGCGATAGCGGCTTCTCGCTCATAAAGATCGAGGATCCCTATCTGACGAAGGCGCAGTCCGATGTCTGATCTGGCGGTGGCCAGCGCCTTCATCGGTGTCCTCTTCGTCCTCATTCTCCTGCGAGTGCCAATCGGCGTATCGCTGATCGCAGTTTCGTTCGGCGGTCTGTGGGCGACGTTCGGGTGGAACATCGCATGGGGATCATTGGGCATCGTGCCCTACAACTTCGCCAACAGCTGGGTTCTGTCGTCCATCCCGGCCTTCTTGCTGATGGGCTTCATCTGCTACCATACGCGACTGACGCAGGGGTTGTTCAACGCCGCGCAGGTCTGGCTGTCGGGCTTGCCCGGCGGGTTGGCCATCGCCTCCGTCTTCGGCTGCGCGGGCTTCGCTGCAGTCACCGGCTCCTCGGTCGCCTGCTCGGCTGCCATGGGCAAGATCGCGGTGCCGGAGATGATCCGCAACCGCTACAGCCCGGAACTTGCAACCGGTACCGTGGCGGCCGCCGGCACGATCGGTGCACTCATTCCGCCATCCATCCTCATGATCCTCTACGGCATCATCTCACGCCAGTCTGTCAGCCAGCTTTTCCTGGGCGGCCTGACGGTGGGGCTGATCACGCTCGTCGCCTACACGCTGCTGATCGTCGTGCGGGTGAAAGCGAACCCGGACCTTGCGCCGTCCGTCGAGACGGTCGCGACGCGCGGGCAAAAGCTGCGCGCACTGGGAGAAACCTGGCCCGTATTGTTGATCGTCACCGGCGTGTTCGCCGGTCTGTTCGGCGGTGCGTTCACGCCCACGGAAGCCGGTGCCATCGGTGCCGTCCTGTCCGCGGTCGTCGCCATCATCTACCGCACGTTGACCCCGACGGCGCTGCGAAACGCGCTCATCGAGACGATCACCACCACCGCCGCCTTGCTCATCATCGCAGTCGGCGCAAGCCTGCTGACCCGCTTTCTCGCGCTTTCGGGCATCGGCGACGCACTGACGTCGACCATCACATCCATCGGCGTTTCGCCGATCCTCATCATGCTCGGCATCGTCGTCATCTACCTGCTGCTCGGCATGATGCTCGAACCCGTCGGCGCGATGCTGCTGACATTGCCGATCGTGCTGCCGCTGGTCGAGGAGACAGGGTTCAGCCTGCTGTGGTTCGGCGTGGTGCTGGTCAAGCTGCTGGAGGTGGGCATGATCACGCCTCCCATGGGTATGAACGTGTTCGTCATCAAAGGGGTGATCGGTAATCTCGCGTCGCTGTCGACCGTGTTCAAAGGGGTTGTCTGGTTCGTGGTCGTCGACCTCGTCATCGTTGCCGCGCTGATCACGTTTCCCGATATCGTGCTGTTTCTCCCCCAATGGGTGGGAGGCTGACGGCGCCGCATTCTGCCCTAGGCTGCCCGTCAGCCGCAAAGCCGACGCGTCGCAAGATCGGTCGTTCGCGCACCGGTCTGTTCTCGACCTGCCGGTGCCCCCCTTCTCACCAAAGCGCTTGTGTTCGGTCGACGTCGAGCGAAGCTCGGCAGTCTCTCGGCCGTGAGTGTTTGCGATGAGATATGTCCTGGTCGTGAAGCCACCTTCTAAGCGGCAAGAACCGTGCCCTTTGGTCCCCTTTTGCGCCAGCTGCCAGATGACAGTGCTGTCGATGATTTGGACTTGACCGGGTATGACGCTGTTTCCATTTAGCACCTCGAGGATCAGTACCCACGAATCTGCCAGCGTCGATCATTGAAACCGCCTGTAGACGCTTGCCCAATTACCAAACTCGTCAGACGGGTATCGTCACGGAGTGCAGTTCCGTGCAATCCAGAACACACCATCCAGGATCAACCGGTGATGCGTCGCAGGGCGTCCACCGCCTCTCCGAATTCCCGACACGAATGGTTCAATGAACGCCCATTCGGGCTTCTCCAGCATCATTCGAGCCAAAGCAGCCTGTCCAATAAGCAGCTTGGATCGGATCTCGAGCAAATTGGGAATTCAGTTTGTCAAAACGGCCTAACAAACCCCCGAACATAGCCTCGCTCGAAATATGCGATCTACTTCGGAAAATTGGAGCGGGCGATGAGATTCGAACTCACGACCTAAACCTTGGCAAGGTTTCGCTCTACCCCTGAGCTACGCCCGCTCGGGCGGCTGTTGCCAAATGGCCTGCAGCGGGGCGTATATGCGCCAACCGAAAACGCATTGCAAGGCAACATTCCGTGCAAAATCTTCCGACCCGTCCGGTCGACCGCAAAGGCTTGCTGGACTGGCTTGCAGCAAACGAAATCGCAGTCGAGACATTCGACCACTCCGCCTTCTTCACGGTGGAAGCGGGAGCCGCCTTCAAGGCGGACCTGGCCGCGCAGGGAATCGCCGGCGGCAACACGAAGAACCTGTTCCTGAAAGACAAGAAGGGGCGTCATTTCCTGTTGACGGCGCAGGAGGATACGCAGATCGACCTGAAGCAGATCCATCGCCTGCTGGGCGCGCAGGGGCGCGTGTCCTTCGGGCGACCCGAACAGATGCAGCAATGGCTGGGCGTCACCCCCGGCTCCGTGACCGCGTTCGGAATACTCAATGACTTGGACAAGAACGTCACGTTTGCGGTGGACGCACGGCTTCTGGCAAACGAGCACGTCTTCTGCCACCCGATGACGAACGAGGCGACCACCCGTATCGGGCGCGACGATCTGCTAGCCATTGCCCGTCATGCGGGGCATGATCCGCTGATCGTGGACCTGTCGGCGAGTGCGGATTGAAACGCCACCGCAACCGGCTGAAATCAGACCTTTGAAATATGCGCCCTGCCTCCCCATTTCCGGTGGGACATAACGGAAAGACCAGATACCGATGAGCGATATGAAAACGAGTTTTCAGTTGGGTGGCGCGCAGTTGGGCGGGGCGGCCATGCCGGACTACGCGACCTCGTCCGCGCCCGCAGCTGCGCCAGCAACGAACGGTTCCGTCATCAAGGACGTCTCGACCCAGACCTTCATGGACGACGTGATCGAGGCGTCCAAGGCCGGCCCGGTCGTGGTCGATTTCTGGGCACCGTGGTGCGGGCCGTGCAAGCAGCTTGGGCCGGTTATCGAGAAGGTCGTGAGCGAAGCCGGTGGTCGCGTGACGCTGGCGAAGATGGACATCGAGAAATATCCCGAAGTCGCGGGCCAGATGGGCATCCAGTCCATTCCCGCCGTCGTGGCCTTCGTCGATGGTCGCCCGGCCGAGGCTTTCATGGGTGCAAAGCCCGAATCCGAAGTCCGCGCCTTCATCGACAAGCTGGCCGCAGCCGCTCCCGTTCCCGCCGGTCAGTTCGATGCCAAATCGATGCTCGATGCGGCCGACACCATGCTCGCCAACGGCGACCATGGTGGCGCGGCCGAAGCCTACGGCACCGTCGCCCAGCACGAACCGGGCAATCTCGATGCGCTGGCAGGCCTTGGCCAGTGCTATGTGGCGGTCGGTGAGATCGACACGGCGCGCCAGCTTCTCCAGCAGGTGCCGCCCGAATTCCACAGCGAGGGAGCCATCGCCAAACTCGCCAAGCAGATCGAACTGGCCGATCAGGCAGCCGCCCTCGGTGATACCGATGGCCTGCGTGCTGCTGTCGAAGCCGATCCGGCCGACCATCAGGCCCGGCTCGACTATGCGGTCGCGCTGAATGCCCATGGCCAGCGCAACGAGGCCGTCGACCAGTTGATCGCCATCGTCAAGGCGGACCGGGAATGGAACGAGGATGGCGGGCGCAAGCAGTTGCTCGACTTCTTCGAGACCTGGGGTCCGATGGACAAGGCCACGATCTACGGTCGCCGTTCCCTCTCCTCCGTCCTCTTTTCGTAAGGAAGGCGCGCCGATGAAAGCCGGAAACACATCCTATACCGACGTTCTCGACCTGCCGGACGAGGTGCCGATCTTTCCCCTGTCCGGCGCGTTGCTGCTACCGGCAGGCAACATGCCGCTCAACATCTTCGAACCGCGCTATCTGGCGATGATCGACGATGCCATCGCGTCCAATCGCATCATCGGCATGATCCAGCCGCGCATCGATGCTGCCGTGAAGGACGAGAAGGAACCACCATTGTGCGACGTGGGCTGCCTCGGGCGCATTACCGCGTTTCAGGAATCCGGCGACGGGCGGATGGTCATGAACCTGTCGGGTATCGCCCGGTTCCGTATCCTCGACGAACTGCCGGGTCGCAAGGGCTATCGGCTGGCGAAGATCGCGGGCTTTGCCGATGATCTCGACGAAAGCGAGGAAGCTGCGCGGGCCGTGGACCGGGACGGTTTGCTGCAGGCCTTCAAAGCCTATCTTGCTGCCAACGACATGGAAGCAGACTGGGACGGCGTGCGCGAAGCGTCGACCGAAACGCTCGTCAATTCGCTCTCCATGATGAGCCCGTACGGCCCCGCCGAAAAGCAGGCCTTGCTGGAGGCACCGGACCTGAAGACCCGCGCCGAAACGCTGATTGCCATCACCGAGATCATGCTGGCACGCAAGTCCGGCGACGGCTCGTCCGGCACGTTGCAATAGGTCACGCCATGAGCCGGTCCGTTCCCAGCGTTCGGGAAGACAAGTCCCGGCAGACGGGGGGGCGAAAGCCGCTTGTCGAGCCCAAGATGCTCGATCTGCTGGTCTGCCCTCAGACCCATGGTCCGTTGACCTACGACCGCGATGCGCAGGAACTGGTCTCGAAAAAGGCACGACTGGCCTATCCGGTCCGCGACGGTGTGCCGTTGCTGGTCGCGTCCGAGGCCCGCGTGCTGGAAGACTGACCGTCGACCGGCAACACAGGTCTTTGAAATCGACGATAGGTGGTGCAGAACCCGTTCCGACCGCCGCGTGGACTGTCCCGATTGCCCGATAGAACTGCACTGTCCCGCCGGGACACGGTGGAACCTGCCTTTCCCGCCAGATTGCTGGCCGGCCATACCCGTTTCCGCACCACGCGGCTGGCATCCGAGCGCGAACGGTCCGAGGAACTCGCCAGAACCGGCCAGAAGCCCGATACGATGGTTATCGCCTGTTGCGATTCCCGTTCTTCGCCCGAAACGATCTTCAACGCCGCGCCGGGCGAAATGTTCGTCGTGCGCAACGTGGCCAACATCATGCCCCCCTACGAGCAGGACGGGCAGTATCACGGCACGTCGGCGGCGCTGGAATTCGCGGTGCAGGAATTGCGCGTCAAGCACATCGTGGTCATGGGCCACGGGCGTTGCGGCGGCATCAAGGCGTTTCGCAGGCAACTGACGGGCGTCGACCACCAACCCCTGTCGCCCGGCGATTTCATCGGTCGCTGGATCTCGCTTCTGGAACCCGTTGCGGCGCGTATCGAACGGGTGGAAGGGGAAAGTGCGGAGACTTTGCAGACGAAGCTGGAAGAGGGAGCCATTCGCCAGTCGATCGAGCACCTGAAGAGTTTCCCCTGCGTGTCGATCCTGCTGGAACGGGGACAGATCGCCCTGCATGGCGCCTGGTTCGACATTTCCACAGGCCGCCTGTCCGTGCTCGACCCTGTAACCGGGGCCTTCAACGCTCCCGGTTCGTAAGCAACGCGGTCAATCTTCGACGGACAGTGCGTAAGCCTCCACCGGTCTGCCGATCCCACGCAGGCTGACCGTGCCCAGACTGCGCCACTTGACATCACCGCAACCGCGCTGGAACGCATCTTCGGCGATGATCGCCTCACCGCGCTCCTTCGCCAGCGATTCCAGCCGGGCGGCGATATTGACCGTCTCGCCGTAGACGGTGAACGCCTCCCGGCTGCGTGATCCGATCCGGCCCGCGACGACGGGACCGTGGGCCAGCCCGATGCGGCAGTAGAACCCGTGACCGTGCAAGGCCGCAACGATTCCCCGCGCCGCCGATAGTGCAGCTTCCTGCGGTGCCTTCGCCGGAACGGGGTTGTTGAACGATGCGAGCAGCCCGTCCCCTGTATAGGTGATGACCACGCCACCCGCGTCCGCCACGATATCCGCGCAGTCCGACAGCACCGCATCCAGCCGCGCGATGACATCCTTCGGACTGGCTTGCGCTGCGAACGACGAGAAGTCGGCAATATCGAGCAGGAGAATGCTGGTGGGGCGCTCCTGCGCCGCGAACTCGCCGCCACCGAGCAACCGTCGTGCCACCGGCGCAGGCACAAAGCGGCCCAACGCATCCGCAGCTACCTGCCTGCGGTCGCGTTCCCTCGCATGGTCCCGTTCGGCCCGAACCTGGGCTAAAAAGACCTGCCGCGCCCGATAGACGGTCGCTGCAAGAATGACGGCGACGATGACGAGAATGCCCGACTCGATGACACGAGTGCCAGTGCCCGTGAAATCAACCGACAGGAAGACCGCCTCGTAGTCCGCGACGGTCGTGTCCCGCGCCAGATCGTTCCACGTAAGCGGGTTGGCGATGAGGCTGCGCAAGTAGACGAACAGCGCAAACCACCCACCCGAACATATGGCCCCTGCCCACAGAACGAGTGGCCAAGATAATGACAGTGACGCCAGTGCGATGACCGGCAGCAGCATGTGGACGCCCCACATGCGGATTGCCAGTATCTGCGGCACATCGTCGAACATGCTGACGGGGATAAGCGCGTAGGCGGCGCAGATACCCAGCCCGTCCACCGCCACCACCACATATTTCAACCACCAGCGGTCGTAGCGGGTGCCGATGACGCGCAAATGCACAAGTCCGATTGCCGTGTAGAGGGCAAGAACGGCGATGGCGCCAAACCGTAACTGGAAGTCGAAGCTGACCCAGACGACCATGTACCAGACCAGCGCCGTTGCGACCGCGCCGGTCCGCAGGAGCAGTGCAAGGCGCAAGCCGTTGCGCTCCGTCGTCTCCAGCCGCTCCAGCGCCATGGTGCGAAACGACGACGGTGCGGTTGGCACATCGGCCAACCCCTAGATCGCTTCACCGTTCAGCAAGGCGGGATTGCCTGCGCTGCGCCCGGCAGCCTGATCGATGAAGGAGCGCTTGAGGAACGGCAGCCTGTCCACGATACCCAGCCCCACCGTCCGCAGGGTGCGCAGCGGTCCGATATCGTTGGAGAACAGCCGGTTCAGCACATCCGTCACCACGCCCATCTGCACCGTGTCGAACCGCCGCCAGCGCTGGTAGCGCTCCAGCACGTCGATGGACCCGATATCGAGGCCCAGCCGCTCGGCCTCCACCACGACCTGCGCCAGTGCCGCCGCATCCTTGAAGCCCAGATTGAGCCCCTGCCCCGCGATCGGGTGAATGCCGTGGGCGGCATCTCCGACTAGCGCGAAACGAGGCCGCACGAAATCCCGCGCCAGCGTCAGCCCGAGCGGAAACGCCTTGCGCGGACCGGCGACCTCGAATGCGCCGAGCTTGTGGCCGAAGCGGGTTTCCAGTTCCAGTTCGAACGTGAAATCGTCCGCCGCCATCAGCCGTTTGGCGACCGCGTTCGGTTCCGTCCACACCAGCGACGTGCGCGTGCGCCCGCCGTCGGCATCCCGCAGCGGCAGCGTTGCGAACGGCCCGCCGGGCAGAAAATGTTCTTCGGCGCGGCCCTGGTGGTCCCGCTCGTGGGACAAGCGTGGTGACGATTCCCATCTGGTCGTAGGACCAGCGCACGGTGCGTATGCCCGCCTGCGACCGGAGCTTCGAGTTGACCCCGTCGGCGGCAATCAACAGCCTCGCGGATACGGTCTCCCCCGAACCCAGCGTCACGATGTTCGCCGCTTCGCCCGTCTCGAACCCCGTTACCGTTTCCCCGTGCCTCAGATCGATCCCCAGTTCCCCTGCACGCCGCCGCAGGGCACCGACCATGACCTTGTTCGGCACCATATGGGCGAACGGTTCGCCGGGGTTCTCCACGTCGCCGAATGTCAGAAAGACCGGGCGGACAGGGTCGTTGGTGCGCGAATCCGTGACGATCATCTCGTTGATCGGCTGGGCGTGATCGAGCAACTCGTCCCAGATACCGATCTGGTCCAGCATCCGCCCGGCAGCGGCGGCAATGGCCGAGGCCCGTTCGTCCTTCGACAGGGCATCGGCCGGCGCTGCATCCACCAGCATGACATGCAGGTGCGGCGCGGACGCCTTCAGCGCAACGGCAGCCGACAGCCCGACATAGCCACCGCCTGCAATGAGGCAATCCACTTTGGTTTCAGGCCCGACCATCTCGTTATCTCCTGCTCGGTTTACGACACTTCTTGACAGCTTGCCGGTCGCCCCTGCAACTCGACACACCGTCACGCCTATACCGGACAACGCGGAATACCGCGCAACGCTGCTTATGACCGACACCGACCGTTCCGCAATCGACAGATTGCTCGCCTATCTCGACCTGGAGACGATCGAGCAGAACCTCTATCGTGGCTTTGGTCCGAAGTCCGGCTGGCAGCGCGTGTTCGGCGGGCAGGTCATCGCGCAGGCCTTGGTGGCCGCCCAGCGCACGGTGGACGAAGCCCGCCCGGTCCATTCCCTGCACGGCTATTTCCTGCGCCCGGGCGACCCGCAGGTGCCGCTGGTCTACGAGGTCGACCGGGTGCGCGATGGCGGCTCGTTCACCACGCGGCGGGTGCAGGCGATCCAGCACGGCAAGCCGATCTTCTCGATGATCGCCTCGTTCCAGCTGGTGCAGGACGGCCTTTCCTTCCAGATGGACATGCCCGACGTTCCAGCCCCCGAAGACCTGCCGAGCCAGCACGAACTGGCCGACACCCACAAGGACACTCTGCCCGAAGGCCTGCTGCACTGGCTGCGCCGCCCGCGCCCCGTGGAACTGCGGCTGACCTCCTACGACCATTTCATAACCGATGCGAAACTGCCGCCGGTCCAGCACGCATGGTTGCGGGCGACCGGGCCGGTGCCGACCGATGGACCGGCGGCGCAGGCCGTGCAGACCGCCCTGCTCGCCTATGCAAGCGATATGACGTTGCTCGACACGGCGCTCTATCCCCACGGGCAGAAGATTTCCGACCCGAACCTGCAGGTCGCATCCCTCGACCATGCCATGTGGTTCCATGCGCCGGTCGATCTGAACGACTGGCTGCTGTTTGCGCAGGACACGCCGTCTTCCAGCGGCGGACGCGGCTTTACCCGCGGCATGATCTACGATCGTGCCGGAACCCTTGTCGCCTCGTGCACTCAAGAGGGGTTGATCCGGCCCAAGACGCGAAAAGCCTAAATCTTAGGCATCAGCAGCGCGAAGCGTCGAGAGCGGTCACTTTTTGGGCACGATACGAACACCTTTGCCGTCGGCCAGGTCTTAACAAGCCGTAAACACGGCAATTTCTCCTTTCATTCGAGTCTGGCACGGCGCTTGAAATGAGTCCGGCAGATGAGCCATCGCGCGCTCATTTCAAGCAATGGACCGGCACCTTCCGAGCCGGGCTGCAAACTGGAGAGAAAAAGCGACATGAAGCTGATCATAGCTATCATTAAGCCTTTCAAGCTCGACGAAGTGCGTGACGCCCTGTCCGCCATCGGCGTGGCAGGGGTGACCGTTACCGAAGTCAAGGGCTACGGACGGCAAAAGGGGCAAAGCGAAATCTATCGCGGGGCCGAATATGCGGTGCATTTCGTGCCGAAACTGAAACTGGAGATCGCCGTCGACGACGCGGTCGCTTCGCAGGTCGTCGACACGGTGCGGGAACACTCCACCACCGGTCAGATCGGCGATGGCAAGATTTTCGTCCTCAATCTGGAACAGGCCATGCGCATCCGCACCGCTGAAATCGGCGCAGACGCGCTGTGAGTCATTCGGGGAAAGACATCATGAAAACACACCTTAAAACGGCAGGTCTCGCCTTCGGCTCCCTCGCCATCACCCTGTCCGGCGCGATGGCGCAGGACACGACGGCCCCGGCAGCCGACGCCGCCGAAGCCGCAGCACCCGCCGTCGCTGCGGCAGCGGGCGTCTCGCCCGAAGTCGCCTACATCTTCAACACGTTCCTGTTCCTCATCGGCGGCTTCCTCGTCATGTTCATGGCAGCCGGCTTCGCGATGCTCGAAGCCGGTCTGGTGCGGTCCAAGAACGTGTCGATGCAGTGCCTGAAGAACATCGGTCTCTATTCGATCGCCGGTCTCATGTACTGGGCGGTCGGCTATTCGCTGATGTATGATGGCGTCGACGGCGGCTATATCGGCTCGTTCCTGCCCTATGCCTTCGACCCCGTCGGCGGCGATGCCCTCGACACCGGTTATTCCACGGCGTCCGACTGGTTCTTCCAGATGGTGTTCGTGGCGACGGCCGCATCCATCGTCTCCGGCACCGTGGCCGAACGCATCAAGATCTGGCCGTTCCTGATCTTCGTGGTTGTTCTGACCGGCTTCATCTACCCGATTGCCGGTTCCTGGCAGTGGGGCGGCGGCTGGTTGTCCGAAATGGGCTTCTCAGACTTCGCCGGTTCCACGCTGGTTCACTCGGTCGGCGGTTGGGCAGCTTTGACGGGGGCGATCCTGCTCGGCGCTCGTAAAGGCAAGTATGTCGATGGGCGTGTCATCCCCATGGTCGGCTCCAACATCCCGCTGGCCACGCTGGGGACGTTCATCCTGTGGCTCGGCTGGTTCGGCTTCAACGGTGCGTCCCAGCTGGCTGCCGGCACGATCGGCGACATCTCCGATGTCTCCCGCATCTTCGCCAACACGAACCTCGCCGCCGCCGGTGGTGTGGTCGCAGCCCTGATCGTCATGCAGTTCATGTACGGCAAGCTGGATGTGACCATGGCGCTGAACGGCGCGCTGGCCGGTCTGGTATCGATCACCGCCGAACCGCTGGCCCCGAGCCCGCTCTTCGCCATCCTGATCGGTGCCGTCGGTGGCGTGATCGTGGTGTTCGCGGTGCCGCTGCTCGACAAGCTGAAGATCGACGACGTCGTCGGTGCCATTCCCGTCCACCTTCTGGCCGGTATCTGGGGCACGATGATCGTGCCGCTGACCAACGGCGATGCGTCCTACGTGACGCAGCTGATCGGTGTGCTCGCTTACGCAGCCTTCACCATCGTGGCTTCGGGCATCGTGTGGTTCGTCATCAAGCTGGTGATGGGTCTGCGGGTGACCGAGGAAGAAGAAGCACTCGGCCTCGACAAGACGGAAGTCGGTGTCGAAGCCTACCCCGAGTTCACGTTCGGTCGCTGATCGCCTCCCATCGGTTGGAATCGACGTGACGAAGAGAGAGCCGTGGCAGGCAACTGCCGCGGCTCTTTTGCTGTTCGGGCAGGCGCACGATCCACACGTAATTCCATGGTTAATGCGCCTTTAACCCTGCCTCGCCTACAGATCGGTCTGTCAAACGAGTCGATCCGCAAGCGAGAGTGAATGCCGATGCAGGCCCAGCCGATGCAAGTCAGCGCCCCAGTCAGGCTCGCCGGTCCGTCCGGCTCCTCGCCGCAACCGGCCACGCGCGAAGACGGTCCCCGCGGCGCACGTCGCCGGCCATCCGTGTCGATCGTCCAGTTCCTGCGCCACATCATACCCGCGCCCATGCGCCGACTTGCAGCAACCGCAACAACCAGCGCGGTCCTGTTCCTTACCCTGTGCGCGACCCTCGCATTGGCGACATGGTCCGTCACCGACCCCAGCATCACCTACGCCGCAGGTGGCGAGACGAGCAACTGGATGGGGTGGTGGGGCGCGAGTTTCGCAGACCTCGCCATGCAGTTCATCGGCCTCGGCTCCATCGCCCTGGTCGGCGTGGTCGCTGGCTGGTGCCTCTATACCCTGACCGGCCGCCATCTGCCGTCGAAAGCTGCGCGCTTCGGCCAGTTTGCGGTCGGCCTGTGCCTGCTGACGGCGGCTCTGGGTTGCTTGGCAGCCCCGCAAAGCTGGCCGCTGTTCGGGGCCGTCGGCCTCGGTGGCGTGATCGGCGATGCCTGGCTCGCCGTTCCCCGCGCCTTCATCGGTGCCTATCCGTCCGGCCCGCTGGCAGCGGTTGCCGCCGTGGTTCTGGCAGCGCCCGGCCTATACCTGCTGGCCCGCTCGACGAACATCCACCGCGGTGTGCCCCCCGTGGTGCACGACGAAGCCGCGCCGCCACGCCAGACCCAACCGGTAGAGGACGACGATATCGGCGAGTTCGGCATGTCCTATGAGGACGAGGGCCGCGATTGGGGCGCGTTTTTCGCCGCGCCCATCGGCCTAGCCTACCATCTGTTCTACACCGCAAAGGCGATGTTTCGCGCCCGCGTTCCTGCACGCAATGCCGAACCGCACCACCGCCCGCACGTGCCGGTGACGGAACCCATGTTTACCGGAAACGTGCCGGAGAATGGTCTGCGGGCCGCCATGTCCGCCGTCCCACCACTGGACGCCCAAGAATACGAGACGCCGGATCTCGCCGCGCCGCCCATCACGGCGACCTTCGGCGCGACGGATACGATGCAGACCGGCTACGCGGCGAGCGTGGATATCGACACGTTCCACACCACAAATGCGTCCATGCCCGAACAAGTGGCGGTCACGCTTGTCCCGCCCGTCGGGGCCGTGTCCTATGCACCGTCCATCCTTCCGCGGCCTGAGCCTGTCGCACCGGCGACATCCGTCACCGTCCCGACGCAGGAGCCAGCGCCTGCACCCAGCCCCTGCACCCGCTCCCGTCGTGCAACGCGCACCCGGCACCGCCCCGTCCGGCGCGTTCGACCTTCCGGCCCTCGACTTGCTGTCACCGCCGAAAAGCCTCGGTGCGGACGCCACCTTGTCGAACGAGCAGCTTGCCGAAAACGCTGCCGCGCTGGAAAGCGTGCTGGAGGATTTCGGCGTAAAGGGCTCGATCATCCAGGTGCGCCCCGGCCCGGTCGTCACTCTCTACGAACTGGAACCGGCACCGGGCGTCAAATCTTCGCGCGTCATCGGCCTCGCCGAGGATATCGCCCGTTCCATGTCGGCAATCGCCGCCCGCGTGGCCGTCGTGCCGGGCCGCAATGCCATCGGTATCGAACTGCCCAACCAGCGCCGCGAGACGGTCTATCTGCGCGAGCAGCTGGCTTCGAAGGAATTCGCCAATTCCAAGGCCAAGCTGCCCATGTGCCTCGGCAAGACCATCGGCGGCGAGCCCGTCATCGCAGACATGGCAAAAATGCCCCATCTGCTGGTGGCCGGCACCACCGGCTCCGGTAAATCCGTCGCCATCAACACCATGATCCTGTCCCTGCTCTACCGGCTGTCGCCGGAGCAGTGCAAACTCATCATGATCGACCCGAAGATGCTGGAACTGTCGATCTACGACGGCATCCCGCACCTGCTCACCCCGGTCGTGGTGGACCCGAAGAAAGCCGTCGTCGCGCTGAAATGGACCGTCCGCGAGATGGAAGAGCGCTACAAGAAGATGTCGAAGGTCGGCGTGCGCAACATCGACGGGTTCAACACCCGCGTCCGCGAGGCCGAGGCAAAAGGCGAAACGATCGAGCGCACGGTGCAGACCGGCTTCGACCGCGAGACCGGCGAGGCGATCTACGAGAGCGAACAGCTCGATCTGGAGCCGTTGCCCTACATCGTCGTCATCATCGACGAGATGGCCGACCTGATGATGGTCGCGGGCAAGGACATCGAAGGCACCGTCCAGCGGCTCGCCCAGATGGCCCGTGCGGCTGGTATCCACGTCATCATGGCCACCCAGCGCCCGTCGACCGACGTCATCACCGGCACGATCAAGGCCAACTTCCCGACCCGTATCTCCTTCCAGGTCACCTCGAAGATCGACAGCCGGGTGATGCTCGGCGAGGCCGGTGCCGAACAGCTGCTCGGCATGGGCGACATGCTCTACATGGCCGGTGGCGGACGCATCACGCGGGTGCACGGGCCGTTCGTGGACGACCACGAGGTCGAGGACGTGGTCAACCATCTTAAACTGCAGGGCGTGCCGCAATATCTCGAAGGCATCACCGAGGAAGACGAGGACGGAGCGACGACGACTATTCCGGCGGCGGCGGTTCGTCCAGCGGCGGCAACATGTCCGACAGCGACGACCCCTACGATCAGGCCGTCGCCATCGTGCTGCGCGACCGCAAGGCGTCCACCTCCTACATCCAGCGCCGCCTGTCGGTGGGCTACAACAAGGCCGCCTCGCTGATCGAGCGCATGGAACAGGAAGGGCTCATCTCGCCCGCCAACCATGCCGGAAAGCGCGACATTCTCGTGCCTGCCGAAGACGAAACCATTTGAGCGGGCATCTTACAGCCGCCCAACTCGTTGCCTATGTGCGCATGAAGCACTTCCGAAGGAGACGACCCATGAAACGCCTCATCACCGCCGCCGCCCTTGGCATCGCACTCGTGGTCGGGGCTGCCAACGCTCCGCTTCAGGCCCGTGTTACCGGTTCCGACGCGCAGACGGTCGACCGTATCGCCAACCACTTCACCTCGGTGCCCACGATGGCAGGCGAGTTCATGCAGTTCGGCCCGACCGGCGAGCAGACCGGCGGCAAGTTCTACCTGTCCCGCCCCGGCAAGATCCGCTTCGACTATGCCGACCCGGCAGCACTGACCGTGCAGTCCGACGGCCGCACCGTGGGCGTGAACAATCGCAAGCTGAAGACGTGGGATTTCTACCCGCTGCGCACCACGCCGCTGAAACTGCTGCTCGATGAAAAGATCGAGTCCAGCAATGCTGCCATCAAGAGCGTGAAGCAGGAGGCCGACCTCACCACCGTGGTGATGGCCGACAAGTCCGTCTTCGGCAATTCGAAGATCACGCTGATGTTCGACCCCGACACGTTCGACCTGCGCCAATGGACCATCACCGACGCCCAGGGCAAGGACACGTCCGTGATGATCTTCAACGTGCAGGAGAACGTGAAACTGTCGCGTCGGCTGTTCCAGATGGACAAGTCCAAGTCCGGATTCAATGTCGGCGGGCGCAACCAGGGCAAGTAGGACTTTTCGAGCCTCGACATTGATTGGCGAGCAGGCGTCGGTCACAAGGGCGGACCGCCAACATTCGAGTCCCGCCGTGCCCTTCAAGATCGCCACCTGGAACATCAATTCCGTCCGCCTGCGGATCGGACTGGTCGAACGGTTTCTCGAAGAACACGCGCCCGACGTGCTGTGTCTGCAGGAAATCAAATGCGTCAACGACGCCTTTCCCGCCAAGGCCTTTCGCAAGGCAGGTTACGAGCACCATGCCGTTCACGGCCAGAAGGGCTATCACGGTGTGGCGACCGTCTCCAAACATCCGCTCCGGGAAACGGCATCCACGGACTATTGCGCCATGGGCGATACCCGGCACGTGGAAACGGTGGTCGACACCGGTTTCGGCCCCATCCGAACCCACAATTTCTACGTGCCAGCAGGCGGCGATGTGCCGGACCGGAAGGCTAACCCGAAGTTCGACCACAAGCTGCGGTTCCTCGACGAGATGCACGAACTGGACAGCGAAACGGGCGGCGTTCCGGCAATTCTCGTCGGTGATCTGAACATCGCGCCGCTGGAAACGGATGTGTGGAGCCACAAACAGCTGCTGAAGGTCGTCAGCCACACCCCGGTCGAGGTGGATGCTCTGAACGCGGTGCAGGCGGCGGGCGGCTGGACCGATCTGATGCGCCATCACATCCCGCCGACCGAGACCGTATTCACATGGTGGTCCTACCGCTCGCCCAACTGGGCCGAGAGCAACAAGGGTCGACGGCTCGACCACATCTGGTCGTCTCCCCGCCTTGCGCCGCATCTGACGAATATCGAGATCGTGCGCGATGCCCGCGGCTGGGACAAACCCTCCGACCACGTGCCGGTCGTCGCCACCTTCGATTTCTGAACCTTACGACGGCAATTCGATCTCGAAGGCCGTGCCCACCGGCCGGTCCAGCAGCCGGATCGTGCCTCCGTGGGCGCGGGTCAGCTCGGCGGCGATGGCCAGCCCCAGACCGGTACCGCCGCTTTTGGCGGATGGCTTGAAGGCGGCAAACAGGTTTTCCCGCGCCGTGTCCGGCAGGCCTGGACCGGTATCGCAGACTTGTATGCGGATGCAGGACGCATCCTGCCGCGCTTCGATGGACAACCGCCGCACGGTTGCCGGACCGTCCGGCAGGGCCTCCATGGCCTGCACCGCATTGCGTGCGAGGTTGCCCAATATGCGGAACAAATGTTCGCTGTCGGCGGTCACTTCCAGACCGTCGGGAACGGCGTTCACCCACTCCACCTGCGCATCGTCGCTGTCGAGACCGAGTGACTGGCCGACTTCCTCGGCAAGCCGCTGCAACCGCAGCAGCCGACGCTCCGGCGCGCGTTCACCGGCCTTGCCATAGGCCAGCACGGATGTCGCATAGCCTGCCGCCCGGTCGATGCTCTTCACCAGCCGCGGGGCGAGCCGCTGCACCATCGGGTCGGCGACCGTCTGCAACCGTTCGGAAAACAGGGAGGCGGAGGCCAGAACGTTGCGCAGATCGTGGTTTATCTTGGAAACCGCCAACCCGAGTTCGGCCAGATGCCGCTGTTGGGTCAGGGTGCCCCGCAGCCGCGTCTGCATCACGGCCAGCTGTTCCTCCGCCGTGCCGATCTCGTCGCGTCGACCGGAGGGTTCGATCACGTGCGCCGGGTCTTCGGGATCATCGGCAAAGGCGAGCATGGACCCGGTGATGCGCTGCATCGGGCGGATCAGCAGCCAGCGCAGGGCGAGGAAAACGAGAAGCGCGGCCGCCAGTGAGATGAAGAACGAGATCAGCATGACGTTACGGGCATAGGACAGCATGTCGGTGCGCAGGCCGGTTTCCTGCAACACCAGTTCCAGCTGCCCGTCGCGGGTCTGCATCGGCCCCACGACCCGGATAAGGCGGCTGCCATCGGACAGCAGCGTGTCGAACGCCTCGCGGATGGAGGCGAGGGCCTGCGACCGGCCCGGCATGGTCAGTTGCACCGTCGACGCCACGGTGCCGGGCATCTCCGATTGCGCCAGCACCCGCGCGGCCCCGTCCCGGCGCACGACGATCATGTCGGTCTGGGTCAGGCGCAGCAGCCTTTCCGCCAGCACACCGCTGTCTTCTGACGGGTCGAGCTGCTCCAGGGCCAGCGCCGCCGCCTCACCGGTGGAGAAATGCCGAGCCAGCCATATCAGGCGATAATTGGCAACGGAGGGCACGAAAACGAGCACCTCCGCCAGCATGATGAAGACGGCGGTAACGACCAACAGCCGTCCGGATAGCCCCCTGGGAAACCCGATGGGAAGGAAGCCGGACGTCACAGGGTTCAGCCGAACATCTGTAGAAACTGCACCGCCTTGCGCACCAGCGGCCGTTTGGCCTGCGGTGCCAGATGGGTCGTGGCCGCCCGCTTGCCGATTTCCGTCATGGTCGGATAGGGCGGCACGTAGGCGGCGATGTCGGACACTTTCATGCCCTGCGTCACGGCCAGCGCCCACATGTTGATCATCTCTCCCGCCATCTCGCCCGCAATGGTGACACCTTCGATCTTGCCGCCCTTGGAAATGACGATCTTGATGAGCCCTGTCGTCTTGCGCTCCGCCTGCGCCCGGTCATTCTCCGCATAGGGCCAGCGTAGCACGGCAAGATCCTTGACCTTCGCTTCCCGCGCCGTTTCTTCCGTATGGCCGACATGAGCGAGCTCCGGCTGGGTATAGGTCGCCCACGGAATGATATGCGTATTCTCCTTGGCGCGCAGTCGGAACAGGATGTTCCGGATCACCAGACCGGCATGATACCCCGCCATGTGGGTGAATTGCAGCGAACCGGCCACGTCCCCCACGGCATAGACCCGGCTGTTGCTGGTGCGCATGGTCTTCGACACCTTGATGCCCCGGCGGGTGTGGTCGATGCCCGCATCTTCCAACCCAAGCCCGGAAACGGTGGCGGCCCTGCCGGTGGCGACGAGCAGCGTGTCGCCCTCGATCGTCTCGCTGCCGCCGTCGCTTTCCACATGCACCCGCACACCGGTCTTCTTGCCCTTCTCGATCGGCTCCAGTCGCACGACCTTGGTGTGTTCCCGAATGTCGACTCCCTCACCGCGCAGCTTTTCCAGCACAATCTCCGCGCATTCCGGATCGTCCTTGCCGAGCGCCCGGGCACCTTCCAGCACAGTCACCTTGCAGCCGAGCCTTCGGTGCGCCTGTGCCATTTCCATGCCGATGGGACCGCCACCGATGACGATGAGATGGCCCGGATTGGTGGTGCGATTGAAAAGCGTCTCATTGGTCTCGTAGTCCACGTCGTCGATGCCGGGAATCGGCGGGATGAAGGCGGCCGATCCCGTCGCCACCACGAAGCGGCGCGCCTTGATCGTCGTATCGCCCGCCTGCACGGTCTTCTTGTCGGTGAAACGCGCGGCTTCCTTGATGACCGTGACGCCGAGGGATTCGAACCGCTCCACCGAGTCCATCGGAGCGATCGTATCGATCACACCGTGGATGTGGTCGTGGATCTTGCGGAAGTTGGCCTTCGGTTCGTTCTTTTCACCGCTCGACACGCCGAACTCCGGTGCCGTGCGGATCGAATGGGCGTGTTTGGCCGATGCGATGATGGCTTTCGAGGGAACGCAGCCATAGTTCAGGCAATCGCCGCCCATCTTGCCCTTCTCGATCAGCACCACATCGACCCCGAACTGCGCGGCGGCGGAGGCGACGACCAGGCCGCCGGACCCTGCCCCGATGATGCAGATATCGGGGGTCAACACGGTGCCGGTCTGTTTCTTCGCCATGGGTCGGTATCCTGCTCGCGATGGCGACATATGAAGGCGCAGGCGCGTTTCTGGCAACCGTACCGCGCTCACGAATATGACAGTGGGCCAGCCGTGCCCGCCTTGACTTTTCCCCGCTGCAAACTCTATGTCCTGTCCAACCACGGATGCGCGGGGCCGCGAGGCGTCTGCATGCACCGTTGGCGTTCAGACCGAACCGCACAGATCACAGAAGGCCCGGCCAATTCGGTCGGCGGATGAAGACGATGAAACGCACGTATCAGCCCAGCAAGCTCGTTCGCAAACGCCGCCACGGCTACCGCTCCCGCATGGCAACCCCCGGTGGTCGTCGCGTGATCGCGCGCCGCCGTGCCCATGGTCGCAAGAAGCTGTCGGCATAGACCCGAGCGACAACGCCGCCGTACCGGGGCGCGACGACGATCTGCCAATCGAACGCCTGCTCAAACGCCGCGATTTCCTCGCAGCGCGCGGTGGCGCGCGCGCCCATTCCAGCCTATTTCGTCCTGCAACTGAACGACCGCGCGGATGGCACCCGCCCGCTGCGCGTCGGCTACACGGTTACCAAGAAAGTCGGCAATGCCGTCATTCGCAACCGGGTCCGCCGCCGCCTTCGCGCTGCGGTTGTCCTGGCGGAACTTCCTCCGACCGCCGCCGGCCACGACGCTGTCATCATCGCCCGCGACACTGCACTCGAGGCCTCCCATCGTGCCCTTGTCGATGCCGTGAGCCGCGCTTTCGCCAAGGCGTTGGAGCGCAAGGTGCGACCGCCGTTGCAAAATGGCACCAAGGCGGGCACATCGAGCCGCGACCAGGGGCAGGAAACGCCTGCCGACCCGTGCATCGTGAACAGCAACGTGGCAAGAGACGGCCCAAGCCGTTAGAACCGTTTCGGTTCGCACCCACGTCCCGACCTTCAGACCAACCCACAGCAGGCAGACCCGCGCGATGGACAACAACCGCAATTTCCTTCTTGCAGCCGCCCTGTCGCTGGCCGTTGTCTTCGCCTGGCAGGCCTTCATCATCACGCCCCGCATGGAAGCCCAGCGCAAGGCGCAGGAAATCGAGGCCCAGCGCGAGGCCGGAACGGCGGTTACGGTCGGAGAGAACGGCACGGCGGCAGCGCCCGCCGGATTGCCCCGCGCGGACACCGGGGCCGGTGCCATTCCCGGCGAAGCGAACGTGACCGCCGAACCCGCGCAGGCCGAAGCGCGCCGCATTCCGCTGTCCACGCCGAAGCTGGAAGGCACGATCAACCTGCGCGGCGGGCGGTTCGACGACCTGCGCCTGACGCAGTATCACGAGACGGTCGATCCCACCTCGCCGCTCATCCGTCTGCTCGACCCGGTCGGCGACGATGCGCCCTACTTCGCCGAGTTCGGCTTTTCGCCCAATGCGGAGCTCGGCGACCTGCCCGGCCCGGCAACCGTGTGGGACGCACCGGAAGGCGCGACGCTGACCCCGCAGACACCGGTGACGCTGACCTACACCAACGATCAGGGTCTCGTGTTCGAGCGCATCGTGTCCGTCGACGAGGACTACATGTTCACGATCGCCGATACCGTGCGCAACACGAAGGACGCCGCCATTTCCGTGCGCCCCTACGGCCGCATCGCCCGCTACGGCAAGCCGCAGATCGCCGGCATCTACGTGCTCCACGAGGGGTTGATCGGTTCGGTCGGCGATCAGGGTCTCGACGAAATCGACTACGACGATATCGAGGAAGAGCGGCAGATCACCAAGGCACCTGCCAACGCGGGCTGGATCGGCATCACGGACAAATACTGGGCGACGGCCCTCGTGCCCGGCGAGCCTTTCACCGCCCATTACAACTATTTCGCCCCATCGGGCCGCGCGCCCTTCTACCAGACGGATTATCTGGGCGACGCTGTAACGGTGGCGGCAGGGGCGGACATGTCGCTGACCCACCGTCTCTTCGCCGGCGCCAAGAAGGTGGACGTCATCGACGGCTACGAGGAGCAGCTGCAGATCCCGCTTTTCTCGAACCTCATCGACTGGGGCTGGTTCTACTTCATCACCAAGCCGATGTTCGCGCTGATGGACTTCATCTACAAGGCGGTCGGCAATTTCGGCGTGGCGATCCTGCTCGTCACCGTCATCATCAAGCTCGTCTTCTTCCCGCTGGCCAACCTGTCCTACAAGTCCATGGCACGCATGAAGAAACTTCAGCCGCGCATGGCGGAACTGAAGGAGAAGCACGGCGACGACCGGGCCGCGATGCAGAAGTCGATGATGGAATTGTACAAGACGGAGAAGATCAACCCGGCCGCCGGGTGCTGGCCGGTCCTGTTGCAGATCCCCGTCTTCTTCGCGCTCTACAAGGTCATCTACGTCACCATCGAAATGCGCCACGCGCCGTTCTTCGGCTGGATCAACGACCTGTCCGCGCCGGACCCGACCTCCATCCTGAACCTGTTCGGCCTGTTGCCCTATGACAGCCCGGCGGCGCTTGCCATCATCGCCATCGGCATCTGGCCGGTCATCATGGGCATCACCATGTTCGTGCAGATGCAGATGAACCCTGCGCCGCCGGACCCGACACAGCAGATGGTGTTCAAGTGGATGCCCGTCCTGTTCACCTTCATGCTCGCCACCTTCCCCGCCGGTCTGGTGATCTACTGGGCGTGGAACAACTTCCTGTCGGTGCTGCAGCAGGGCTTCATCATGAAGCAGCAGGGCGTGAAGATCGAATTGTGGGACAACCTGAAGGGCATGTTCTCGAAGAAGGCGAAGGCGGAGTAGGCTTCGCACGAGGTATGATGCGATGGACTGGCGGCAGATTGTTCAAGTTGCGCTAGCTTTTCCGGAGACCCGCGAGGACACGTCTTACGGGGAACCATCGCTGAAAGTGCGAAGCGCATTGCTGACCAGACACCGGTTAAAGGACGGTTCGGTTGTTCTGCTGGACGTGCCGCCGGAAGAGAGGACCGTCTTGATCAAACAGTCGCCCGACGTTTTCTTCTGCGAGAAGCACTACGAACCGCACGATATCGTGCTTGCCCGCCTCGACCAACTTCAACCTACGCAGGCCAGAACTTTCATCGAAAGACGATGGCGAGCGATAGCGAAAAAGAAAACGGTCGCTGCGTTCGACCGCGACCGGACCGTCGAATAGTTCTTAAGAGGCCATCGCACCCGGCCCGGGCGTGGCGCCGGGCGGGCATTTGCCCAGGATGATCATGCCAAGCACCTCGTCCTTGGTGACGTCTTTGGTGTTGGCAAAGCCCACCATCTGCCCGTTCTTCATCACCGCCACACGGTCGGCAAGGTCGAAGACATCGTGGATGTCGTGGCTGATCAGGAAGATGCCGATTCCGTCCTTTTTCAACTGAAGGATCAGGTCGGACACCATCTTCGTTTCCTGCGGCCCTAGCGCAGCGGTCGGCTCGTCCATGATCAGAATGCGCGCGTTGAACAGGATGGCGCGCGCGATGGCGACGGACTGGCGCTGGCCGCCGGACAGCTTCGCCACCGGTTCGCTGAAACGCTGAAAGTTCGGGTTCAAACGCCCCATCACTTCCCGCGCGTTGGCCTCCATCGCCACATCGTCCAGCGTGCCCCAGCGCGTCCGCAATTCGCGGCCCAGAAACAGATTGCCCGCGCAGTCGATATTGTCGGCCAGCGCCAGCGTCTGATAGATCGTCTCGATGCCGTAATCCTTGGCATCGCGCGGGTTGGCGATCTCCGCCTTCGTACCGCGCACATAGATTTCGCCGGAATCGCGCGGATAGGCGCCGGACAATATCTTGATGAGCGTCGACTTGCCCGCCCCGTTGTGGCCGAGCAGACCGACGACCTCGCCGGGGTGGAGATCGACGGACGCATGGTCCACCGCCTTGATGCCGCCGAAGGCGATGGAGATGTCGCGCATCTCGATGAGGGCGGCGTCGGACCCCGCGCCGGTCGTCACTGGAACCGTATCACTCATTTCTGCCGCCTCCGGTAAACGGTGTCGATCCATACGGCCAGCACGAGGACGGAGCCCACGACGATCTGCTGGATGGCGGCGTCGAAGCCGATCAGCACCATGCCGGTCTGCAACGACTGCATGACGATGGCTCCCA
Source organism: uncultured Alphaproteobacteria bacterium (assembly GCA_963711195.1). Classification (GTDB taxonomy): domain Bacteria; phylum Pseudomonadota; class Alphaproteobacteria; order Rhizobiales; family Rhizobiaceae; genus Pseudahrensia. The sequence goes on from CAVQDK010000010.1 coordinate 97,005, forward strand.
GAATGGCCCCGTAGATCGTGCCGATCCCGCCGGAAAACGACGTGCCCCCGATCACGGCGGCGGCGATGACGTAGAGTTCGTCCAGCGTGCCGAGATTGTTGGTGGCCGAGTTCAGCCGCGCCGAGGCGATGACCGCACCGAGACCGGCCAACGTGCCCATCAGCGCGAAGATCATCACCGTGATCTTGCGCGTGTTGATGCCCGCCAGTTCGGCTGCTTCCGGGTTGCCGCCGATGGCGAAGACGTAGCGCCCGAAGCGGGTGCGGTTGGTCAGGAACGTCATGGCGATGCCCACCGCGATGAGGATCAGCACCGGAATGGCAAAGCCGTGGGAGATGAACACCTCGTTGACCGGTGTGTCGGCGATGGCCGCCTGTTCCGGCTCCGCCAGCCAGCGGCGCACGATGCCGCGCGGCCACGGATAGGAATTGACCAGCATCACGAACCCGATGATCGCCGCGCAGCCGGTCGCCGCTAAAAACCCTTCCGCCCATGGGGGGCGCTGCGGAAAGTTGAACTTCGCCCGGTTGCGCCGCCCGACCCAAAGCATCGCCAGCACGGCAAGGCAGGCCACGATGCCGACGATCCACGAACCGGTCGCACCGATCGCCCCGTACGGCCCGCCGCCAAGCAGCGAGAACGTGTCGTCCACCGGCGAGATCGTCTCCCCCCGCGCCAGCAGGAACGCCGCCCCGCGCCACACGAGCAGCCCGCCGAGCGTCACGATGAAGGCCGGAATGCCCAGATAGGCGATCAACCAGCCGTGGATACCGCCCACCATCGCGCCGACGACGAGACCGCAGATCACCGCGATAACCCAGATGACGGGCGAGCCGAGGCCGACGATATCCGGCAGGATCCACACCTGCACGATGGCCATGATCATGGCCGTGAAGCCGAGAATGGAGCCGACAGACAGGTCGATATGGCGGGTGACGATGACCAGGACCATGCCCGTCGCCATCACCCCGATGGACGCCGTCTGTACCGACAGATTCCACAGATTGCGCGCTGTCAGCATGGCACCGAAGCCGTTGACCAGCGAGCCGTAGACGTGAAACCCGATCCAGATCGCCAGCACGGCGGCGATCATGCCGAGCAGGCGGGCGTCGATTTCGGTGGCGCGCAGAAAGCGGGTGAATGCACTCTCGTTTTCCGCCGCCGCAGCGCCCGAAAGCCGCGGCGCGGTCGATGCATCGCCCGGCGAGGCACCCACCACCTCCGGCTGAATCGTCTTGTCGTTCTCGCTCAAACCGTTGCTCCCCCACCGGTTTCACGTTCGCATTCCGTCTGCAAACAGCGCGGCGCTCGCAAGCGCCCCGCAATCGGCAGACTGCCCCTCGGCAGCGTGGAAAATGGCCGGGCGCGAAGCCCGGCCATTTCAGGTGTCAGATCAGGAGCAGCCGTCCACGCCGTCCATCGCGCCTTCGCAGACCTTTTCCTTCTCGATGTGACCGGCTTCGATCACGGCGGAGATGTTGTCCTTCGTGATCGGCGTCGGGTCGAGCAGGATGGCGTTCATTTCCACGCCATTGGCCCCGTCGGAAAACTTCACCGCGCCCTCGACGGCGTCGAGCGCCGTACCGTCGGCAAGCTGGGCTGCGATGTTACCGGCGGCGGTGCCCAATGCCCGGGCGTCCTTCCACACGGAAACTGTCTGCGTGCCACGGGCAACGCGGTTCAGTGCGGCGTGGTCGCCGTCCTGTCCGCCTACCGGCACGGCAAGTCCCTGCGCTTCGAGCGCCGCAATCGCTCCACCGGCCATGCCGTCGTTCTGCGCGAGCACCGCATCGACATTGTTGTCGTTGGCGGTGAGGATCTGCTCCATGTTGCTCTGCGCGCCGTCGGGCTTCCAGCCATCGGTGAAGCTTTCACCCACGACCTTGATCGTTCCCGCTTCGACCTTCGGGTTGATAACGCTCATCATGCCTTCCAGCAGGAAGGCAGCGTTCGGGTCACCGGCATCGCCTTTGATGATGGCATAATTGCCTTCCGGCTGCGCGGCCACAACCGATTCGGCAATGATGCGGCCGACACCCTTGTTGTCGAATGTCAGATAGAAGGCACGGTCGTCTTCGATGAGACGGTCATAGCCGACGACTGGAATGCCCTCGTTGGCGGCACGGTCCACCACGGCCCCGACTGAGCCGGAATCGACGGCAAGCACGACGAGCGCATCGACGCCCTGCGCGATCAACGCTTCCACGTCGGAAAGCTGTTTGGCGGCTGAAAGCTGGGCGTCGGCGGAAACATATGTGTCGCCGTTGGCTTCGATTGCGGCCTTCATGGCGGCTTCGTCGGTCTTCCAGCGCTCTTCCTGGAAGTTCGACCAGGACACGCCGATCGTCTTGCCTTCGGCGAACGCCGCGCCGGTCATCAGCGCGAGCGCGGTGGAACCTGCCAGCAGCAGGGATGCAAACTTATTCATGGGGTTCTCCTCCCAGAGAATTGGTGGGCAGTCATGTCATGGAGCGCCGAACGTGTGCCTGCGCCGCATGCCGGACAAAATGTCCAATGCACCGCGCCCTGTCAAACATTCGCGACATCCTGTCCGGTCTTGTTTCAAACGGTTTGGGCGATAGTGTTGGCACGACGGTCGGTTAGCCATGCAATCGCCGATGCCGTCGGCTTGGGAGGGCCATCATGTTTCGTACAATTGGTCTCGCCGCCTTGGTCTATCTATGCCTGAGCGGCAACGCGAACAGTGCCGAGCCGTGGGCGGAGACGTCCGGCACACTGGGCAAGGCCGGTGCCATGCCGCAGGGGCGGCTTTCCGCCGACGAATTGCAACGCCTGATTGCGATCGGTGGCGACCTGTTCGCCGCCAAGTTCACCGCGCTGGAAGGGGCCGGTCGGGTTAACGCGACCCAGGCGATCCTGCCCACCAAACGCCGCAACCCGGCGCAATCCGCTTTTTCCCGCACCTCCGGCCCGGACGCCAATGCCTGCACGTCGTGCCACAACGATCCGCTGCCCGGCGGCGCGGGCGATTTCACGACGACGACCTTCGTGTCCGAAGGTTTTGCCAACGCCGATTTCGATACGACCGACCCGCAATTTTCTAACGAGCGCGGCACCAACCACCTGTTCGGCGCGGGGCTGATCGAGCTGCTCGCGCGTGAAATGACCGCCGATCTGGACGGCATTCGCCGTAATGCCCTCACCCAAACACGTACGACCGGCAAACCTGTCCGTGCGGCGCTTGTAACCAAAGGCGTCAACTTCGGTCACATAACCGCCCGCCCCGACGGGCTGGTGGACACGGCGGAGGTCGACGGCGTCGACGCCGATCTGACCATCCGTCCGTTCAGCCAGAAAGGCGTGATGACGGGCCTGCGGCAGTTTTCCGTCAACGCCATGAACCACCACCACGGCATCCAGCCGGTTGAGCGTTTCGGCGCACGGTGGACCGGGGAGACGGACCACGACGGCGATGGCTTTGGCGACGAGATGGGCCCCGCTGACATTTCAGCCCTCGTTGCATGGCAGGCAACCTTGCCCGCGCCGGTCGTAGCAGTGCCGGAAAGCGAAGACTGGCAGGCGGCAGCGGCGCAGGGAAGCACCCATTTCGACGCGTTCGGCTGCAATACGTGCCACATCCGCGCCCTGCCGCTGGACAGTCTCGTCTTCGCCGATCCCGGCCCCGTCGATCCCGTCCGGCACGCTGGGCACCGCGCAGGTCGAAGCGGCGGCCGAATACGATCTCGGCCTTCTCGAATGGGCACGCGCTCTACCCCGCGACGAACGGGGCCGGACTTTGGTGCCCCTGTTCGGCGACCTCAAACGGCATACCATGACGGACCGCGCCAATGAGGCTTTCGGCAATGAACTTCTGTCCCAGCGTTTCGTCGACCGCACGGCCTTTGCCACCACCGAATTGTGGGGCGTGGCCTCCACCGCGCCCTACGGCCACCGCAACGACATGACGACGCTGAACGAAGCCATTCGCGCCCATGGCGGCGATGGTGCGGCGAGTGCGCGAGCCTATGCCGACGCCAGTGACGACGACCGATCCGCGCTCATCGCCTATCTTAAAACGCTGGTCATTCCGCAGTGAAACGCTGGCTCGTCGCCCTTGCACTGATCGCGATACCGGCCAACGCGGCAGACTTTCCCTTCGACGTGCCGGATATGCACGAGGAAGCCGCAGCCGCAGGCATCGACCACACCTATGGTGGCCCGTTCGAATTTTTCGTCGGCGGCGGTGCGGCGTCCTTCGATTGCAACGGCGATCGGATGCCGGACCTGTTCCTGGCCGGTGGCGCGAACCCGGCTTCGCTCTACGTCAATCGCTCCGAACCCGGCGGCGTGCTTGCGTTCGAACAAACGCCCGGTCTCGACGTGACGAAAGCCACCGGCGCCTATCCGCTCGATGTGGACGGCGACGGCAATATCGACCTGGCCATCCTGCGCCTCGGCGAGAACCACCTCATGCGCGGGCGCGGCGATTGCACCTTCGAGAAGGCCAACCGGGCCTGGAACTACGACGGCGGGCGGGCGTGGACCACGGGCTTCTCCGCCACATGGGAAGCGGGCGCGACGTTCCCAACGCTGGCCTTCGTCAATTATATCGACCGGACCGCCCCCGGTTCACCCTGGGGAACCTGCGAGCCGAATGTGCTGGCCCGCCCCGCGAAGGGCGACGCGCCGGACTACGGCAATCCGCAGATCCTCGAACCCGGCCATTGCGCTCTGTCGGCCCTGTTCACGGACTGGAACAATTCCGGCGAAGCGGCGCTGCGCATCACCAACGACCGGCAATATTACCGCGGCGGCGAGGAGCAGTTGTGGCGGGTACCCCCCGACCGCCCGGCCCGGCCCTATCGCAGCGCCGACGGTTGGCAACGCTTGCAGATCTGGGGCATGGGCATCGCCGAGCATGACCTGAACGGCGACGGTCGCCCCGCCTACGCTCTCACCTCCATGGGCGACACCAAACTGCAGGTGCTGGACGACGAGGCGGAAGAAGACCGGCCCGTCTACCGCGACACCGCCTTCGACAAGGGCGCGACCGCCCACCGGCCCTACACCGGCGAAGACGGCAAGCCATCGACCGGCTGGCACGCGCAATTCGCCGATTTCAACAACGACGCCCGCACCGACCTGTTCATCGCCAAGGGCAATGTGGAGGCCATGCCGGACTTCGCGGCCTTCGACCCGGACAATCTGTTGCTCGGCACGCTGGACGGATCGTTTCACGAGGCCGGTGCGGCAGCGGGCATCGCGCAAGCCACCCGGGGCCGGGGCGCGGTGGTGGAGGATTTCAACGCCGACGGGATGCTCGACCTGCTGGTCGTCAACCGCGGCGCACCGGCAAGCCTGTTCCGCAATCGCGGTCTGAAGACCGATTTCGGCCACGCACCGATGGGCAACTGGCTGAAGGTCGAATTGCGCGACGACGCCGGCAACATATCAGCCGTGGGCGCGCGCATCTCGGTCAAGACCGGCAATCTGACGCAAAACGAAACGGTCGCCATCGGTGGCGGCCACGCTTCGGGCCAGTCCGGGCTTCACCCATTTCGGTCTGGGCGTGGCCGAACGCGCGTCAGTTCGCGTGCGGTGGCCAGATGGTGACTGGTCCCACGCCTACCGCGCCTTCGCCAACAACCATATCGTCATAGAACGTGGGGCAGCAGACCCGATGATGTGGTTCCCGCCGCAGTAACCGTTCAGGCGCGCAGGAACTCTTCGACCGTGCGCGCGCTGTCTTCCGGTTGCGTGACGAGGAACAGGTGGCCGTTGTCCACCAGATGCAGTTCCGCATCGGGAATGAGGTTCGACAGAACCCGCGCGTTGACGACCGGAATCAGCGGATCGTCGGTTCCGGCCATGACGAGTGTCGGCTGCTTGATGCGCCACAGCCAGTGGATCGACGTCCAGCCCATCATGCCCAGCAGTTGCAAGGCATAACCGGCCGACGAGGCCGGCTTGATCGCCCGCACATGGGGCGCGATTGCCGTCCGGTCACCACGAAAGTCGCCGCCATAGATGTCGGCGGCAATCTCGCGCATGTAGCCGGGGTCGGTGTAGCGGCGGGTATTGGCCATCTTCGCCAGCACGGCGGGCTTGCCCGGCACCATCGCCCAGCCCGGAGCCGTGGCGACGAGCACCAGCTTGCGGCAGAAGCGCGGATATTGAAACGCAAATTGCTGCGCCAGCCCGCCGCCCCACGAAACGCCGGACACATCCACCTGCTCGTGACCGAGGATCTTGCACAATTTCTTCGCCATCCGCGCCAGCGTCATCGGGCGGTAGGGCAGTTTGGGCAACGGCGAGCCGCCGATGCCGGGCACGTCGAAGATGATGGCGCGCGTATTTTCCAGCGCGGCGAAGAACGGGAAGCCGAGTTCGAGATTGGCCCCGATCCCGTTGAACATCAGCAACGGCGGGCGACCGTCATCCTCGACGCCGGGTGCCAGATCCTTCGTCGCCACGCGCAGCATCTGACCGTCCACGTCGATCATACGGATGTCCAGCCCGTCTTCGATGTCCGACTCGGGCACCGGCACCGATGCGATGTCACCGGCCAGGTTCAACGCCGACTTGCTGGCGTCCATCGGCATCGACATCAGATCGTTGAGACTATCGGTGGCACTGCTCATGGGACGCTCCTGCGCGCTTTACGTTTACGTCAATGTAGGACGTGGGTTCGCTGATGAAAAGCGCCACGCCCTGCTTTGTTCCCGCTTCACCTCACGCTTCGAAGACGTATGTGCCCGGTGCCGGGCCGAGGCTCGGATATTTTCGGGTCCCCGGCTTCTTCGGTGCAGCGACTTCCTTGCCGGATTTCGCCTTCAGGAACTCCGCCCATTGCAGCCACCACGTGCCCTCGTGCTTTTCGGCTGTCTGCGCCCAGGCTTCCGCGTCCGCACTCTTGGCATCGCCCTTGACGAACCACGATTTCGGGTTGCCGGGCGGGTTGAGCAGGCTTTGCAGATGGCCGGAATTGGACAGGATGAACTGGGTGTCCTCACCGAACAGCCGCGCGGTCTCGTAGACGGCCTTCCACGGGGTGATGTGGTCGGTCGTGCCGGCGATCACCATCGTGTCGTGCTTCACCTTCGTCATGTCCACCGGCTTGCCGCCGAGCGACAGGGCACCGGGGTTCATGAACGGGTTGGTATAGATGAGATCGAGGAAGTCGGCGTGCAGACCGGCGGGCAGCCGTGTCGTGTCCGCGTTCCAGAACAGCACGTCGAAGGCGGGCGGATCGTTGCCCAGCAGATAGTTGTTGACCCAGTAATTCCAGATCAGGTCGTTGGGCCGCATCCAGGCGAACATCTTCGCCATGTCCTGCCCGTCCAGCGTGCCGGTGGCGGCGGACGCCTGCTTGGCCATCATCACGCTTTCCGGCGTCACGAGAGCGGCGAAGTCGCTTTCGCTTTCCGCCTGCGTGTCGAGAACGCAAACGGCCAGGATAAGCCCGTCGATCTTGTGCGACGGCTTTTCCTTCTTCGTGTCGTGGGCTGCAAGCCATGCGGTATAGGCCGACAGTGTGATGCCGCCGGAACAGGACCCCATGATGTTGCAGCGGTCCGTACCGGTTATTTCCAGCGCGGCGTCCACCGCCTCGTCCAGTGCTTCCACATAGGTCTCCAGCGTCCAGTGCCGCTGTTCGGCGGTCGGGTTGCGCCAGGATATGCAATAGGGCTGGATGCCGTTGGCGAGCAGGAACTGGATCATGCTCTTTTCCGGCGACAGATCGACGGAATAGTATTTGTTGATCTGCGGCGGCACCATCACGAAGGGGCGTTCGTACACCTTGTCGGTGTTGGCCGTGTAGTGAACCAGTTCCAGCACCTCGTTGCGGAAAACCACGTGCCCCGGCGTGTTGGCGACGTTCTCGCCCACCTTGAATTTCGAAGCGTCCACCGAAGACGGCAGCCCGCCATTCTTGGTCATGTCGTCGAAGAAGTTCTTCAGCCCCTTGGCAGCCGACGTGCCGCCGGTATCCACCAGCGTCTTCAATGCCGACGGGTTGGTCAGCAACCCGTTGGACGGGGCTACCGCATCGGTGAAGATCGACGAGACCAGACGCGCACGGGCCGATTGGGTCTTGTCGAGATCGAGGCCGTCGACGGTTTCCGATACGGTTTTCTGCCAGGCCAGATAGCTTTGCATCAGCCGCTTGTTGATCGGGCTCTTGCCCCAGGCAGGGTCCGCGAACCGCCGATCCCCGCGTTCCGGCGCGATGTCGGAGGAACCGGTCATCACGTCCGTCATCTGGCTGGCGAAGGTCAGCCAGTGGCTCATCATCTTGTCGGGACGCGACGCCATCGCGCCCATCGCCGTCATGGATGCCTTCATCATGTCCGGCACCCGGATGCCGACCAGCGGGTTCAGGGCCAGCGTGGCTTCGGAGGCGGATTTGGCGATGTCCTCGGCCACCTTCGCGCCCCGCGTCTTCTCGCCCTTGTCGTGATTGTCTTTTTCACTATCTGGCATCGATCAGGCCGCCTTCCTGGTTTCTTCGTCACGCAATTCACGTCGCAGGATCTTGCCGACATTCGTTTTCGGCAACTCGTCGCGGAACTCGATGAAGCGGGGCTTCTTGTAACCGGTCAGATGCTGGGTGCAGTAGGCACGCAGGATCGTCTCGGTCAGCTTGTCGTCTTCCTTCACGACGAAGACCTTGATCGCCTCGCCCGACTTCTCGTCCGGCACGCCGACGACGGCGGCTTCCAGAACGCCCGGGCAGGAGCCGATCACGTCTTCCAGCTCACCGGGATAGACGTTGAAACCGGACACGATGATCATGTCCTTGATCCGGTCCACGACCTTGCAATAGCCCTGCTCGTCCATGGTGCCGATATCGCCGGACCGGAAGAAGCCGTCGGCGAAGAAGGCGTCCTTGGTCGCGTCCGGGCGCTGCCAGTAGTCACGCATCACCTGCGGACCCTTGATGCAGATTTCGCCGCGTTCGCCCAGCGGCACCTCGTTGCCGTCCTCGTCCATCATCTTCACCGCCACGTTGGGCATGGGAATGCCCACCGTGCCCGTATAGGCGTCGGTATCGGTCGGGTTGCAGGTGATGCCGGAGGAGGTTTCGGACAGTCCGTAGCCCTCGCAGATCGGGCAGCCGGTGATCTTCAGCCATTTCTCGGCCACGGCCTTCGTCACCGCCATGCCACCGCCGTTGGAAATGCGCAGCTCGGAAAAGTCGAGCTTCGCGAAGTCGGGATGATTGGCGAGACCCGCAAACAGCGTGTTGACGGCCGGGAAGGTGTGGAACTTGTATTTCCCCATTTCCTTGATCGTCGCCGGAAGATCGCGCGGATTGGGGATCAGCACGCACAGGCCACCGGCACGGGTCGACAGCAGCGAGCAGGAGACGAAGGCGAAGACGTGGTAGAGCGGCAGCGCGCAGATGGAAATCATCTGCGCATCGCCCACGCCACCATTGCGCGCGAGCCCCGGCTGCACCCATGCGTCGGAGGCCAGCAGCGCCGCGATCAGCGTATCGTGCAACAGCGTTGCGCCCTTCGAGACGCCGGTCGTGCCGCCGGTATATTGCAGCACCGCCACGTCGTCGCGCTTGATGTCGTGTTTGGTGAGGCTCATGCTCTCGCCCTTGGATATCGCGGCCTTCATGCGGACATTGCCGGGCAGGTCGTAGGCGGGGATCTGCTTCTTGACGGTGCGCAGCACGAAATCGACGATGTTGCCCTTCGGAAAACCCAGCATTTCGCCCACGGACGTGACGATGACGTGCTCGACCGGCGTCTTGGCCGCCACGTTCTGATAGACCTTGGCGAAGTTCTCCACGATCACCAGCGCCTTGGAGCCGGAATCCTTCAGCTGATGTTCCAGCTCACGCTCCGTGTAGAGCGGGTTGACGTTGACCACCACGAGACCGGCGCGCAACACACCGGCAACGGCGACGGGTGATTGCAGGATGTTGGGCAGCATGATGGCGACGCGGTCGCCCTTCTGCAGACCGAGCGATTGCAGGTAGGCCCCGAAAGCCGCCGACCGCTTGTCCAGCTCGTCGTAGCTCATCGTCTTGTCCATCAGGACATAGGCATCGCGGTCGCGGTACTTCTTGAAGGAATCCTCCAGCAGACCGACCAGCGAGGAATATTGCGACGTGTCGACCTCGGCGGGTACGCCGTCGGGGTATTGTTTGATCCAGCTATGATCCACGAGAACCTCCCAGAACTCTCAAATGAAATGTGATACGGATTGTGACGGATGCGCGGGCGAAGCGCAAATGGTCGCAGGCCTTGTGGACAAGTTATTACGTTTACGTCAAATGTTGGCGCGGTATCGGGGAGGATATTCGACATGCAACAGCTCAGCGGACTGGACGCCACGTTTCTCTATTTCGAAACGGCGCAAACACCGATGCACGTGGCAGGGCTGACGACCTACGACCTGCCGAAAGGTTTTCGCGGCTCGTTCCACAAGCACTTCACCACATTCTTCGCCGGTCGCGTTCATCTCATCCCGATCTTCTCGAAACGGCTAGCGAAGACCGTGCTCGGAACTCGACCATCCCGGCTGGGTCGACGCGGGTGAGCCCGATCTCGACTATCATATCCAGTCGGTGAAACTCGACGCGCCCGGCTCCCACGAACAGCTGGAAGCCATGGTCGCCAAGCTGCATGCCGAACCGCTCGACCGTTCCAAGCCGCTCTGGCAGTTCACGGTCATCGAAGGCGTTGGCAAAGAGCGCCGACGGCAATCGGCAGGCGGCGCTCTATTCCAAGGTCCACCACGCTGCCATCGACGGCGGTGCGGGCATGGCGATCGCCATGGCGCTCTACGATTTCACGCAGGAACCGCGAAAGGTCGACGTGCCGGAACGTGCAGAGCGCAAGGCCGCGCCGTCCATCCCCGAGCGCGCCGTTCTGGGCGTGCATGATCTCGTGGCCAACGTCGTTACGCAGCAACTGAAGGCTGCCGAGGCCATGCCGAAGGTGATGGGCGCGGTATTGGAAGGGGCGGCCAAACTCGCCAATGCCGACCCGAAACGCGCCCTCATGCCCCAGCTGGTCGCCCCCAAGACGCCCTTCAACGCCACAATGGGCCGTGGCCGGTCCTACGCTGCCCGTTCGGTCCCTCTCGCGGGCGCCAAGGCCGTCGGCAAGGCGGGTGGTGCCAAACTGAACGATGTGGTCATGGCCATCAGCGCCGGGGCGTTGCGTGCCTATCTAAAGGAAAAGAACAAGCTGCCGTCGCAGCCTCTCGTCGCCTTCGTGCCGATCTCCCTGCGCGAGGCGGGCGACGCTTCCGCCAACAATCAGGTCTCCGGCATGAATGTGCCGTTGGCGACCGATATCGCCGACCCGAAGGAACGCCTCGCTGCCATCGTCGTCAATTCCGGCGAACGCAAGGATGTGGCGGAAGTCGGCAAGGGCGCGGCTTTGTCCGACTTCACTTTGCTCGGCGCCCCCATGATGCTGCCGGGCCTGATGAAGGCCTTCGGACGCACCGGACTGGCCGACATCATGCCCTCGGCGGTCAATCTGTGCATCTCCAACACGATGGGCCCACCTGTTCCACTATACTGCGCGGGCGCGAAGGTCGACGGCCCTCTATCCGGTTTCCATCGCCACCCATGGCGTCGGACTGAACATCACCGTTCAGAGCTACAATGGCGCCCTCGATTTCGGCGTGACCGCGGGCGCGAAGGCCGTGCCGGATGCGGACCGTTTCGGCGATCTGCTCGTGCAATCCTACGACGAATTGCGCTCCGCTTTCGCAGTCTAAATACTTACGTTTACGTCAAAGTTTGCATTTTTCGCAGAAAGCGCCATATTGCGGTCGGTCGACAGCCGATGCCTGCGTGCGGGGACCGCGACACAAGCCGTATTTCACGAGAAGGACGTGCCCGATGACCACTGCAACTTTCAATTCCGCCGCCGAACCCACCCTGCGCCCGCCGGGCCGGTCGCTGCTGTTCCTCGAACTTCGCGCCCTGCCGGAACTTGCAGCCTTCGCAGCGTCCGCACCGACATTGTTTGCGACCGCCCCAAGGGGCGATGGCCAGCCCGTGCTGGTTCTGCCGGGCCTTGCCACGTCGGACCGTTCCACGGCGACTTTGCGCACGTTTCTCAAAAGCATCGGCTATCCGACCTACGGCTGGGACATGGGCCGCAATTACGGCCCCCTGCCCGGTGTCGAAAGCTGGCCTGAAGGCACGGTTGAAATCGCTGGCGGAAGAGCATGGTCGCAAGGTTTCCGTCGTCGGCTGGTCGCTCGGCGGCATCTATGCCCGCCAGCTTGCCAAGATGATGCCGGAACATGTCCGGCAGGTCGTCACGCTGGGTTCGCCTTTCAACGGCGATCCGCGTGCGACGAATGCGTGGAAACTCTACCAGTTCACGTCCGGCCACAAGGTCGACGACCGCGACAACCATATGGGCGGCACCATCGCGGCTCCGCCATCCGTGCCGACCACGGCGATCTATTCCCGCACGGACGGCATCTGCGCCTGGCAGAACTGCATGGAAACGGAAGCCGACAACCGCGAGAATATCCGCGTGCGGTCGAGCCATTGCGGCCTCGGCCATCACCCCGCCGCCGTCTATGCCGTCGCCGACCGGCTGGCGCAGCCGGAAGGCAAGTGGCAGCCCTTCGACCGCAGTGGCGTCAAAAGCTTCGCCTATCCCAAAGTCGACTGAGCCGAAATCGACTAATGCTGGAACGGTTCAGGCGGCAGGTTCAGGCCGCCCGATGGAGCGATAGGTGAGACCGGCCTGACGGGCTTCGGTCGCGCTGTAGACGTTGCGCAGATCCACCAGCAGCCTGTCGCTCAACGTGGCCGCCATCCGGTTCAGGTCGAGCGCGCGAAAGGCGTTCCACTCGGTTACGATGACGGCGAGGTCCGCCCCTTCCATCGTTTGCCACGGGCCGGTGCCGAATGTCAGCCCAGTCAGATGCTGCGCCGCCTGGCCCATGCCTTCGGGGTCGTAGGCGCGGATCGTGGCTCCTGCCGCTTGCAGGGCGGGCACGATGACGAGGGACGGCGCGTCTCGCATGTCGTCCGTCTGCGGTTTGAAGGTCAGCCCCAGCAACGCAATGGTCTTGCCATTCACGCTGCCCCCCGCCGCCTCGATGATGATGTCCACCATCCGCTCCTTGCGCGCCGCGTTGGCGGCGATGACGGAATTGACGATCGTCAGGGGCACACCGGCATCCTCACCGGTCTTCGACAAGCGCCAGCGTATCCTTGGGAAAGCACGACCCGCCATAGCCGGGCGAAGCGTTGAGGAATTTCGGGCCGATCCGCTTGTCGAGGCCGATACCCCGCGCCACGTCCTGCACGTTGGCGCCGACCGCCTCGCACAGGTCCGGCAATCTCGTTGATGAAGCCGATCTTGGTGGCGAGGAAGGCGTTGGCGGCATATTTCGTCAGTTCCGCCGTGCGCCGGTCGAAGACGACGAGGGGAGCTTCATTCAGGTAGAGCGGTCGATACAGTTCCCGCAGCACCTCGGTCGCCCGCGCACTATGGGAGCCGATAACGATGCGATCGGGGCGCTTGAAGTCGTCGATCGCCGCGCCCTCGCGCAGAAATTCCGGGTTGGACGTCACGTCGAAAGGCGTGTCGCCTGCCATTTGGGCGATGATCCGCTCCACTTCGTCGCCTGTGCCGACGGGCACCGTCGATTTGGTGACAATGACGGTGTAGCCATCGATCAACCGACCGATTTCAGCGGCGGCTTCATAGACAAAGCTGAGATCCGCGTGGCCATCGCCCCGCCGTGACGGGGTGCCGACGGCGAGGAACACGATGTCCGCCCGCGCGACCGCGTCCTGCGCTGCGGTGGTGAAGTGCAGCCGACCAGCTTCCATATTCGTTGCAACGAGCACGTCCAAACCCGGTTCGAAAATCGGCATCACCCCGCGTTGCAGCGCTTCGATCTTGTCCGCATTCTTGTCGATGCAGGTGACATCGTGGCCGAAGTCGGAAAAACAGGTTCCCGATACCAATCCAACATAGCCCGTTCCGATCATCGCTACACGCATGGCATTCTCATCTTGCAAGGCCGCATCAGGGCGTTGCAGCCGACGTAGCGGCTGATCGGCCCGATTGCGAGGCCGGTCAGGCGACCAGTTGCTAAAATCCGAAGTCCGGCTAGTCTTTTCCCGATCCCATACAGGCCACGGGCAAATCACCATGCTGGAATCGAGACTGCAGGACGGCATTGCGGCCAGACGCCTGCCCGCCGACGAACTGACGACGAACTTCGCCGACGTGCATCCGCCGCTCGACCACCACGAAGCTGCCGTGGCGTCCGACCGATGCTATTTCTGCTACGACGCGCCCTGCGTGACCGCCTGCCCGACGGAAATCGACATCCCGCTCTTCATCCGGCAGATCGCCGCCGACAACCGGCTCGGCGCGGCGAAGACGATTTTTGACCAGAACATTCTAGGTGGCATGTGCGCCCGCGTCTGCCCCACCGAAACGCTCTGCGAACAGGCCTGCGTGCGCGAAGCCGCCGAGGGCAAGCCGGTGCGGATCGGCCTGCTGCAACGCTTCGCCACGGATGCCGCCATCGCCAACGACGTGCATTTCTACGAACGCGCGCCATCGACCGGCAAGCGCATCGCGGTCGTCGGTGCAGGTCCCGCGGGGCTCGCCTGCGCGCACCGGTTGGCCATGCACGGCCATGATGTCGTCATCTTCGAGGCACGGAGCAAGCCCGGTGGGCTGAACGAATACGGCATCGCCACCTACAAGACGGTCGACGGTTTCGCGCAGGAAGAGGTCGACTACATCCTTGCCATAGGCGGTATCGATGTGCGCTACGACCAGCGCCTTGGCCGCGATTTCACGCTCGGCGAATTGCGCAGCGACTACGACGCCGTCTTCCTCGGTATGGGGCTCGGTGGCGTCAATGACTTGCGCATCGAAAACGAGCAGCCGGATGGCCTGGAAGACGCCGTCGATTTCATCGCCCGCCTGCGGCAGGCCGACGACAAGGCGTGCCGTGCCCGTGGGTCGCAAGGTCGTCGTCATCGGCGGCGGCATGACGGCGGTGGATTGCGCGGTGCAGGCCAAGCTGCTGGGTGCCGAAGAAGTGACGATCGCCTACCGCCGGGGGCAGGAACACATGAACGCCTCGCGCTACGAGCAGGATCTCGCCGCTTCCCGCGGCGTCCGCATTCGCCACTGGGCCATGCCCGTCGATCTGAAATCCGAAGGCGGGAGACTGGACGAGCGTCGCGATGGAATACACCCGCATCGGCGACACCCGGCTGGAGGGCACCGGCGAACGGTTCACTCTGGAAGCCGATCAGGTGTTCCGCGCCATCGGACAGACCCTGTTGCCCGGCGACCTGAACGGGGCGGCCAGCGACGGCGATCTGCAGATCACCGCAGGCCACATCGCCACGATCGATCGCCCACGGCACCACCCATATGCAGGGCGTCTGGGCCGGTGGCGATTGCATCGCCGGCGGCGAAGACCTCACCGTCACCGCCGCAGCCCATGGCCGCGATGCCGCCGAGGCGATCAACATGAGCCTGCGGGCGGCGGCGGGTTAAGAAGCGCTATGAACTCTTCGCGTGACAATTTCGCTTGTTTGAGAATTGACCGCATGGTGCCTTGCGGGACGGATTTTGCCCCGTGGAGCGCGACGATCACCTTGCTTTCGGGAACATCAGGGTTGCGCAGAACATGGTGGCTGCCGCTTATCCGCTCGATTAGGTATCCACCTTTTTGCAGGGCTTTCAAAACGCGCTTTGAAGACAGGCCCCAAAGCGCTTTCGCCACGTCAGGCCGCCTCTGCGACAGTAATGCGCTTTTCTATAATCTTCACGTCGGCGGGTATTTCTTCGCCCTCGTCGCGGCGGAGTTCGAGCGCCAGTGCAATCGCCTCGGCAGCCATCTCCATCGCATGCTTTTCGTCTTCACCAAAGCTGACGATCTCGGGAAGCGCAGGCACAGAACGGTGAACCCACCCTCCGGCTCGGGCCGCAGATGTACCGTGTAGTTCACCATATCGATAGACCTTTCAAGCGTGGGCACAATCGCCCTGCCGCAGCATAGCAAACCAAAGGACACGCTCCAATGGCCGACATCCGCAACGACTTCGTGGGCATCAAATCGCCGAACCCGTTCTGGCTGGCTTCCGCGCCGCCGACCGACAAGGCCTACAACGTGGAACGCGCCTTCCGGGCCGGTTGGGGCGGTGTGGTGTGGAAGACGCTGGGGGAGGAAGGGCCGCCCGTGGTCAACGTCAACGGCCCTCGCTACGGCGCGATCTACGGCAGCGACCGTCGGCTGCTCGGCCTCAACAACATCGAACTCATCACCGACCGCGACCTGCAGACCAACCTGCGTGAGATCAAGGAGGTCAAGGCCAAGTGGCCCGACCGGGCGATGGTCGTCTCGTTGATGGTGCCCTGCGAGGAACAGGCATGGAAATCCATCCTGCCGCTGGTAGAGGAGACCGGCGCGGACGGGATAGAGCTGAACTTCGGCTGCCCCCACGGCATGTCGGAGCGCGGCATGGGTGCGGCGGTCGGGCAGGTGCCCGAATATATCGAGATGGTCACACGCTGGTGCAAGCAGACCACCCGGATGCCGGTCATCGTCAAACTGACCCCCAACATCACCGACGTGCGCTATCCCGCGCGGGCGGCGAAATCCGGCGGGGCCGACGCCGTATCGCTCATCAACACGATCAACTCCATCGTCTCCGTCGATCTCGACGACATGGCGCCCATGCCCACGATCGACGGCAAGGGCAGCCACGGCGGCTTCTGTGGGCCTGCGGTGAAACCCATCGCGCTCAACATGGTGGCCGAAATCGCTCGTGATCGGGAAACGGCGGGCCTGCCGATCTCCGGCATCGGCGGCATCACGACATGGCGGGATGCGGCCGAATTCATGGCGCTGGGCGCGGGCAACGTGCAGGTCTGCACGGCCGCTATGACCTACGGTTTCAAGATCATCGACGAGATGACGGCGGGTCTGTCGGCATGGATGGACAGGAAGGGCCATGCCACGCTCGGCGACGTGGTCGGCCGTGCCACGCCGAATGTGACCGACTGGCAATATCTCAATCTCAACTACGTCACCAAGGCGCGGATCGACCAGGACCTGTGCATCTCCTGCGGCCGCTGCCACATCGCCTGCGAGGATACCTCCCACCAGGCCATCACCAGCATGGTGGACGGCAAACGCCACTTCGAGGTCATCGAGGAGGAATGCGTCGGCTGCAACCTGTGCGTGAACGTCTGCCCGGTGGAAAATTGCATCGACATGGTGCAGCTGCCCGCCGGTTCCATCGACACCCGCACGAAGAAAGAGGTTAAGGACAGCTATTCCAACTGGACCCAGCACCCCAACAATCCGTCCGTTTCCGACAGCGCCATGGCCGAGGGCACGCATGCGCTTGAGCCCGCGGAATAGCTTCCGTAGGAATATCCAACAATCAGAAACCGATCTTGGAACAGTTATACAATGCTGGTTAAATTTGGCTCAACTATTTCTTCGTTGATGATCATTTGGGCTCTAATCAGGGGCGCACTAGGCTTCTATGTGGCTTTTACGTACCAAACCGCTGCTGAGATCGATTTCGCTGTTAAGCGATATCTAGGTTCTACAAGTTCTGGCGAGACGATCGATCAAGCTATCCTTTTGCTGATCGGAGGAGTTGTGATCGGCCTCATCGCGAAAATTGCAAGGGATGTCGAACGGTCGGCACCCTAATGGCTGAGCATTGAAGCGGCAAAATCTATGTGAGTGATCGCTACAAGCCACTTTCCAGACCCTTAGTCTGTTAGACCACCCGCTCCACTACGAACCGCATCACATCGCCTTCCAGCGCCTCCTGCGAAACCAGCCGGTTGCCGCTTTCGATGCAGAAAGCGGGAATGTCGATGCCGGCCAGCGGGTCGTCGGCCAGCACTTCCAGCCGCTCACCCATCGCCAGCCGCTTCAGGCGGGCACGGGTCTTCAAGGCGGGCAGCGGGCAGCGCAGTCCACGCAGGTCGGCGCTTGCAGCGATCTGGTTCATGACGGGCTTTCGAAAACCGGCTTTGGCGTGCTGTAACTGGCGCTCACGCAGATGCAAGGAGGCAAACCATGACAGCCATTGTCGAACCGCAAACCGTTACCGACTTCTGGGCCGCCGCCGGCGCCAAGAAATGGTGGCAGAAGGACGACGCCTTCGACGCCGAAATACGCGCCCGGTTCAGTGACACGTTGCAGGCCGCGCAGTCCGGCCATCTCGACCATTGGCAGGATACGCCGGACAGCACCCTCGCGCTCATCCTCGTGCTTGACCAGTTCACCCGCAACCTGAACCGCAACAGCCCCGATGCCTATGCCAACGACCCGAAAGCGCTGGCCACCGCCAAGGCAGCCATCCAGCGCGGAGACGATCGGCACATGCGCGACGACCTCAGGGTCTTCACCTACCTGCCATTGATGCACAGCGAGAATATCGAGGACCAGCGCCGGTGCCTTGCCCATATGGAAGCGACAGGGCTGGAGGGAAACATCAAGGCAGCGCGCGAACATCTCGACATCATCGAACGCTTCGGCCGCTTTCCCCACCGCAACGCGGTGCTGGGCCGCAAGACCACGCCGGAAGAACAGGCCTTTCTGGATGAAGGGGGCTTCAAGGGTTAGAAACCCATCGCATAACGGCGCCTTAACCTTGCCGGAAGCGGTAAGCACGGCCTGGGGCGTTTCGAAGCAATCTTAAACGAATTGCGCCCAGTCTGGCCGCAACCGCGCCTTCGGCACCTCGTCGCCGAGATTTGCCGTGCCCCTCGTGCCGTCCCAGACTGGCTGCTCCGTTCGTGCCCACATTCGTGCGCACCCGCTGGGGCACCCATGTCGACAAGGCGCTGGATGTGGCCGATGCGATCGTCTCCGGCCGCGACGACAAGGCCGCTTCGCAACGCATGGCACTGGCCGCCTTTTCCATCCGCATCATGTCGGCCTTCATCGCGTATGTGAGCCAGGTTCTCATGGCCCGCTGGATGGGGCCGGACGAGTTCGGCATCTTCGTGTGGGTATGGGTCATCGCGGTCATCGCGGGCACCCTGTCCTGTATCGGCTTTCCCTCGTCGCTCGTGCGCTTCGTCCCGCAATACAGGCTGGCGGGCGACGATGCGTCCACCCGGGGCATGACCTTGACGGCGCGCCTGTTCGCGGTCGGCACGGCCACCGTCGTCGCGCTTATCGGTGCGCCGCTACCATGGTTTTCGCCGACACAGGCTCGTCGATCTACGTCGTCCCGCTCATTCTGGGCATGTCCTGCCTGCCCATGCTGGCGCTGGCGGAAACGCAGGATGGCCTGTCGCGCTCGTTCGGGTGGGTCGATTTCGCGCTTGACGCCCACCTTCATCATCCGTCCCTGCCTCATACTCGCCTCCATGGCGATGGCCTTGTCACTCGGTTTCGACGCGACGGCGCAGACGGCGCTTTTGGCCTCCATTATCGCCTGCTGGACGGTCAGCATCGGTCAGTTGATCTTCATCAACCGGCGCATCGACCGGACGGTCCCGAAGGTAAAGCGCACGATCACGCCGATGGAATGGGTCGTCGTCGCGCTGCCGATCTTTCTGGTCGAGGGCTTCTTCTTTCTCCTCACCAATGTCGACATCCTGATCGCAGGCGTGTTTCTGCCCCCGGCGGACGTCGCCGTCTATTACGCGGCGGTGAAGACGCTGGCGCTCGTTCATTTCGTCTATTTCGCGGTCAAGGCGGGCGCGGCGCACCGCTATTCGCAGTATCACCATGCGGGTGACCGGCTGCAGTACGAGGGCTTCGTGCGCGAAACCGTGCGCTGGACGTTCTGGGGCTCGCTCATCATGAGCCTCGTGATGGTGCTCTCCGGCAAGATGCTGTTGTCGCTGTTCGGCCCGGAATTCGCAGCTCGGATATCCCCTGCTGTGCGTTCTCGTTCTCGGCATCATGGTGCGCTCCACCGTTGGGCCTGCCGAAAGCGTGCTGACCATGTCCGGCCAGCAGAATATCTGCGCGCTCGTCTATGGCGTGACGCTGTGCGTCAACATCGCCCTCAACCTGGCGCTCATTCCGCAATACGGGCTGATGGGCGCCGCCATCGCCACGACCTGCGCCCTGATGTTCGAGACCGGCGCGCTCTACGCCGTGACCCTGCGACGCCTCGGCCTGCGCGTGTTCGTCTTCTCGCCCGCACCCTCACCGGCGGCGGCTTAGGCGATGGGGGTCTTCGAAGATGTCATCATGGGCGGCGGGGCAGACGTTACCCGCCGGCGGGAAAGGCGCAGCCAGACGCGGCTGCCGAACCTGCGTGCTACGAGCACCGGACTGTCCGCCAATCTGTGGGAACTGGAACTGGTACCCCCCATCGCTCTCGCGCGGTTGGAAGGCGATATCACGTCGCTGGCCCAACGTGCGCAGGAGCCCAACATCTTCTTCGATCCGCTCGTTCTGCAGGCGGCATGGCCGAGATTGAACGGTTTGCTTGCCAGGCGTGGCTGCTGGATGGCCTGCCTGTGGGAAACCATGGGCGACCGTCCACGCACGTTGCGCCTGTTCCTGCCGATGGCGGTGCAGCATACGGGTATCCTGCCGCAGAAGGTGTTGCAGCCTCTCGCCAACGAGTTCATGCCGATCGGCACCCCCCTTGTCGATCCGTCGACGGCGGGCGAGGCGTGCGAGACGCTGCTGCAACTGCTGGCCGACCCGGCCCTGAAACTGCCCCGTATCCTCGACATGACCTGGATGCGCGGCGATGGGGCTGTCACGCGCCATCTCGCGGAAGCGGCCGACCGTCTGGGACTGCCGAATGCAGCCAGCCGCAAGCACGACCGGGCGGTTCTGACAGCTGCGAACGCGGACGCGATCACGACCATCCGCGATGTCGTCGGCAAGAAGACGGCGAAGGAGTTCGCCCGCCTCAACCGCAGGTTGGAGGAGGAAGCACCGGTTTCCTTCCGCATTCACACCGAACAGGAAGCCGTTCTCGATGCCTTCGAGGCCTTTATCGGACTGGAACTGGCAGGCTGGAAAGGGCGGCGAGCGACAGCTCTCTACAACCACAAGAAGATTACTGCCTTCTCACGCGAAATCTCCGCCCGTCTTGCGGTCGCGGGCGCTTGCGAGATCGTCGAGATGCGCCACGGTGCCCGCATCGTCGCCAGCCTCATCCTGTTCGGGCGCGGTGGAGACCGGGTAACGTGGAAAATCGCCTTTGCCGAGGATCTCTACAAGGCCTCGCCGGGCCAGCAGGTTATGATCGAAGCCACCCTGGCACTGCTCAAACGCAAGGCGTTCGTGCGTGCGGACTCGCTGGCCGTGCGCGACCACCCGATGATCAACCGGCTCTGGCCGGACCGTCTTGCAATCAAGGACGTGACCATCGCCCTCGACCGCAACGGGACGCGGGAACTGGCGCGAACCATTGCCGCAAAGCAGCGGCGCGACCGGTGGCGCGCACTGGCCAAACGTCTGGTGGCCCCTTTCAGAACACGATAGGGGACTTTACGACGTGAACGCGTACGATTTCGATTAGGTTGGCCCCATGAGGTCCGTTTTTGCACCACAATATGCCGGACGTGGCAGGTCGGCGGTCCACCTCATCTTCGCCGTACTGTTTGCCGCGGTTTTGCCGTCGGTGCTGCTGGCAACCGTGGGAGATATGGTCGGGTACCGTTTTCGTCTGGACGATCCGGCAACCAACGCTGCCGTCGGCGTCGGGATCGCCGTTCTGTTGGCTCACCTGACGATCACCCGGTTCAGCGCCTACCCCGGTGTGACCAACGGAAGTTACGTCCTCATCAGTATCGTCGTCGCCTTCGCGCTCGTCACGACGGGCTATTTTACGCTCCGAGTGCCCTATTCTCTCGCAGTGTATGGAAGTGGGTTCGCAGCCGTCGTCCTCTATTACATGACGCTCTATTTCGTGCTGCGCCGCACCAACGTGCCTCGCCTTGTCTTGTTGCCTCACGCCAACCTGCATGAGGTTTTGGGCGACACCCATGTTCGCTTCACGCAGATCGACCGGCCCGACCAGTACAGACCGGAAATGGGGGCACCGGTCATGAACATGCGTGCCGACTACGACGACGAATGGCTTGTCTTCGCCACCAATTGCGCGCTGAAGGGCATTCCCGTCTATCACACCAAGCAAATCTCGGAACAGATCGTTGGAAAGGTGGCGGTGGATCATCTGGCGGAGAACTCGTTCGGTTCCCTGCTGCCCAGTCCGTTGTACCTGCAGCTGAAACTGGTGTTCGACATTCTGTTGGCCCTGACCCTCCTGGTTCCCGTGCTACTGATCTTGGCAACGCTGGCCCCCGTCATGCTGATCGCACAGGGACGGCCTATCCTGTTTCACCAGCGGCGGGTGGGATATCGCGGGACGTCCTTCAACGTCTGGAAACTGCGCACGATGGTCAGGCAGGCCAAGGCGACGACCGTCACGGCGGCCGAAACCATCAAGGACGATGTGCGCATCACGCCTCTCGGACGTCTGCTGCGCCGTTTCAGGCTCGACGAACTGCCGCAGATCCTCAATGTTCTGAAAGGCGAAATGAGCTGGATCGGCCCCCGCCCGGAAGCGCGGGTTCTCGTGGAGGCGTACCAGCGCGACCTGCCCTTCTACCACTACCGTCATATCGTGCGCCCCGGCCTGACCGGTTGGGCGCAGGTCAACCAGGGCCACGTGACCGGCAACAAACATGTCCTGTCGAAGCTGCACTACGACTTCTTCTACATCAAATACCTGTCGGCGTGGCTCGATTTCCTCATCATCCTGCGAACCGTCCGCGTCCTCGTCTTCGGACACGGCGCACGGTGAATACGGCAGAAGAAATGGTGCCCCCCGCCGGAATCGAACCGGCACTTCCGAAGAAACGGGATTTTGAATCCCGCGCGTCTACCAATTCCGCCAGGGGGGCTGGTCCGGGTGGAGCGGCGCGACTATAGCGAGGCGATGGACAAGCGCAACAACGAGCCGGACGATTTGAACCCGAATCTCGAGGCCGTTGCCGCGCCAAGGCCGACTGACGGAAGCCGGGGAGAAATCCGCGGAACCACCGCGCTTCTGGACGACGTGCTGACCACGCTGGCCACCCGCCACGGGTCGGACGCACGCATCAGCTTGTCCACTTTGTTGGAAGCCATGCAAGCGCGCGCCCACGGTGTGTTCCTGCTTCTGATGGCCCTGCCCTGCTGCCTCCCCTTCGTCTACATCCTGCCGCAGATCGTCGCGCTGCCGATGCTGTATCTCGCCGTGCAGCTGGCGCGGGGCCGCACCCGCCTCGTGCTGCCGGGCAAACTCGGGCAGCGTGATTTCGGCATCGGCCTGCTGGCAAGCACGGTGGCGCGAGCGCGCCCGTGGCTGAAGCGCATCGAGTTCATCGCCGGTCCGCGGCTGGCGCGGTTGAGCGAGGGTGTAGGCCTGCGCATCGTCGGCGCTCTGCTGGCCGTCCCTTGCGCTTCCATTCTGGTGCCCCTGCCGCTGACCAATTCCGTGCCTGGGCTGGGCGTGACGATCGCCGCACTGGGCCTGATCGAGCGAGACGGGCTGCTGATCCTGCTGGGCCTCGCCATCGGTCTGGCATGGGTCGCGCTGCTGGTCATCGGCGGTCCGGCGCTGCTGTTCTTTCTCATCGATTATGTGAAAACGCTGGCCGCATGACACGCCTGTCGCCTGTCAATACGGCGTGGCTCGTCACCCTCGGCATGGCGCTTGTGCTGGGGTCCGCATGGGCGTTCGAACTGTACGGCTACGCCCCCTGCGCCCTGTGCCTGGAACAGCGCAACCCTTATTATCTGGCGATCCCCATCCTGCTGGTGGGCGCGATAGCCGGCTCGGCAGGTGGACCGGAATCTGTGCTACGCGGCGCGCTGGCCATTGCGGCCCTGTCGATGCTGGCGACGGCGTTGATCGGCGCTTACCACGCGGGCGTCGAATGGGGCTGGTTTGCAGCGCCCGCCACTTGCGGCGCGGGAATTACCGGCGCAGCGGGGGACGCCGGCTCCCTGCTCGACAGCCTCGCCACCTCCACGCCGCCAAAATGCGACGACGCGGCGGGCCGCTTTCTAGGCCTGTCCTTTGCCGGCTGGAACGTTGTGGTGGCGGGCGTGCTGGGTACGCTGGCAGGCAGGGCAGCTCTGTTCGGGTTCAACGACAGATCGGCGGTCTGAACCTCACGGCTCCAGCGGCGCGTCCCAATACAGATAATCCATCCAGCTTTCGTGCAGGAAGTTAGGCGGAAAGCGGCGGCCGGCATTGTGGAGATCATACACCGTGGGTGCCCAGGGCTTGCGGTTCAGCTGCATGCCGGAATGGGCGAGGCTCTTGCCGCCCTTCTTCAAATTGCAGGGCGAACAGGCGGCGACGATGTTGTCCCACGTCGTCTGCCCACCCTTGGAGCGGGGCACGAGGTGATCGAACGTGAGATCGCCTTCCTCCGTGCCGCAGTACTGGCAGGTAAAGCCGTCGCGCAAAAACACGTTGAAACGGGTGAAGGCGGGGTGACGCTGCGGCTTGATGTATTCCTTCAGCGAAACGACCGAAGGCAGTTTCATCTGGAACGAAGGCGACGAGACGCAGGCCTCGTATTCCGACACGATGTTCACCCGGTCGAGAAAGACAGCCTTAATGGCATCCTGCCACGACCACAGCGACAGCGGGTAATAGGAAAGCGGGCGATAGTCGGCATTCAGCACCAGTGTGGGGTGGAGCTGCGGGTTCACCGCTATAGTCACGACTGCCAATGCCTCCGGGCCTTTTCATTCGTGCTACACTGTAGGACCAGCGCGACAGCTTTGTGAACCCACAATCCGGTCGCACCCGCAAACCAGTCAGAAGGGAGCGGCAGCACCGCCTTTCAGCACGGCGTAGCGGGCGTAGAGGAACCGCGTCGCCACCCCGCGTAGCGGCGCCCAGCGCGTAGCCAGCGCTGCCGCCTGCTTCGCGTCCGGTCGTTCCGGCAGTCCGAGCACGTCCTGCATCGCGTGCTGCACGGCGATGTCGCCCGCCGGGAAGGCATCCCGGTGCCCGGCGCAGAACAGGCAGAAGATGGCCGCCGACCATGGTCCGATACCCTTGAAGGCGATCAGACGGCTCATCGCCTCATCCGGAGGCAAGGCTGCGATGGCTTCGAAATCCGGTTCGGCCTGCGCAAGCCCGATGAGCGTCGCGTGCTTCGAACCCGACAGCCCCGCCTCACGCGGACGGTCGCCGGCGGCGCGATAGGTGGCGAAATCGAACGGATCGACGATTGCCCGCAGCCGGCCGTGGATGGTCGCAGCCGCCGCACGCGAAACGAGCTGCGAGATGACAATCTCGGCCATCGCCTCGAAATCGGGCGGTCGCAGCCGCAGGTCCATGGCCGCCACCTCGACATCGGCCAGCGTCGGATCGAGGGCGATCAGTTCGGCAACGGAGGCCCGCAGGGAAGGCAGATCGGTGATGCGTGTATCAATCGGCAGGCTCATGGCCGTAGTGTCGCGCGATGAACCCCGCCGCGCCACCCGTTTTCCGCTTCGCCCCATCGCCCAACGGCGCGCTGCATCTTGGCCACGCCTACAGTGCGTTGCTGAACCAGAGGATGGCACGAAAAACCGGCGGCACGTTCCTGCTGCGCATCGAGGATATCGACACGACCCGTTGCACCCCGGCGCTTGAGGCGGCCATGCTCGACGATCTGCGCTGGCTCGGGGTCGAATGGGACGCAGAGCCAATGCGCCAGTCCGACCGGTTTACCACCTACCGCAAGGCGCTCGACCGGCTGATCGATGCGGGCCTCGCCTATCCTTCGTTCCTGTCGCGGCGGCAGATTGGAGAACGGATCGCCAACCGTGACGACTGGCCCGTCGGACCGGACGGAGCGCCCCACTACCCGGGTGACGAACGTCATTGGGACGCATCCCGACGAGCGGCTGCGATGCGAGCCCAACCGCACCATGCGTGGCGTCTCGACACGGCCCTGGCCGTGCAGGCCGCACCGTCCCTCTCATGGAGGGAACGGGACGAAGGCGTTGTGACGGCGGACCCGGCATTGCTCGACGACATTGTGCTGGCCCGTTCCGATACTCCGACCAGCTATCACCTGTCGGTGGTTGTGGACGATGCGGCGCAAGGCGTGACGGACGTGGTGCGGGGTCGCGACCTCTACCACGCGACCGGCATCCACCGTCTGTTGCAGTACCTGCTGGACCTGCCCGAACCGTGCTACCACCACCACGACCTTCTCCTCGACGATGCGGGTGACAAACTCTCCAAATCCACCGGCAGCACCGGTTTGGCCGAATTGCGCGCGCGGGGCGTGACGCCTGCGCAGATACGCGAGCGGCTGGGTTTCGACTGACAACGGCAATCGCGGCATCACCGAACCGCCGCGCGCCCACGTCGCAGCACCCGGTAGACCCTCAACGCTTGTATGGCCCGACCCGATGGGCCACATCGGCGACACATCGAAAGGACCGCGAAGACCCATGCAAATCGTCATTCTTATCGCCTGCGCCGTCGTCGCACTCATCCTGCTGCGCGGTTTGTGGAACATGATGCGAGGCGGTTCCGCCAACAAATCGCAGCAGCTCATGCGCTCTGCGTGTCGGTGCGCAAGCAGTCGCTGTTGCGATCATGGTCGTGTTCGTCTGGTGGACCCGCCAGTAGCCCGGTTTCAAACCCCGGCCCTTTCCCCATGTCGAACCGCCTGCCATGAAGGTCGGACGGTTTTATCCACAAGGTACGAATGATGGTCGTTCTCAACAAAATCTACACAAAAACCGGCGACGACGGCACGACAGCTCTCGGCTCGGGCGAACGGCGACACAAGTTCGACCTGCGGGTGGAAAGCTACGGCACGGTCGACGAGACAAATTCCGTCATCGGTCTGGTACGCCTGCATACCGGCGGAACCGATCTTGCCCACAACCTGGACGGTATGCTGTCGCGCATCCAGAACGACCTGTTCGACCTTGGCGCGGACCTCGCCACCCCTGACACGGGTGAAGACCTCGGCTACGAGCCACTGCGCATCGTCGCGTCACAGGTCGCGCGCATCGAGCAGGACATCGATACCCTGAACAAACCGCTGACGACCCTGCGCTCCTTCATCCTGCCGGGCGGCTCTCCGGCAGCCGCGTTCCTGCACCAGGCCCGCACGGTCGCACGCCGCGCGGAACGGCTGATGGTCGAACTCGCGCAGATGCCGGACGAGACCGTCAGTCCTGCCGCCCTGCACTACATGAACAGATTGTCCGACTTCCTGTTCGTCGCCTCCCGCCACGCCAATGAGGGTGGCACGGCGGACATTCTCTGGGTGCCCGGCGAGAACCGGTAGTCGACGGTCAGATCGGAGGCGGACGCCATCTTCATCCCCATCCACGACGGAAAGCCCGTCGCCCATGTGGCGTTTCAATACGTGACGGCCACCATCATCGCGTTGAACGTGCTGGTCTTCTGCGGCGTCAACGTGCTCGGCCTGTTCGGCGGGGCTGAAGTCATCACCCTGTCGCTCGGGCACATCCCTTCGGTCGCCAACGACATCCGCGTCCTGCCCGCGGGCGCGGATGTCGTGCCGGATGAATTTTACGGCACGACCGCGCTGACCAGCGCGTTCCTGCATGTGGATTTCTGGCATCTGGCAGGCAACATGCTGTTCATCTACGTCTTCGGCGACAACGTCGAAGACGCGATGGGGCACTGTGCGTTTCGCCCTGTTCTATCTGGCCTGCGCCATCGCCGCCTGCTGGCTGCACGTACTGGTCTATCCCCAATCCGATTCCCCCCTCGTCGGCGCATCCGGCGCAGCCGCGGGGCTCGTTGCGGCCTACCTGCTGCTCCATCCGAAAATGAAGGTCTGGGTGCTGTTTCTGGGCCGAATACCGCTCAAATTGCCTGCAATGTACCTGCTGGGCGGCTGGGTCGCCTATCAAGTCTTCATGTTCGCAACCGACCCGGACGGGGTCATTTCCTGGGCCGCCCATGTCGGCGGCATCGTGGCGGGGCTGGCTCTCGTCGCCGTGCTGCGCCGCCCGGGCGTGCCCCTGTTCGACCGCGCGATCGTGCTGCCGGAAGCCGTCGAAGTGGACCCCGCTCGCATCCGCAATGCCCGCGCCCACGGTATCCCCGTCATCCGGCGCAACGCGGCCAAGGACATTCTGGACGATTGACGTAAACGTCACTCGCCAATAGGACGCAACGTCAACGGGCCGTTGCGTATTGTATCTGTGTGCAACGCGCACGGTTTCGGTTAGACAAGACGAAAGCGCCAACTTGGAAGGGTCCAGCCCCATGAAAATCATCGTCCCCGTCAAGCGGGTTGTGGACTATAACGTGAAGATCCGCGTCAAGCCGGACGGTTCCGGCGTCGATCTCGCCAACGTCAAGATGTCCATGAACCCCTTCGACGAAATCGCCGTCGAGGAGGCGCTGCGTCTGAAGGAGGCCGGCAAGGCCGAGGAAGTCGTCGTCGTTTCCATCGGTCCGGAAAAGGCGCAGGAAACTTTGCGCACCGGTCTCGCAATGGGTGCTGACCGGGCCATTCTGGTCACCGTCGACGACCTCGTCGAACCGCTCGCCGTCGCCAAGATTCTGAAAGCCATCGTGGACGAGGAGCAGCCGCAGCTCGTCATTCTCGGCAAGCAGGCCATCGACGACGACGCCAATCAGACCGGCCAGATGCTGTCGGCCCTGCTCGGCTGGTCGCAGGCGACCTTCGCATCCAAGCTCGAAATCGACGGTGACAGCGCCAATGTCACCCGGGAGGTCGATGGCGGCCTGCAGACGATCAAGGTGACGATGCCAGCCATCATCACCACCGACCTGCGCCTCAACGAGCCGCGCTACGCCTCGCTACCCAACATCATGAAGGCCAAGAAGAAGCCGATGGATACGAAGACGGCTGCCGATTACGGCGTCGACACGGCCCATCGCCTGTCGGTCGTCAAGACGGAAGAGCCGCCCAAACGTGCAGGCGGCATCATCGTCGAGAACGTCGCCGATCTCGTCGGCAAGCTGAAAAACGAAGCAGGCGTTCTGAACTGATTTCGAATTAGGGATACATGACCATGACCACACTTCTCATCGCCGAACACGACAATGAAACCCTGTCGGAACAGACCAACAAGGCCCTGACCGCCGCCCTCAAACTGGGCAAAGACGTGTGCGTGCTCGTCGCGGGCAAGGGCTGCTCTGGCGTTGCGGACGCCGCTGCCAAGCTGGAAGGCGTCTCCAAGGTGCATCTGGCCGAGGCAGACCATCTGGAGAACCGTCTTGCCGAACCGATGGCAGCCCTCATCGTCTCGTTGGCCGACCATCACGACGCCTTCGTCGCGCCCGCCACGACCGATGGCAAGAACATCCTGCCCCGCGTAGCGGCCTTGCTCGACGTCATGCAGATTTCCGACGTGACGGACATCATCGACGGCGAGACGTTCGAACGTCCCATCTATGCCGGCAACGCCATCCAGACCGTCAAGTCGTCCGACGCCAAGAAGGTGCTGACCGTGCGCACCGCCGGTTTTGCCGCCGCCGGTGAAGGCGGGTCCGCCGAGGTGACATCCGTCGACGTGCCCGCAGGTCCCGGTGTGTCCGAGTTCGTGTCCGCTGCCCTGTCCGACAGCGACCGTCCGGAACTGACCTCCGCCAAGATCATCATTTCCGGTGGCCGCGCGCTGGGGTCGGAAGAGAAGTTCAACGAGACCATCATTCCCGTCGCAGACAAGCTCGGTGCCGCCATCGGCGCTTCCCGCGCCGCCGTCGATGCGGGCTATGCCCCCAACGACTGGCAGGTGGGCCAGACCGGCAAGGTCGTCGCTCCGGACCTCTACATCGCCGCAGGCATTTCCGGTGCCATCCAGCACTTGGCGGGCATGAAAGATTCAAAGGTCATCGTCGCGATCAACAAGGACGAGGAAGCCCCGATCTTCCAGGTCGCCGATTACGGTTTGGTGGGCGACCTGTTCGAAATCCTGCCGGAGCTGGAAGCCGCGCTTTAGCGACTGATCGGGAAGGGACGCAACCATGAAGACCATCGGCATCATCGGCGCGGGGCAGATGGGGGCGGGCATCGCGCACGTCTCCGCGCTGGCCGGTTACGACGTGCGCATCAACGACATCGAGGCCGATGCCATTGCCGAGGGTATCGACGGTATCGGTTCCAACATGGAGCGTCAGGTCGCCAAGGAACGCGTCACCCCCGACGCCATGAAGACGGCCATGGGGCGGATCGAAGCTGCCCCCGAGCTCACCGACCTGTCCGACTGCGACATGGTCATCGAGGCTGCGACCGAGAATGAGGACGTGAAGAAGACGATCTTCAAATCGCTCCAGTCGCACCTGAAGGATGGTGCGATCCTCGCCACCAACACGTCGTCCATCTCCATCACCCGCCTCGCCGCCGTCACCGACCGCCCGGAACGCTTCATCGGCATTCATTTCATGAACCCGGTGCCGGTCATGCAACTGGTGGAACTCGTGCGCGGCATCGCGACCGACGACGCAACGTTCGACGAGGCGCTCGCCTATACGACGCGGCTGGACAAGGAGACCACCGTCTCCGAAGACTTTCCCGCCTTCATCGTCAATCGCGTGCTGATCCCCATGATCAACGAGGCGATCTACATTCTGTATGAAGGCGTTGGCGACGTGGAAGGCATCGACAAGGCCATGCGGCTGGGCGCAAACCACCCGATGGGGCCGCTGCAACTGGCGGATTTCATCGGTTTGGATACATGCCTGTCCATCATGCAGGTGCTTCATGACGGGTTGGCCGACACGAAATACCGGCCCTGTCCGCTGCTGGTGAAATATGTCGAGGCCGGCTGGCTCGGTCGCAAGTCCGGCAAGGGTTTTTACGACTATCGCGGCGAAACGCCGGTACCGTCCCGCAAGTAGCGTTCACGAAAGCGGGATCGGCGAACCTTCAGCACGGCGATTGCGTTGCTGGTGCAACACCATTCACTCCCAACGGAGCCGCACCATGAACCGCCCGTCAAACCGCTTGCTCGCCCTGCCCCTCGCCACGTGCATCGCCGCGTCGATGTTTTCCACGTCCGTCCACGCCCTGACCAACGACAAGACCTGCGCCCGCGTGCAGCAGGAATTCGCCCAGACCGGCCGTGTCACCACCCGTACACGGTCCGGTGCCACGCTGCCGATCTATGGCGGCGTGCCGTTTGCGGTGCGGGAGATTGTGCGGTGCGGCCCCAACCAGACTGCCCACAAGCAGTTCGTCATCAGTTCCGACAAGCGCCGCTGCCCGATTTCGCAACGCTGCGTCTAACCGAGATAGACGGGGCTTTTCGGATAGCGAACCCGCGGCGTCGTGCGGGTCGCCAGAAAGAAGCCGAGTGATAGCGGGCCCACCCGCCCGGCAAACATCAGCACGATGATGACGCCTTGCCCAAGCGCGTCGAGTTCGCCGGTCGCCCCCCGCGATAGCCCGACCGTGCCAAAGGCCGACGTGACCTCGAAGAGCAGGTCCATGAAATCCCCATCATGGCTCAGCAATACGATGAAGGTCGCAACCCCAACCATCAGCATGGCGACCGAGGTCAGCGCGGTCACGCGCAACACATCCTCCAGCGGAATGGACCGTCCAAATGCTGTGAGTTCGCTCCTGCGCTGAAAGAACGCGATGGTGGCAAGCAGCAGCGCGATGAATGTCGTCACCTTGATACCGCCGGCCGTGGAGGTCGGCCCGCCTCCCACCAGCATCAGCATGATCGTGGTGAAGGCCGTGGCATCGTGCACCTCGGCAAAGTCCGCCGTGTTGAACCCTGCCGTGCGGGGCGTGACGCCTTGAAACCACGCCACCGTCATCTTCTGCCACCAGTGGTCGTAGAGCCCCAGCGTGCCCGGGTTGCTCCATTCCAGCACGGCAAACGAGCCAACGCCCCAGACGATCAGCCCCAGCGTCCCCACCATCATGAGCTTGGAATGCAGCATCAGCGGAGCCCACCGCCGGTGCTGCGCGATATCGGCGATGACGGCGAACCCGATACCGCCGATGATGAACAGGACCGGTATCGTGATGTTGATGACCGGATCGAGGGCAAACCCGGTCAGCGAATCCGGATAGAGCGCAAAGCCTGCATTGTTGAAGGCCGAGATCGAGTGGAACAGAGCCGACCACGCGCCCATCGCCCAGCCATGTACCGGCACGAACGTGATCATCAGCACCGCGGTGCCGACCAGCTCGCAGACGATCACGACCAGAGCGATAAGGCGAACCAGTCGCCCCAGATCGCGCAGGGAGGTCTGCCCCAGATCTTCCCGCAGGGTGACGGACCGGGGCAGCCCGATCGGCATGCCCAGCGCCGACAGGATAAGGACGGCAAACGTCATCAACCCCAGACCACCGAGCTGGATGAGTGCGGCGACCACAGCCTGCCCGAAGACCGTGTAATGGGAGCCGGTATCCACCACGACGAGCCCGGTCACGGTGACGGCCGATGCGGAGGTGAACACCGCCTCCGCCCAGCTTGTCGGCGCGGTGGATGCCAGCGGCAGTTTCAGCAGGCCTGCGCCGATGCCCACCAGAACGGCGTAGAGCAGCAGCAGAATCAGCGGTGGGGAGCGCTCGAACGATGTGCGCATGGCTGTCCAGAACCGGCGCATCCGCCCTTTGAGTTTCGATGTCATGGACATGGTGCCGCTCCGGTCGTGTCAGGTGCGGATTGGTGCGCCACGGGCCGGACCACCTAGCGGCACTGGGTCTCGCTGAACGTCTGCAGATCCGCCCGGCGACCGTAGAACAACAGCATGTCCTCGGCCTCGATCGTGGGATTGCTCTCGTAAGCGAGACGCTGTCCGGTTCGCACCAGGCCCAGACTTTCGATCGGCTCGTCGCCCTTGTTCAGCGCAACGGTGGCGAGGGATTTGCCGATCAGCTTCTTAGGTGCTGTCAGGCTGACGATGACACGATTGCCGCCCACGCTCATGTAGTCCGTCACGAACGGCGTATGGATGCGCTGGGCGACACGGCGGCCCATGTCCTGCTCCGGGTTCACCACATGGTCGACGCCGATCTTCGACAGGATGCGGCGATGCGTGCGGGAGCGCGACTTCACCCACACCTGCTCGACGCCCAGCATCCGTGCGTTCATGGCTCCCATTATATTGGCTTCCAGATCTTCGCCCATGGCGATGACCACCACGTCGCATTGGTCGATCCCCGCATCGCGCATGGCCCGTTCGTCGCGGGCGTCGGCTATGACGGCCTGAGACAATATGTCGGCGAAATCGTTCACCCGAGATTCGTTCACGTCCATGCCGATAACATGGTGCCCCAAAGCCGCCAGATCTTTTGCAACCGTGCCACCGAACGTGCCCAGCCCGACGACGGCAATGGATGGTATGGCTTTGGACATGGCGGGTACTGGTGAGCTTGGGGCCGAATTGTACAGGCTAGGCCAGACGCACGGGTCGCAACAGCGAAAAGTGTTATCCTCAGGTCGCGCTATTTGATCGCAGCGCGCACCAGCCGCTTGGCATCTTCGCTCGCCCATTCCGCAGGCCCGTTGAGCCAACCCAGAACGCAGCCATCACCGTCCGCCAGCACAGTTGCGGGCAGGCCAAACGCGATACCGGCCTTCTTCAGCGTGTCGAGCGTGGCAATATCGCCATCGTGATAGAAGGGCAGGTTCTGCAAGCCGATTTCCTCGTAGAACGCCTTTGGTTTCTCGTCGGACCCAAGATCGACGCTCACCGGCACGACCTGAAAGGTCGTCGCCGCCCAGTTCCGCCTGCAGCGCGTCCAGATAGGGCATTTCCACCCGACACGGCACGCACCATGTCGCCCACAGGTTGAACAGCACCGTCTTTCCGGAAAAGGCATCGAACGTCACAGGGGCACCGTCGGCGTCGGCGAAGGCGAGCGTGGCACAGGCTGGCGGGACGGTCGGCGATCTGAAACGCGGCCACTTCGCCGCCGACCGCAGCATCGAGCGCGGCGCGGGTTGCGTCGTCCATGGTGCAGGCCGAAGCCACCTCCGTGTTGCCTCCGTCCCGCATGGCATATACGCCCCATGCCACCAGCCCGGCGACCAGCAGGCAAGCCGCCGCAACCATAGATACCCGCTTGCTCATTGCCATTCATCCGTTCCCGAAGTTGCCCGACACATAGGCCCATGACCGACCAACGCAAAGACAAGCCCGATCAAAACGACGCCACCCGAGGCGTCTATCTGCCCAGCACCGGCATCGGCGAGAACACCGAACCGACGGGACTGGAAAAGGAACAGCCGGTCACGTCGAACGCCATGTGGGGCGGGCGCTTCGAAGGCGGACCGGATGCGGTGATGGAGGCCATCAACGCCTCCATCGATTTCGATCGCCGTTTCTGGCGTCAGGACATCGCAGGCTCCCGCGCCCACGCGGCCATGCTGGCCGCGCAGGGCATCATCACGGCGGACGATGCAGCCGCCATCGACGGTGGACTGACGCAAATCGCGGGCGAGATCGAGCGGGGCGACTTCGTCTTCTCCCGCGCGCTGGAAGACATTCACATGAATGTGGAGGCCCGTCTCGCCGAACTCATCGGCCCCGCTGCCGGTCGCCTGCACACGGCCCGTTCCCGCAACGATCAGGTGGCGCTCGATTTCCGCCTTTGGGTGCGGGACGCGACCGACAACGCCATCGCCGCCATCACGGACCTCATCGGCGCCCTGCTCGACAAGGCCGACGCCCATGCGGCCACGGTCATGCCCGGTTTCACTCATCTGCAGACGGCGCAGCCCGTCACCTTCGGCCACCACTGCCTCGCCTATGTCGAAATGCTCGCGCGCGACCGCAGCCGTATGGCTGACGCGCGCAACCGCATGAACGAGAATCCGTTGGGCGTGGCGGCACTGGCGGGAACGGGCTTTCCCATCGATCGGGAGATGACGGCGGCGGCTCTCGGTTTCGACCGGCCCACCCGCAACTCCCTCGATACCGTCTCCGACCGGGATTTCGCGCTCGAATTTCTCGCCGCTGCCGCAATTTGCGGCACGCATCTGTCGCGCCTCGCCGAGGAGATCGTCATCTGGTCCACGCCGCAATTCGGCTTCGTGCAGCTATCCGACAAGTTCTCCACCGGCTCCTCCATCATGCCGCAGAAGAAGAACCCGGACGCCGCCGAGCTGGTGCGCGGCAAGGTCGGGCGCACGAACGGGGCCCTGATCGGCCTGCTGACGGTGATGAAGGGGTTGCCGCTGTCCTATTCCAAGGACATGCAGGAGGACAAGGAAGGCGTGTTCGACGCCGCCGAGACCCTCTCTCTGTGCCTGGCCGCCATGACGGGCATGGTCGCCGACATGGCGGTGAACGAGGACAACATGCGCGCTGCCGCCGGCACCGGTTATTCCACCGCTACAGACCTTGCCGACTGGCTTGTACGGGAGGCCAACCTACCCTTCCGCGACGCCCACCACGTAACGGGCCGCGCAGTCCATATGGCCGAGGAGCGGGGCATCGACCTTGCAGACCTGCCCTTGGCCGATTTGCAAGCGCTCGATCCGGCAATCACGGACGAGGTGTTCGATGTGCTGACGGTGGACGCCTCCGTCGCCAGCCGCACCAGCTTCGGCGGCACCGCGCCGGACAACGTGCGCGCGCAGGTGAAGTGGTGGCGGGAGCGGCTTGACGGCTGATGGCTACTGTTCCACAAAAATTGACTGGGGGCGCGCGGTCGCCTCGTGAGGCGCAAGCCGAACGCACCGCATCCTGAAAACCGATCGTGCCTGCCGGATGGTGGGCGACAAGGATGCCGCCATGCCCTCTCCCACCGAAATCACCCCGGCCCAACTCGCCCGTCTCGTCGGCATACCGGATGCGCCGATCCTGCTCGACGTTCGCACGGACGAGGATTTTCGGGTAGACCCGCAAATCCTGCCTGCCGCCATACGCCACCCGTTCGATAAAATGGACGACATCGCGGGCCGACTGAACGGGCGGAAGGTCATCGTCTACTGCCAGAAGGGGTTCAAGATTTCGCAGGGTGCCGCCGCCATGCTCCGTGCTGGCGGCGTCGCTGCCGAAACCCTGCATGGCGGACAATTTGCGTGGCGCGACGCGGGCCTGCCGATGGTTCACGCAAACGCCATTCCGCCCCGCGACAGCGAGGGACGCACCGTGTGGGTCACGCGCCACAGACCGAAGATCGACCGTATCGCCTGCCCGTGGTTGATCCGCCGTTTCGTCGATCCGAACGCGCGCTTTCTGTTCGTCGCGCCCGATCAGGTGACGAACGTGGCCGAACGCTTTCAGGCCACCCCCTTCGACGTGCCGGACGTTGCGTTCACCCACCATGGTGACACCTGCACCTTCGATACGATGTTGGACGCATTCGGCCTCGACAGCGAACCGTTGCGCCATCTGGCACTCATCGTTCGCGCTGCCGATACCGGTCGCAATGACCTCGCACCGGAAGCCGCCGGCCTGCTCGCCGCATCGCTCGGCCTGTCACGAATGTTTCGTGACGATCTGCAACAACTCGACGCTGCCATGGTGCTTTACGACGCCTTCTACCGCTGGGCGCGGGATGCCCGTGACGAGAAGCACGACTGGAATAACCATCCGGGGATGGAAGAAAGCTCTGTATGACCACGTTGCCGGAAACCATCCGTGGCACCTTCCCGGCCTTCGCCAGAATCGGCCTGCTGTCCTTCGGCGGCCCGGCCGCGCAAATCGCGCTCATGCACAAGGTGCTGGTGGAGGAGCACGGCTGGCTGACGGAGAAGCAGTTTCTCGCCGCGCTCTCGTTCTGCATGCTGCTGCCCGGACCGGAGGCGATGCAGTTGGCGACCTATTCCGGCTGGCGGTTGCATGGTGTGCGAGGCGGGCTGCTTGCCGGAGCCCTGTTCGTGCTTCCCGGCGCGGTCGTGATGCTGGCATTGGCGACAATTTACGCTCTCTACGGCGCGGTGCCGCTCATCGCCGCGCTCTTTCTCGGTGTGAAGGCCGCCGTGCTGGTCATCGTCATCGAAGCCCTGCTGCGGGTGGCGAAGAAGGCGCTGCATGGTCCGCTGGCATGGGTGCTGGCGGGCGCATCCTTCGTGGCACTGTTCTTTCTGGCCATTCCCTATCCGCTGATCGTCACTCGCCGCAGCCGCCATCGGCGCACTCGCCTTCGCCGGTGCGCAGGACACGGCCCCGCCCGTTGCGGTGCGGTGGACGAAAACGCTCACGACCGCCGCGACGTGGCTCGCCATCTGGCTTGTGCCCGTCGCATTGCTCGACCTCGTGGCAGGCACGACGATCCTGCCCGATATCGCCGCCTTCTTCTCCCGTCTCGCTGTCGTCACCTTCGGCGGAGCCTACGCGGTGCTGGCCTACATGGCGCAGGACGTGGTGGCGCAGAAGGGCTGGCTGACGGCAGGCGAGATGATGGATGGGCTCGGGCTGGCGGAAACCACGCCCGGGCCGCTGATCCTCGTCACCCAGTTCGTCGGTCATCTCGCCGCCTTTCGCGAGGGCGGGTTCTGGTTGGGGCTTGCCGGTGCGGGGGTGACGCTGTGGGTCACGTTCATCCCCTGCTTCGCATGGATCTTCACCGGCGCGCCCTATATCGAATGGATCGCCGCCCAGCCCCGTCTGGCCGGGGCCCTGAAGGGCATCACGGCGGCGGTGGTCGGGGTCATTCTCAACCTGTCGATCTGGTTCGCGCTCCACGTGCTGTTCGT
The DNA here is from genome assembly GCA_963711195.1 of uncultured Alphaproteobacteria bacterium. Classification (GTDB taxonomy): domain Bacteria; phylum Pseudomonadota; class Alphaproteobacteria; order Rhizobiales; family Rhizobiaceae; genus Pseudahrensia. Next base: position 134,589 of record CAVQDK010000010.1, read on the forward strand.
CACCGTGGAAAAGACGACATCCGGCCCGCTGACCCTGTGGGTCCCGGACCCGTCCAGCCTCGACTGGCGGGTGGTCGTGCTTGCCATCGTCGCCGCTATCCTGCTGCTGGGCTTGCGGACCGGCCTTGCCACCGTGCTCGCGGTCGCGGCTCTGGGGGGCGTCGCGCTTTCGTGGCTGTGACCCGGTTTCACGTTCTGCCAAACATGCTATCAGGGCACCCATGAAAGCCGCCGCCCTCCTGCTCGTCGTTCTGACCGCCACCGCTTGCGGCCGTGCGGGCGATCCCTACACGCCCTCGGAAGGGGCGCGTATCGAGGCCAAGGAACAGGGTTTGCCCGTGCCGGAAGCGCCGGTTCCCAATGCCGCCAACCCCGGCAAACGCTTCATCCTCGACGGCCTTCTCGAATAGCGCGCCGGACCCCAAATCCATGAACCATTTCGACTATCGCGCGGGCATGCTCCACGCCGAGGACGTGCCGCTGGCCGACATCGCAGCGGAAGTCGGCACGCCGTTCTACTGCTATTCCCGCGCCACGCTGGAACGGCATTATACCGTGTTCGCCAAGGCGTTCGAGACCATCCCCTCCCTGGTCTGCTACGCCATGAAGGCCAATTCCAATCAGGCCGTTCTTACCCTGCTCGCCAATCTCGGTTGCGGTGCGGATGTGGTGTCCGGCGGCGAATTGAAGCGCGCCCGGGCGGCCGGCATTCCGGCCTCGAAAATCATGTTTTCCGGCGTCGGCAAGACGGCGGACGAGATGGACCTGGCGCTGGCCGAAGACATCTTGTGCTTCAATATCGAAAGCGAGCCGGAACTGGCGTTGCTGGCCGAACGGGCGCAGGCAGCAGGCCGCACGGCCCGCGTTTCCTTCCGCATCAACCCGGACGTGGACGCGAAAACCCACGCGAAAATCTCCACCGGCAAGAAGGCCGACAAGTTCGGCATTCCCTTCGAACAGGCATCGCGCGTCTATGCCGCCGCTGCCGCGCTCGACGGGATCGAAGTCACCGGCATCGACATGCATATCGGCTCGCAGATCGTCGATCTGGAACCCTTCGACCTCGCCTTCGCCAAACTGGCCGATCTGGTGCGCGACCTGCGCGCCGAGGGGCACACGATCGACCACGTGGATGTGGGCGGCGGTCTCGGCATTCCGTACAAGGACGACAACAACCCGCCGCCGGACCCGGACGCCTATGCCGAAATCGTCCACCGCCATGTGGACGGCCTCGACGCGAAGGTTATCTTCGAGCCGGGCCGTCTGATCGCGGGCAATGCGGGCGTTTTCGTCACGCAGGTTCTGTACGTGAAGGAGGGCGACGACCGCATGTTCGTCATCGTCGATGGCGCGATGAACGACCTCATCCGCCCGACGCTCTACGACGCCTGGCATGAGGTGCGCCCGGTCGACGCCAACCGCGCCCACACCGCCCGCATCACCGCCGATATCGTCGGTCCGGTCTGCGAATCGGGCGATTATTTTGCGAAAGAACGCGAGATGGCCAAGCCCCGGCAGGGCGATCTGCTGGCGCTGGGGTCCGCCGGTGCCTACGGCGCGGTGCAGGCGGGCACCTACAACACCCGCGCCGCTGGTGCCGGAAGTGCTGGTGGACGGGGACCGTTTCCACGTCATCCGCCCCCGGATGGACGTGGAGGCACTGATCGCGCTGGACTCGGTGCCCGACTGGGTTTGAACCTGCGGCACTCACAACACCGCGAGCGTCTCGCCATCGCCGTTATTGGTGCTAGACTTTGCCGATGACCGACAGCGCGCCCCCATCCCGCCGACCCGCATCGAGCCAGCCTCACATCGAGACTGGCGACCGCCCGCAGGTCCGCCCGTGCCGCTTTGGCGTGGGAGCGCATGTGGCCCGCGCTGCTGCCGCTGCTCGGCGTGGTCGCGCTTGTTCCTGTCGATTTCCTGGCTCGGCCTGTGGCCGCTGTTTTCCGAAACCGCCCGCTGGGTGACGCTGGGTGTTCTGGCATTGGCCGGATTGGCCGCTCTCGTTCCGCTGGGCCGCATCACCCTACCAACCAGCGCCGATGTGGACCGCCGCATCGAACGCCATTCGGCGCTCGGCCATCGCCCTGTCACGGCGCAAACCGACACGCTCTCCTCGACCGCACCGGACGATCCGTTCGCCGCCGCCCTGTGGCGTGAACACCGCGCCCGCATGGCGGGCAATCTGGGGCAGCTTTCCGCAGGCGTGCCGCAACCGGATGTGGCGCGGCGCGACCCGTTCGGCCTGCGCGCGCTCGTGGTGCTGGTGCTTTTCATCGCAGCCGTTGCCGGTTACGGCCAGTATGGCGACCGGATCGGCGACGCCTTCCGCAACCACACCATCGCCGAAGCCGTGGCCGGTGGCCGCATCGACGCCTGGGTCACGCCCCCGGCCTATACCAACCGCCCGCCGGTCTATCTCGATCTGGCAACCGCGCAGAGCACGGGCGCTCCGATCACCAACCGCATGCCGGAAGGCAGCGTGCTGGTGGTGCGCGCGCTGGACGTGGACGCGCCGACGCTGGTGCGCGACGAGGACGGGTCTGGCCCGCGAGATCGCGCCGCAGGAAGGGGCCGTGCCGACCTTCGAGACGATCCCGGAAGCGGGCCGCACGCTGACCCTGCGCTCCGGCACGAGCGACATTGCCACCTTCGCCTTCGACATCATTCCCGACGACAACCCGTCCATCGCGTTCGTCGAAACGCCGCAGGGCTCCAACCGTGGCGCGCTGGAATTCTCCTATTCCGTCACCGACGATTACGGCGTCGTTTCCGCCAATGCCGCGATCACGTCGCTGGAAGCACCGGCTGAAACCGCCCGACCTCTGGTCGACGCCCCCGACATCCCCCTCCCACTGCCCCGCCGCCGCGCGAAGGAGGGGGAATCGAAAACCAGCCGCGACCTGACCGCCCATGCCTGGGCCGGTGGCCGCGTGGCCATGACGCTGACCGCCACCGACGATGCGGGCCAGGCGGGCAGCAGCGAGGCCGTCGAGTTCATCCTGCCCGAGCGCATCTTCACGCAACCGCTGGCCCGCGCCATCGTGTTCGAACGTCGCCGTCTGGCGCAGGACATGAACGCCCGCCGGTCCGTGGCCGACATGCTGGACATCATCACCAGCACCCACCCGGAAGAACTGATTCCCGACAAGGCGCACTACATGGCGCTGCGTGTCATCTACCGCATGGTCTCTCGCAATACGGCGGAGGAACCGTTGCGCGAGGCGCTGGACCTCATGTGGACCACCGCGCTGGCCATCGAGGACGGCGATCTGTCCGCTGCCGAACGCCGCTTGCGGGATGCGCAGGAGCGGTTGTCCGATGCGCTGGAAGACGGCGCGACGGACGAGGAGATCGACGAATTGATGGCCGAACTGCGCGAGGCGATGGACGAGTTCATGCGCGAACTGGCCGAGCAGATGGCCCGCCAGTCGGAAAACCGCCAGGCCATGCAGGATCCGAACTCGCAGCTTCTGCGCCAGCAGGACTTGAACGAGATGATGCAGCGCATCGAGGATCTGGCCAAATCCGGCTCCCGCGATGCGGCCCGGGAATTGCTGCAGCAGATGCAGCGCATGATGAACAATCTTCAGACCGCCCAGCCGCAGAACCAGCAGCAACAGCAGAACCCCATGACCGAGCAGATGAACAAGCTCGGCGAGATGATGCGCCAGCAGCAGGAACTGATGGACCAGACGTTCGACATGCAACGCCGCCAGCAGCAGCAGGGCCAACAGCAGCAGCAACAAGGCCAGCAGCAACAGGGTGAGCAGGGCGAGGGGCCAGCAGCAGCAAGGCCAACAACAGGGACAGCAACCTGGCGATCAACCCGGCCAGCAAGGCGAACCCATGACGGCGGAAGAGTTCGCCGAGGCCATGCGCCAGTTGCAGGAGCAGCAGGGCCAGTTGCAGCAACAGATGGAAGAGATGCAGGAAGCCATGCGCGGCATGGGCATGGAGCCCGGCGAAGGCCTCGGCGAGGCTGGCGAGGCCATGGGTGGTGCCGAACAGCAGCTCGGCGACGGCAATACGGGTGAAGCCACCGGCGAACAGGGTCGCGCTTTGCAGGCCATGCGACAGGGCGCGCAGCAGATGATGCAACAGATGCAGCAGCAGGGTCAGGGGCAGGCCAGCGGACAGGCCGGACCGAACGAACAGGGACAGAACCCGCAGGGCTCACGCGATGGCCGCGACCCGCTCGGACGGCAGTCCCGGTCCGACGGGCCGCAATTCGGCGACGACGTCGACGTGCCCGGCGAGATCGACGCCCAGCGCGCCCGGGAGATCCTCGACGCCATCCGCCGCCGTCTTGGCGAGACGACGAGACCGCAGCTGGAACTGGACTATCTCGACCGGCTCCTGCCGACGCGGTAGGCAGCCAACGTTCCGCGCGCGTCAGTACTTCGCCAGCAACCCGTCGATCTCAGGATGCACCGTCGTGAACGCCAGCGTATAAGCTGCCTGCCACGCTTCGTGCCGGGTCTGCTCCAGCGAAATTCGCGCCCGTGCCAGTGTCATCTGCACGTCCAGCACGTCCGTTATCGAGCGGAACCCGGCCTCGTATTCCCGCCGCGTACCGACGACCGTGCGTTCCACTGCCGCAATCTGGCGCTCGACGATGGCGATGCGGCGTTTGGCGGAATGGTAGGCCGTCCATTGCCTGCGCACCTGCTGTGTTAGAAGCCGTGCACTGTCCTGCGCCGCATAGCCGGCCTGCAACGCATCGTGGCGCGCGGCAGCGATGGATGGCATGGCCGTGAAATCCACCAGCGGCACGGTCAGCCTCGCGCCGAAAGTCCATCCGTTACGAGTATCGCGGGCGGAATGATGCAGTTCCTGCGAATAGTTGCCGTACAACGAGGCCTGCGGCCCGAAACGACCGCGCACGGCCTTGGCGTCATAGGCTCCCGCATCGGCTTCCAGCCAGGCGGCGGCGAGCGCAGGATTGCGCGCCTGCGCCAGTTCGACGGCGTGGCCGATGGTGTCCGGCACGTAGTGCGCGACCTTCGGTGCCGACAGGGTTTTCGGCGCAGCCCGGCCGGTCAGGCTTTCGTAGTCGGTCTGCAACTCTTCACGCATCTTCCGCGCCAGATCGCGCTCGCTGCGGGCGGCTTCCACATTGGCATCGGCAATCGCGATATCGGTGCGGCTCGCCTCGCCCGCATCGAACCGTCGGCGCGCGATCTCTGCGATGCGTGCCACCGCGGCGACGTTGTCGGCAAGCGTGCGTTCCACGACGCGGTTGAGTCGCAGGTTGAGATGGGCGGCGATGGCCTCCATCGCCGTGCGGTGTTCGGCTGCGAGATAGCCGTAATCAGCCGCATCCGCTCGGGTTCTTGCCGCGCGAAAACCGTTCAGCAGGGCACCGCTGGCGAAGATCGGCATGGACAGATCAACGCTGATCTCCGACGTGTCGTAGCGCACGTTGCTTCCGCCAAGGGAACTGTCGAAAGCGGTGCCCGTGCCGTGGTCGATGCCGGCGGTTAGCTTGGGCAGGAACGCGCCGATCGCCACACGACGGCGCGCATCGCTCGCATCGGCCCGCGACAGGGCAGCCCGCACGGCGTGGGAGCCGCGCAGGGTTTGCGCCACGGAATCGCCGACGCTGGCCGTTTCCAACCGCAATCCCTCGTACAGATTGGCGGCATGGGCCATGGAACGTCGCAAGACGGGCCGGTCCGCCACGCCCAGTTGTCCGTGCCTGTCGTCACTCGGACGCAGGGAACCGCCGAGCAGGAAAGCGTTGCGCATGTAACGTCCCGCGCCCGTCGCCCGGTGTTCCATACCTCCGCGCAGGCCTGCAGGTGCCGCGGTATCGTGCGTACCGCGCAGGGCATGAAGTGCCCTCTCGCCGGTCAGCGCCGCACTGCCGACACTGCCGGCAAGCAAGGTCGCAAGCCCCACGATCACGAGGCGATGTCGGGTTTCGTTCGCAATGAAGGACAAGTTCGTAGAAGCCGGATAACGCATCAATGACGCTCCGCTTCCGGTTCGGTGGCACGTGCGGCGCGCAGGGGTGCGAGCCGCATCAGTTCGCGTCGCAAGGGCGCAAGGCGTGCTTCGATCTCGCGGACCTTCAGGCGGGCTTTCTTGAGCCGGTTTCGCGCCAGATAGCCGTCGCGCACCAGCGGTTCCATCCGCGCCACCTCGTCCCGCGCAACAGCCAGCAGCGCCGCTTGCGCTTCCAGACGTGCAGTCAGGCCAGTCCGGCGCACATGCAGGGAAGGCGGCAGATCGGGCAGCGTAGCGCTTTGGGGCACACTGTCGTGCAAGGAGACGGCACCGCGCAGGCCGAGAGACACGGTCGCGTCGCGATGGTGCCGCCCCGGCCGTTTGATCGACGCCGTCAGCAGGCGATAATCGACCTGCCCGTGTGACCTGTGGCCCGGCATCGGATCGAGACCGTCGGCGCGCCGTTCAGGACCAGCGCGCTCGATAACAGCCGAACGGTTCCGGCATGTCGTGGATCAACCCCCAGACCGGGATCGAAACCGCCGAACAGCCGACGATACCCATCCACAGCAACAAGGCCCGCCGTGCGGCCCGCGGCAGGACATCGGGTGCGGAGCCGTGGAAGCCCACGGGAACAGGCGGAGCATGACGCTCTGATGGGTCGGTCGTCTCGTTCAATGTACCACAACGCAAAACAATAGGTGGTTCCAGGCACCCTAACGCGCGATGGTGAACCAATGGTTTCACGCGCCGCATGCGTTCGCCCCCGGTTAACCTTGACCGCGTGTGGAACGCCGATCGTGCTGGCCCGTTACTCCGTATGATTCAGACCGCTCACTAGCTGGACACTTTCACATGGCCGTCTCTCCCCTGAAGCATTCACTTTCCGCGCTGGCCGCCACTGCGCTGTCCGCCATCGTGCTGTCCGGCCTTGCCGCGACCGCCCACGCCAAAGAAGTCGGCGAGGTGGATGTGGATTGGCTCGGCAACGACATCATCGTGGAGGCCATCGCCGACCCCGAAGTCACCGGCGTGACCTGCCACGTCGCCTATTTCGAGCGTGGTCTCATCGACCGGTTGCAGAAGGGAGACTGGTTTCAGGACCCGTCCAACTCGTCACTCGCCTGCCGCCAGACCGGGCCGATCACCATCGGTGATATCGAAACCGACAAGGAAGGCGAAAAGGTCTTCTCCCAGCGCCAGTCGCTGATCTGGAAGGCCGTCAACGTCACCCGCATCTACGATGCCACGACCGACACGCTTGTCTATCTGGCCCATGCGACGCAGGTGCAGGACGGTTCGGCAAAGATGTCCATTTCCACCGTGCCCCTCTACGGGCAGGACGTGACGTGGACCGAAGGCAAGCCGACCAACTAACAGCCATCTTGCAATCCCACGCCCGATTGTGTGGATTGCATCCAAGTTCAATCTCGAACCCCAAACAGGAGACATGCCCATGCGCTTTGCGCTCAAACTTGCAGCCGCCGGCTTCGCCGCGGTTCTCGCCGCAGGCACCGCCTATGCCGAAACCATCCGGATCGGGACCGAAGGTGCCTACCCGCCCTTCAACTTCACCGACACGAACGGCGAGCTGAAAGGCTTCGACATCGACATCGCCCGCGCGCTCTGTGACGAGATGAAGGTCGAATGCACCTTCGTCGCGCAGGATTGGGACGGCATCATCCCCGCCCTTCAGGCCAACAAGTACGACGCCATCATCGCGTCCATGTCGATCACGCCCGAGCGTCTGGAAAAGGTGGATTTCTCCAAGAAATACTACTCGACGCCTCCTGCGCTCATCGCACCTGCCGATACGGACCTGACGGAAACCTCGGTCGAGGCGCTGGCCGGAAAGACCATCGGCGCACAGTCCTCCACGACCCACGCCACGTTCCTGGAAGACACCTATACGGATTCCACCATCCGTCTCTATCCGACGCAGGATGAAGCCAATGCGGACCTCGCAGCCGGTCGTCTCGATGCCGTTGCTGCCGATTCCGTGGTTCTGGGCGAGTATCTGAAGACCGAAGCCGGCTCGTCCTCCAAGATGGTCGGCATGATGGAAAACGATCCGAAATATTTCGGTGAAGGTGCCGGCATCGCCGTGCGCAAGGGCGAAACCGAACTCGCCGACCGCTTCTCCGCTGCCATCGATGCCATTCGCGAGAACGGTACGTATGCAGAGGTGCAGGCCAAGTATTTCGACTTCGACGTCTATTGATCGTCGGATAGAAATTGAGACTGCGGAAAAGGCGCTTGGGAAACCAAGCGCCTTTTTCCTTGCCTAGACAAAGGTCACGCCCTTCGACAGCGGCATGTCCCGCAACCTTTCGCCCGTCAGTTTGGCGACCGCATTGGCGAGCGCCGGAATCGACGGCGGCGTGCCCGGCTCACCGATGCCAGCCATATGTTCGGCAGTTTCCAGCAGTTCGATTTCGATGTTCGGACACTGGTTCATCCGCATCGCGTCGTAGGTATCGAAGTTCGTCTCCTGCACCATGCCGTCTTCAAACGTGATCTCCTGCCCCAACGCGGAAGACAGTCCGTAGACGATGCCGGACATCAGCTGCGCCTCGCAGATACGCGGATCGAGCGCCCGCCCCACATCGGCAGCGCACCAGACATTCGCGATGCGGATCCCGCTGTCGGTCTGCTCCACCTCGACCACCTGCCCCGTCCAGCACCCGAACGACAGCGTGAACGCGATACCCTTCGCGCGACCATCGACGGGTGCATCGGACCAGCCGGACATCTCCGCCACCTTGCGCATCACGCCTTGGGCAGTCGGATGGTCCTTCATCAATGCCAGCCGCATGGCGAGGGGGTCCATGCCCGTCTGCGCGGCGCATTCGTCGATGAAGCTTTCGTGGAAAAAGCCGTTGTAGGAATTGCCGACCGACCGCCAGAACCCGATGGGAATGGCCACGTCGGCCTTGATGCCGGAGACGCGGTAGTCAGCCACCGTATAAGGCTGGTCGAATGCCCCGTGCGTAATGGTGTTGTCCGGCCCGGCTGGGGACAGGGACGGATACATCCGCCCCATCACGCTGGCGATGATCGACGGGCATGCGATCTGCGCCTCGATGGCCACCGGCACGCCGTCGTCGCCCAGCCGTGCCCGCCATTTGGACACGGCACCGGGGCGGTATGTATCGTGGGTCGTATCCTCCTCGCGGCTCCACACCGTCTGTACCGGACGGCCGGGAAAGGCCTTGGCGACACGGGTGGCGAAGCGGGCGAAATCCACCTCGCCACGGCGACCGAAACCGCCGCCCAAAAACGTCGTGTTCACGAAGGTGTTCTCGGCCTCGACCCCGGCCTCCGCCGCGCAATCGGCGCGCACGATGGTCGGCATCTGCGTGCCGGTCCAGATATCGAGACGCGAACCGTCCTCGGCCACCATCGCGGTGGCATTCATCGGCTCCATCGTGGTGTGTGCGAGATAGGGCACGGAGTAGCGCGCCTCCACGACCTGCTCCTGCGGTGCGTAGTCGAAGGCGAGATCGACGTTGCCGTCGTCGCGCAGATTGTCGCCGTCGCCGCCTTCCAGCGCTTCGTCGATCCGGCTCATGATGGCGGCGGTCGTCGCCGGATAGGGCGCTTCACCCCACTCCACCTCGACGGCTTCCGCACCCTTGAAGGCGGCCCATGTGTTTTCGGCGATAACGGCAAAGCCGCCACCGAAGGCCTCGTTGTCCGGCCCGGTAACGTCGATGATCGCAACGACACCCTTGATCCGCTCCGCCGGGCGAGGGTCGAACGACACCATGGTCCCGCCGAGGCGCGGGTTCATCTTGACGGTGGCGTAGAGCATGTCCGGCAGGTCGACGTCGATGCCGAAGATCGGCGCGCCGGTCACCTTCGCGCGCATGTCGGTGCGCGGCTGGCTGCGGCCAAGCTGCGTCCAGTCGGACGGGTCGCGCAATGCGATATCCGAAGGCGGCTGGAACTCGGCCGCTTCCTTGGCCAGTTCGCCGTAGGTGAACACCGTGCCGTCCGGCAACATGACGGTGCCGTCGGCAGTCTTCATGTCAGCGGTGGCAACGCCCGTGCGCTGGAATGCCGCCAGTTTGAGCGTTTCCCGGGCCGCCGCGTCCGGCTTCGCGCATCCGCTCGTAGGCGTCGTTGGCCGAAGACGACCCGCCGGTCACTTGCAGTCCCAGCACCTTGCCGAGCGTACCGGCACTGGCGCGCACGGATTCGGCCAGCAAAGCGCGGTTGAAATGGGCGAACGGCACCCCGTCCTCCAGCATCTTGGAATTGTAGTAGGCAAACGACGCGGGCGCGATGACCACGTTGATCCGCTCCAGCGGCACGTCGAGTTCTTCCGCCACATAGGCGGCCAGCGTCGTGTTGACCCCCTGCCCCATTTCCGAGCGCGGCACATAGACGGATACCACGTCGTCGTCGGTAATCGTCACGTAGGGGTTGAACGGGTTCTCCTCCGTGCCCCGCTTGGCTTCCAGCGGGTTGTCCGGGTCGGACAGGATCTTGTAGGCCCCGAAAGCCACGCCACCGGCAATCGCGGCGGCACCGATGAGGAACGAACGGCGAAGCATCTTGCCCATATCCTAACCCTCCACTTTCGCGGTTTGTGTGGCTGCAGTCGCCGCAGCTGCCCGTTTGATCGCGGCGCGAATGCGCGGATAAGTGCCGCAACGGCACAGATTGCCCGCCATCGAGGCGTCGATATCGGCATCCGTCGGGTCGGGAATATCCTGCAGCAGACGCCACCGCGCTCATGATCTGGCCGGACTGGCAGTATCCGCACTGCGCCACCTGTTCGGCGATCCACGCTTCCTGCACCGCATGAAGGGTATCTCCATCCGCAAGACCCTTCGATCGTGGTGATCGCCGCGCCGTCGACGCTGTCCACAGGCGTTACGCAGGACCGCCGCGCTTCCCCGTCCACCATCACGGTGCAGGCTCCACAGGCCGCGATGCCGCAGCCGAATTTCGGCCCCTTGACCTTGGCCACGTCGCGCAGCGCCCACAGGAGCGGCATATCGGGTTCGACATCGAGCTGCCGGTCTTCGCCATTGATGGTGAGGGAGATCATCGACAGTCCTCGTTGCAAAACTTACCTCAAGACTAGCACCGCCTGCCGTCGTCGTCATCCGTTGCCTTTGTCGCTGGTGACGTGCCGCGCGCTTCGCCCTATATGTGGGCAAGAACCCGAACCAACCGACGCCGTCAGATGAACGCTGTTCCACCCCAAACCAAATTCGAGGCTGCTTTCGAAAAAGCCCCTCTCATCGCCGCCCTGCCCCGTCGCAGAACCGTCGGCGTCGACGTGGGCGGCGTGATGGTGGGGGGCGGGGCGCCCATCGTGGTGCAGTCCATGACCAACACCGACACGGCCGACGTGGATGCCACCGTCGAGCAGGTCGCAGCGCTCCACAAGGCAGGCTCCGAGGTCGTCCGCATAACCGTCGACCGCGACGAGAGCGCCGCCGCCGTGCCGAAGGTGCGCGAACGGCTGGAACGGCTGGGGCTGGACGTGCCGCTGGTCGGCGACTTCCACTATATCGGCCACAAGCTGCTGGCCGACCATCCGGCGTGCGCCGAGGCCTTGGCGAAATACCGTATCAACCCCGGCAATGTCGGCTTCAAGGCCAAGAAGGACACCCAGTTCGCCGCCATCATCGAAACGGCGATCCGCTACGACAAGCCGGTGCGCATTGGCGTCAACTGGGGCTCGCTCGATCAGGCACTTCTGACCGCGCTGATGGACGACAACGCCGCCAATGGCTCCCCCCTGTCCGCCGACGAGGTGATGCGGGAGGCCATCGTGCAATCGGCCATTGGCTCCGCCCACGAAGCCGAGCGCATCGGGCTGGGGCGGAACCGCATCCTGCTGTCGGCGAAGGTCTCCAATGTCCAACAACTCATCGCCGTCTATGCCGATCTCGCCTCGCGCACCGACCACGCGTTGCATCTGGGGCTGACGGAAGCGGGCATGGGGTCGAAGGGCATCGTCGCCTCCTCCGCCGCGCTGGGCATCCTGCTGCAACAGGGCATTGGCGACACGATCCGCATTTCGCTGACGCCGGAACCCGGCGGCGACCGCACCCGCGAGGTGCAGGTGGCGCAGGAACTGTTGCAGGTGATGGGCTTCCGCACCTTCGTGCCGGTCGTCGCCGCCTGCCCTGGCTGCGGGCGCACCACGTCGACCACCTTTCAGGAACTGGCGTCGAAGATCGAGGGCGACCTGCGCGCCAACATGCCGGTGTGGAAGGACAGATACCCCGGCGTCGAGGGTCTGAAGGTTGCGGTCATGGGCTGCATCGTCAACGGCCCCGGCGAAAGCAAGCACGCCGATATCGGCATTTCGCTGCCCGGCACCGGCGAGACGCCCGCCGCACCCGTCTTCATCGACGGCAAGAAAGCCGCGACCCTGCGCGGCACCGACATCGCCGCCGACTTCGAGGCCATGGTGCAGACCTATGTGGAGACCCGTTTCGGTGCGCCCGGCAATCCTCCTTCTTAGCCTGCTGTTCGCCACTCCGGCGTGGTCGCAATCCGTGCTGGAAGAGAACGGCGAATGGACGCCCGCGAAAATCTGCAACGAGATATCAGCCGCCTCATTGAAATACGGCGTGCCGCGCAATTTCTTCGCCCGTCTTATCTGGGTGGAAAGCCGCTTCGACCGCAACGCCCTGTCGCCCGTCGGCGCGCAGGGCATCGCCCAGTTCATGCCGGCCACGGCGAAAGAAAGAGGGCTGGCCGACCCCTACGACCCTGCGCAAGCCATCCCCGCCTCCGCCGCCCTGTTGGCGCATGAGAATGCGACCTTCGGCAATTTCGGGCTGGCCGCAGCGGCCTATAATGCAGGTCCGGGACGGGTGGCGCGGTTCAGGGATGGACGCTCCGGCCTGCCTTTCGAGACGCTGGACTATGTCGTGGCGCTCACCGGCAAACCTGCGGACGCCTTCGTGAAACCCGGCGCACGCGTGGAGGATTTCGATCTCGAACCCGGCAAGGACTTCTTCACCGCCTGTCGCGCCCTGCCCGTGCGCAAGACGCGGTTTCGCAACGACCTGTCCGTCGAGGTTCAGCGCAAACCTTGGGGCGTCGATGTGGCCGGGCAACTTCAAACGCGCCATCGCCCTGCGCAACTGGGAAAAGGTGCGCGCGCAGCATCGGGACGGTGGTCGGCGACACGAACCGCCGCAACTGGTCCGCGCCCGCTCGCCGCTGGGTCGGGCACGCACATGGACGGTGCGGCTGGGCGCGGACACCCGCAACGAAGCCATCGCTTTGTGCAAACGTATCCGACAGGCTGGCGGTTTCTGTCTGGTGAAGCGCAACCGCTAGCTGTTGCGCGTCGCCACGAAGCTTGCCAGCGCGGTGAGGGTCTCGCCATCGCCGTGGCCGTCCAGCGCCGCGACCGCGTCCGCCACCGCCTTATCCAGCATCGCTTTGACCGCATCGACCCCGTGCAGCGCCGACCAGCGTGGCCTTGCCCGCTTCGGCATCCTTGCCCGTCGCCTTGCCCATCGTTTCGGGCGATGCCGTCACGTCGAGCAGGTCGTCGGCCAGCTGGAAGGCGAGGCCGACCGTCTCGCCATAGCGCACCAGAGCCGCCCGCCTGCCTGCGTCCGCTCCTGCGATCACCGCCCCCGCTTCGCATGCGAAACGGATCAGCGCACCGGTCTTCATCGCCTGCAACCGGCGGATGACAGCAGCATCGGGCGTGACGTCTTCGGCTTCCATGTCGAGCATCTGCCCGCCGATCATGCCGCCCACGCCAGCGGCCTGCGCGAGCAACCGCGTCAGTTCCACCCGTTGCAGCGGCGACAGTCCGTCGTCCGCAGCCACGGTCTCGAAGGCCAGCGTCAGCAGCGCGTCCCCGGCCAGTATCGCCGTCGCCTCATCGAACGCCCTGTGGACGGTGGGGCGGCCCCGGCGCATATCGTCGTCGTCCATCGCGGGCAGGTCGTCGTGGATCAGCGAATAGCAGTGGATCATCTCCAGCGCGCAGGCGGCCTCCAGCCCATCGACGGGATCACCACCGCAAAAGCGCACCGCCTCCAGCAGAAGGAACGGACGCAACCGCTTGCCGCCATCCAGCGTGCCGTGGCGCATGGCGGCCATCAGCTTCGCGACCCGCGTGGTTTCGCCGGGCCTTGTCCGATCCGTCAGCAATTCGGCCAGCCGCCCCTCCACGGGGGCGGTGGTGCGCAACATCGCAACGGCAAATTCGGTCTGGCTCATGGGCGCTTCTTGGCGACCCGAAGCCGTCGACGCAAGGGTGCCGCAAGGGGGCGCGAGGGGGCCGCAAGGGTGGCGTTGGCGCGAACGGTCTCGTTCGCCTATGACGGGGCGACCGAACTGCGATGATTCAAGGCGAGCGGGCATTGGCTAAAAAGACGCCCAAAACCCGTGTGCCGCCGACTTTCGACCCTCCGTCGAAGGCGAGCCCTGACGGGGTTGCCGAACCACGCAAGCGTGGCAAGCCGCGCTCTAGGCGCAGCATCGACCGGACGCTCGGCGCGAAACGCACGCTCCGCCAGCGCATCCGTCGCTTTTTTGGCTGGGCGGTGCTGGCGATCGTTCTCGTCTGCCTCGCGCCGCTGGCCCTGGCCGCGCTCTACACCTGGCCCGCCACGCATCCGGTTTCCACGCTGATGGCGTGGCGCTTCGTCAGCGGCGAGCAGGTGAGCCGCGACTGGGTTGATTTCGACGCCATCTCCCCCAACGTCTGGCAGTCGGTGGTCAGTTCCGAGGATGGACAGTTCTGCGCCCATGAGGGTGTGGACTGGGACGCCGTCAACACCGTCATCGAAGGGGCGTTGGAGGGCGAACGGGTGCGGGGAGCGAGCACGATTCCCATGCAGACGGTGAAGAACGTGTTTCTGTGGCCGGGGCGGTCCTACGTGCGCAAGGCGCTGGAAGTGCCGTTGGCGCTGATGATCGACCGCATGTGGGGCAAGCGGCGCGTGATGGAAGTCTATCTCAACATCGCCGAATGGGGTCCCGGCATATACGGCATCGAAGCCGCAGCCCGTCACCATTTCGGCACCAGTGCGGCAAACCTTTCCCGCGCTCAATCCGCCAGGCTGGCAGTTGCCCTGCCAAGCCCGCTGACGCGCAATCCTGCCCAGCCGTCGCGGTCGCTCGGTCGCATGGCCCGCACGATCGAAGCGCGCGCGCAGCAGTCGGGTGCTTATGTGCGCTGTTTGCAAGAGTGACCGAGGACCACTTGCGCGACGGTCAAATTGCGTTACAACGCCGCTCAGTTCATGACCCGCGCATCGACTGAACACGTCCGCTCGACCTGTCGGACGGCTGTCGATCGCGATGCACGACACCCCATTTGCGCCGGAACGATACGATCCGGCTGACCGACCTGACGGAGAAGACGATGGCAGTCCCCAAGAGCAAGATCACGCGCATGAAACGCGGCCACCGCCGCTCCACCGATGCGCTGAAGAACCCGTCCTATGTCGAGGACAAGAATTCCGGCGAACTGCGCCGTCCGCACCATATCGACCTGAAGTCGGGCATGTATCGCGGCCGTCAGGTGCTGGAGCCGAAAGACTCGGTCTGATCGGCACTTCACCCCACACGAATGCCGAAAGGGCCGGTGCGATGCACCGGCCCTTTTTCGTGTTCGCTCGCATCGAACGGCCACACGCGAGGTGCGATCAGCGTTTTACCTGCGCCACCGCACCGGCTCGACGCCGATGTCGCGTGAGATAGCGGTAGGCCAGACCGACCAGCGTGATGGATGTGATCAACGCTTCGCCTCGTCGAGTTCCTGCCGCCGTGCTTCGGCCCGTTCGGCACGCAACCGCATGCGGTCGGCCTTGGAAATGATGCCGCCGGGCAATTTTGCCTCACCGATGCGCAATGGCCCCAGTTCGAGCCGAGCCTCGCCCGCTTCGATACCGCCCAGCACCGTGACGCTGCCGGAAGCGGACGCGTCGATGGCGACGACGGACGCGCCGAAGCTCTCGTTTGCAAAGGCGGTCGACGGCAGAAGCATGCCGGCAAGAAGAATGGCAGTCGTCGTGGGAAGGCGCATGGGGAAACCTCGTATGGAAACCGAAGGGCTCATTGTCCCACAGGCGCGTTTTCGGACGGTTGTTTTGCGCGTGAAACCTGTCGGCATTCGCGCAAGGTCTTGCTAACCAGCCTTGTCAAGCAAGACCCGCTGGGGTTTTGTGCAGGTTGCATGAGGGGAAGACTATGACGATCCGGCGCGACCCGACCCATCTGGACCTGTTCGTTCGGCGGGCAATTTGGCGGTGAGCGACCTGTTCGCTCTCCTCGCCTTCGGCCCGACGGGCTGGGGGGACGAACTGGCCGATGGCCTGTGGCTGACGATCCGTCTGGCGCTGACGACCCTGCCCTTCGGCCTGCTGGCCGGTTTCCTGATCGCGCTGGCCAAGCAATCGCCCGAACCGTCGCTGCGCGCTGCCGCCAACATCTACACCACCATCTTCCGCGGCGTGCCGGAACTGGTGACGCTGTTCATCATCTACTACGGCGGGCAGATGGCGCTGGGCGCGTTCATCGGCCTGTTCACCGATACCTATGTGGAAGTCTCCGGCTTCGTGGCGGGGGTCATCGCGCTGGGCATCGTCTTCTCCGCCTTTTCTTCGGAAGTCTTCCTGTCCGCCTTTCGCGGCATTCCGCAGGGACAGTACGAAGGGGCGGCAGCGCTCGGGCTGACGCGGGGGCAGACGCTGCGCAAGGTCGTGCTGCCGCAGCTGTTCCGCCTCGCTTTGCCCGGCCTGTCGAACCTGTGGCTGGTGCTGCTGAAGGACACTGCGCTCGTTTCCGTCATCGCGCTGGACGATCTGTTGCGGAAAACGTCTGTCGCAGTGGGCAACACGAAAGAACCGTTCTTCTTCTACATGGTCGCCTGCCTGCTCTATCTCGTTCTGTCGCTGACCTCGTCGGCAGGTCTGACGGCGCTCAACAGCCGCTTCAGCAGGGGCATCGACCGGTGAACGCGGCCTACGTCTCCACATCGCTCCTGCCCCAGCGCCCGCCGCCGCCGAAGGTCGCGCGCAGCTGGACCGGAACGCGGATCGTCGGCACCATACTGGTCGCTTTCTGGGTGGCACTTGCACTGGGCGTCGCGGCCAGTTTCGTGTTCGGCTTCGATGCCGAGTTCGTCAGCCGCTACGGCCCGCGCCTGTTGCAGGGGCTCTGGAAGACCCTGTGGATCACGGCGATTTCCATCGTGGCTGGGGCCGTGTTGGGCGCGCTTCTCACCGCCGGTCGGCTGTCGAAAAGCTGGTGGGCCAATGCCCCGGCAGTTGCCTTCATGGCGTTCTTCCGCGGCACCCCGCTCATCGCGCAGGTCTTCCTCATCTATTACGGTTCCGGCGAGTTTTCCGACTTCTTCAAGCAGATCGGCTTGTGGTGGTTCTTTCGCGACGCCATCTGGTGCGCCATTCTGGCATTCACGATGAACACCGCCGCCTATCAGGCGCAGATCTACACCGGTGCCATCCGCGCCGTCGGCAAGGGCCAGCGCGAGGCGGGGCAGGCATTGGGGCTTTCCAAGGCCACCATTGCCCGCAAGGTCGTGCTGCCGCAGGCGCTCATCACGGCGCTCCGCCCGCTGGGCAACGAAGTGGTGCTGATGGTCAAGGGGTCGGCCATCGCCAGCGTCATCACGGTGCTGGACCTGATGGGCGAAACCCGCCTCGCCTATTCCCGCTCCTTCGACTTCGACGTCTATCTGTGGGCCGCCGTGCTCTATCTCGTCGTGGTCGAAACCCTGCGGCGGGTATGGGACGCGGCGGAGGTACGGCTGACGCGGCATCTGAAACGCTAGACGTGCCTGCCCCGTCCCCTAAGCCCGCCTGATGGAACAATCGTTCAGCACCAAAGACTTTCGCGACGCCCTTGGCAGTTTCGCCACCGGCGTCACCATCGTGACCGCCTGGGACGCGGTCGCCGAGGTGCCGGTGGGCGTGACCGCATCCTCCTTCAACTCGGTGTCCCTCGATCCGCCGCTCGATCCTGTGGTCGATCGGACGCAAGGCCTTGTCCGCACGGTGTTCCAGGACTCCGATCGGTTTTCGGTCCACGTGCTGACCATCGATCAGGCCGACCTCGCCAACCGGTTCGCCAAGAGCGGGACCGACAAGTACGAAGGGCTCGACTGGCGCGAGGGCACCGACCGCGTACCCTATCTGCCGAATGTCTCCACCCGGTTCGATTGCGTGCGCGAGGCGGTGCATGAAGGTGGCGACCACTGGATCGTGGTCGGGCGTGTAGAAGGCTTCGAGCGCGGCGAGGGTGAACCGCTCGTCTTCGAGAATGGCGACTTTGCCGGTGCGGTGCCGCTCCATGTGGCCGCGAAGTTCCGCGCAGGCGAGTAAGGCGCTAGCCCTCGTATCTCGGCAGCGTTGGAATGGCGTCCCGCAGGGCCTGTCCCCAACCCTGCGACAGGGCCTGATAGTAGGGATCGTCCGCCTCGATACGGCGCTCGTGGCTCGGCGCGAATGCGCCTTCTTCCACAAAACGCACATCGAAGGGCGGCGCGACGGCAAGGTTCGCGCGCACCGTGGAATCCATCGACACGAGCAGCAACCGCACGGCGTCCTGATAGCTCATCGACGGATCGAAGGCGCGCAGCAGGATCGGCTTGCCGTATTTCGTCTCGCCGATCTGGAACCACGGATTGTCGCTAGTCGCTTCGATGAAATTGCCTTCGGGATAGATGAGATAAAGACGCGGCTCCGCCCCGGCGATCTGCCCGCCCACCATCAAGGTGCCGGAGAACGACGTGTCCATGACTGCAGCGCTGGTCTGGCCCGGCGCCTTGGAGCGTTCGGCCACCTCGGTTGCCAGCGTGTCGCCGACGATACGGGCAACCTCGAACATGGTCGGCGCGTGCAGGATGGACGGATTACGCTCCGAGGGCACCTTGTTGCGCTCTTCCAGCCACGACACCACGGCCTGTGTCGTGGCTAGATTGCCCGCCGACATGATCGTGATCGTGCGGTCGCCGGGAACGTCCCACGATTTCATCTTCGTGATGGTGGACACGTTGTCGACGCCGGCATTGGTGCGGGTATCGGAGATGTAGAGCAGGCCGTTGTCGAGTTTCAGGCCGATGCAATAGGTCATGGAGTGTCAGTCGATTCGTATGGAGGGAGCGTGGGGTATGGACAGATCAGGCAAGGTCTTACTGCTGCATCGGATGGCCTTCAACGCGCACATTGACGTCGAGACGTTCGGATTGGTTGCCGAAGGTCAGGCCGTCCACCGGGGCGGCCTCGCGGGCATCACGCCCCGCAGCAAGCCGCATATAGCGATCGTCCGGCGAATATCCATTGGAAACATCGAAACCGACCCATCCGAGATCGGGAATCTTGATGTCCGCCCAGGCGTGGCCCGCCGTCTGCTCCGCCCCCTGGTTCAGCGCCAGATGGCCCGACACGTAGCGCGCGGGAAAGCCGAGCAGCCGGGCGCAGGCGATCATCACGTGGGTGTGGTCCTGACAGACCCCCGCGCCCCGCGACAGGACGGCTTCGGCACTTTCCGCCGCGGTGTTCACGTCGAGATCGAAAGGAATGACGCCGAGAATGCGCGCTGAAAGATCGTGAAAGGCCGATATCGGGTTCGACACGTCGACGCCCCGGCACAGATCCGCGATTCCCGGCCCGGCCAATGTCAGCGGCGTCGACAGGGTGTAGAGCCAGTCCGGCGCGCGCGTGTCTTCCGAAAGCCCGTCATTGCGCAGCGGCGTGACGGTTCCTTCCGCAACAATTTCCAGAACTTCCGTGCGCCGCTCGATTTCGATGAGATCGTTGTGGTTGCCGTGCTCGTCGGTAAACGACGCGCCGACCGACCCGCCCTGTATCGCAACGTCCCAGCGGTCGATCCGCTGGGTCGCATCGTCGACGGGTCGCAACCGCAACCGTGCCAGACCGTAGGGCAGCGGTTTGGAATAGGTGTAGCGGGTGACGTGCCGGATGCGCAGGGGGGCGTGATCGGGCGTGGCGTTGTCCACCGGCGTCAGGCGTGGAACCGGTAAGCTTCCGCCACCGAATCCGAGATGGCCACCGCATCGTCCATCACGGCAAGCAGGAATTCGTGCAGGCCATCCGACAGGATGGTCTCGATGGAACCGCTCTTCATGCGTTCGTTCAGCGCGTCCATCCGGTCGGAGGCCACGATGCGCTCGCCCCCGTGCTCCCGTTGCAGGTGCCCCAGATGCTTGGCGGCGCGCGAGGTGCAATGGGCGATGGAACGAGGCATGCGCGAATCGAGAATGAGGAAGTCGGCGACGTTGGCGGCGGTGTAATCCGTGCCGTGCACCATAAGGAATGCGCGGTTGATATGCGCCGAGCGCAGGATCTGCTCCCACTGCGCCAGGTCGAGTTCGTCGCCCACGTCGGAGGCCTTCGGCAGCAGCACGTGATATTTCACGTCGAGCAGGCGCGCGGTGCCGTCGGCCCGTTCAAGATAGGTGCCCAGCGAGGCGAAATTGTAGATGTCGTTGCGCAGCATCGTGCCGCCCATCGCACCGCGCACGATCCCGCCCGCGCGGTGCACGGCGGCGAGAAAATCCGGCAGGTCGCGCGGTTCGACGGATGCGCGCAAAACGCTGTCGGTCGCCAGATAGAACTCGTTGATACCTTCCCAGACTTCCCGGGTGATGGCGGTGCGTACGATGCGGGCGTTGGTGCGGGCGGAATCCACGATGGATTTCAGCGATCCGGGATTGTCCGGGGACCGCAACAGGAAGTCCGTGGCGTTGGCGGCGCTGTATTCCTCGCCGTGGGTCTCGTTGAACCTTGCCAGCGAACCGGTGGCCGACAGGATGGCCGCCCATTCCTCGCTCGCCCGGCCCTGCCGCGTGAGCGACATGCGCTGTCCGGCCTCGATGAGACGGGCCAGGTTTTCGGCGCGCTCGATGTAGCGCGCCATCCATGTCAGGCCGTTGGCGGTCTTGCCGAGCATCATGTGCCCGCTCCCGTCACGGTCTGGGACTGGGACTGCGACTGAGACTGCGATTGGCTCTGCGACGACTGCGACTGGCTCTGCCCGCCCATCTCTTCCAGCACCCACGTATCCTTGGTGCCGCCGCCCTGCGACGAGTTCACCACCAGCGACCCCTCCTTCATCGCCACCCGCGTCAGGCCGCCGGGCACCAGCGTGATGTCCTTGCCGTACAGCGCGAAGGGCCGCAGATCGAGATGGCGGGGAGCGAGACCGGCCTCGGTCAGGATCGGACAGGTGGAAAGCGCCAGCGTCGGCTGGGAAATGTAGCCGTGGGGCTTGGCCCGCAACTTGGCCTCGAACGATTCCAGTTCCGCCTTGCTGGCCGCAGGCCCCACCAGCATCCCGTAGCCGCCGGACCCGTGAACTTCCTTCACGACCAGTTCCGACAGATTGTCGAGCGTGTAGGCCAGCGCCTCGTCCTCGCTGCACCGGTGCGTCGGCACGTTGGGCAGCAGCGGCTCCTCGCCGGTGTAGAACCGCACGATGTCCGGCATGTAGGAATAGATCGCCTTGTCGTCCGATATGCCGGTGCCGGGGGCGTTGGCCAGCGTGATGCCGCCGGAGCGATAAACATCCATGATGCCCGGCACGCCGAGCATGGAGTCGGACCGGAACGTCAGCGGGTCGAGATAATCGTCGTCGATACGGCGGTAGAGAACGTCGATGGGCTTGGAGCCGCGGGTGGTGCGCATGACCACGCGGCCCTTCTCGACCTTCAGATCGCCCGCTTCCACCAGTTCCACGCCCATCTGGTCGGCGAGGAAGGAATGCTCGAAATAGGCCGAATTGAACGCGCCGGGCGTCATCACCGCGACGGTGGGTTTGCCCTTGCCGTCATATTTTTCAGGCGGCAACGCGGCCAGCGACCGGCGCAACGCCTGCGGATAATGGCTCACTTCCCGCACCGGAATCTGCTCGAACAGTTCCGGAAACAGCTGCATCATCGTCTCGCGGTTCTCCAGCATGTAAGAGACGCCGGACGGCGTGCGCGCATTGTCTTCCAGCACGAAGAATTCGCCCGCACCGGTGCGCACGACATCGGTGCCGACGATATGGGTATAGACCCCGCCCGGCGGCGTGACGCCGAGCATCGGGGCGCAGAATGCTTCGTTCTTGGCGATCAGCGCTTCAGGCACATGGCCCGCGCGAACGATCTCGCGGTCGTGATAGATGTCGTGGAGAAAGGCGTTCAGCGCCTTCACCCGCTGCACGACCCCGGCTTCCAGCTTCGCCCATTCCTGCGCGGCCAAAATGCGGGGCACGATGTCGAAGGGGATCAGCCGCTCGGCGGCTTCCTCCTCGCCGTAGACGGCGAAGGTGATGCCGGTGCGGCGGAACACGGTCTCGGCGAACTCCGCCTTGCTGCGCAGACGGTTTTCGTCCGCCGCCTGAAACCAGGCGTCATAGGCTGCGTAAGGCGCCCGCGCGGAACCGTCCGGCAGGTGCATTTCGTCGAAAAATCGGGATTGGTCGCTCATGGGGCGCGAACTGCGGCAGTGCAGCCTGTCAACGCAACCGGCACCGGCAGCCTTCGCCCGCGCTTTTCTCACGACCCGCGCGGTGCCATAGTCGCGCAAACGCTCCTGCCGGAACGCCGCATCTCCATGCTGAACCGCCGTATTTTCGAGCCCGAACACGAACAGTTCCGCGAGTCCGTGCGCCGGTTCTACGAGGCGGAAGTCGCCCCCCATGCCGAGGAATGGCGCGAGAACGGGCGGGTGTCCGCGGACGTCTGGCGCAAGGCGGGCGCAGCCGGGTTCGCCTGCATGTGGGCGGACGAAGCCTATGGCGGCGCGGGCGTTGACGACTTCCGTTTCGACCAGATCCTCACCGAGGAACTGGTGGGCGAGAGCGGCTTCTTCCTGTCGCTCCACAACCGCATCGTGGGGCCATACTTCGCCAAGTTCGGCACGGACGAACAAAAGGCCCGCTTCATGCCGGGCATCGTGTCGGGGGAGCAGATTCTCGCCATCGCCATGACGGAACCCGGCACCGGCTCCGACCTTGCCGCCATCCGCACCAACGCGGTGGAGAAGGACGACCACTGGCTGCTGAACGGCTCGAAAACCTACATTTCCAACGGCCAGCTGGCCGGTCTCGTCATCGTCGCCGCCCGCACGGCGGAGCGCGGCATCGGGCTGTTCGTGGTCGAGGAAGGCATGGAGGGCTTTCGCCGCGGGCGGCAGCTGAAGAAGCTGGGTCTGCAGTCGCAGGACACGTCGGAACTGTTCTTCGACGACGTGAAGGTGCCGAAGGAGAATGTGCTGGGCGATCCCGGCGCGGGGTTTTCAGGCCATGATGGTGGGGCTGGCCGAAGAGCGGCTGATCGGAGCCGTCGGCTATCTCGCCCGCGCCAACCGCGCCTTCGATATCACGCTGGATTTCATCATGGACCGCAAGGCCTTCGGACGCCCCGTCGGCACGTTCCAGAACTCCCGCTTCAAGATGGCCGACATGCGCACCGAACTGGACGCCGCTCAGGCCTTCGTCGACCATTGCGTCATGGAACATATCGACGGCAACCTGTCCGCCGAGGCCGGCGCGCAGGTGAAGCTGTTGACCTCCGAGGTCGAAGGCCGCGTGGTGGACGAATGCCTGCAACTGCACGGCGGCGCGGGCTATATGGACGAATACGAGATTTCCCGCCTCTACGCCGACGCCCGCATCAGCCGCATCTATGCCGGCACGTCGGAAATCATGCGCGAGATCATCGGGCGCGGACTGGGGCTGGACGAGCGGGCCAAGCAGGTCATGAGCGGACCACTCGCCGGCCTGAAGGTCATCGAGATGGCCGCCATCGGCCCGGTGCCGCTGGCGGGTCAGTTGCTTGGCGATCTGGGTGCGGATGTCGTCGTCATCGACCGCAAGTCCGGCAAGCCGGACCCCACCGACATCAACCGCCGCAACAAACGCTCCGTCGCACTCGATCTGAAAAGCGATGCCGGACGCGAGGCCCTGCTGAAACTGCTCGAAACCGCCGACATTCTCATCGAAGGCTTTCGCCCCGGCGTCATGGAGAAACTCGGTCTCGGTCCAGCACGATTGCCCCGATCATCTCGTCTATGGCCGCATGACGGGCTGGGGACAGGACGGGCCGCTGGCGCAGACCGCGGGTCACGACATCAACTATCTGGCGATCACCGGCGTGCTGGCGGCGATCGGCCCGAAGGACCGCCCCGTTGCCGCCACTCAACATGGTCGCCGACTACGGCGGCGGCTCCATGTTCCTGCTGCTGGGCGTACTCGCGGCGCTCTACGAGCGGCAGTCTTCGGGTAAGGGGCAGGTCGTCGACGCTGCGATGGTGGATGGCGTGCCGGTCCTGGCAAGCCTCATCCACACCATGCTGGCGCGTCAGCAATGGTCGACCAATCGCACCGACAACCTGCTCGATGGCGGGGCACCGTTCTACCGCTGCTATGAAACGGCGGACGGCAAGCACATGAGCGTCGGTCCCATCGAGCCGCAATTCTTCGCTACCATGTCGGAAATCCTCGGCATCGACCTGCCCCAATACGACCGCACCCAATGGCCGATCCACCACGAGCGCCTGCGCGAACTCTTCGCCTCCCGCACCCGCGACGAGTGGGTCGCAGCGTTCGACGGCACGGACGCCTGCGTCGCGCCGGTGCTGGACTGGTCCGAAGCGCCGGATCATCCGCACAATGCTGCCCGCAACACGTTCATCGCGCCGGACGGCATCACCCAGGCCGCCCCCGCCCCGCGCTTTTCCCGCACCCCGTCATCGGCCCCGACCGGCCCGGCGACGGCCGGTGCGGACACGGATGCAATTCTGCGCGAAGCGGGCTACGGGGCGGGCGAGATTGCCGCCCTGCGAAACGAAGGTGCCCTGACATGAGCGACCCCGTCCTGTTGCGTGAAACCGACGGTCCCGTCGCCACGCTGACCTTGAACCGCCCCAAACAGTTCAATGCCCTTGACGCCGACCTGCGCGCCGAACTTCGGCAGGCCATCGTCGATCTGGAGCGCGACGACGCCATCCGCGTGGTCATCCTGAAAGGCACCGGGCGCGGCTTCTGCGCGGGAGCCGATCTGGCGAAGGGTTTCGAGCATCCCGTTTCCGCCCATATCGACCGGGAATACAAACCCGCGCTGACCGGCATCGCGGACAGCTCGAAAATCTGGATCGCGCAGGTGCACGGCTCCGCCGCCGGCATCGGTGCTGCTTTCGCCATGAATTGCGACCTGGTGACGATGGCGGACGATGCGACCGTCTACATGGCGTTCGCGGCCATCGCGCTGGTGCCGGACGGGGGCAACACCCAGCTGCTGTTGCAGAACATGGGCTACCACCGCGCGCTGCAGGCCGTGCTGGAAGGGGAGAAGATTTCCGCTGCCGACTGCCTGGCTTACGGCATCGCCAACAAGCTGACGTCCGTTTCCGACCTCGATCGCACGACGATGGAATGGGCGCAAAGCCTCGCCACGGGAGCACCTCTGGCCATGGCCGCAGCGAAGCGGTTGCTTCGCCGGGTCGGTTCCATGAACTACGCCGATGCCATCTCCGCAGAAGGGCTGGAACAGGACGCGCTGCTGGAAAGTGCCGACTGCAAGGCCGGGGTGGCCGCGTTCTTCGCCAGGGAGAAACCGGTCTTCACCGGGAAATGAACCGCACGCCGGTCGCCTCCCATGTTTAACGCCGCTAGGTATCGGCAAAGCCGAAGCCGGACGCGACCATGCGGACCTTTCTCCTCGCCGCATTCGCGATCGTGGCCTTCGCGGGCAATTCCCTGCTGACACGGGCCGCCCTCGCGGACGATCTGATGGGCTGGGAGATGTTCACCGGCCTGCGTCTGGTGTCAGGCGCGCTGGTTCTGGTTCTCCTGGCCGGGCTGCGACCGTCGGTTCCCCGGCCAGCGGACCTGCCCGGCATCTGCGCACTCGCCGCCTATGCCGTCTTCTTCTCGCTCTCCTATCTTGCCCTTGGAGCGGCAACAGGTGCGCTCATCCTGTTCGCCACGGTGCAGATCACCATGGTCGGCGACGGCACTGGCGAACGGTGAAAGGCTGCACCCGTCGCAGGCTGCCGGCATGGCATTGGCGCTGACCGGCCTCGTCTGGCTGCTGCTGCCGGGTGCCGTGACGCCCTCTCTGCCCCCTGCATTGGCGATGGTCGTGGCGGGTGTGGCGTGGGGTGCCTACACCTTGCTGGGCCGCAAGGCGGACGCGCCGCTGGCCCATACCGCCCGCAACTTCGTCGGCTGCGTCCCACTGGCGCTGGTGCTCGTCGTATGGGCCGGTGTCGCAGGGCAACCGTTGAGCGGAACCGGCATCGCGCTGGCACTGGCCTCCGGTGCGATCACCTCGGCCATCGGCTATGCCGTCTGGTACGCCGTGCTGCCTGCCCTCGGCACGTCACTGGCCGCCGTGCTGCAACTGCTGGTTCCGGTGGTCGCGGCGCTCGGGCGGTCTGGTCTGGCTGAGCGAAGCCTTGACCCTGCCGCTCGTCGGGGCGTCGGCGCTGATCCTCGCCGGTATCGCCCTCAACATTCCCCGCAAACGTCAGGGATAGGCAACACCACCTTCCGCACGGCGCGGCCTAGTGCCATCCTCCGGCAGGGGAATGAAGTCCGCCTCGTCGCCGGGCACGGTGTCGAAGCGACCGCGCCGCCATTCCTCCTTGGCCTGCTCGATGCGTTCGGGCCGTGAGGAGACGAAGTTCCACCAGATATAGCGCGGGCCCCCCATCGGGTCGCCGCCGAACAGCATGAACCGCGACGCCCGCCGCGCCCGCACCGTGATGGCGTCTCCCGGACGCAGCACGAGCAGCTGCCCCGGCTCGAACGTGTCACCCGCAATCTCGATCTCCCCGTCGATCGTGTAAAGCGCCCGCTCGTCGTAGGTCGGGTCGATGGGCACGGACGCGCCCGCGGCCAGGCCGATATCGGCGTACAAGGTCTGCGAGGACGCTTTCAGCGGTGACGTCTTGCCGAACGCGCTGCCGGCGATCAGCCGCGCCGAAACGCCGTCGGCGTCGATCTTCGGTAGGGTGTCGGCCCCATGGTGCAGGAAGGCGGCGTCGCTCTCCTCGTCGGCCTCCGGCAGAGCCATCCAGGTTTGCAGCCCGAACAGCCGCTGTCCGCTGGCCTTCAGGTCGGGAGCGGTGCGTTCGGAATGCACGATCCCGCGCCCCGCCTTCATCCAGTTCACCGCGCCCGCTTCGATGGCCTGTTCGGTGCCCAGCGAATCGCGGTGCAGGATCTGCCCTTCGAACAGATAGGTCAGCGTGGCCAGGTTGATGTGCGGGTGAGGGCGAACGTCGATGCCTTCGTCGGTCAGAAACTCCGCCGGGCCCATCTGGTCGAAGAAGATGAACGGCCCCACCATCTGCCGTTTCACCGAAGGCAGCG
Organism: uncultured Alphaproteobacteria bacterium; assembly: GCA_963711195.1. Lineage (GTDB taxonomy): Bacteria > Pseudomonadota > Alphaproteobacteria > Rhizobiales > Rhizobiaceae > Pseudahrensia. Next base: position 161,892 of record CAVQDK010000010.1, read on the forward strand.
CACGGCGCACGGTCATTTCGCCCAAATCGACGGCGCGGGGCACGATCAGGGTCTCGATGGCCGATACGCTGTCGGCGTCGCCGGGGACGGGATCGGGGCAAGGGCTCCAGCTCATGGCGGCATATTCCGGTTCGTATTGTCAGGTCTCAAAGTAGAAACACCGCGTCGAACGCGCTACCCCCGGCACGATCACGCAGTCGTGTCGGCCATAGGCTTCACGCCGCCATGACACGCGTTCTATTCCTGAACGTAGCAACCGCGATAAACCTATCGCGTTCATGGCACGAGACGGCCGTCATCTCCCGGACGCTTCGTGTCCATCGGTTGTTGGTAGGCGGCGAACTGCCATGTGAGAGTTTTCGTGACAGACGTGCCTTCGGGCGCGCAGATGGTGGTTTTGTGAGTGATATGAGTGTGAAATCCGGCATCATTCTCAACCGGCGTGTCTTTCTCGCCGGCATGGGCGCGAGCAGCGCCATGGTGCTGGCCGGTTGCGCCGGGCCGGACCCGGAACTTCAGCAGAGGTTGGCGACCCGTCGGGCGCAGAACGAGGCCTACTCCTATTACGAGCGTCTCTACGGGCCACTGCCGAACGAGCGCTTTCCCGTGCCCGCCGTCGATCTGCGGCTGGTGAAACCGCAATATTTCCGCCGTCAGGTCGACAACACGACCGGCTATCCGCCTGGCACGCTGGTCGTCGATACGGGCACGTTCTATCTTTACTGGACGGAGCCGGGCGGCACGGCCATGCGCTACGGCGTGGGGCTTGGCCGGGCCGGTTTCGAATGGAGCGGGCGGGGCAAGATCCAGTGGAAGCAACGCTGGCCGAAATGGACGCCGCCAGCCGAGATGATCGCCCGCCAGCCGGAATTGCAGGAATATTCCGCCGAGAACGGCGGCATGCCACCTGGCCTGCAGAACCCGCTCGGCGCGAGGGCACTCTACATCTTCGAAGGCGGGCAGGACACGCTCTACCGCGTTCACGGCTCCCCGGAAGCCTCCAGCATCGGTCGCGCCGTCTCCAGCGGCTGCGTCCGGCTGCTCAATCAGGACATCATAGACCTCTACGACCGCGTGCCGTCCGGCTCGCCGATCGTGGTGGTTTGACCACTTACCGAAGCCCTCCGCCACCCCGATCCGATCGGGCGACGGATCGCTTTCTCCGGCTCAGAGAATCGTCGACAGACCCGGGATCGCCTTCAGGGCATTGTCGACGGTCTCGTCGCCGGCTTTCTCACGGGCAAATGTCACGGTTTCTTCCGCGATTCCCTTGATCTGACCCATGTCGAGCCCTTCGGCCATCAGGGACTGGCCCATTGCCATGAGACCACCGGAATTGCCGCCGCCCACGAGCGCAGAGGCAGCGCCCATGAGGCCGCCGAGCATTCCGACGCCAGACTTCGGTGCCTCGGTTTCCGCTCCGTTGAACTGCGCGATCAGTTCCATCGCACCGGGCATGCTTTCGATCATGGTGGCAACGGACCCGTCCGTGCCCTCCCGCTGCATGTAGCCGAGAACCATTCCCACGGCCTTTTCGGCGAGAGGTTCGGGGACGCCGACATTGGCGGCGATACGTGCGAAGAGTTCCTGCATGGGGTGCCTTTCAGCGATGCGCTGTGCATAGGGTTGTCGGCGTCCACTATAGGATCACGCCGTCGCGAACGGAAGGACAGTCGCATATGGGTTTCATCGAATTCGTCTGGCCGGCGTCGCTTGGAGAATGGGGCGCATGGGTGTCGGCGCTCATCATATTTCTCGGCGGGCTCATCACCTTCCTGATGCCCCGCACGGTCATGGGTTGGACCGGCCTGGCCGCCCTGCCGGGCCGCCGGTTCGGCTATTCCGAAATCCGCGGACCGCTGGGTGGCTTCTATATGGGCATCGCGTTCTGGACGCTGGCATTTCACCCTCAGCCCCTGCTCTACATCGCGTT
>CAVQDK010000011.1:0-232800 GCA_963711195.1 uncultured Alphaproteobacteria bacterium
CAGGACTCGCGGATGGCGTCCATGGCGACGATGGCCGCGCGTGTCAGCTGCACTTTCAGTTCGTGCGCGCGGTGGTGGCAAAACGGGTTCAGATATCCCGCATCCCACCGGCCCAGGCAAGAAAGGAGATCGGGACGGGCGCGGAACATAGGGGCACCCGGCGTTCTCTGTGCGATGTAGTTGGCCGCTGCGGTTGCAAACCGCGCGAACCGATCCACCAAAGCAGGGGTCCAGACGTCGATATCGTCCGGCCAGCCGTAATCATAGCGTCCCAGATGACTTGCATATTGCCGCGTTCGGCAGCGGCAAGCTGGCTGTCGAGGCTCGACCAATCGTACTGGCCCGGCACGATTTCAATCAGGTGCCAACGTACTGCGTCCCGCACAGTGCCGATGCCCTGTTCGCGCAGAAGGGCATAGTCGGTCGCCGCGTTGATATCGTGGCCAGTTGTAGCGATCATGTCGACACGGGCACGGTCGTGGGGGCACGCCGATGGGTGGAGGATTTGAACCCGCCTTGCAGGAAGCTGGCGAATAAAGACGGGGGTGGCGCAGCCGGTCTCTCGGCCACAACCTCTTCCAGCAAAGATGCCCAAACCTTCGCCACGACGGGCACGGCGTAATCACGCTCGACCTTCGCCCGTAACGCATCGCCGAGACGATGACGCAGCGATGGGTCTTCGATGAGCCGCAGCAAGGCGTTGGCCACCGCAGGCGGGTCCTCGTGGGGCACGAACAGTCCGCTCGCTCCGTCGTCGATCTGTTGAAGGCTCCCGTTATCTCGCGTGGCGATGACCGGCAGGGAAGCCGCACCCGCTTCACCGATGACATGGGGCATGCCCTCGTCCCGTGATAGCCAGACGAATACGTCCAGCGCGACCATCAGGTCCGGTATATCGGCGCGGTCGCCAAGAAACATCAGTGTGTTTGCCAAACCGAGCGCACTGGCGCGGGCGTCAACGAATTGGCATAGTCCGGCATGAAGGCGTCGGGGCCGCCGATCACGACGAAGCGGGTGTCGGGCCGGCTGGCCGTCATAATAGTGGCAGCGTCAATAAAGTCTTCGACGGCGCTTCCGGGCATCCAGACGCCCGACCCACCCGATCAGAGGCGTTTCCGGCGCAATGCCAAGCGCGGCACGAACCGCTGCACGGCGTTCGGGATGCACGACTTCAAGATCGACCATGGACGGGATTTCGATCGCATGGTGCTCACGGCCCGGCATGCGGGACGCGGCCGCATCCCGGATCGTGCGACATACGCCGACGTAACGGGATGTCAGGTGTTTGGGCCCCGACAACGCCTCGCGCACGAGCCCGCCATGCTCGATGAGTGGCGGTGGCAACCGCATGCGTTCAAGCGCGGGATAGATGTCGGCTACGTCCTGGCACGATACGACCACATCGTAACGACCGACTTTATCAGCCAGATAGGCCACGGTGTCTTCCATCGACAGCGCATAAGGCACGGTGTCGACGGCAACGCCTGCCCTGTGCAACTGGTCGTGGGTCTGTTCCGGCATGCCGGGCTTGCGGAAGCAGGCGACCACCTCGATCGGAACCGGGCCGGGTCCAGGGCTTCTGCAAGCAACCGAACCTCCGTTTCCTCGCCACCAACGACAAGCCACGCGAAGACGAACAGAACCGAGATCGGCTCATGCTCCGGTTCGACCCAGTGCAGGACGGCAGGGTTCAGATCGTCCGGTCCATCGTCGACGGAGCGCGGAGGCTCGTGTGCATCGCTCACGCTTGCATATCGAACACGACCTGGATCATGTCCGGGCGGTCAGCGACCAGATGTGCGAGAAACCCGGGGGTGTCTCCGAATGGGATAACGTGGGTTATCATGTGACGTTTGATATCGTCTCCGCGCGCTTGCAGAAGCTTTAGGGTTTCCTGGCTCAGGCGTGCCTTCGGCCAGACTCCACCAAGCCGCGGGGCATGCGGCCGATCTGGGCGCAGCGCAGCGACAGGCCGTTGTGGTGGAACTCCTCCCCAAGGTGCAGGGCGTCGGTTCCACCCTGATAGAAAGCCAGATCGATCACGCAGCCCTGCGGGCGCAACGCGCGCATGCCGGCGTGCAGCGACCCCGCATCGGCTCGTGTCTGAAAAACGATATCGGAACCCCGGTCGTTGCCGCCATGGCGCCAGCGGGCCTTGGCATAGTCCACCGCTTGGCCTTCTTCCATTGCGGTCAGGCCTAAAGCCTCCGCACATGCGCGACGGAAGGGTGAGGGATCTGCCACCACGACCTCGCTTGCGCCTGCTTGGGCGGCAAACAAAGCTGTCAGCAACCGAACGACACCGCCGCCGATAACCAGTGTAGGACGGTCCACCAACCCTTCGCCCAACCGTGAGACGGATGGTCCCATCATCTCGGCATCGGCATGGAGAATACCGTTTGCGGCGATCGGACCCATCTGGGCGACGTAAATGCCCAGCATCGGATCGAGTGTATCGGGCATCGCTGTCAGTATATCGTGGAACGGGTCGGCTAAATGTCCGGTCTTGTGGCCGCAGGTGAGCGCAACATGCTGGCCATCGTGGAAACCATGAGCGCGGGATTGGGCGATCCGCGCGACTTCCATGTAACCGAGGAACGGCACCGGGTAATGCATGCCGGCTTCCCCTGGCTGGAAGACGCCCCGGCCCTCGTCCCACCGTGAATGGAGGTAAGGGTTGGTGCCCTTGTAGAAGGTCAGCTCCGTACCGGCTGAGAAACCCGAATAGAGCGTATCGAGGCGCACCTGCCCGTCATGCGGCGGCGCCTCATCGTAGCCATGAATATAGGCCTGGTGCGACCGCTCGATTCCGAGTGAGCGCACATGACGATGCCCCGGTGGTGGGCCTTGATGGGCCTCTTCCGGTCCCCGTTGCATCCGCAGGGGTGCCGGATCGGCCCTCGGTGTGCCTTCGCCATCGAGTTTTACCGGCTGTCCACTGCGAGCCGAATCCAGCACCGCCAAAGCCAGTGCATGCGACTGCAAGGCATCGGCATAGGGCGCACGAATGCGGTTCTCCCCTCCACGTACCGCATCGATGAAATCGCGATCCTCCCGCCACACCGGGTCACCCTCGGCACGACGCTGAGGGCGCCCATGGCCCGTATCGACCATGATGTCGTGGTCTGTCAGTTCGATGGCCAGCTTGTCGGCAAACATGTGAAGCCCGACACGGTGGTTCCAGCCCAGCAGACAGGTCGACGCGATGTTGGCGACCACGCCGGAGGCGAATGTCAGCGTTGCGGTGGTGGTCGTCGGCACATCCAGGCCTGGAAAATCGTCCCGCTCGCGGTAGGCCGTACGTCCGTAGACCTCAACCACTTCGCCCAGAAGAAACCGTGCCAGGTCAAGCAGATGAGTGGCCTGTTCGACCATCTGCCCGCCCGACTGGTCTTGCTTCCACCACCATTGCGGTGGGGGCGTGCTATCCAGCCAGTAACCGGAAACGAGTTGGGCCGGATTGTCGCGCAACAGGGCGCGGGCTTCGTCTACCGTATCGAGATAGCGCCAGTGATAGCCGGTTGCCGTGATGAGGCACGCCTGCTCGATCTCGGCTGCAATGCTGCGGGCCTGTTCCAGATCGAGCGCAACGGGTTTTTCGACAAAGATCGCAATGCCCCGTGCAATCGCTGCGCGCTCCACATCGCCATGGGCAAACGGTGGGATGCAGATGTAGAGTGCATCGAGCTCCACCGCCTCCAGCATCGCCTCGTGACCATCGAAGGCGCGCGCCTGAAAAGGCGCAGCAGCCTGTTCGGCACGGTGAATGTCGGTATCGGCGAAGGCTACGATTTCCACGTCATCGAAACGCGACAGGATATCGAGGTGTCGGTGGGCGATGCCACCGGCACCTACGAAACCGATACGTGTCGGGCGGAATTCGGCGGGTTCCTGCAGTGTAGTATCTGTCATGGGAGGTGTTCCGGGAAACGGGTAGGGAGGTGCGCAGGAAGCAAGCGTTGCAGCGTAAAGAGCGGCCATCGCTTCCCCCATCGGGGCTGCAGCGAAATGGTGGTCGAAGCGTTTGGCGGCAGCAGAAGCACGTCGGCTTCGTTCTTTGGGATCATCCAGCGCCGCAGCGAGAGCGGAGGCGAGGCGGTCCGGGTTGTCGGGCGGGACAGTCCAAGCACATGGCTGCTCACCATCGGCTTCGGAACCTACTAATGCCTCCATCGTGCCGCCAATTGCAGTTGCCACGATCGCGCGTTCTGCAGCCATGGCTTCCAACAGGGAAAGCGGGAGACCTTCGAACCGGGAGGGCAGCACGAAACATCGCACGCGGCCAGCAGGTCGCCGACATCGGTGCGGTTGCCGAGCAAAGTCACCGCACCCGTCAGATCGGCGTTCCTGATCTGAACCTCCAGATCGGCTCGTAACGGCCCATCACCCGCAAGAAGCAAATGCACGTCAAGGTGCGTGCGGCGCAAAATTCCGAACGCATCAAGCAGCGTCGCGTGGCCTTTCTGTTCGCTCAACCGGGCAACTGTCAGGAGCACGCACGTATCGTCGGCCAAGCCCAAACGGTCACGGGTCGCTGCGCGGTCCGTACTGGTCGCTACGGGTACGATACCGTTGCGCACGACGTGCAAGCCGGTCGGGGGGTGTCCGGCTTCGATATAAGTGTCTGCCACGGCTTGGGAAACGCAGACTGTCGCGTCCACCAGGGCCGTCCAATGGGCATGCTCCGCCTTCTGTCCGGCATGGGTCAGCAGGTAAGGGAGATGTTCCGTGCGCAGGACCACCATAGGACTTTGGCGGTCGGAACCGTGCTGGTCGGCACGGTGACGCAAACCCAGAGCGACGAGACCGTGCCCCTCCCAGCCTATTCCTGCATGGACGTGCAGCACATCGGTGCCGATAAAGGCCAACCAGCGGGCAAACTCCTCGGGTCGGTGCGCATCATAGGCCTGCACGGTACATTTGGCTGCACGCGCATCCTCCAGCAGGCCGGACGATGGCGGCGCGGCGATGGAGAACATTATGCCCGCCAACTGCCGCAAGTGTTTGGGCCAGGGTAATCATATGACGGCCAACGCCGGACGGCGTTGTGCTGTCCGTTGCAAGCACGATCCGCAATGGCCTGATGCTCATCGATCGGGTTCGGACACGCTGGGAGCGAATGCGGCAGCGCGACTGCCCGCCGCGCCCGCACTCTCACTGGTGCGAGGCTGCAACGACTTGCGTCCCCGGCCCGTACCCTTTTGCAAGCGGTCGTAGGTAGTCAACGCCTGTGCGACGACTTGGTCCATGTTGTAATACCGGTAGGTCGCCAGACGCCCAACGAAGGATACATCCGGAATAGCTGCTGCAAGCGCTTCATAGCGTCGGTACAGAACCTGATTTTCCTCCCGTGGCACAGGATAGTACGGGTCGCCCTCGTCGGAGGGGTATTCGTAGCTGATGCTGGTCTGCGGATGGGTCTGCCCCGTCAGGTGCTTGTATTCCGTAATGCGGGTATGGGGCACGTTTTCAAGCGGCTGGTTCACACAAGCAACCGGTTGGAAGCGGTTCCTGTCGTGGGTTTCATGACGGAACGAGAGGCAGCGATACGGCAAACGCCCGAAGCAATGGCCGAAAAAGGCGTCCACCGGGCCGGTATAGACCGTGTGTTCCACGTTGAGTCCGTCCCGCACGTCGTCGTAATCGACGCCCGTTTCCACAGTGATATTCGGGTGGTCCAGCAGGCGCTCGAACATGGCGGTGTAGCCGTCCGCTGGCATGGCCTGGAAAGTGTCCTGGAAGTAGCGGTCGTCCGTGCTGGTGCGCGTGGGCACCCGCGATGTGACGGACTTGTCCAGTTGCGATGGGTCCAGCCCCCATTGCTTGCGCGTGTAGCCTTGGAAAAACGTCTCGTAGAGATGCTGTCCCACCGCATTCACGACAACGTCGCGGGAGGTCTTGACCACGTCCACCGGCTCGGCGCTGCTGGCAAGATAGGCGCCAGCCTCTTCGTCGGTCGAGAGCGATAGTCCGTATAGCTCATTCAACGTGGTGCGGTTGATGGGTATCGGCAGCAATTTGCCGTCCACTTCGGCCAACACGCGATGCTCGTATGGGCGCCACTGGGTAAAACGCGACAGATAATCGACGACCGATTGTGCATTGGTGTGGAAAATATGCGGTCCGTAGCGGTGGACGAGGACGCCTGCGGCATCCTGATGATCGAAGGCGTTACCCGCAATGTGGTCGCGCTTGTCGATCACCAATACCCGTTTTCCGCCATCGGCTGCCAGTCTCTCGGCCAATACGGCACCGGCAAAGCCCGCGCCCACGACCAGTATCTCCGGTTCGTGCCGCCGCAGGGATGGGCTTGCCGGTTTGCTGGAGCGGTTGGCGGAAACCCGCTCGATATGGCCGCTCATGGCGGCTTGGGTGCGCGTCCAGGATTGTTTTGCAACCACCCGGTCGGCCGCAGTGAGCCATTCGCCATCGGTTGGTAGCGCCAGCGCCTCTTCGCAGCCTGCGATGAATGCCTGCGCTGTATCGGCGATAATCACGCCATCCAGATGGCCATAGCTGGCGACCACATCGGGCACGAGGGTGGAGACGACCGGTCGTCCACCGGCCAAATATTCCGGTGTTTTGGTCGGGCTGATATAGCGGGTTGCCTTATTCATGGCGAAGGGCATCAGAGCCACGTTCCATCCGGCCAGATAGGCTGGTAACTCGGAGTAAGACCGCGACCCCAGCCAGTGAATGTTGGGAAGGTGCGGTAGGTTGGACGGGTCTATCTTTACTACAGGCCCGACCATGATGAACGACCAATCGGGCCGGGCTGCCGCCACATCGCGCAGCAGCACCAGGTCCACCCGCTCGTCGATGACACCGAAATATCCAAGACGCGGGCCTGGAACGTCTTTCAAATCGGACGCCACATCGCACGCACCGCGCGCCTGCTGAAAATGCTGCGCATCCACTGCGGAGGGAAACAGGTGGATATCATCATGACGGCCCCGGCGGGCTTCATGCAGGCTGCGACCACCGGTGAACACCACGTCGGCCAGTCCGAGCAACTCTCGTTCCAACCCTTTCAGCCTGCCGTCGGCGAAATCGAACGCGGATAATTCGTCCATGCAATCATGAACGACCGCGGTACATTCCAAATGCCGCGCGTAGGGCAGTGCAAGCGGTGTGTAGAACCATAAGACCGGTCTCTCACGCAGCACACTTGCGACGAACTGATCGAGCAGCTGCCGCAATCCCTGCTCCACCTCGTCCCCATTCCACCAGTGCGGCAAGCGGGGGCGCAAAGCGGTAACATTGTCCGCCGGAAAATGGTGATGTTCGAGATAGGGAAGCGGGTGGTCGCAACCAATATGTTCCTCCCAAAACCAAACAGCCTGTTCCGCTGCGAACAATCGCATCAGATGCTGGGGACGCTGCACCACGAAATCCCATCGCAGATGGGAGAAGCACAGTAGCGGGGGTTTGACTTTGGATTGTCCTGCGGAACCCATCCGTTGTGAGCTCCCGATCGGTTGTGAACTCATAGGTCCGAGGTCCTTTCGATAGCGGATAGCGGATAGCGTTCTGTTCTGGCTTGTCGATACGGGTGGGGCAAGCGCGGCCAGCCCACCATTTCTATCCGTGTCAATAAAGGTTGAAAGGGCTTCCTTGCGCCGTATTCCATCCTCGATAAGTCCAGCCAGACGGGCGCCGGAATGGGGCCATGTCCAATTCTCCAATACCGTCTTACGGGGTTGAAACGTGTCGAGATCGTTCAACATTGCCGTAATGCCGTCGGCAAATCCGTCCGCGGATGCCGTTTGCCCGGTGTCGGGTGTGATGAACTGCAGCCCGCAAGCCAGCTTGTCGTTCGCCAGCACCGGCAGACCGGCCAGCATGTATTCCGTCAAAATGGCAGGGGCTCCATCGTCCACCCCACAGACGACCCCCATGCGCGCAAGGTTCATCAAGCGGTTCACCTCGGCAAACGGAACTCCCGGCGGCCCGACAAACGAGACGTCGAGACCTTTGGTGTCGGCTTCAAGGCGCAAGGCGTCGGCGTCCTCTCCATACCCGAACACGCATAAAGCCCGGATGGAGCGCGGCAGACGTACCAGAGCATCGAACAGGATGTCGTGACGCTTGTAGGGCTGGGCTGCCGCCACATAGACGATGTCGAATTCCTTCGGCAAGTCGAGCGGGCGGAACGTCTTGGGATCGGCGAATTCCGGGCCGATCGGCATGATCGCGCACGCCTTGTCGGGATGTGCGGCCTGGACGACGGCGCTTTGCCGGGGCGATCCTGTCAGAACGAGATCGAACTGGGCGCTGACGCTTTCTGGTACCCGCAGAGCCGGCGCGTCGATGGAGTTGTAGATTCGGAAACTGGATTTGCAGGCTTCGAGTATGTCCATGTCCACGCCGAGGCCTAAAACACAGAGAATACGTGGTGGACCGAACGTGGCGATATGCATGAGCATCGCCCGGGACGAGAACGGTGGGGTGGCCTCGTCCACTGCAAATGTGCGACGTGTGAGGAACGCACCGTCCGGAACGGATGTGGACTGACCCCCGCCGAGATGATGGTGCCAAATCTCAACCCGGTCGACCATCCCGAGCCGGACCAAAGCCAAAGGCATCCGTTCCAGATATCCACCTGTTACGGAAGCGCCCGGACTGTCCGGCTTCGATGCATGGAAGTCCTCAAGGGTCGCAAAACCATTGAGCTTGTCTGAGAACGGCCGGGTTTGCCGAGCATCAGCGCACGTATCGACGCGGTCGGAAATGATGACGATAGTATCGCGAAGTGATTGACTCACCATCTGATTTCGCAACACGCGAACGCCATCCCAACCCTAGCAAAGCCAACGATCTGGGGTGCAAACAGCCTCCCTGACGCAGCAATTATCCCGCGGGCCCGACCTCGCTGGCAGTCAATCTGGCGCGTGTGCCACATTCCGTCCTGCATCGGTTTGCACTGGATTGAACCCAGCAGGGTTCGGCGGGTACGGAATGTCGCATACAGGAGGGATCCACTACCCGGAGGCGCCCGAGCTATGGTGCGCTGGTTTATGCCGTCTGGCGGCTCATCCGGTTCTCGCCACCGCCAACTGGTCGAATGTACCGCTGCTCCGCTGCTGCCAGTTCCAACTGTCGCGGCACATATCGTATACTGTCCGCTGCGCCTTCCAATCAAGGATATCGTGGGCCCGTGTCGGGTCGGCATAGCAGGCCGCCACATCGCCGGGACGGCGTCGGGTTATCTGATAGGGAACTGACCGACCGGTCGCTTGCGAGAAGGCGGCGATGAGTTCGAGTACGCTTACCCCCCGACCCGTTCCAAGGTTCAAAGCCGTGCAACCGGAGTCGTCGAGCATTCCAAGCGCCGCGATATGACCGGCGGCAAGATCCTCCACGTGAATATAGTCCCGCACACCGGTACCATCAGGCGTATCATAGTCGTTCCCGTAAAGCTGCAATGCCGGCCGCAACCCGGCAGCTACCTGTGACAGGTACGGCATGAGGTTGTTGGGAATGTCATTGGGATCTTCGCCTATCAGACCCGAACGGTGGGCTCCGACCGGGTTGAAATATCGCAGTATGACGATTGACCAGTCCGGATGAGCCCGGTGCAACGATCTCATGAGATTTTCGGCAACCAGTTTCGTGTCGCCGTAAACGCTGATCGGTGCCAACGCATGGGCTTCGGGGATCGGCAGGACGGTCGGTTGCCCGTAGACGGATGCAGAGGATGAGAAAATCAGCCTGTTGACGCCGCAATTGGACATCGCCTCGATAACCGTCAAAGTTCCGGCGACATTGTTTATATAATATCCGACCGGATCAGCCATGCTTTCACCAACGGCCTTCGCGCCAGCAAAATGAATGACGGCTTCACACCCGTACCGGTCGATCGTGGCTTCCAACAAGGACCGGTCACAAACATCGCCCTGAACAGCAGAAATATCCCGGCCTGCAACCGTGCTCATACGCCGAACTACGTTCGGGTTCGAATTCGAGAAATTGTCGTAGACGACAGGGTACAAGCCCTGTTCTATCAGTTGAATACATGTGTGCGACCCGATGAACCCTGCACCACCGGTAACCAATATACGCATCACATAGTCCTGCTACCTGAACTAGCGCAAAACACCTCCGAGACTGTTACAGTTAAGGCTGCTTGGTCTCGTATAGAGAAAGTTCTCCGCACACCGTTCGCTGATACGGTGCACGGAAAGAGCACCAATCGCTCTAGATTGATAGCGCCGGAATTTGTCCGCGATCTAACGTCGCAGTAGGCTTGGTTGGAAAATATGCCTGTTTGATCAATCTGCTAACCTCAAGTGGAAGAACGCATTTCCGTCAAGGAGACTTCCGGCTCCCGCCCCAAAACGTTGGCAGTGTTCGATAGAGAACTCGTCGGCTTCCGCCCATGCTCAGCAGCGATGCACAATGTCGATACGGTAGTGATCCGCTGTTTGGGTCAACACTGAAGTCCATGGTGCCGACTGCTGAAACGTCGCTACAGCTTCGTTGCCGTCAACGGGAAGAGTGTTGTCCCCCGTCCAGTTGACGAGGAGGCATACGCCGTCAGACACCAGCGCCTCGAAGGCGCGCTCCGCGGCCCGGGCTACCTCTTCTGCGCTCAGGAAATAGAGCACTTCCGACACAACGATGAGGTCGAACCGGCCTTCGGGCCACTCGTCGGGAATTTAACCGCGCTGGAATGTGACTTGGGGTCGACTGGAAAGGCGTTCCTGCGCCCGCGACAGCGTAGCCTGCGAAATATCGACAGCGAGAAACGCATCGCATCGCGATGCGAGATCGGCGGTGGACACGCCGATGGCACACCCGATTTCCAACCCGCGCGCGAATTGGCGGTCAGGGAGGGCAGCCATTGTGGCCCGACGTTTATCGCGCTCGTAAGCACTCGTTTCGAACGCCCAAGGGTCGCGGTCCGCCCTGAGCAGATCATCAAAGGTTTTGGCGCGGTCTTCTTCGCTCATAACACGGTTTGCCCAGACCAGGTCTTTCCAGCCACAAAGACCTCCGGGTGTTCGACGAAGTGGCGGGTCAGCACGTCCGGCATGGTAAAAGCGGTTGGATCGTCAGAAATAAGCGTCGTCAATTGCGAACGGTGGGCAGCGACCGCCTTGAGTTTGGCACCAACTTGTTCCGGGGCGGTAAAGTTGCGCAGGGGCAAGGTTGGCAAAGCGCGGTCACCGAAGCGACCCCAGACGATATAGTTCCACAACGGTAAGCCGTGCCGTTGTGCCAATGTGTCACCCAGATGGGCCGCGGTCTCGTGGTCACAATGCGGATCACCCGCCCAGGTTGTCCATATGCAGCCTGCATCGACGTCCTGCAGCAGCGTATCGATGCGCGTGTGATCGTCGTCGGTGATGTGATGGGGCCGGCTCGACCCGTCAGGCAGATGCACCCGCACGATATCGACTTGTCGACCCGGCACCAGTGCCGCAACCGCAGCAGCCATCTCGCGTTGACGCAGCTCCACCAACCGCTCGCGGGGATAGGCGGCGGAACCGGGATGTGAACTTTCGCCGTCCGTCAGTTGAACGATCGCAATGGACCGGCCTGCCGCATGGGCCGCCGCTATCGCAAGCCCGCACCCCAGACTCTCGTCGTCCGGATGCGGCACGATGACGAGAACACCGCCGGGCGGGGCCAGTTCTGCGATGGAAATCGGCTCCGCCTTTGCAGCAGCGTCGATCACGCTGCCCTTGGCAGCTTGTGGAACGCTCACAGATCGCCCGGTAGAACGCCGCGATCGACCAGCACCTTGACGGCCCGCGAGCGCTTGGCATCCGGTGCGGCCTGACAGATGAACAGACCGAGATCGCGGCGCATACGTTCGATCGGCCGCCCCTCGAAATGCGCCCCCATTCCCAGCGCTTGCTCGACCGTAGTGATAATCGTGCGACAGGCATCCTCGGTGACATCACGGGCAAGAAGAGACATCGTCGCCCGGTTCTCGGCCTCGACCGTATCGCTGGGATCGATCGGTTGCTCCACAGCGGTTGCAGCACGCAGAACCCACAACCGGGCGGTTTCCACGGCGATGGCTGCCCGCGCGATACGTAATTCCTGATGGGGATCAGCCGCACGCCCCATACCGGACAGTGCGTCGCACATGGCGGTGTAGAGCGCCTCGGCCCCACCCAGATGAGCGGCGCAATAGCGCCAGACCCCACCTTCGAACCAGGGTTCGCGCATATAGTCACCCGGGCGACCGATCAGATGGTCGCGCGTGAGGTGCAAGCCCGTCATGTCGTAGAGGCCGGAAGCGGTGGCCCGCATACCTGATACGGTCCAACCGGACGCATCGCTGCGCGCTGCATCGTCGGTCGGTACGAGCATCAGTTGCGGTCCTCCGGGAACATCCGCGTTTGCCACGACCAACGACACGCAGCCGATACCCGAAGCAAAGCGCTTGGCACCCTTCAGCATCAGCTCGTTTCCCGTGTGGACGAAACTGAGTGATTGCCCAGGTTGATCGGCCCCCCAAACGCCCATCAATGCGCCCTTGGCGACAGCATCGAACGCAATGGATTGCGTTGCGGGCGAACCGTGCAGCGCGACCAGTTTTATCGCATTCATATGGCCCTCGAACAAGCGTGCGACGGACAGGTTGGCGCGACCCAATTCGCGCAGCCGGTCGAAGGCGGCCTCTGTGGACGCATGATCACACCCCCACCCCTGCCCACCTCGGGCACAGGGTAAGCATGCCGTGAGCCAACCCGCTTCACGCAGTGTATCGATATCAGGCAGAATATCACCGCCGCGTTCATCGCGCTTGGCTGCGTTCTGCGCAATATCATCGAGCGGTAAGCAGGATGTGTCGATCGCTGTGCTGGCTGTGCTCATGCCGCAATCCCCTCGTCTGCGGCAGAGCGGACATCGGCATCGAGCATTCGGGCCAGACGATGCGTCTCGCGCTTCACGTCACTCAAGCGCATGCGCACTGCGGACAGGTCGGTGCGCCGCTCGCACATATCTTCAAAATCGAGCGCCGCGTCGGTATTTCCGTACAGACTGTTCCACACATGGCTGCGGCGATAGAGCACCGCAGCAGGAACCAGCGCCTCGTCGCAGAAGGGATCGTCATGATAGCAGCGCTCCAGCAGGGCATCGCCCATGCCGCCGCGTGCACGGGCATCCAACCGGCAGGATGTCGTCACGCGCACATCCTGTGCTTCGATAACAGGCAAACCCGCGCGTCGAACGCGGCGCGCAAGCGCTTTGTCCTCGGCAACGGGTGGAAGTGGAAGTCCGCCGAGCTGACGATAAAGATGTGTTTTGATAGCAAGGCTGGCACCCATGGCGCGGGTCGTGAGAGCAGGTCCGGTACCATCGCACCAAACTGCCCAGGCACGCTCCGACAGGGCGAAATATGCCATCTCCGCTGCGCCGCACATCCGCACAGCAGCGGGTAGAGCGTCGATCTCGCCCTCATTCACACCCACCGCACCGCAGATCAAACCGGTACTGGTATCGAGATGGCGCAAGTTGGCCGCGATCCAGTCGGGCCCCACGAGCGTATCGGCATCGGTGGTCAAAAGTGCACCGTGGGGGCAAAGATCCGCACCGATTTCCAGTGCCAGCCGCCGGGCATGGGGCGCATTGCGAATGGCAGGGTCGAGCGACACCTCGACAATCGCGCAGGCATGGCCGGTTCGCAGCGCCCATTCTCGCCCTATACCAGCCGAACCATCCCGGGTGTCGTTGATCAGCAGAACGACAACGCCGCGTTCGGAACAGGCCCGAAGCGCCGTATCAAGTGCGGCCAGTGTTGCAGGCAGTGCGCCCGCTTCGTCATGCACCGGAATGCAAACGGCGAAAACCGGCCGATCGATCGCGCTCGAAAGCCAGCTTTCCCCGCGTCGCACCTGCTTGGTGCGCTTCTCGTCGAGCCACGAGGACAGTTGCAACGACGTGGGAAACCGGGTGCCCCTGTTGCAAACCGCTTCGGGTTCGACGGAACCAGAAGTCAACATGATCTTATCTCGATCATAGGACAGGTCACTCTTCAATTGCATGACGATATCTCCGCTGATCGGCACCGATTGGGATCGGGTATCTTAGTTTTCCCGATATTCTAACAAGTCCCTATGCTGACACTGGTTCCACAACTATCTGATATACCGACAAAAAAATGGAGACGATTACCGGTTCCAACGATTTTTCTGACTTGGAAGCTCGGGAAGGGATAGTCACCCGAGGCACAGGTCGCCTTCCATTCTCCACCCTCAATAGCGGTGGATGCTTGCAGCACTTCGGCGGTGTGGCTTTAGTTGAGGCCGGCCCATGATGTGGAAAATGAACCGATGACTTCCGAGAAAAGACTGCTTGTCGCGACGTTTGCCCTGGGGTTCGCTTTATCCGGCTTTTTTGACGGTGTGCTGCTTCATCAGATCCTCCAATGGCATCATCTGCTCAGCGCGCTCGATGGAGATCTACGCTTTCAGATCGCCGCCGATGGTTGGTATCATGTTCTCATGTACGCCGTGGCTGCCTGGGGTTTGTGGCAGCTTTGGAAAGCGCGTGGTGCACTGGCATCCGACAGGTCGGGCAGGTTGGTTGCAGCCTGGAGTTTGATCGGTTTCGGGGCCTGGCATGTTGTCGACGCCCTCGGCTCCCATTGGCTTTTAGGCATTCATCGCATCCGCATGGACTCCGACATCCCCCTTGCCTGGGACATCGGCTGGCTGGCCGTGTTCGGGCTTGTGCCGTTGCTGGTCGGCTGGCGATTACGCTCGAACGGCAGCACTCCAAACGGACTGACGCGAGCGGGAAGGCATGGCGCGGCGGCGGCGTTAGTTCTGCTCGCGCTGGCCTTGCCGGCGGCATTTCTAGCGGCACGCCCGGTTCCCGGTTTTGCACAAACGACGGTCGTTTTCGGTCCTTCTGTCTCGGCGTCGGACGCTGTGCTGACTGCGCTGGCGGCGGGTGGTTCGCTGGTATGGTCTGACGGAGAAAGTATCGTCGTCACCACGCAGATACCGCCGATGGCCATGATTCAACTGTACCTGAACGGCGCGATATATGTTGGCGGAGCCGGAGTGCCCCCGGGTTGCTTCTCATGGAGTGCATGACGGGGCTGCCGTATTTCAGCTTTATCGAGGTGCTGCTGGGTACATTACGGGTTTGGCTTTTCCAGACTATCTTCGCCGGCCAGGTTCGAACCAATCGTTTGGTGGCAAAAGCCTAACCGGCGAGCACTTCGATCGCATTGACAATCCGCTGTTATCGTCCTCATCCGCAGCCTATTCGGCCCGCCTTAGCATACCGTATAGATCCCTTGGATCATCGGGGTCTGCGAGCATATCGAGTTCGACGTAGTGGCCTGTCTGTTCCAGCTGATCGTGGATGAACCGTAGTGCAGAGAAGTCTTCCATTGCGAAACCAACGGAATCGAAGAGCGTTATTTGGCCGTCACTGGTACGTCCGGCAGCGGTGCCTTCAATGACTTGCCACAGTTCGGTGATGGGATGATCCGGGTCGAGTTGTTGAATTTCGCCTTCGACCCACGTTTGCGGCGGGAACTCGACGAAGATGTCGGAGCGCAGCAGAATATCCCGGTGCAGTTCCGTTTTGCCGGGGCAGTCGCCACCAATGGCGTTCAGGTGAACACCGGCACCCACCATATTGTCGGTCAGGATCGTCGCCTGCTTCTTGTCGGCGGTGCAGGTTGTGATGATCTGCGCGCCTTCTATGGCGTCCTGCGCGCTGGTGCATGACGCTACGCGCAAGCCCGTGCCATCGAGATTGCGAACCGCCTTGGCGGTCGCTGCCGGGTCGATATCGTAAAGGCGGACCTCCTCGATACCGAGAACCGTGTGGAAGCCCAGCGCCTGAAACTCGCACTGCGCGCCGTTGCCGATCATCGCCATAGTGGTGGCACCCTTCGGCGCGAGGTATTTCGCGGCCATGACGGACGTGGCAGCCGTGCGAAGCGCGGTCAGGACTGTCATCTCGGACAGCATGACCGGATAACCGTTGTCGACGCGGGCCAGCAATCCGAAGGCGGTAACGGTCTGAAACCCGCGCGCCATGTTGGCAGGATGACCGTTG
Source organism: uncultured Alphaproteobacteria bacterium (assembly GCA_963711195.1). Classification (GTDB taxonomy): domain Bacteria; phylum Pseudomonadota; class Alphaproteobacteria; order Rhizobiales; family Rhizobiaceae; genus Pseudahrensia. Next base: position 16,039 of record CAVQDK010000011.1, read on the forward strand.
ACGTATTTGAAACCGTAGATATTCGCCGTCTGATGTCGGCATAAGCTCGATTACGCCGTCGGGCGAATGGGCGGCCACGCGGGGCGTTTTGTCAAACGATGTCCAGCGGCGAAAGTCGGCCTCGATACGCTCGGCAATGGCCGCGATCGTTGCGCCCACACCGGCCTCGTTGACGATCCGCATCATGTTGTCCACAGACACGAACGGCACCATGGCCAAATGTCCGGGCGCGGGTTTTTCGATGATCTTCTCGGTCATGGTGTTCAGCTCCGGTTGGGACGGTCGAGCACGGACTTGCCGAACAGGCTTGCCACGAGATCGACCAGAAGGTTGGCGGTCCGTCCGCGTTCGTCGAGAAACGGATTCAGTTCGGCTACATCGAGCGATGTGACGAGGCCGCTATCGCACAGCATTTCCATCACGAGATGCGCTTCCCGGAAGGTCGCGCCGCCGGGCACGGTGGTGCCGACGGCCGGCGCAATGGACGGGTCGAGAAAATCCACATCGAAGGAAACGTGCAACGCGCCGTTCGCGGCCGCGACCCGCGCGAGAAACCGGCGCAGGGGTGCAGCGATACCGCCTTCATCCAGCGCGCGCATGTCGGAGACGTCGAAGGCACCACCATCCCCACTGCCGTTTCCGGCGAGAATTGTCCGCTCCGCCGTGTCCACTGAGCGAAGTCCGATCATGCACACATTCGCGGGTGGAACGGTTGCCACAGGAGCGGGAAAGTGCGGCGTAAAATCCGCGCGGCCGGTGAAATATGCCACCGGAGTGCCGTGTAGATTGCCCGTCGCGGTGGAAGATAGATCATGCAGGTCCGGATGAGCGTCGAGCCACAGGACGAACGGTTCTTGCCCCCGCTCACGTGCAGCCTTCGCCGTTCCGGTCACGGTGCCAGCGGCCATCAAATGGTCCCCGCCCAGAAAGATCGGCAGGCCGGATTTTGCTGCGGCATAGGCAGCCATTGCGAGCGGCTCGATCCAGGACGCGCAGGCAGCGCGTTGCGTCTCCGCGGTGCCATCAAGGTGAACCGTCGTGCCAGGTGCCACATCCCCGCGATCTTCCACGTGCAGTCCCAATTCCACCAACGCTTCCATGAGACCGGCGGTTCGCAGTGAAGCCGGTCCCATAACACATCCGCGCCGGTGCGAACCGCATTCTACGGGTGCCCCTATGAGGATCGGGTTTCCGCGTTCAGTCATGGCCAGCATCCGTTCGTTTTGCTGGGTGATAAGACACCGGCAATGCCCGACAATTTCAATCCCGCACATCGATCAAATTGCGTCCTCGACAGACCGCTTCGCACAGTTCAAGTGACCGGTATGGATAGTCTGGACCACGACCTCATCACACATTTGAAGCGTGACGGGCGTGCTTCGCTTTCCCAGTTGGCATCCGTCGCAGGCGTCACCCGTGCCACCGTGCGCGCCCGGTTGGAGCGGTTGCAGCGCGATGGCGAGATCGTCGGCTTTTCGGTGGTCGTGCGTGACGATGTGGAACGCCATGCGGTGCGCGGCATCGTGCTCATCGAAATCGAGGGGCAAGGCACCGAACGTGTCATCGAAAACCTCGACCGGCTGCCTGGTGTGCTGGCCGTTCACACCACCCACGGGCGCTGGGATTTGGTCTGCGAGATCGGCGCACCGACACTGGCAGACCTCGACGCCATGCTGCGCGCCCTGCGCCAGATTGATGGCGTATCGAACAGCGAGACCAGCCTGTATCTGACGACACGACGGTCTTCGCTGGTCGAGACTGCGCGCGAAACGCTGTCGAACAAATGACCACAACGAACGCCAGCCGGGGCATTCTGCTTATGGTTCTGTCCATGGCAGCCTTCGCACTGGCCGACACGTTGGTGAAGCTGTCGGCATCGGTTCTATCACCAGCGCAAGTGCTGTTCTATCTCATGGGCGGCGGGTTGGTGATGTTTGCAGTCATGGCAAAGCTGTCGGGGCATTCCCTGTTCGATATCCGCGCGCTCGGTCCGGTTCTGCTGGTGCGCTACTGCTCCGAGATCATCGGCATGGCGAGCATGGTCCTGGCGCTGACCCATGTGTCGCTTTCCACGGTCGGCGCGATCACGCAGGCAACGCCTATTCTTGTCGCAGTCGGTGCGGTGTTCTTCCTCAACGAAAAAGTGAGTTGGCGACGCTGGACCTGCATTGCGGTCGGTTTTACGGGCGTTCTGCTGATCGTGCAGCCCGGTGCCGTGCGGTTCGACCCATCCGTGCTGTGGGTCGTCTCAGCGCTTTTTGCCCTGTCCGTGCGCGATCTCACGACACGCATGGTACCTCAGGATATGCCGTCGACCTGCCTGACGACCTATACGATGATTGCAGCCGTTCCCTTCGCGATTATCTGGGTCCTGTATAACGGCGAAAGCCTGATCCCGGCCGAGACCAACTGGTGGGTCATCGGGCCGATGATCGTTCTGGGATCAGCTGGCTACCTTTTGCTGATCGCATCGCTGCGAATGGCCGAAGTGTCGGTTGTCATGCCGTTTCGCTACACACGGATCGTGTTTCTGTTGATACTGGGGATCGTCGTCTTCGACGAAGCGCCAAGCCTTTCAATGCTCTTGGGCGCGGCACTGGTGGTGGCGTCGGGCATTTACATGATGTGGCGGCAGGGACAGCTCGACGGTGCTCGATGATGCGACAGGGTTGGGCAACAGACGACGAGCTGCTCGACCGGTTCCAGCGCGCGGCGTTCGGGTACTTTCTGGCAGAGGTGAATCCGGAAAACGGGCTCGTTGCCGATACGTCATGCGAACAAGCGCCAGCCAGCATTGCGGTCACGGGGTTTGCCCTGTCGTGCTACCCGGTCGGCGTAAACCGTGGCTGGATCAGTCGAGAAAGGGCTGTTCATCTCACCTTGGCTGCACTGCGTTTCTTCGCAAACAGCCAGCAAGGTAAAGCTGGCGACGCGACCGGCTACAAAGGGTTCTTCTACCACTTCCTGGACTTGCGGACGGGCAAGCGTGCCTGGCGATGCGAACTTTCCATGATCGACACCGCGCTTCTGATGGCAGGGGTACTTGTCGCAGGCGCATTCTTCGACCGCGAAGACCCCGCGGAAATGGAAATACGGGAGCTTTCGGAACATCTCTACCGGCGTGTGGACTGGAACTGGGCACGGGGTCGGCAGATATCGCTGTGTCTCGGCTGGAAGCCTGGAAGCGGTTTCCTGCGCTATCGCTGGCAAGGGTACAGTGAAGCGATAATCCTGCACATCCTGGCACTGGGTTCGCCCACCCATCCAATCCCGACAAAAAGCTACATCGACTGGACCGCGACTTTCCAATGGAAAACGCTATATGGCCAAGACCTCATCTATGGCGGACCGCTGTTCGTCCACCAGTTCTCCCACGCCTGGATCGACTTTCGCGGCATCCGCGATGCGCTGATGCGCGAAAGGAACAGCGACTACTTCGAAAACAGCCGACGTGCTGTCCATGTTCACCGCAACTATGCAATCCACAATCCACATGGTTTCTCTGGCTACTGTGAAAACCTGTGGGGCCTGTCCGCTGGTGACGGACCGGGCAAAGTTCGCATAAGCGTAGGCGGTCGCCGGCGCACGTTCTCCGGCTATCAGGCCCGTGGCGCACCATTCGGCCCGGACGACGGAACGCTGGCCCCAGCGGCAATAATTGCGTCGCTACCCTTTGCGCCGGAGATCGTCCTGCCCGCGCTACGGCACCTTCTAAATCGGTATCCCGCGGTCGTCTCCGATTACGAACTGTCCGGTGGGTTCAATCCAACGCTGGCGAACCGCAAATCTTTTGGCGACGATGGCTGGGTTTCGAAACACCGTTTCGGATTGGACCAAGGGGCAGCCATGATGATGATCGAGAACCATCGATCCGAATTGGTTTGGAACTTGATGCGCCGGAACCGCCATTTATCTGCAGGATTGCGGCAGGCGGGCTTCACTGGCGACTAGTGCAGCATCGCCGATGGACGTCTCAATCTGCGGGGCGAATGATGAGTGTTTGGCGGGAAAGCTAACGCTTGAAATGTCTGCTTTTGCCTATTTCCCAGACCGGTGGCAAAGTCCGGAAACGGCCATAGTCGGATGGCCCGGTCGACAGCCGCCACGGTCCGCTTCCGCACTTGGCGCACCGCAGTTGAACGCTGCCTCGACCGTCCGCTCTCCGCCCGACCCAGTCGGTCAAGCGAGGTGCAATACAACGTCTCTCGCATCGACCACGGCTTCGACCAGCCGTCGCAGATTTCGGATCGAACCGCCGAGCCAGTGCCGCCGTAGCGCCTCCATTTCGCCTGGTGACAGCGCAGTACACCATTCCTGACCCAGGCCTCGCGCGGCGTAAGTCGCTTCCAGCAGTTGCGGCGCGAGGCTGGGGAGATGCTCGCCTTTGGGAGGGGGGCAGCGAATGATCTGAAGTCGGTTCAGCAGCGGCGCGGGAATGCCGTCAGTGGAATTTGCGGTGAACAGCCAGTTCAGACCCGAATAGTCGACCGGAACGCTTAGGAACGTGTCCATGAAGCTGCCTGCACGGCGCGGTTCGAGCAGACCCATCAGCTTCTGTTGCACATCGCCGTTTCTGGTTGAGCCACCGACTTTCTCCAACTCATCTATGATCACGCACGGGTTGGCGAGCATGTGCTGTACGACGAGGTCGAGATGGACAGCTGCACCCGCCGTTGACCATCGGTGGTCCACGCCAAGCACGTTGGCATCGGCCATGCCGGCCCCGTCGATGGTGATGGACGGCAGAGCGAGCAAGCGAGCGAGCTCCTCGGCGAGCGTTGTCTTTCCGCAGCCGGGCTGACCGACCAACAATACTGGCGGGATCGTGACGGTTCCATATGAAGCCATTGGCATCAGAAGGCGGTCGATCACGGTCTGCAAATGCGGAAGCATGTGGACTAATGTTGTCCGGACGGGTGCTAGATCCGGCGTCAACATCAACGGCACCGGTTTTGTCAGCAGCTTTTCGCGGTAGGGGCGCAGGATCTCTTCCGCTTCTTTGGCCGAGCGGCTTTCCAGACGGGGCAGCACAACGAGAGTCGGCGGTTCTTCGAGCTTGGAACGGGGCGATGATCTGTCTGATTTGCCGTCGTCATCGGGTTTGGATTCGTTGGGCATCCCATCGACCTTGCCGATAGAGCGAGACTGCAATCCGGGTAGCTTCGTTCCACGCGCGCTTTCACTCTGTTCACCGCCGTCGCTTTCAGAGCGGTCCGACGGCCTCGCTTTGAGCTGATATTTGCGCGATGCTGCATTCGCTTCGGTAACCTGCGATCCGTCGCTGCCTTGATCTCCATTATCGGTTGTCAGAATGCGATGCAATTCTGCGATTTCGTCGCGGACCTTGGCTACAAGGCCGGACATTTTCTGGTCAGTCCGTTCGAAGTCGCGGAACTTTGGCACAATGCCCATTCTGTCGTCATCGCCGTTCTCTGCAGTCCAGCGCGCGGCGTAAGATCCATCCTTCTCTACGAGCTTTGCCCGCTCGGCTTTGATCGACGAGCAGATGATCCGGTCCCACGATGTTTGAGCGCCCTCGACGATATCGGCAAGTTGCTCGACGACGGGGGCTCGCAGGCGCCCGTGGTAAGACAGAACCTTGCTTGCCGGCGCCCCGCGCGACAGCCGCATCAGCTTAATCTGAGCTTCCGCGAGTTCGAAGATGCGCTCGCGCAGCGAATCCGTATGGTGTTCAGCGACCAACGAGACCTCATAGAAGCGCTGGACCAAGCGGTCGAATCCTTTGTCTGACTGATAGACAGTCGCCGTGGAGTGCAGCAGAAGATCGGCGACGTCCGCAATCGTTTGACTGTTGGTTTCTGCCGCACGCGCCAGAAGAGCGTCCACCACATCCAGCGTCGCTGCCGGATCGTCGCACTTCAGGAACACTTCCAACAAAGAGTGCTCGCGGTTCGGCAGAACGGCACGTGCGATCGGTATGAGATCCTGCCGGAGGTCCGCAAACCGGACCAGCGGCAGGCCTGCCAAGCGCGCCATAAGCACTGGCATGGACAGCAGATTGTTCTCCATCAGGTTAAATGTGGCACGGAACGATGCGCTGGTGTTCGACCGATAGGCACGCGCATCGGCAACCTGCCTGTCTCGATCATTGAGCAATTCGCTCAACAGCCGCGCGAGGTCACGAAACTCGTCTGAGTAGAGCCCTGGCATCCATGGGCGGTCATTGATAACTGGCAACTCATCAGGCGAACCAAGCGCGTCCAGCTCAAGGGGCCTATCCGACGTCGGCGCTTCTCGCGCGCCGACTGTGGGTTCAAAGGGTTCGCCCGGGTTTGATGTCGGGGCGTTGTCTTTCCTGGTGGTCATTATCTGTTGACCTCCTCAGCGCCAGCGTGGTCGCTATCGACCCTGCGAAGGGCCACCTGGTGACGCAGCCACGGCTCAAACATCTTGCAGGCGGCATCGCCGGCTGCGATCTGCGCTTCAAGCAATGCGAGCGCTCCGACGGGAACGGGCGCGTTCGTGCTGTCACAAAAACGTTTGATACGGGCGACGATCGACAAAGTGGTAGCCGGATCGCCTGCAAGAGGAGAAAGGTTTGAAAGCTGCGGAGGTGTGCCGTCCTCACGCGGCGCACCAAGCTCTTCGTTCTCCCCGTCGGGGGAACGCTGAACAATGAAATCGTAGGACGATGGGGCTGCTGGTTCCACAAGAACCAACGTCGGCTTACGCGGGGAGCTATTATTATCGGTCATTGATCCGCCCCCTATGCTGCGATCGCTACGGCTGCAGCGAGTTTTGTGCGAGCCGCAGCAAGGCTGCCTTCAGATCGCTCGTCCACTTCACATGAGCCCCACTGTGCCATTGGCCCGAAGAGGTCTTCCGCTACACCGTCAACGGCGATCTCGAAGCTAAACTGGCCTACCGGAGTGGCTTTCACATCGTTCGGGTCTGCATCTGACGCAGGCGATACAAGCTTCTGTATCTCGGCAGAACCGATCGCGAACAGCTTGTTGAAATGTGCCATCGGCCCAAGCAGATCGGCGCCGAAATAGGCATCAAGGTCAGCGCCATCGATTTTGATGTGCGGGCCGTATCCAGACCGTCCGAAGAAATCGATGACTTTCACATCGCAGGTCAGCGCAGCAAAACCGCGAGAACGCAGAATTTCAACAGCCGTCAGCTGCAGGGCGCGAAGTTTCGGTTCGAGAACAGCTTTTGAGGATGAATCAGAGTTACCTGATCCTCGCTTTCCGTCAAAAATTCCGCACCAACCTGTCTGCGAGCAAAATACAACAAGTCAGCAGTGTAGTGGTATGCGATTTGGCCTTCTGTACGGCAGCGAATTCCATTCAGCCGGTCTACAGTGTTGTCCCGCACCAGTGCCAATGCACTTTCATAAATCGGTAGTTTGACCTCATGCTCCACAATCAGTCCGTGCTTTTCCAGCAGATCACCAAGGAAAACCGGCAGGGCGGAACCGTGCTTGCGCAACAAGGTATCGCAAACGCTACCAAGGGGGCGATTGGCCCCGATAATCACGTCGCTGGTTCCAGCGCGCTTTGCGGCGGCCTTCATTGCCTTGCTGACCAAGCGATCGCATTTGCGCCGCATGCGCGGCGACAGTTCATCCGATACCGGACCATCTGAAGCAGAAGCGTCGTTTGCGACGAGCCGCAAACAAGCAGCGGCGTCGGAATTCTTTACAGATTGATACATTTTCGTGCTCTCTCACTGAAGAGCGACGACCGAGTTATCGATGATGGTTCGTTGTAATCGACCGCGTCCGGTGCCGACCATATCCACGCGCATGTGAGTGCAAGACAGGACAGGTCCTTCGAACAAAATCGGGTGCAGCGCGAAGCCTGGACGGCGGGTCCGGCATTGTTCGCAACGCATTTAACGATCACCGATAGCTTGGCGCCGCTAGCTGATTTCTACGAGGGAGGGCTGATCGACGAGGTTCAGCAGAACGCTGAAATTCTCGCGCAGTTTTCCGTCATCGACGACGTGAAAGATATTGAAAGGGGATCCCTTCAGGAACCCGAAATATGTAAAGCTGGTCATAGCCTCACTCCTCTTACCAGGCGTTGAGGTCAGGCTTCGGTTGAGTGTTGGTAGCACTCGGCTGAAGCCGACTTTCGCAAAATTGCGAAGTGGGAACATTGCACACAGCCGGATGCTTGTGTGGAAATTCACCTTCCAAGGTTAACGAAATCCGAATGATCACTGCGTAATATATGCTTGCCAGAAACTCAAATCAGTCACGCAGTGAACTCTTGGCAGACAGATAAGCCTGTGAATGTTCTGAAATAGGCAACGGCGCGTCAGTTATTTTGAACTCGACATCTAATCGCAGCGCCGCGAGTACGGCGAGCACCTTATCAAGTTGCACGTTCGCCTTACCACTCTCCACTTCTACGACAAATCTGCGACCGACACCTGCTGTGGAAGCGAGATATTTCTGCGTCCATCCTAGTTCAGTCCTTCTTTGGCGAATTGTATTGGACCAATAGGTCACGTTAGGTGGTGGCGGTTGCGCTGGTTCATCGCCGGTAGGATGACGCTTGGTCTTTGTTTCAGTAGACATCTCTGCGACGGAATGCTGTCGCTCAGAAAGTTTAGTCGTAGACGAAGAATTCGGTTTGCAAATTTGGACATTGTCGATCTCATTCGTCGGATCAACGCTTTCTTTGGCTTCTGACTTTTCGTCCGAATTTTTTAATGATCGATCCCGTCCATTAATGGTGAATGTTGTTGAGGCCGTTGGTGGAGCACTTGGTATTTTGAAGTTGGCCAATAGCGCCTGGTATCTAGCAACTTCTTGATGGTTCTGCTGACTACGGGCCTGCTCCAGAAGGGCCAAAATGTCAGAGTAGCTCAGGTCGCTCATTTCAGAGTTCCTCACTCTCTCTCCCTCCTGGGATGACGTGCGGAGCTCGACGTTCTGCTCCGGCGCACTCTCATACGCCTGCGCTTAAGATCGGCGTACCCTCAACAATTAGCCGTCGGACCAACTTGCCGTTTCAGGAAACCCCTAGGAGCGATTGAATAATTCGACGTCGACGCTTTTCCCGCTGGGATCAGTTGCTCCGTGCCCCGGAATGAAGAAATCCCGGTACTTTCCGTCCCAATCGCGCGGCGGTTTGCCCCTAGGATTGGTTCCACCTGCCTCGACCCAAGGGAGAAGTTTGATTGGTCGAACTTCCAGCCCACTAAAAATGTCGGGGTAACACTCGATCGCATCCCTCATGACCGCCACTTCCGATGGGCTAGAGTAAACTGATGTATTGAAGCTCTTAGATGTCTGTCCCAGAACTTCCTCACGGGTTTCTTGATCAACCCGCCGTTTTTTCAACTCATTATTGAACCCATGGCGGAGCGCGTGTATCAAGCGGTCCCAGAATTCACCACCACCATGTACATCTGTGTAAGCCTTGATCTGTGCTTGAATTCGATCGTAAAACCAATCCCCGGAATCGTTTCGGTAGAACGGGCTGTGCAAATCTGGAAAGAGTTTCTCATATCCGAGCGCTTTCATGAGCTTATAATACTGCTTAAACCCAAGCCTCCGAACAGATTCAGGCACCGGAATAACACGCGCAGAATGCTCATTTTTCAACGTCTTCGCGTTCGGATCATTTGGATCGCCAGCACCAATGTTGATGAGAAGCGTTCCGTCGTCGCTCTCGATAATATCTGCCACGTCCAGATCGCAGATTTCATTGCGACGAGTGCCGGTGGTTATCAACAGGCAAAGTGCCCAGTACGGTCCGCATTGATAAATGTACGCACCCGAATACATCAGCTTGTCCGGGCTTTGGGAGCCGGTGAACATGGCCAATTTCAAAAGTTCGCTGACCTCTCCAGGGGTCGGCTTCTTCGTGATGCGGTTGGCGATGGACTTACTTTTCTTTTCTGGCCGTAGATCGTCCAAGTCCCAGCTAATCTTCTCGTATCCCTGGCCCCGAAGGTATTTAAGAAGCTTGCCGATATACGTGAAGTGTTTCCTGATTGTGCTGACGTCCAAGCCGATCGCTTTGCCAGCGCGTCGGTCCCGTTCCGTCCAAGCCAGTAGCAACTCTGGTGATGGGTAATCGTCCTTGTCCTTGATGGACCGCCCGTAATCCTTTGAAAGGCCAAACGCGAATTCTCGCCAGTCTGCCAAATGACGCTGGGTCAGTTCGCCCGAGTGCGTAATTCCTCGCCACGCCAAGTACGATTGCAGGAACCGCATGGTGGTCAGACACTGGCGTTTTGTAGATGCCCCCTTGTTCTTGTAATCGGTCTCGACGAAACGCTGTGCAACGACCAGTAAGTCGGCGATCTTCAAGACATTGGCAGGCACTGCAGCTGCCGTGTCCGGCGTGCATTCGGACGTCGTTTCGACTGGTACGTCGATGACGATGTGCTCAGGGGCAGGGCCCGTGACCGATTCAACACGCTCGGTCGCCGTCACACGCGCGGTGGTTGCTGCATGCGCCGGGATGGGTTTCGACGACCTCGCTTTAGATGGCCGTGGTGCCATAATCTTTTCCGGGTTGGCCTCCGACAGGCACATACTGCGCTCTTGGGCACATTCCGGCTGAACGACGCTATCACTTGCGAACGTCGCACTTTCATCCGCGCAGTCGTATCTCTTCGGCAGATTGCTAGCCTCAGGCAGGAGTGGCGTTGCGAACCCACAGGACGTGGTTCCCACATTACGCGCGGAAGCGTAATCCTCCCTAGTCGTATATCCGTACGGCAGGCCGCCTTCAGGCGGCTATTCCTGCCGATGGTCTTCCACTTCCAGCAGCGAAGGTGCCCAACTCGTATCGTGCAAATCACGTGCGCAATCTGGCGTCGGAAAACGATCTGGCACTTCTGTGCTGTTGGCTGCGCTACAGCGCGAAGCGAGATAGCGGTCAACCTGCGCGTTTGTGGCAGCTGGATGCCGACGTGTTTTATCGAGCAGCACATCGGCTTTAGAGCGAAGCTCCTGTCGAACTGAACGGCTACGATTTGCAACGTTAGCCTCAATGCCGTTCGAACGCAGCCAGTCAGTGCCAAGGGTAGGGTTGGAAAGCACGTTGTAGCTGCGCTCGTGGAGGCGCAGGGCAAAAGCGATGCCTTTAAGATGCAGAGGGTCGACACCCCGCTCAAGCAAATACTCTCGACCAGGGCAGTTGTCCGTCAGATCCAAATGAACGCCAGTTCCGAAGACCTCAAGAAGTCGGAAGGCGTAGCCGTTCTCGATATCGACAACATGCTCTCTTGCCATGTCTACGCCCGCACACGCTGCATTCACTTCTGCAACGTCGTCCATCCGCGCGAAGAACCGATCGCGTTCGGTGGAGAAAAGTTCGTTGAGATCTTCGATTGTAGGGCGGTTTTGGAAATCCTGAATACGCATGCTTACTCTCACAAGATTCAATCTCGCCGCGATACGTGCGGCCAAAGTCCAGTCCGTTGTCTGGAGGCTAAGATGAATATGGGTGCGACCTGTGAAAAGGACAAACGACTTTGGAATGCGGTCGCGGAAATGGAAGACATTTCCACGCCTTTTAAGGCTGGGGATCCGGGACAAGTCGAAGCTCCGTGTTCAGCTTTGTGCGCAGAACTGGGAGCAGTTTTGTGCACAAAAGTGGGAGCACGCGGGTCAAGGATTCTCAGTGAGCGAAAAACTCAATGAAATCAGTGTCGCTGTTGTCTAAGAGCTTGATTTGGCTGGGGAACCTGGATTCGAACCAGGACTGACGGAGTCAGAGTCCGTAGGTCTACCGTTAACCTATTCCCCAACGCGGGTTTTCACCGGCGTTGGGGCAGTGAATAGGCACGGCGGGCGGCGGGGTCAAGAAGAGTGTGCCGGTTGCACCTTCACAGAACGGTCTGGCGTGTTAGAGTTGGTGCAACGCAGAATGATGCAAGCGGCATTGTTTCGGGCAGAGCGCCGGTCGAACAGCCGGATGCCGCCCATCCCGGTGCTGCTGGAACAGGACGAAGGTGCGGAACGATGAGGACGGGCAGGGGCCCGGACCCGGTTCCGGCTCCGAACCGCCCGGTCGTCGTCGCCGTCGCAGGTCGCGCCGGCGCAAGAAGGCGTCGACCGCAAAGGATACGCCAGCACGAGCTGGGCCGGATCCTGGAACGGAAGCCGGACCACGAGTGCAAACGCCGACGGCTGACACCACGCAGCCGCTAGACGGCCCCAACGGCAATGCTGTGGCGGAGGCGCCCCGGGGTGCATCGAAACGCCGCCGGCGGCGCAGGCGCGCCCGCAAGCCCGCCGAGTTGACCAACCAGCCCGCTCAAGCGCGCGTGTTGGAGGTCGAGCCGATTGCCAAGATGCGCGGCCGCCGCACTCGGCGGCGGCAGGGCCTGACCGCGCGCACCGACCCACGCAAGGTCGGCTCCGACATCCCCGACGCCTACGCCGCTCTCGATCTCGGTACCAACAACTGTCGGCTGCTGATCGCGGTTCCGCAGCAGAAGGGCCGCTTCCGCGTGGTCGATGCGTTCAGTCGCATCGTGCGGCTGGGCGAAGGTCTTGGCTCATCTGGCTCGCTCAGCGAAGAGGCGATGGACCGGGCCGTCGAGGCGCTGAAGGCCTGCTCGCAGAAGCTCGTCAACAGGCCGGTTCGCGCCATGAAACTCATCGCCACCGAGGCCTGCCGACAGGCGGATAACGGCCGGGCATTTCTGGAGCGGGTGGAACGGGAAGCCGGGCTGAAACTGGAACTCATCGACCGGCAGACGGAGGCTCATCTGGCCGTAGCGGGCTGCGCGTCGCTGGTGGACCCGGAAACCCGCGGCGTCGTGCTGTTCGATATCGGCGGAGGATCGTCCGAACTCGCGCTGCTCGATCTGGCGAAGATGCGCGAGAACGGCGCCCGGCCCGATTATACCCGCGCCATCATCGACTGGACGTCCCTGCCAATCGGCGTCGTCACATTGTCGGAGCGCCATGGCGGCGGACGCATGGTCACCCCGGAGGTCTTCCGCGGTATGGTGCGGGAGGTGGAGGACATGCTGGTCGGGTTCGACGATGATGACAGCCTGTCGGAAGCGGTCCGCCTTGGCGACGTGCATCTTCTCGGCACGTCAGGCACCGTCACGACGTTGGCGGGCATCCATCTGGAATTGCCCCGCTACGACAGGCGGCGGGTCGACGGCACGTGGATGAGCGGGCGGCAGGTCACGCGCATCGTCGACGAATTGGTGGCGATGTCCTACGAGCAGCGCATTGCCAATCCCTGCATCGGGCAGGATCGGGCGGATCTGGTACTGGCAGGCTGTGCGATCCTCGTGGCAATTCAGAACCGGTGGCCTTGCGAACGGCTGCGGGTTGCGGATCGCGGGCTACGCGAAGGCCTGCTGACCCGCATGATGGATGAGGACGACGCCTGGGTGAAACCGCCCCACAGGTCCGCAACGAGGCAGAACGCATAATGGCACGGCGCAGTTCGAAGGGTGGGGGCAAGGGTGCGGCTGGCAGCGGCCCGAACATCCGCAACATGTACACGAAGGTGAAGACCGCGCGGGGGCGCAAGCTGTCCTCCACGCTCTGGTTGCAGCGTCAGCTGAACGACCCCTATGTCCAGCGCGCCCGGGCGGAAGGCTACGCATCGCGTGCGGCTTACAAGCTACTCGAGATGGACGAACGCTACGACCTGCTGCAACCCGGATTGCGGGTCGTCGATCTGGGTGCCGCGCCCGGCGGGTGGTGCCAGGTTGCCGCAGCGGAGGTCGAATCGACGGCGGACAATCCGCTCGTGGTGGGGATCGACTACCTCGACATGGACCCGGTCGCAGGTGCGGTCATCCTGAAGAAGGACTTCCTAGACGACGACGCCCCCGATGCGCTTATCGAGGCGCTCGGCGGGCACATGCCCGATATCGTGCTGTCCGACATGGCCGCACCCACGACCGGCCATCGCAGGACGGACCATATCCGCACGATGGCCCTCGTGGAGGTGGCGCTGGATTTCGCCTTGAAGGTGCTGAAACCCGGCGGGCACTTTCTCACCAAGACGTTTCAGGGCGGCACCGAGGCGGAGCTGCTGAACCAGATGAAACGTGCCTTCACCAGCGTCCATCATGTGAAACCACCGGCAAGCCGGGATGGTTCGGTGGAACTGTATCTGCTCGCCAAGAACCGTAAAGCGGCTGACTGACGAACGAAACGAAGAAGGGGCGGGACCGTTTCCGATCCCGCCCCTCATTTGAAAATCGTTTACAAGATTAGCGGGTTTCGCTGAGAATTTGCCGGGCGTCGTCCAGCAATTCTTCAGCGTCCGCTTCCCCCAGGCTCGGGATGACCTTTTGCAGCTCGCTCACGGCGTCGAAATCGGTCATGGCGTCTGGTTCGAGGAATGCAAGCTCGGCCTCGGCGAGCAGGGGATCGACCTGCGGGTTCAGCGTGGCAAGCGACAGGGCGAAGACCCGCTGCGTTTCGATACGCTTGCCATCGCGGGCCTTGCGACGTTCCATGCGGCGTGCCCGTAAACGTTCGAAAAAGGACGGGCGTTTGCCGTCCATCTTTGCCAGCAGCGTTTTACGTTCCTGCCTCAGCAGCTTGCGGCGTTCCAATCGGGCGGCCCGGCGCTCGCGGATGCGCTCCAGAAACGACTTCCGCTTGCCACCAGCCTTGGCGGGCGAAGCTTTTGCAATGCCGGAGACCGCGGCCAGACCGTATGTCTGCTCCTGCGCGGCCTGTCGTGCCAGCCGCCGTGCCTTCATGCGGGCGAAGAAACCGGTTCGCGACTTCGCCACTTTAGCCGTCGACCGGCGCCGATCCTTGCGTGGCGTTACGGAGAGGGTGAGGCCCGCACTCCGCGTAGCCTTGGTTGCATCGAGCGCCGCGATGACATCGTTGCGCGGAGCGATGGACCGACCGCCGCGCAGGTGCACGACCTTGTATCCACCCTGCCGCAACCGGCGCAGCAGGTTCGGCAGTTTCGCCGCCGTGCCTTGCTTCAGGTCGTGCAGCAGGATGACACCGCGTCCCTTGCGGGCAAGCTGGTTCATGGTGCGCCCGACGAAGTCCCCGCCCTTCCAGTCGAGACTGTCGATGGCTGCCGAAAGCGGCAGCAGACCGAGATTGCGCACGACCTTGTCGGTGCGCGATGAACGGGCGAGGTACGGGTAGCGGAACAGGCGCGAGGCCTTGCCACGCCCCAGCGCCGCATCCACCGCGCCCATGCCGCGCAGGATGTTGGCGCGGATGGCGGTCGAGGAACTGGCGGGCAAGTTGGCGTGGTCGTGGGTGTGATGGGCGATCGTATGCCCCGCACGCCTCACCTGCCGCAGCAGGCCGGGGTTGGAGCGCACCATGCGACCGACCACGAAGAAGGTCGCCTTGGTGCATTCCTTCCTCAGGGCAGCAAGCACACGATCCGTCGTACCGGCGTGCGGGCCGTCGTCGAAGGTCAGCACGACCTCCTTGTGGCGCAAACCGATCCCACCGGACGGGCTGGCTCCCAAATGGGGCTGGAACTTGGTCACGTTTATCGAGCGCGAGACGCCCAGACATGCGGCGTAGGCGGCGGCAGACAGGGCGGCAAGGAAGACGAGTGCCAGACCCAGGCGAATGCCTGTCCGGAATGCGGCAGCTATAAACATGGCTAGTCCCGAGATTGCTGTCGGGCTTGCTCGACTGTACCGGGAACACACCAGTCGAGACGTCCGCCCTGTTGCCCGCAGCAAAGACAATCATGGTAAATTTGCCGTTAAATCGAACGCTGTGCTGGCGAACAGCTTCCTGTGCGCTCGACATCCATTGCGCTTTTGCAGGCCTTGCCCACGTGCTACGCGGACCCGTCAAACGGGCTGCCCGACGCGCCCGATCCTGGCACAATTCGAGCAGCTTCTATGGCCGAGATCATCTCCACCCTCACCGGGGACCACGCCCTCACATTCGACGATGTGCTGCTGCAGCCCGGCCACAGCACCGTCATGCCCGGCGAGGTTGATGTCTCTACGAGGTTGACGAAAGAGATCACCCTGAACCTGCCGATCCTGTCGGCCGCGATGGACACGGTGACGGAGTCCCGCCTCGCCATCGCCATGGCGCAGGCCGGGGGCATGGGCATCGTTCACCGCAACCTCACACCGGAGCAGCAGGCGGAGGAAGTCCGGCAGGTCAAGAAGTTCGAAAGCGGCATGGTGGTCAACCCGCTGACCATCGGCCCGGACGCCACCTTGGCCGATGCAATGGAACTGATGCGGGTAAACCGTATCTCCGGCATTCCGGTCGTCGAGAATGGCGGGCAGGGTGGGCGCAAGACCGGGCGACTCGTTGGCATACTGACCAACCGCGATGTGCGCTTTGCCGACGACCCCGCGCAGAAGGTCTACGAACTGATGACCCGCGAGGGGCTGGTGACGGTGAAGGAAGGCGTCGAACAGGCGCAGGCGAAGAAGCTGCTGCACCAGCACCGGATCGAAAAACTGCTTGTGGTTGACAAGGCGGGCAACTGCACCGGGCTCATCACCGTCAAGGATATGGAGAAGAGCCAGCTCAACCCGTCCGCCACCAAGGACGCCCACGGTTCGTTGCGCGTCGGCGCCGCCACCACCGTGGGGCCGGATGGCATGGAGCGAGCCGAACGGTTGATCGACGCAGGGGTCGACCTGCTCGTCATCGACACCGCCCACGGCCACAGCCAGCGGGTGCTGGACGCGGTGAGCGCGGTGAAGAAGCTGTCCAACAAGGTGCAGATCGCGGCGGGCAACGTTGCAACCGGCGATGGCACGAAGGCGCTGATCGACGCCGGAGCGGACGTGGTGAAGGTCGGCATCGGCCCCGGCTCCATCTGCACCACCCGCATGGTCGCTGGCGTCGGCATGCCGCAACTCTCCGCCATCATGGCGGCGGTTGACGCGGCGCGGGACGCGGACATTCCCGTCATCGGCGATGGCGGCATCAAGTATTCCGGCGACCTCGCCAAGGCATTGGCCGCCGGCGCATCGGTCGCCATGGTCGGTTCGCTGCTCGCGGGCACGGACGAGTCTCCCGGCGAGGTCTATCTGCACCAGGGCCGTTCGTTCAAAGCCTATCGTGGCATGGGCTCCGTCGGCGCGATGGCACGCGGGTCGGCCGACCGCTATTTCCA
Source organism: uncultured Alphaproteobacteria bacterium (assembly GCA_963711195.1). Taxonomy (GTDB): domain Bacteria; phylum Pseudomonadota; class Alphaproteobacteria; order Rhizobiales; family Rhizobiaceae; genus Pseudahrensia. The sequence continues at coordinate 33,096 of CAVQDK010000011.1, forward strand.
GTCCGAAGTCACAGACGAATTGAAACTGGTGCCCGAAGGCATCGAGGGGCAGGTCCCTTACAAGGGGCCGGTGGGGTCCGTTCTGCACCAGCTGGCCGGTGGCCTTCGCGCGTCGATGGGCTATGTGGGGGCGGCGAACCTTACCGAATTCCGCGACCGGGCGCGGTTCGTACGTATTTCATCGGCGGGCTTGTCCGAAAGCCACGCCCATTCCGTTTCAATCACACGAGAAAGCCCGAACTATTCGGGCCGTTAGGACACGTTTATGGACTTGATCGAACCGCTCTGGACCGCCGCCGCCGACTGGAAGGTCCGCATCCTCGTTCTCATCGTCTTGGCGAACATGGCACTGGCCATCCGCCTCTACGGCGTGATGGCGAAGAAGCGCTTCAAGGCCGCGAAGGAAGGTCGCGTGACGGTCGATACCTACAAGGCGACGCAGAACGAGCCGGAAGATGTGGCCGTTTACAACCGGGCCGTCGTCAACCAGTTCGAGGCCCCGGTGCTGTTCTACGCCATCGTCGCCATCGCGCTGGCGTTGAACGTGTCGAGCTGGCTCACTGTCATTCTTGCCGCCGCCTACGTCGTCCTGCGCTGGCTGCATGGCAACGAGATGATCGGCGCGCATGACGTCATGAAGCGGCGCAAGCTGTTCCTGCGCTCGTTTCAGGTGCTTCTGGCCATGATGGTCGAACTGGCGCTTTCCACGCTGCTCTGGGCATAGCGCAATGAGGATCGGCGGAAGGGCGCAGGCGGCAATCGACGTCATCGCCGACATCGACCGGCGCAACCGGCCTGTCTCTCAGGCACTGAAAGGGTGGGGTCTCGACAACCGGTTCGCCGGTTCCGGGGACCGTGCCGCCATCGGCAATCTGGTCTATGACGCTCTACGCAGCCGGTCCTCGACGCAATATCTTATGAACTCCGACAGCATCCGAAAGCTGGTGCTGGGCACCATGCTGCGCTCGTGGGGCTACGACGCAGCATCGCTCAATGCTGCGTTCGAGGACGATCGCCATGCGCCGGACCCGCTGACACCGGAGGAGATCGAAACCTTCACCAGCCGAAACTTGTCCGACGCGCCGGACCATGTTCAGGCCGATGTGCCCGAATGGCTGGTGCCGTCCTTGAAGGCTAATTTCGACGATGAATGGATCGCCGAAGCGCGCGCTTTCGCTCGCCGCCCGCCGCTCGACCTGCGGACCAACACGCTGAAATCCACTACCGCCAAGGTTGCGAAACAGCTGGAACGGGCCAAGGCGAAGTCCGCCCCGATCGCCCGCTTCGGCTTGCGCGTCGAACCCGGTGAGGGCCCTGCGCGCCTGCCCAATGTGACCGCCGACGCTGCCTTCCAGCGCGGCGCCTTCGAGGTGCAGGACGAAGGCAGCCAGATCGCTGCCGACCTCGTTTTCGCTCGCCCCGGCGAACAGGTGCTGGACTTCTGTGCCGGTGCCGGCGGCAAGACGCTGGCGATGGCGGCCACGATGGAAAACCGCGGGCAGATCCATGCCTTTGACAGCGACCGCCACCGCCTCAAACCAATCCACGAACGACTCAAGCGCGCCGGCATCCGCAATGCGCAGGTTCACGAGCCGGACAGTGACCTGTCCGACCTGATCGGCAACATGGATCGGGTGGTGGTCGACGCGCCCTGCACCGGAACCGGAACGTGGAGGCGGCATCCCCACGCCAAGTGGAAACTGACGAAAGAGCAGCTGGAAACCCGTCTGACCGAGCAGGAAGAGGTGCTGTCGCAAGCCGCGCCCTTCGTCAAACCGGGTGGATTTCTCATCTACGTCACCTGCTCGATCCTGCCCGAAGAAAACGAAAATCAGGTCGTCGCCTTCACCACCGACAACCCCGAATTCGAATTGCTGTCGGTCGGTGAGGTCTGGCAGGACCTGTTCGGCTTCGACAAGCCGCAGCCCTGGTCGTCCGACATGAAGAGCGTGACGCTGACCCCCGAAAGCACCGGCACGGACGGCTTCTTTGTCGCGGTGATGGGCCGAAGCGGCTAGCAAAACCTGCCAACCGACCTTACGGTCGTCGATCATCGGCCGCCTCCCGCCTTTCACTTACGGACCAGACCCCATGCGCTTTCTCCTCCTGCTCGTGTTCATCATCGTCGTGGAAGGCGTCGGCATGGCGCTGGGTCTGAGTTTTCCGGCCGGTGACTGGCATGCGGCGTTGCAGAAACCGTTCTTCAACCCGCCGAACTGGATCTTCGGCTATGTCTGGCCCGTTCTCTATCTTCTCGTCGCCATTGCCGGTTGGCGCGTCTTCACCCTGCGCATTCCCGGCTGGGGTTTGTGGCTCGGTCAGCTGGTGCTGAACTGGGCGTGGACGCCGGTGTTCTTCGGATTGCACCAGATGTTTCTCGGTATCTGGATCATCCTCGGCGCGTTCCTCCTGTCGCTGGCCTTCATCGCCACCACCTGGAACCGCGACAAGATCGCCGCCTTCTGCTTCGTCCCCTACACCGCGTGGCTGGGCTTCGCGCTGGCGCTGAACGTCGCGATCTGGTGGCTCAACTAGGACCGGTTCGGTGGAACCGACAAACCTGCATGAGCGCGTAGAAGCCGCCCATGAAGCGGTGCTTATCGTGGATTTCGGTTCGCAGGTCACGCAGCTGATCGCCCGCCGCGTGCGCGAGGCGGGAGTGTATTGCGAGATCGTGCCCTTCGACAAATCGGACGACGCCTTTGCGCGTCTGAACCCGAAAGCGGTCATCCTGTCCGGGTCCCCCGCAAGCGTGCCGGAAGAGGGCAGCCCGCGCGCGCCGCAGATCGTGTTCGACAGCGGCGTGCCGGTGCTGGGCATCTGCTACGGACAGCAGGTCATGGCGGAACAACTGGGCGGCACCGTCGAAAGCGGCCACCATCGCGAATTCGGTCGCGCCGACGTGACGGTCCAAAAGATGAGCCCCCTGTTCGACGGGGTGTGGACCGAAAGCGGTGCCTATCCCGTCTGGATGAGCCACGGCGACCGCGTTACCCGCCTGCCGGACGGGTTCGAGGTCATCGCCACCTCGCCCAATGCGCCCAACGCGGTCGCGGCGGACGAGGAACGGCGATACTACACGACGCAGTTTCACCCGGAAGTGCACCACACGCCGGATGGCGCGAAACTGATCGCGAACTTTCTCGAACGTATTGCAGGCATCAAGGGCGACTGGACGATGGCGGCCTACCGCGACGAGGTGGTCGCCGCCATTCGCGCGCAGGTGGGTGACGAAGGCCGCGTCATCTGCGGCTTGTCCGGCGGCGTGGATTCTTCCGTCGCCGCCATGCTGATCCACGAAGCCATTGGCGACCGGCTGACCTGCATTCTGGTCGACCATGGCCTGATGCGCGAAAACGAGGCTCGCGATGTGGTGCGCATGTTCGAGCGCGAGACTGACTTGAAGGTTGTGCATGTGGACGCCAGCGATGCCTTCATCGCCGCCCTGGAAGGCGAGGCCGACCCGGAGACCAAGCGCAAGACCATAGGCCGCCTGTTCATCGAAACTTTCGAGGCTGAAGCGAAGAAACTGGGTGGGGCCGACTATCTCGCACAGGGCACGCTATATCCCGATGTCATAGAAAGCGTATCGTTCACCGGCGGGCCGAGCGTCACGATCAAGAGCCACCACAATGTCGGCGGTCTGCCCGAGCGGATGAACATGCAGCTGGTGGAACCCCTGCGCGAACTGTTCAAGGACGAGGTGCGCCTGTTGGGGGCTGAACTCGGCCTACCGGACAGTTTCGTTGGTCGCCATCCGTTCCCTGGCCCCGGCCTTGCCATCCGCCTACCCGGCGGGGTGACGCGGGAGAAGCTGGACATTCTGCGCAAGGCAGACGCGATTTATCTGGACGAAATTCGCAAGGCGGACCTCTACGACACGATCTGGCAGGCCTTTGCCGTGTTGCTGCCCGTGCAGACGGTCGGTGTGATGGGCGACGGACGGACCTACGAATTCGTCTGCGCCTTGCGTGCCGTCACCAGCGTCGATGGCATGACAGCGGATTTCTACCCCTACGACATGGCATTCCTTGGCCGTGCCGCCACCCGGATCATCAACGAGGTGCGGGGCATCAACCGTGTGGTCTACGACGTGACAAGCAAGCCGCCCGGCACGATCGAGTGGGAATGACCGCATGACCACCGCACTCGTCGTCATCCTGTTGTTCGTTGCCGCAGCCGCAGCGTTCATTGTCTATCTGAAGTGGAAAACCCGCGCGCTGGAACGCTTTGCACGCGCGCAGATCGCGCCTGTCGGCACCTTTGTTCAGATCGGTGCCAATCGCATCCACTACCTCGATACGGGCAACCCCGATGGCACACCCCTCGTGTTCGTGCACGGCCTCGGTGGCAATCTGTTGAACTTCGTCGACACATTGTTCCCACGGCTCGAGACCGAGTTCCGCATCATCGCACTAGACCGCGCCGGTTCCGCTTTCTCGCAAAGGCCGGACGATGCGCCGGGCACTCTGCCCGACCATGCGGACGTCATTGTCGGGGTGCTGGACCATCTCGGGGTGAAGAACGCCACGATCGTCGGCCATTCGCTCGGCGGGGCGGTCGCGCTGCAAACGGCGGTGTCGCACCCGGACCGCGTGAACGCACTGGCACTCATCGCGCCGCTGACCCACGCGGTCGAGAAGATATCGCCGGCCTTAAAGGCGCTTCTCATTCCATCCAAGCGCCGGCGGCGTTTCATGGCGGATACGGTGGCCGTGCCGATGTCGGCGAAGCGCCGCGAGCAGACGCTTGCTTTCATCTTCGGTCCGCAGGACCCGCCGGAGGATTTCGGCACGACGAACGGTGGGTTGGTCGCGTTTTTCCCGGACCACTTCTATGCCTGTTCCGGGGACGTGGCGGCTTTGGTCGACCATCTGCCCCCATTGCAGGACCGCTACGACGACATCGATGTGCCGGTGGGCATACTCTACGGCACCCGCGACCGGGTGCTGAACTACCGGGAGCAGGGCGAGCGGTTCAAGCAGCGTTTCCCGCAGACGGATCTGGTTCTGTTGGAAGGGATCGGCCACATGCCGTATTTCCCGGAGCCGGACGCGGTCGCAGGCTTTGTACGGTCCATGGCCGAAAAGGGTAAAACCGCACCGCCCCAACCCACGATCGAAAGCACCTCATGATCCTGCTCGTTGCTGGCCTTGTCCTGTTCATCGGCATTCACCTCGCGCGCGTGGTCGTGCCGGCCTACCGGGCGGAGTTCATTGCCGAAAGGGGCGATGGGCCGTGGAAAGGCGTCTATTCGCTGGTCTCGTTCGCCGGTCTGGCGCTGATCGTGTGGGGCTATGCGACGTACGACGATCCGCGGTTCCTGTACCCGCCTATCGAAGGCACACGGGGTGTGGCGCTGATAGCCGTTCCGCTGGCGCTCTGGCTCTTCGTGGCGGCTAACTTTCCGGCGGGCAATTTGAAACGCTGGGTCCGCCATCCCATGCTGATCGGCACCGTCATCTGGGCTGCCATCCATCTTGCCAACAACGGCGATCTGGCGTCCGTGCTCCTGTTCGGTACGTTCCTAGTCTGGGCGAGTGTCACGCTGGTGTCCTCCATCGTCCGCCCGCGCAAGAACCCCCACGCGGCACCTGCCGGAGCGCGCACCGCACTCTGGCCGGATTTGGCGAGCCTTGCGATCACTGTGGTTCTGACATGGGCATTCGTCGCGTTCCTCCATGAATGGCTGTTCGGGGTCGCCATCGTCGGCTGAACTGGCGGCGCGGCAAACCCTGTGTGCCCCTTCCAACCGTTTCCCATTGCTGTAGAACGCCCATCAATAGCTCTGACCAACGCCGGTAAAGACCCTCATGTCCGACGATTCCTTCTTTCGCGAAGTTGATTCCGAACTGCGCTCCGACCGGATGCAGCAATTCTGGGACCAGTTCGGCAAGATCATCATCGCGGCCGCCGTTCTCATCGTGCTCGTCATTGCCGGCGGGCGGGCGTGGGACTGGTATCAGACCAATCGCGCGCAGACGATGGGCGACGCCTACATGCAGGCCGTCGATCTGGCTGAGGCGGGCGACGGTGATGCCGCCCGCACCGCGCTCGCCGCTATCGCCAGCGACGCACCGGCCACTTACCGCGCGTTGGCCAACATGCGCCGCGCCGCCGAACTGACTGCAGCGGGTGAGCAGACGGAGGCCGTCGCGCTCTTCGACGCGGTCGCGGGCGAAGGCGCGGTGGACGACGAACTGCGGGCCATCGCATCGATCCGTGCCGCCATGGTGCTGGTGGACACGGGGACGCTGGCGGATGTGGAGAGCAGGGTTCAACGCCTCACCGCGCCCGGTGCCCCATGGCGTGGCTCCGCCCGCGAAGCGCTCGGGCTTGCATCCTACAAGGCCGACGACCTGGCCGCTGCCTTCACGCAATTCACGACCATTGCGGACGACGCTGATCTGCCCTCCGGCTTGCGCCAGCGTGCCGGTGTGATGCTCGATGTGATCGCATCACGCGGCGGCCCGGTGCGCGCCACGGATGAAGCTGTGCCGGCAGCGGCTGAACCGGCTGAACCGGTCGAAGCGACCGACGGCTGACATGACCTTTACCGCCGCCATCGTCGGCAGACCGAATGTCGGCAAGTCCACCCTGTTCAACCGCCTCGTCGGCAAGCGGCTGGCGCTGGTGGACGATACGCCGGGCGTGACCCGCGACCGCAGGCCGGGGACGGCGCGACTGGGCGATATCACTTTCGAGGTCATCGACACGGCCGGGCTCGAGGACGCTGCAGAGACCTCGCTGGAAGGCCGCATGCGCGGGCAGACCGAAGCAGCCATCCTCGAAGCCGACGTGACCATGTTCGTCATCGACGCCCGCGCCGGTGTCACGCCGCTGGACACGTCCTTCGCCACGGCGCTTCGGCGCGCGGGCAAGCCGGTCATTCTGGTGGCCAACAAGGTGGAAGGTCGCCGCGGAGACGAAGGGATGTACGAAGCCTACGGTATGGGCTTCGGCGAGCCTGTGCCGATCTCAGCCGAACACGGCGAAGGCATGGCTGACCTGCGGGACGCGCTGGTTGCGTCCGTCGGCGAGGATGTCGCCTACGGTCTGCTGGAAGACGAACCGCTGGACGAAGATACCGAACACGGCTTCGACCCGGATGCGTTCGATCTGGAAGCTGCGGGCGAGATCGAGGAAACCTACGACCCCGAACGTCCCCTGCGCATTGCGATCGTCGGACGACCCAATGCGGGCAAGTCCACGCTCATCAACACCATGGTGGACGAGGAGCGCCTGCTCACCGGACCGGAAGCGGGCATCACCCGCGATTCGATCGCGGTGGAATGGATGTGGCAAGGGCGACCAATCCGCCTGCATGATACTGCCGGTATGCGCCGCAAGGCCCGGGTGCAGGAGAAGCTGGAAAAGCTGTCCGTGCAGGACGCCCTGCGCGCCATCCAGTATGCCGAGGTCGTCATCGTGGTTTTCGACGCGACGATCTCCTTCGAGAAGCAGGATCTGCAGATCGTCGATCTGATCGCCCGTGAAGGTCGTGCGCCGGTGATCGCCTTCAACAAATGGGATCTCGTTCCGGACAAGCAGAAGCTGCTGGCCGAACTGCACGAGAAAACCGACCGCCTGCTGCCGCAACTGCGCGGGGTGCGAACCGTCACGCTGTCGGGCCAGACGGGCAAGGGGATCGACCGGTTGATGGAGGCCGTCACCGAAGTGGACCGCATCTGGAACAAGCGGGTGCCCACGGCGCGGTTGAACGAGTGGCTGTCCTCCGTCCAGTCCCACCATCCGCCACCGGCGGTTGCCGGACGGCGCATCCGCTTCAAATACATCACCCAGGCGAAGACCCGACCGCCGACCTTCGTCGCGCAGTGTTCCATGCCGGAAGCCCTTCCGGCATCCTACGAGCGCTATCTGCTCAACGGTCTGCGGGAGACGTTCGACCTGCCCGGCGTGCCGTTGCGGTTGTTCCTGCGAAAGGGGAACAACCCATACAAGCCAAGAAAAGCCCGCAAGATCGGTTGAACGGCAACTCCTTGCAGGCTGTTCAGCATCTGTTCATGTTCCCATTGCGTACCGCCACGCAATCGCCCCAAACTTGTCACGTCCGCTCCACGATCGAGCCCATCTCTCGCCCCGTCGTTGCTTAAAACGCAGGGTTCGAGACGGGGGTCCCTCAGCCAAACGAAGACACGAACAGTTAACCCGATATAAAGGTTAACGGGGCACCTTCGCAGACCACACAACGCATCCGTAAGCGCGACTTCACCTCTCGCACGCGGACAGCGTCACGATCGCGGAGTTCGGTATGGGTTTGAATAACAGGTTCAGTGGCCAAAAGGTTGCACGCACGGCACTCGCCGGTTCTTTGGCCATGGCAATGCTTGGTGCCACCACCGGTACGGCGGCGCTGCAGGACATTGCGGACATGACCGGAACGCAGACGAGCGCGGAAGCGCGGTGGCTCGTTCGCCTCGTAACCGTGCCGCAGGGGTCGGTTCACGCCTCGTCCGGTGCCGACGCAACCGTTGATCACACGATGGCCGTTCAAACCTTCGAAGGCCGCCACTTCCTCGATGCCGCACGCGCACCCGGCGCCGCGCAGGTCGCAACCCTCGACCGTTCGATGAAGGGCGACAGCGTGCGCGTCGCCCACGCCACCACGTCCCAGACCGTTTCGATCGCCCCCGTCACATCCACCTACGCACCGGCGACCGCCGCGTTGACGTCGCCGGAATTTCAGGTTCCCCAGCACGAGCTGGAAGCGGGTATCGCCATGGCCGCCCGTGTAATCTCCGAGCCGACCCGCATGGCGTCCGCCTTCCGCACGACAAAGGGCATGGACGAAGATTTGTACGACGCGGGCACTGAGGAAGGCCGTGTACCCCTTCCGGCAGGCCAGCTCATCCAGGCCCGCGCGGCGGCCGGCAAGATGACCCGTGTCATGGCGAAGGTCAGGGAAGCGGTCGAGGCCGGCGAAACCACGCTCGCTGCTTACGCTCCGCAGGAAAAGGACATCGCCACTGCCTTCAAGGCCGTGTTGAACCCCGGTGTAACCGGCGGCAAGATTCGCCTGTCGCGCGGCGACCACAAATGGGCCGCCAAGCCTCTGCCCGCCCGCGCCCGCACTGCGGCCGAGCGCCGCTGCCTGGCGAACGGCATCTATTTCGAAGCCCGTGGCGAATCCGTTCAGGGCCAGAAGGCCGTGGCGCAGGTCATCGTGAACCGCGTGAAGAACCCTGCCTATCCGAACTCCGTCTGCGGCGTCGTCTATCAGAACAAGCATATGCGCAACGCTTGCCAGTTCTCCTTCGCATGCGATGGTATCAAGGACCGGGTGTCCGGTGGTCGGCATTGGACCATGGCCAAGAAGCTCGCCAACGACGCCATCGATGGCCGGTTCTGGCTCTCCTCCATCGGCTCCTCCAGCCACTACCACGCCGACTACGTGAAGCCGCGCTGGCGTCGGAGCATGAAACGGATGGTCAAGATCGGTCGGCACATTTTCTACCGCACCTACGGCGGCGGCTGGAGCTAGGCGCTCCACGATGCCCGAGCCGCACGATTCGTCCGACGAACGCCGCAACGCGTTGCGCGAGAAGCTGGAAAGCCGCGCCGGTGAGCGCAAGACAGGCGAACGGAAGGCAGCCGACACGCGCTCCGCACGCGGCGGAATCGCACAGGCCTGGCGACTGTCGAGCGAATTTTTAGCCGGGGTGCTGGTGGGCATTGCCCTTGGCTGGGGTTTCGACTGGATGTTCGGCACGTCGCCGTGGGGATTGATCGGCTTCGTTCTTCTCGGTTTCTGCGCAGCGGTGCTGAACGTCCTGCGTGCGACCGGGCAGGCCGCGCCTTCGCGCTTCAAGATCAACCCGGGCAACGATGGCCCGTCGCGAGACGCCTGACGGTCGGCTGATACGGCCAAGTTCGATACCGATGACCAGCGGGTGCGAGAAAGCACCTTTTGCCCTTGAGAAACACGGCCCACCATGCCAAACGAACGGCGCTGGTCCGGCGTTCGCGCAGGGCACAGATGGTTTTTTGCGACCGGTTGCCTGACACCATGGCTTGCGGCGGTCGAAACAGACGAGGCGACTTTGGCTGCAAGTCCGATAGATCAGTTCAAGATTTCCAAGATCCTCGATCTACAGGTCGGCGGCCTCGATTTCTCGTTCACCAATTCCGCGCTGTTCATGGTGCTCACCGTTGCCGTGACGGCAGGCTTCCTCGTGCTGACGACGAGCGGACGCGGCTTGATACCCACCAAGCTGCAGTCGATATCGGAAATGGTCTACGAATTCGTGGCCAACATGTTGCGGGATGCAGCGGGCCACGAGGGAATGAAGTTCTTTCCACTCGTCTTTTCGCTGTTCACGTTCATTCTGGTGGCGAACCTGTTCGGCATGTTTCCGTACTTCTTCACCTTCACGAGCCATATCATCGTGACCGCCGCGCTGGCGTTTCTGGTCATCGGCACCGTGATCTTCTACGGCTTCTACAAGAACGGTATCGGCTTCCTGAAGCTTTTCGTACCGGAGGGCATTCCCGGTGCTTTGGTGCCTGTTGTGGTTCTCATTGAGGTCATATCGTTCCTGTCGCGTCCGATTTCGCTATCCGTTCGCCTGTTCGCCAACATGCTGGCAGGCCACATCACGCTGAAAGTGTTCGCCGGCTTCGTGACGTCCCTCGGCTCGCTCGGCTTTCTCGGCATCGTCGGTGCGGTCTTGCCACTTGCCTTTACGGTGGCCATGACCGGCCTCGAGTTTCTCGTCTCGTTCCTGCAGGCCTATGTCTTCGCGGTCCTTACCTGCATGTATCTGAACGACGCGCTTCATCCATCTCATTGATGCGCTTTCGCATCGATCGGACCCCCTTTCACTTCCAAGCATCTTGAAGGAACACATCATGGAAGCAGACGCAGCAAAAGCAATCGGCGCCGGTATCGCATGCCTCGGCATGGGCGGTGTCGGTATCGGTTTGGGCAACATGTTCGGCCAGTACCTGTCCGGCGCACTGCGCAACCCCTCGGCTGCCGACGGCCAGTTCGGCCGCCTGATTTTCGGCTTCGCCGTGACGGAAGCACTTGGCATTTTCTCCCTGCTCGTCGCACTGCTGCTGCTCTTCACCTGATTTGCAGTTCTACGGGGCACGGCCTTCGGGTCGCGCCGTTTTTTGTGACGATTGAGGTAGGCTTGCATGGCGACCCCGGCGACAGACACGCTCAACAGTGAGGTAGGAGTGGCAGAAGGCCCAGCGCCTTTCCCGCCGTTCCAGACCGAAACCTATCCATCGCAGCTGTTGTGGTTGGCGCTGACGTTCGGGCTGTTCTACTATTTGATGGCCAAGGTCGCGCTGCCGCGCATCTCTTCCATTCTGGAAGTTCGGTCGGATCGAATCGAGCAGGATCTTGATGAGGCCAACCGGATGCAGGGCGAGTCCGACGCGGCCATTGCCGCCTACGAACAGGCCTCCGCGGAAGCACAAGCCAATGCGCAGGTCATTCGTCAGGAAGCGACGGACGCTGCGAAAGCCGAAGCCGACGTGCGGCGTGCGCAGGAAGAATCGAAATTGGCAGACCTCATAGCCAAGTCCGAAGCCGAGATTGCAGCCACGAAATCTGCCGCAATGGCGGAGGTCGACGGGATCGCGGTCGAGACGACCGAGGCATTGGTGAAGGCGCTGCTCGACGGCAAGGTGTCGAAAGCTGAAGTCAAGGCAGCTGTCGCGCAGGCCGGGGCATAGGAGCCGATTATGGATTCGTCATTCTGGGCACTTGTTGCTCTCATTCTGTTTTTCGCTCTGCTGGCTTATGTCGGCGTTCCGAAACTGGTCACCAAATCGCTGGACGATCGTGCCGACAAGATTCGCACCGACCTGGACGAAGCCCGCCGTCTGCGGGAAGAGGCACAATCGCTGCTTGCGGAGTATCAGCGCAAGCGTAAGGACGCCGAGTCCGAGGCGGAAGAACTCGTCGCTTCAGCCCGTCGTGAGGCCGACGCGCTCGCCAAAGAAAGTGAGCGCAAGACGGCTGACTACGTTGCCCGCCGCACGGCAATGGCGGAACAGAAGATCGCGCAGGCAGAAGGCCAGGCAGTGGCTGAGGTCAAGGCGCGTGCCGTCGATGTGGCCGTCGACGCCGCAGCGCGGATCATTGCAGACAGAATGGGCGGGTCGGCTTCCGACGACATGTTCGCGAAGAGTCTGGCTCAGGTGAAGGCAAGATTGAACTAGGGAAGTCCCGCTTCCTATCCTCATTACCTGTTCCAAAGGGGCCATTCATTGGCCCCTTTTTGCTTCTGCCCAACGCGACTTCGGTTCAAAACGGCCCGACCGGCCTTTCCCCTACGATCGCCCGGACGTTTTGCGCATGGGAGCAAAGCTCATACGGTGCAGAGGGCAAGGCCCATGCTCGGCAATCGCGTCGCGGTGTGCTGCCGTTCCATATCCTTTGTGACGGGCAAACCCGTAAGCCGGCCAGACGGCGTCCGCTCGCACCATCATGTCGTCGCGGATAACCTTCGCCAGAATGGACGCCGCGGCGATAGAGACCGAGCGGCCATCTCCGCCGACCAGCGCGTCGGCCGAACAGGGCAGGTTCGGGGGTAATGCATTGCCATCGATCAAGGCATGGTCCGGCACGACGGCCAAACCCCGAATGGCTTGTCCCATTGCCGCAAGCGACGCGGCGCGGACATTTATCCGATCCACTACCGAGGCACTGAGGGCGACGGTGCACCATGCCAGACAGGTATCGGAAATGGCGCGGTAAAGTTGCTGGCGCGCTGCCGGCTTCAGCACCTTGGAATCATCGAGACCGGAAGGAACGCGGTCCGGGTCGAGAATGACAGCAGCAGCCACCACCGGTCCTGCAAGCGGCCCTCGACCGACTTCGTCCACACCGCAGACGAACAACTTCCCCCGCGCAAGCAGGCCGGCTTCGGCCCGGAAATCCGGTCCGTCGGGCCGTTCGTCGGCGTTTGAAATCCCGTGTTCCACCTGGGATCGGTGCCAGAACGGCTTTCGTGTAGCAACCGTTCAGAACAGGGAAAGCTGCGTTCCGGAAAGAACCGGTTTCTCGAACAGATCGGTGCGCAGCGGTTGCCGGACGGCGTTCATCTTCAACCGTCTGGTCGCAATCTCGAACCGCCGCCCAAGCTGCCACGCATAGGGACCGACGCCCTTCATGCGCGTTCCCCACTGCGAATCGTAATCCTTGCCGTCCCGCATGGAGCGGATGAGCGACATCACATGGGTATATTTGTCCGGGTAGTGACGCAGCACCCAGTCCTTGAACAATCCGGCAACCTCATGCGGCAGACGCAACAGGGTGAATGAGGCGTCCTCCGCTCCATTTCCCTTGGCCGCATCGAGAATACGTTCCATTTCCTGATCGTTGATCGCGGGGATCATCGGCGACACCAGAACAGAGGTCGGAATGCCCGCCTCGCTCAAGGCACGGATGGTTTCCAACCGCAGGGTCGGGGTCGCTGCGCGGGGTTCCATGGAGCGTGACAGCTTGCGGTCCAGCGTCGTCATCGAGATTGCGACCCGCGCGAGACCCTTGCTCGCCATCCGGGCTAGTATGTCGATGTCCCGTGTCACCAGAGCGCCCTTGGTGACGATGCCCACGGGGTGATTGCAATCTTCCAGAACTTCCAGGATTTCCCGCGTCACGCGCCAACTCTTCTCGATCGGCTGGTAGGGGTCGGTGTTCGTTCCGATTGCGATCGGACGCGGCTCGTAGCCCTTGGCCGACAGTTCCTTGCGCAACAGCTTCGCCGCATTCGGCTTGGCAAACAGCTTCGTCTCGAAATCAAGACCTGCCGACAGCCCCATGTGGGAGTGGGTCGGCCGGGCGAAGCAATAGATGCAGCCGTGCTCGCACCCCCGGTAGGGATTGATAGACCGGTCGAAGGGCACGTCAGGCGATTCGTTTCGCGATACGATCTTACGCGCCGCCTCGACCTGCACTTCGGTCTTGAACGGTTTGAGGTCGTCGAAAGCCTGCCACCCATCATCGAACACATGCCGCGAGACAGGCTCGAAACGGCCAGCAGGATTGATGCCGGCGCCACGTCCACGACGCCGCGTGTCCCGAATGCGCTCCCCGTGGCGTTCCAGAAAGCTGTCGGCCTGCGGTCCGCCAAGCGCTCCATGGGTCGGCGCAAAGGCGAACCGGTCGGCATCGTTGATGGTGGAAAGGCCAGATTGCTGTCGTGCCATGACCAGGCTCCTGTTTCGCGTTCGTTACGGAAACAATTCCTAGTCCGACAAAGAGAACATTACAAGAACAAACTAACGGCGTAGATGCTCGTCCAGCCGTGGCATGATCTCCACGAAGTTGCAGGGCCGATGGCGGTAGTCCAGCTGTGCTGCAAGGATCCAGTCCCAACCGTCCCGGCAGGCGCCAGGTGAACCGGGCAGGCAGAAGACGAATGTCGTTCCCACCAGACCAGCCGTTGCGCGCGACTGGATGGTGGACGCTCCGATCTTTGCGTGGCTGGCCATGTGGAAGGCGATCGAGAAGCCGTCCATCCGTTTCGTGAACAACGGTTCGATCGCTTCCGGCGTCACGTCACGGCCCGTGAACCCGGTGCCGCCTGTGGTAATGATGACGTCCACGTCGTCGCGTTTGGCCCAGACTTCGATAACCTCTGCAATTTCGATCCGGTCGTCGATGGCGACCATCCGCGCGGCCAGCGTGTGTCCGGCTTCCGTCAGACGCGCTTCCAGCATGTCGCCGGATCGGTCGTCTTCGATAGAGCGGGTGTCGGACACGGTCAGCACCGCGATGTTCACGGGAATGAAGGGACGGCTGACGTCGATCGTGTTCATGTTTGGCTTCCTCGTGTCGTTGCTGCACGCACCCACCAAGTGGGGTGAGACGCTTCGATAACATATGCGGCCTTGTCCGCATCTGCCCGTGTGCCGAACAGACCGAAACAGGTGGCGCCGGATCCGGACATGGCAGTGTAGAGACAAGACCGCAACGCTCCCAGCGCCGCCGTGACGTCGGCAATGACCGGCGCTACGCTGCATGCGGGGCGATACAGATCGTTTCCGATACGCCGGGCGTAGTCGGCGACGGCCTCGCAATCATCGAGAACCGCCGGTGGTGCAGCCGAGCGTTCGAATTCGCCCTGGTAGCGGGAAAAGACGGTGGGGGTCGAGATGGCGACACCGGGATTGACCAGAACCAGATGGAGGGGCGGTACGGTGACGGGTTCGAGCACATCGCCGATGCCGGTCACGAAAGTCGGAGCCGGGTCGATGCACATGGGCACGTCGGCTCCAAGCTGCGCTCCCAGATCGCCCAGTTCGGACCGGCTTTTCCCAAGGCACCAGAACTCGTTCAGCAGGCGCAGACAGGCGGCGGCGTCGGATGACCCGCCGCCGATGCCCGAAGCGACCGGCAAGGTCTTGGTCAGCGTCAGACGAGCCGTGCGAGTTGGGTCGAGAAGGCGTGCCGCCCGCAGAACGAGGTTGTCCCCCTCGTCGGTCAGAGCCGGTGCGTGCTCACCTTCGAGGTCCAACGTCAGGGTATCGGCGGCCTGAACCGACAGCCCGTCTCCCACGTCCGTCGTGTGCACGACCAGACTTTCCAGCAGGTGGTAACCGTCGTCCCTGCGACCCACCAGCCGCAGGCTCAGATTGATCTTGGCACCGGCGAAGTCTTGCAGAACCTAGCCCTCGTTGTCGTCGTCCGCCGGTCTATCCGGGGTCAGGGCTTCGCGCTCGCCGGGCTTCGGCAGCGGCTTCATGCCCTCGTCCAGCTTGCGGGTGATTTCCGGGAATGTTTGCTTCGTCCGGATCCAGAGCAAGGGCGTGGCGCCACTGGAACACGGCCTCCAGCCGCCGGTTGGCGCGCCAGTAGGCGTCACCGAGATGATCGTTGATCGTCGGGTCACCGGGGCGCAACTCCACCGCGCGTTCCAGTTCCACCACGGCCTCGGAAAAACGCTTCAGTTTGTAATACGCCCATCCGAGGGAATCGACCATGTAGCCGTCGTTCGGTCGCTGGGCGACGGCGCGGCGGATCATGTCCAGCGCTTCGGGCACCTTCATGTCCATGTCGACCAGCGAATATCCGAGATAGTTGAGCACGCTCGGTTGGTCCGGGTTCAATTCGAGCGCCTTGCGGAACATGGGTTCGGCCTTCTCCCACTGCTTGGTGCGCTCGTAGGAGATGCCGAGGCGATAGACGAGGTTCCAATGCTGCGGTTCGACGGCGTCCAGACGGTCCAGAGCGGCCTGATATACCTTGGCGGCTTCGTCGTAATTTTCGTGCCGCGACAGCACCGCGCCGTAGGACATGGAGACCACGAGATCGTCCGGTCGCTCGACCATCAACTGGTCGAAGATCACCTGCGCCTCGTCCCTGTCGCCCATCTGGTCGAGATTGAGCGCCTTCTCCAATCGCGCGATGGGCGCATAGATCGACGTGTCCGGCAGGGAATCGAACAGGACGTTGGCCCGGTCCAGCACGCCCTGACGGTCCAGCAGGTCGGCGAGGGAAACGGCAACCAGCTCGTCGTTCGGTGCCAGCTGTCTGGCCAGCTGCATGTAGATCAGCGCGAAGTTCTCGCCGCCGTCGCGGTTCAACGCCGACGCCACGTTGAGCAGAACTTCCGCAGCCCCGCGGCGGGGATTTGCGATGCCTTTCGGAAGCGGTCCGGCACCATTCAGCGCGGTTTGCAGTTCGAGGAATACTGGGTTCTGGGGCTGGTCGGTCAGAACCCGGTTGACGACCTCCAGCGCATCCGGACGTCGCCCGCCCGCAGCGAGAGCCAGCGCGTAGGCGTTGACCACGCGGCTGTAGGTGGCCGCGCTCGCCTGCGCGCCACCCCGGTTGTTGTAGCCGGCGTCCAGCCGCCGCGCCGCGTCGATGGCGTCGCCTGCGGCAAGGGCGATAAGGCCGCCATGATACTGCACGAACAGATCGAACCAGCTCGGCCCGTTCAGTCCGTCGATGGTCGCCAGCGCCGTGTCGGTATCACCTGCGCCGAAATGAGCCCAACTGAGCGCAAGACCGGCCACGAGTCGGTCGAGTGCGCTTTCCCAGTCCTTGTCGAGCTGCGTGATCGCGCCTTTCCAGTTCTTGGCACGCATCCTGTCCACGGCCAGAACGATGGAGACCATTTCCGGTGTCGTGTCGTAGGTCGCAAGCTGCTCCCCCAACTCCACACCATCATCGAAATCCCCGTTGCCGATGAAGGTGAGAAAGGCGCGAAGCTGCAATTCCTCGTTGTCGGGATCGAGCTTGAGAACCTGTCGATAGAAGGTGGCCGCCGCCTGTGTGTTGCGGTCCGTCGCCGCGATGCGGGCAGCGAGGTAATTGCCGGCAAGGCTGTCACTGGCCACGGGCGCATCGTCGCCGCCGGTCGCGAGGGCGGGGGACGCGAATGTCAGGGCACCGGCGAGAAAACTGCCCAACAGCAGGCGCGAATGGCGAAGTCGCAATTTCATCGGTCGTATCCTTTGTCCTGCGTCGGGGTGACGCGCTCGGTCGTCTTATACGTCGGGTTCGTGCGCGGTTGCCACCGTGGCATCAATGCACCCGGTCGATGCAGAAGGCGACGACGTCGGCCAGCGCATCCTTCAAGTCTCCGGCCGGCAGGGGGGCGAGAGCGTCCAGCGCCATCTCGCCGTAGTGGCGCGCGCGTTCAACGGTATCGGAAACCGCATTGTGCTTCGCCAGCAGGCCCGTCGCCTTCTCCAGAGCGCGGTCGTCCGCCCTGTCCGACTCCATGGCGTCACGCCAGAACTGCTGTTCGCCGGGCGTGCCGCGCCGGTAGGCGAGCAGCACGGGAAGCGTGATCTTGCCCTCGTGGAAATCGTCGCCGACATTCTTGCCCAGGCTCGCCTTCGAGCCTCCGTAGTCGAGGGCGTCGTCCACCAGCTGGAAGGCGATACCGAGATTCATGCCGTAACTGCGCAGCGCATTTCGCTGCCCCTTGGGCGCATCGGCAAGGATCGGCCCGACCTCCGCTGCGGCGGCGAACAGGGCCGCGGTCTTGGAGCGGATGACGGCGAGGTAGTCGTCCTCGGTGGTCTCCATGGATTGCGCGGCGGACAAGCTGCATCACCTCGCCCTCGGCGATGACCGTGGAAGCGTGGGACAACACGTCGAGCGCGTCCATCGAACCGGCATCAACCATCATGCGAAAGGCCTGCCCCAGCAGGAAATCGCCGACCAGCACGCTGGCCTGGTTGCCCCACACCATGCGCGCGGCCTTCTTGCCGCGCCGCATGTCGCTCTCGTCCACGACATCGTCATGCAGCAACGTGGCGGTGTGCATGAACTCCACCGCCGCCGATAGGGTGATGTGGTGGGGCCCGTCATAGCCGCACATGCGCGCAGCTGCCAGCGTGAGCATCGGGCGCAACCGCTTGCCGCCGGAATCGATGAGGTGCTTGGCGACCTCGGGTATCATCTCCACGTCGCTGCCGGTCTTCGACAGAATGAGCGTGTTGACGCGCGCCATGTCCGCAGCCGTCAGGGCTACGAGCGGCTCGATGCTCGCCGACGGTTTCTCGGTCTCCTTCAGCGGAATGACGACGCCCATGGATGCTCTGCAAGCCTTGTGTGTTCCAGAGCCTAGTCAATAGGTAGATGCTGCGGCATCGGCAAGGCGGCATATGGGCAGACCATATTGCCTGCCTCTTGTCAGGATGGTGATGGCGGGCCACGGTCCGTCCCATGGAAGAACTGCTTCGCACCAACAACGCCGTCACCGTATCCTTCGCCACCAGCCTGTTGGAGGAGGAGGGCATCACCCACTTCGTCGCCGACACCCATATGAGTGTCCTCGACGGTTCGCTCGGCATTCTGCCACGTCGGATCATGGTGGACGGCCAACGCCTGCTTCGAGCGCGCACGCTGATGACCGATGCAGGGCTGGGCAGCGAACTGCCGGACAAGCCGATACGCCCGGTCTAGCCGTGTCGAACGATGCCACGACGAAGGACGGTTTTCTCGACAACACGTTTTTCGCACTGCAACCGGCCTCCAACGGACACCGTTCGGGGCTGGACGCCGTGCTGCTGGCTGCCTGCGTCGACCTGCGGCCGGGACAGTGGCTTGCCGATTTCGGCGCAGGCTGCGGCGTAGCGGGCATGGCGGTCGCCGTACGGCTTGCCGGCGTTCGGGTCGATCTCGTGGAGCGCGACGCACGTATGGTCGAACTGGCGCGAGTCATCGCTGTCGTTGACCGAAAACGCTGCATTCGCCGATAGGATTACGACCATCCAGGCCGATGTGACCGCCAGGGGGGCGGACCGGGAACGGGCGGGGCTGGGGGCCGCGACCTACGACCATGTCATCGCCAACCCGCCCTACAATTCCGCTGCCTATCAGCGCGTCTCCCGACCCTTTGCGCGCGTCGGCCCATAGCGCGCCCGCATCGCTGGAACCGTGGATCAGGACCGCGGCATCATGCCTGAAACCGAAGGGACACATCACCTTCATTCTGCGGCCCGAGGCCATCCCAGATCTGCTGAGTGCCACCGAAGGCCGATTTGCGACCCTGCGCCTGCGCCCGGTCCACCCGCGGCACACCCGCCCGGCGTCCCGCATACTCGTGCGCGCCACGAAGGGCACCAGGGCAACTCTTGCGCTACTCCCTCCGCTGATACTCCATCACGACGACGGGCGATGGTGCGAAGACGTTGACGCGGTACTGCGGGGTCGTGCGTCGATCGCGCTGTAGTCTTGCAATCTGCGCGCGGGGCAACCACCTCGCGGCTAGAACAACAAACCGGACGCACCTCCTTGGCTCTGCAACTCAACCGCCTCATCCCTGCCCGTTTCCGCTCGAAAGGGGATGTCATTCCTGTGGTGCGCATGTCCGGTGCCATCATGTCCGGCGGTTCGCCGTTGCGGCCTGCGCTTAACCTGGCAAGCGTAGCCGGACCGTTGCAGAAGGCCTTTTCCTTCAAGGACTCGCCCGGCAGTGGCCATCGTCGTCAATTCCCCCGGCGGCTCCCCGGTCCAGTCTCGGCTGATCTACCAGCGCATCCGCGATCTGGCGGTGGAGAAGAAAAAGAAGGTGCACATGTTCGTCGAGGACGCGGCAGCATCCGGCGGCTACATGATCGCCTGCGCCGGAGACGACATTACGGCAGACCCGTCCTCCATCGTCGGTTCCATCGGCGTCGTCTCCTCCTCGTTCGGCTTCGTGGAAGCGCTCGACAAGCTGGGCGTCGAACGTCGGCTTTACACGGCGGGCAGCAACAAGGCGGTGCTCGACCCGTTCTCTCCCCAGAAGGACAGCGATGTTGAGCACCTGAAGGAACTCCAACTCGATATCCACGGCGTCTTCATCGAACTGGTCAGGAAGAGCAGGGGGGACCGGTTGTCCGACGATCCCGATCTCTTCACCGGGCTGTTCTGGACCGGCGGACGCGGGTTGGAACTGGGTCTGGTCGACGGTATCGGCGACCTGCGTGGCACACTCAAACGCCTTTACGGCAAGCACACGAAGCTGAAGCTGATCGAGGCCAAGAAGGGCCTGTTCGGTCGCAGTTCCATCTTCGGTATCGGCAGCGACATCGGAGACACGATTGCCGACCGTGCAGTGGCAGAAGCCGATAGCCGCGCCTTGTGGGCGCGCATCGGTCTTTGATAAGCTGACAGCACACCGACCCGGCAGACAACCACCATGGTTCCTCTCATCGCAGCACTCGGCCTCGGCGGCGTCGCCTATGTGGCATGGAACTCGCTGAAGAAGCACATGGCCGAAATCGAGGAAGAGGAACGGCGCAAAGCGGAAGGGCCGCGCGCCGGTGGCGAGCTGGAGCAGGATCCCGAAACGGGCCGCTATCGCCCCCGGAAGTAGCCTTGATAAGCGCCGGTCGCCATGGCACGGCATCGCTACCTTCGCAGTCCACCGTGCCTTGCCATGTCCCACGACCCGCAAACGTCCTTTCAGGGCCTCATTCTGACGCTTCACGATTATTGGGCGAGATACGGCTGCGCCATTCTGCAGCCCTACGACATGGAAGTGGGGGCTGGCACGTTCCATCCGGCGACGACCCTGAGGGCTTTGGGTCCGAAACCGTGGAACGCCGCCTATGTGCAGCCTTCGCGACGCCCGACGGACGGACGCTACGGCGAAAACCCCATGCGGTTGCAGCATTACTACCAATACCAAGTGCTGCTGAAACCATCCCCGCCGAACCTGCAGGAACTCTATCTCGGCTCGCTCGCGGCCATCGGCATCGACCCGCTGCTCCATGACATCCGCTTCGTCGAGGACGACTGGGAAAGCCCGACGCTGGGCGCTTGGGGGTTGGGTTGGGAAATCTGGTGCGATGGGATGGAAGTGTCCCAGTTCACCTATTTCCAGCAGGTCTGCGGGCAGGAATGCGCGCCGGTGGCAGGTGAACTGACCTACGGGCTGGAGCGTCTGGCCATGTATGTGCAGGGTGTCGACGATGTCTACGATCTGAATTTCAACGGCGGCACCGGCGATGACCGCGTCAGCTACGGCGATATCTTTCAACAGACCGAGCGTGAATATTCGCGCTGGAACTTCGATGTCGCTGACACCGCGACCCTGCTGCAGCACTTCAAAGATGCGGAAGCCGAGTGCCGGCGCATTCTGGCCGCCGACCCGGTCGATCCGAAGAAGGGCCGGGCCATCGTCATGGCTCACCCGGCCTACGACCAGTGCATCAAGGCGAGCCATGTCTTCAATCTACTCGACGCCCGAGGCGTGATCTCGGTCACGGAACGCCAGAGCTACATCCTGCGGGTGCGCGCCCTGTCGAAGGCCTGCGGCGAGGCATTCTTGCAGACGGATGCCGGTGGCACGTCTTCGGCGGAGGCTGCCTGAATGCCCGACCTCCTGCTCGAACTGTTCTCCGAGGAAATTCCCGCCCGCATGCAGCGCAAGGCGGCAGGGGATTTGCGCAAGCTCGTCACCGACGCGCTGGTCGACGCGGGCCTGACTTATGAGGGCGCCAGGGAATACTGGACGCCCCGGCGGCTGACGCTCGACGTGCGCGGGCTGACGGCCCGGTCCGCCGACCGCGCCGAGGAACGCAAGGGACCACGCACAGACGCACCGGAAAAGGCGATTGCCGGCTTCCTGCGCGGTGCGGGGCTGGCCTCGGTGGACGACGCGGAAACGCGGTCAGACCCGAAGAAAGGCGAGTTCTACGTCGCAGTCATTCGCACGCCGGGTCGTGCGGCCGAAGAGATCATCGCCGACGTCATGCCCGGCATCATCCGCGATTTCCCATGGCCGAAAAGCATGCGCTGGGGGGCGAAGTCCGTCAAACCTGGCAGCCTGAAATGGGTCCGACCGCTGCAGTCGATCCTGTGCACGTTCGGACCCGAGACCGAGGAACCCGTCGTCGTGCCCTTCGAGGTCGGCGGGGTGGCATCGGACAACGTCACATACGGCCACCGCTTCCATGCACCGGACCCAATCAAAGTGCGCCGTTTCGACGACTATGCGGCCAGTCTCGACAAGGCCCATGTAATGCTGGACGCCGAACGTCGGCGCGACACGATCCGGGCCGATGCAAAGAACCTCGCCTTTGCGCGCGGGCTGGAACTGGTGGAAGACGATGCGTTGCTGGAGGAAGTCGCCAATCTGGTCGAATGGCCAGTTGCGCTGATGGGCGAATTCGACGCCGAGTATCTCGACATTCCCGACGAGGTCATCCGCCTGACAATCAAGGAAAACCAGAAATGCTTCGTGCTTCGCCAAGGCAAGGCCAGAGACGGAGCCGATGAAACAAGTTTGTCGAACTCCTTCCTGCTCGTCGCCAATATCGATGCGAGCGATGGGGGCGCGGAGATCGCGCGTGGCAACGCTAAAGTCGTCAATGCACGGTTGGCGGACGCGAAGTTCTTCTGGGAGACGGACCTGCATTCCGTGCGTGAACATGGCTTCCAGCCCTGGCTCGACAAGTTGGACGCCGTCACATTCCACGCCAAGCTCGGCAGTCAGGGTGAGCGCATTGCGCGCATTGCCGCGCTGGCCGAGGAACTTGCGCCCATCGTCGGGGCGGACCCCGCGCAAGCACGCCGCGCCGCCGAAATCGCCAAGGCCGACCTGTCGAGCCAGATGGTCTACGAGTTTCCCGAACTGCAGGGTTTCATGGGCCGGCAATATGCGGAACGCGCCGGGGAGGCCGATGGGGTCGCCCGCGCTGCCCAAGAACACTATTCGCCGCTGGGCCCGTCCGACACCGTGCCGTCAGACGCCGTCAGTGTCGCCGTCGCGCTGGCAGACAAGCTGGATACGCTGGCGTGTTTCTGGACGATCGACGAGAAGCCGACGGGCAGCAAGGACCCGTTCGCGTTGCGTCGCGCAGCCCTCGGCATCATCCGCCTGGTGCTGGAGAACGGCCATACCGTTGTCCTTCTGCCCGTGATCGAACAGGCCCATGCCTCCGTTCACCAGAAGGTTTTCGGAGCGTTCGTGACCGCAGAGGTGCGGGGCGGGGATCTGGTCGACGTGCAGACGATGAAGATGGACGATGATCTCGCACCCGATCTGCTATCCTTCATCCACGAGCGCCTGACGACCTATCTGCGCGACACCGGCGCGCGTCACGACCTCATCGACGCGGTCATCACCCCCGTATCCGACGATCTGTTCGCCATCACCCGCCGGGTAACGGCACTGTCCACGTTCCTGGACACGGAAGACGGGCGGAACCTCGCAGCGGGCACGAAGCGCGCAGCCAACATTCTCGCCGCCGAGGCGAAGAAGGGCACGACAATGGCCAGCGCGGTCGATCCTGCGCTCTTCGTAGCCGATGCCGAACGCGACCTGTTTAGCGCGCTGGAAAGGGCCGAGCACTGCGCTGGTGAGGCGGTGGAGAGCGGTAATTACGAGGGGGCGATGAAGGCCCTTGCGGTTCTGCGCGGGCCGGTGGACACGTTCTTCGATGCGGTCATGGTCACCGAACAGGGCCATGCCGCCAACCGGTTGGCCCTAATGCGCCGCATTCGCGATGCGACAGGAACCGTTGCCGACTTTTCCAAAATTGCAGGCTGAAACCATGAAGCACTGGACGATCTATCTTTCCGGCGAAATCCACACCGACTGGCGCGAGCGCATTGAGCAGGGGTGCGAAGCCGCCGACCTGCCTGTCACGCTGACCGCACCCGTGACCCACCACGAGGCCAGCGACGATTGCGGCGTGGCCATTTTGGGTGCGGAGCCGAACAAGGTCTGGCACGACCGCAAGGGTGCGCAGATCAATGCCATCCGCACCCGCACGTTGATTGCCGAGGCTGATATCGTGATCGTTCGGTTTGGCGAGAAGTACAAGCAGTGGAACGCTGCCTTCGATGCGGGGCAGGCGGCTGCCCTGTCGATCCCGATGATCGTCATTCACGGGGCGGACCATGCCCACGCGCTGAAGGAGGTGGACGCCGCCGCACTGGCCGTCGCGGAAACCGCCGAACAGGTGGTCGATATCCTGCGCTACGTCATCGACGGCGCATTGAAGAATTATACCGACAAGGCCTAGCCGCGTTCCCGCGCGACGGCCCGCCAGCCGATGTCCCGACGGCAGAACCCGCCGGACCAGTCGACCCGGTCGACCAACTCGTAGGCCCGTTCCTGCGCCGCGCCGACCGTCGGTCCAAGAGCCGTAACGGCCAGCACCCGCCCGCCATCGGCCACGAGATTGCCGTCCCGAAGAGCGGTTCCGGCGTGAAAGATCAGTCCGTCGTCAGGCAGAATGATGCGGCTGCCTTTCTCATACGCACCGGGGTATCCGCGAGTCGCCATCACGACGGTAAGCGCAACGTCCGACGACCATTCGACGGTCTGGGCTTGCAGTTCTCCGGTCGCGCAGGCGAGCAGTAGGGGGAGAAGGTCGCTGTTCAAACGCGCCATCAAGACCTGACATTCCGGATCGCCGAACCGCACGTTGTATTCGATAAGCTTCGGCCCGTCCGCAGTCAGCATCACCCCGGCGTAGAGTACGCCTGAAAACGGCGTCCCCGCATCCGCCATACCACGCAGGGTCGGCTCGATCGTTTCCGTCAATATCTGCGCTTCCAGCGTCGTGTCGAGCACGTCCGCCGGACAATAGGCCCCCATTCCGCCGGTGTTGGGACCGGTATCGGCATCGCCCACCCGCTTGTGATCCTGCGCCGTTCCGAAGGGCAGGGCGGTTGTGCCGTCGCAGAGGAAGAAGAGCGAGGCTTCCTCGCCGGTCAGGCATTCCTCGATAACGACGGATGTCTGGCCGATATCCGAAGTGTCCGCGAAGATCGCCGCCACCGCAGCCCGCGCCTCGTCCAGCGTCTGCGCCACCGTGACACCCTTGCCCGCTGCCAACCCGTCCGCCTTGATGACGATGGGCACGGTCTGCCGCGAAAGATAATCGAACGCATCGTCACCCTTGTCGAACGCCGCATAGACGGCGGTGGGAATGTTCATCCTGTCGCACAGCTCTTTGGTGAACGCTTTCGAGCCTTCCAGTTGCGCGGCTGCGGCGGACGGGCCGACGACCGCGAACCCTGCCTCGCGCAACGTGTCCGCCAGCCCGTCCACGACCGGCGCTTCCGGACCGATCACCACCAGCTCGATGGCCCGTTCCCGGCAGAAATCCACGACGTCTCCATGGTTGTCCAAGCCGAGCGCAACGTTGGTGGCGAGTGCGGTCGTGCCCCCGTTGCCCGGTGCGACGATCAGGTGCGAGCAGTGCGGCGACTGGGCGATCTTCCAGGCTAGCGCGTGTTCGCGGCCACCGGAGCCGATGAGGAGAATGTTCATGGCGACTGTTTAGCACGGGCAGGCCCAGGCGCAGCATACCGGGCACCTTGTCCACGGACATTCGCACCCGCCGACGCTTGACCCTCTCCCGCAGGCCCGCCACATGCGCGGGATGGATGGCGCACACATTTCAGCCGAAGACGACCGCGTGGCCGATGCGCCGTCGGGCAACTGGGTCTATCACCTGCTGCCCCGCTCCCTATGGCCTTTCGCGCAACTCGCGCGCTGGGACAGGCCCATCGGCTGGTGGTTGCTGCTGTGGCCTTGTTGGTGGTCGCTCGCGCTGGCGGCGGGTCAGGACGCGGTTGTTGATTGGACCACGCTGCTCCTCGCAATGGGCCTGTTCTGGCTTGGTGCGGTCGCGATGCGGGGGGCGGGTTGCACCTATAACGATATGGTCGACGTCGCTATCGACGCCCAGGTGGCACGAACGGCGTCTCGGCCGATACCGTCCGGTCGCGTCTCGAAAGTCGGTGCGGTCCTGTTCACCGGTGTGCAGCTGCTCACGGGGTTCGGTGTTCTTGTCGGTCTGTGCCTGTTGAATTGGACCGCCACCGGCTTCAACACCTTCGCGTTCGTGCTGGCGCTGGCCTCCCTTGCCATCGTTGCCGCCTATCCGTTTGCGAAGCGGGTAACCGATTGGCCGCAAGTCGTTCTGGGTCTCGCCTTTTCGTGGGGAGCATTGCTTGGTTGGGCGGTGCTGACAGGCACGGTCGCCGCCCCAGCGGTTTGGCTCTATGCAGGGGCTATCATGTGGACCGTCGGCTACGATACGATCTATGCCCATCAAGACCGGGAGGACGATGCCCTGATCGGGGTCCGATCCACGGCGCGCCTGTTCGGCGAACGCACCAAGGCGGCCATCATCGCCCTTTACTGCGCGACCGTCGTGTTGCTTGCGGTTGCGCTGGCGACGTCGGCTGCGGGATGGCTGGCCTATGCAGGCCTGGCCGCTGCATTCGTCCATATGGTCGGGCAGCTGGTCAGGCTCGATATCGACGACGGTGATACATGCCTCGCGATCTTCAAATCAAACCGCAACCTCGGATGGATCGTCTTCGCAGGGCTGGTGGCCGACGTGATGGTCTAGGGTCTGGACCTATTAATCTGGCCGCTATGGCGTTTGATATTGCAAGCAGTTTTAGGAAAAGTCTGAAAAGCGGGCCCAAGGCCCGGTTGAGGACTTTGACGCGGAAATGCGCCGTCAATATCAACCGTCCTTCGGATTGGGCCAATTTCCGCTGTGGACGTCGTCGCCCGAGCTTGAAAACCGGGAGGTTTCCTGCGCTCAGGCTCTTCGCCACAGCAAAATTGGCTCCAACCATACCGGTCAGATTAATAGGTCCAGACCCTAGTTGCGCGCGATGATTTCGCTGGCGTTAAGCCGTACGACCGGGCCGACGATCGCTTGTTTGCGGCGGCGCAGGAAGCGCGGGCGCCGGCCAAGTTGGGTAATTCGGGCGCGGCGCGGTTTGGGTTCACGGCTTTGCAAGCCGGCTTCGCGCACGACCGTCACCGTGCCGTCGGCACCGACCATCAGCATCGGCAAGCCGGTGCGGCGCGCCCAGGAATGCCAGTCGGCGGCTGCGTTCTCAACCGTGTCGCTGGTCATCAACGGCACGCACAGGTCCGGGTCGGCGTGGTGCAGATGGAGCGAAACGGAACTGGTGCCGTCTTCATGTTCGACCGAATGGGCTGCGATGCCCTGAAAGGCACGGTTCGGCAGCGCCATGGAAAGCGGAGCCCCGCAGCGTAGCATCCGCTTCATCACGGCTCCGTTGTCGTCCAGAACCACCTCCACACCGTCGGCTTGCGCAATCCGCTGGCGTCCGCCATAGGGGTCGACGCGAAAGTCCCGCGTGTCGGGTGTGTAGGTCTGCACTGTTTCGGGCGCGGAGCCCTGCATGGCCGTCTGCATGATATGTCTCTCTTCCTGAAACCCTTCGAGAGCCGCCCTTGTGGGAAGTGGCCTTGTGGCCCGGTCTCTTGGAGGTGTTTTGCGTGCAGGCTCTTGTGGCCCGTCACCGCTGCAACCTAGCGGGACGATCGCCCGAATTGGCTTAAGGTTCGCGGTTAAGAGAAATTGCCGAAGGGCACGGTTAGCGGTTCGTCACACCCCGTAAGGAAACGGTAAGCCTGCCAGATCGTTACCGGCCCGCTTCGGCGGCGCGGCGCAACCGGTCGTTGATCGCCCGCCCGGCACCATAGTGCGGGATTGGCGAGACCGCGATGCGGGTATGCCCTTGGCGGTCAAGCTCCCATAGCATGTGGAACAGGTTGTGCGCGGCCTCTGCGAGGTCGTGCCTCAGGCTGAGATTGAGCGCTGCGTCTGTCGACCACGCCGAAGCCCAAAAGCACTTCGCCTTCAACTGCTCCGTCCGCGTTCAGCCGCAGGGGCGTGCGCGGTGCGTAGTGGCGGAAGTGGGTGCCCGGGCTTTCTGGCGTTACGCTGTCTTGCCGCTCGTCCTCGATCCGCACCACCGTTTCCAGCATCGAACGCGTCACCGGGCCCTCGCGCAACAGCCTGACATTCTGACCCTTCGGCTTCACGATCGTGCTTTCCAGCCCCGCTGCGCAGCTGCCGCCGTCGAGAATGAGGTCGACCCGCTCACCCAGATCCGTGGCCACATGCTGCGCCCGTGTCGGGCTGAGACGACCGGACGTGTTGGCGCTCGGAGCTGCGATGGGCCTGCCGAGCTTGGCGGAAAGGCGTGCCATTGCGCCGACAGGGTGGCGCAGGGCGATGGTGGCAAGCCCGGCGCGGACGGCGGGTGCGACGTCCACCGCACCGGCGGGCAAGACCAATGTGAGCGGACCGGGCCAGAACGCGTCGGCAAGACGGCTTGCGGTCGCATCCAGCATTCCGAACCGCAAGGCCATGTCCATGCCGGCCACATGGCAGATCAGCGGGTTCGCGCCGGGTCGCCCCTTTGCTGCATAGATCCGTTCGACGGCGTCGGCATTGGTCGCATCGGCAGCCAAGCCGTAAACGGTCTCCGTGGGCACCGCGACCAGCCCCCCATCGCGCAGGATGCCGACGGCTTCGTCGAGCGTATCGTCGGACAGGGGCAGAACACGGGCCATGCGGCCTTATGCGACAGAGGATGCTTTGACGTAAACGGAAACCCGTGCCACCTCTTGCAAAACCTGTGAAGCCACGGAAACGTCCATGTATCGCGCACCTGTCGAAGAAATCGTCCATACGCTGAAAGCCGTGACCGGCCTCGGCGCGCAGATGGAAGATGGCACCTCCGGTGATCTTTCCGCCGATCTGCTCCAGGCCATACTCGATGAAGCCGGTAAATTCGCCAGCGAGGAAGTGGCACCTTTGGCGGAGAACGGCGACCGGCAGGGCACGCCCCTGAAGGATGGTGCGATCACCATGCCGGACGGCTGGAAGGACCTCTACACAAGATGGCGGGAAGGCGGGTGGAACGCCCTGACCGGACCGGAGGAGTTCGGCGGCCAGAACCTGCCGATGGCCCTCGCGACGGCGACCTACGAGATGTGGAACTCCGGTTCCCTCGCATTCGGCATCGGCCCTACGCTGACGACAGGTGCCATCGAAGCCATCGACGCCCATGCCAGCGACACGCTGAAAAGCACCTACCTTGCAAAACTGGTATCCGGCGAATGGACCGGCACCATGAACCTGACCGAACCGCAGGCAGGCAGCGACCTCAACGCTTTGAAGACCCGGGCCGAACCAACTGGCGACGGCACCTACCGGATCTTCGGGCAGAAGATCTACATCACCTATGGCGAGCACGACCTGACGGACAACATCGTCCATCTCGTACTGGCGCGCCTGCCGGACGCACCGGCAGGGCAGCGCGGCATCTCTCTGTTTCTGGTGCCGAAGATGCACGTGAACGACGACGGGTCGCTCGGCGCGCGCAACGATGTCTTCTGCAACGGCATCGAGCACAAGATGGGCATTCACGGCTCGCCCACCTGCACCATGATCTACGGCGACGGAAAATACGGCGACGAACCCGGTGCAGTCGGATGGCTCATCGGCGAAGAGAACCGTGGCCTCGCTTGCATGTTTACGATGATGAACAACGCCCGCCTGCTGGTCGGCATTCAGGGCACCGCCGTGGCGGAAGCCGCGACGCAGAAGGCGCTGGCCTATGCCAACGACCGACGGCAGGGCCGTGCGGACGGCTACGACGGCGAAGGCATGGCTCCGATCGTGCTGCACCCGGATGTGCAGCGAAATCTGCTGACCATGCGGGCGCTGACCAACGCATCGCGGGCCATTGCCTACAACTGCGCCCACGCCATCGACCGCTCCCACGCCCAGGGCAGCAATGCCGCAAATCAGGTGTCGGCACGGGGCGCGGCGGCGGGTGCCGAACAGCATGACCATGATCACTGGACCAATCGTGCGGGCCTACTGACACCCATCGCCAAGGCGTTCTCCACCGATATCGGCTGCGAAGTCGCGTCGATTGGCGTGCAGGTGCATGGCGGAATGGGTTTCGTTGAAGAAACCGGAGCTGCGCGCCTCATGCGCGATGCGCGTATCGCGCCGATCTACGAAGGCACCAACGGCATTCAGGCCATCGACCTCGTGACCCGCAAACTGCCTTTGGACGGGGGCGACGCGGTGCGTGGCTACATCGCGGAACTGCGCGAGATCGTGGACGAAACTGCCCGCTCCAATCGCAGCAATTTCGCGGGGATCGCCGATGCCCTGTCGGCTTCGCTGGACGATCTTTCGGCAACGACGGAAACGATGCTGCAGTGGCAGGCCGATGGGAAGCGCACTACTGCGCTTGCCGGTGCCACGCCCTATCTGCGTCTGTTCGGTTTGGCGGCAGGCGGCGTCTATCTCGCCAAGTCGGCGCTGGCGGACGATGGGTCGATGAACCGCGCCGCGGTCGCCCGCTTCATGGCGACCAATCTGTGCGGCGAGACGGGCAGCCTGCGGCGCACGATCGAGACCGGCGGCGACAGCTTGCTGGACGCCGGCGCAGGCCTCTACGCAGCCTAACGCTTCCTGAAGATGGAGGTCGGGCGCTTCGCGACGGCTTTCGTGAAGAGCGCGACCGCCTCGACGTGGTGCGACCAGACGAACTGGTCCACCGGCACCACCCGGTCGAGCGTGTAGCCGCCCTTCACCAGAACGGCGGCGTCCCGTGCCAGGGTCGTCGGATTGCAGGACACATAGGCGATGCGCGCGATCTCGGCCTTCGCCAGCCCTACCATTTGCGCCTGCGCCCCGGCTCGGGGCGGGTCGATGCACAGGCCGTCGAAAGCGTTCAGCTCTCGCACGGAGAGGGGTGTGTCGAACAGGTCGCGCTGAATGGCGGTGACAGGCTTGTAGCCCTTCGGTTGCCCGGCGGCCACGATGGCCTCCACCCCCGCCCGGTCCCCCTCGTAGGCAGATACCGCAGCCCGTCCGGCAAGCGGGAAGGAGAAGGTGCCCGATCCCGCAAACAGGTCGGCGACCCGTTTGGACGGTTTGAGATGACGGGTAACGATGTCCACCATCGCAGCCTCCGCTTCGGCCACCGCTTGCACGAACGCGGCAGGTGCGGGCGTCACCTGCGCCTCGCCGAAGTTCAGCACCGGCGCGGTCCGCTCGAACACCACGTCCCCATCGATGCTGGCACGGACGATATCCGTGCGTGACACGGCGCGGACGAAGGCCGCCAGCATGTCTTCCCCCGGCGGCACCGGCAGCGCACAATCCAGGTCAAGGCCGGTTGCCGATTGCAGCACGCTGATCTGCGCATGGTCCTTGCCGCGTAGAATGGACGCCAGAACCGCCCGGATCGTCGGCAGAGCGGCTTCGATAGCGGGATGCAGCACCGGGCATTCGGAGATGTCGACGACATCGTCGCTCGCCCGGCGATTGAATCCGAGCACAACACCGTTCGGTCCGCGATGTGCCGTAAAGACCGCACGGCGGCGGCTGTGTGCGGGAATGGTGACAAGCGCATCGACATCCGCTTCCACGCCCTCCCGGGCGAAGGCGTCCACCACGATCTCCCGTTTCCACGTGGAATACAGGTCCGGCTGCATGTGCTGGGCCACGCACCCACCGCACGTGCCGAAATGTCGGCAGGGCGGCTCCGCGCGTTGCGGCGCGGGTTCGATAAGCGTTTCGAGCGTCGCATGGGGGCGTTGTCCATCGACCGCCACGACCTCGCCCGGCAAGGAATACGGAACGAAGACCGGATGGCCGTTCTCGTCCGCTATACCGTCGCCCTGCGCGCCGAGGGCTCGGATCGTCAGCTTGCTCATACGCGCTCTCCGCACAGCAAAAATTCGCGGTTGCCGTCACCGCCTGTGATGGGGGAGGGCAGAAGATCGGTATGTCTCCAGCCGGGCAAGCCGTCGAACCAGCCGACGATGTCCGCCAGCGTCCGGTCGATCAGAGCGTCGTCCCGCACGATACCGTTGCTGCCGACACCGCTCCGGCCCACCTCGAATTGCGGCTTGACGAGCAGCACGGCCCGCGCCCCGTCCGCCGCCAGCCGCAAGGCTGGTTCGGCTGCGATGCGCAGGGAAATGAAACTCATGTCGCTGACGACGATCTCCGGCGCGAAAGGAAGGTCGTCGCGCGAAAGATCGCGGGCGTTGAACCCTTCCAGCACCGTCACCCGCGCATCGTTGCGGATCGAGGACACGATCTGACCGTGCCCAACGTCCAGCGCCACCACATGCGCCGCACCCCGTTCCAGGAGCACCTGCGTAAACCCGCCCAGTGGACGCGCCCAGATCAAGACAGTGCTTACCGGTTACGTCGATGCCGGAGTCGTCGAGGCCTGCCACGAGCTTCATGGCAGCGCGAGAGACATAAGCAGATGCGTTGTCGGAAATTTCGATGTCGGCGTCATCGGCGACCATCGCTGCAGGCTTGGACGCGATTTGCTGCGACAACCTGCACGCAACCGCGCAGGATCATATCCCGCGCCCGCGATCGGCTGGGAGCCAGTCCGCGTTGGGGAAGGAGGGTGTCCAGTCTGATGCGTTGGCCTGTCATGGCCGGGGCGTATCAGAAGCAGGCCAGGAAGGCACCTGCCAGATAGGAAAACCACACGTCGCCACCGAAGGTCTGCCACAGAGCCAGGCCGGTTCCACCAATGAGCGCCAGACCGGCCCCGGCAAGCCCTGTCTGCGCGGTCGTCATGTATTGCGCTCCACCAGCCGCTCCAGCTTCCGCACGGCCACATCGCTGTCCTCGCCGTAGGCTATCGTGCCCGCGAACGAACCGTCAGCGTTCATCAGAAAGGTCGTGGCGGTGTGGTTCATCGTGTAGTCCGCATCGTCGCCGGTCTCGCCTTCCAGCGGCACTTTCTGGGCGAGCACCCGCCATTCGGCGATCATGGTGGCAATCTGCTCTTCGCTCCCCGCGATGCCCCGTATGCGCGGGTCGAAGGCGGAAATGTAGTCCGCCATCAGCGTCCGGCGTATCACGCACAGGGTCGACAGTGACGAAATAGACGTCCACGTCGTCGCCCTTGTCGCCGAGCTTCGCCAACCATTGCGACGCCTCGTAGAGCGTCGTCGGGCAGACATCCGGGCAATGGGTGAAACCGAAGAACAGGGCATGCGGCCGCCCTTTGAGGTCTTCCTGCGTGATGGCGGACCCGTCCGTCGATACCGCGTCGAATGGCCCCCCGATATCGGCCACGCCGAAGGTCGCCGGCGTGTTCGTGCCCGCCATCATGGTGCGATTGACGGTCTCGTAGCCGAGCCAGCCTGCGAGGGCTGCAACGGCGATCCAGAGAACGATGCGAACGGTTTTCATGCTACCCATCTAGGTATCTGCGGTTTGAAGTCATCGACCGCCCCATGCGGCAATTACGCCCGCAGGGCCGCGCTTGTGCTGGAACCGAGGGCGGCGATGACCGCGTCGCGAATTCCGGCGCGGTCCAGACCGGCCCGTACGATCATCGCTTCCGGTGCCATCTGATCGAGATATTCATCGGGCATCGTCAGGGTGCGGATGCGCAGGCCATCGTCGAGCAGTCCGGCACCGGCGAGATGTTGTAGCACATGCGCCCCAAAGCCGCCGCGCGACCCTTCTTCGACCGTGATCAGAACCTCGTGCTCACTGCGCGAGACGTTCGATAAGCTCCGTATCCAGCGGCTTGGCGAAGCGCGCGTCCGCCACTGTGGTGGACAAGCCCCGGTCGGCCAGGTCTTCGGCGGCCAGAAGGCAGTCCTTCAGCGCGAACCGAGCGATAGGATCGCGACCTTCGTGCCTTCCCGCACGACGCGCCCCTTGCCGATTTCCAACACGCTGCCGCGCTCCGGCATATCGACGCCGACGCCCTCGCCGCGCGGATAGCGGAAAGCGATGGGGCCATCGTCATACGCGGCAGCGGTCGCCACCATGTGCTTCAATTCCGCCTCGTCGCCTGCAGCCATGACGGTGAAGCCCGGCAGGCAGCACAGATAGGCGAGATCGAACGACCCTGCATGGGTGGAGCCATCGGCACCGACATAGCCCGCCCGGTCGAGCGGAAAGCGCACCGGCAATTGCTGAATGGACACGTCGTGGACGACCTGGTCGTAGCCGCGCTGCAGGAACGTGGAGTAAATGGCGCAGAACGGCTTGTAGCCCTCGCTCGCCATCCCGGCTGCGAAGGTCACCGCATGCTGTTCGGCGATGCCGACATCGTAGGTGCGTTCGGGAAAGAGCCTGCTCGAAAATGTCGATGCCCGTGCCACCCGGCATGGCGGCAGTGACGCCAACGATGCGGTCATCATCCTCCGCTTCCTGCACCAGCGACTGGCCGAAGACCTTCGTATAGCTCGGCGCGTTGGGAATGGACTTGGCCTGCTCGCCGGTGACCACGTTGAACTTGGACACCGCATGCAGCTTGTCGCCCGCCGCTTCCGCAGGCGCGTAGCCCTTGCCCTTTTCGGTGATGACGTGAACCAGAATCGGCCCCGACTTCGCATCGCGCACATTGCGCAGCACGGGGAGCAGGGTGGCCAGGTCGTGCCCGTCGATGGGGCCGACATAGTAGAAGCCAAGCTCCTCGAACATCGTGCCCTGTTCGTTGAACACGTTGCGGGTGTATTCCTCCGCCTTGCGCGCCTTGTCGGCGATGAACTTCGGCAGCTTCTCGTTCAGCTGCTTCGCCGTTTCGCGCAACGAACGATAGGTCTTGCCGGAAACGAGGCGGGCGAGATAATGGCTCATGGCACCGGTGGGCGGTGCGATGGACATGTCGTTGTCGTTGAGAATGACGATCTGCCGCGCGTCGATGCCGCCGGCATTGTTCATGGCCTCATAGGCCATGCCGGCGGTGATCGACCCGTCGCCGATGACCGATACCACGTTGCGCTCGATACCCGCCAGCTTGCTCGCCTCCGCCATGCCGAGACCGGCGGAAATGGACGTGGACGAGTGGGCGGCACCGAACGGGTCGTATTCGGATTCGGCCCGCTTGGTGAAGCCGGACAGGCCGCCTTCCTTGCGCAGCGTGCGAATGCGGTCGCGCCTGCCGGTGAGGATTTTGTGCGGATAGCACTGGTGCCCCACGTCCCAGATGATGCGGTCATGGGGCGTGTCGAACGTGTGGTGCAGCGCGATGGACAGTTCCACCACGCCCAGCCCCGCGCCCAGATGCCCGCCGGTGACCGACACGGCATCCACCATTTCGGCGCGCAATTCGTCCGCCAGCTGCGGCAGATCCGCGTCCTTCAGGCGGCGCAGGTCCGCCGGGGTGGGAACGGTATCGAGAAGCGGAGTTTCGGGCACGCACGGTCCTGACGTCACTGGTTTGGCCGCATGTCGCGAGACGTTCGACCGGTCTCGACGAATATCGGGCACGGCAACCGGCGTGACAAGGGCGCGACGCCGCGCGACCGTCGCAGGCGAAGCCTACGGGTCGAGCGGTTCCGTGCCCTTGGCGGTCCCGTCCGCGCCGACGCGGATCTTCTCCACCTTGTCTTCGGCGCTGTTCAGCAGCTTGGCGCAGTGCTTCTTCAGCGCCTCGCCCTCTTCGTAGATGCGGATGGAATCTTCCAGCGCCACGTCGCCGCGTTCCAGCTTGGCGACGATCGTTTCCAGCTTTTCCAGCGCCTGCTCGAAAGTCAGGCTGCTCACGTCGTCGGTCTTTTTCTCAGCCATCGAATTGTTCCTTCACTGCTCAGCCGTGCATAAGCCGCTTCACATGGACGGCACAAGCGGACGCCAGACCTTCCAGATCGTAGCCGCCTTCCAGCAGGCTGACGACGCGGCTGCCGCAGCGTTTTTCGGCAACGCTCATCAACCGCCCGGTCACCCAGTCGAAATCGTCGTCCACCAGATCGATATTGGCGAGCGGGTCGCGGGTATGGGCGTCGAAGCCCGCTGAGATGATGAGCAGGTCCGGCGCGAAGGCATCCAGCGCGGGCAGCACGCGGGACGTGAAGGCCTCGCGGAACCCTTCGCCCGCCATGCCGGGGGACAGGGGCGCGTTGCAGATATTGCCCACGCCGGTCTCGTGCTTCGCACCCGTGCCGGGAAACAGCGGCATCTGGTGGGTCGAGGCGTAGAAGACGCTGTGGTCGTCCTCGAAAATATCCTGCGTGCCGTTGCCGTGGTGCACGTCGAAATCGACGATGGCGACACGCTCCAGCCCGTGCGCCTTCTGCGCGTGGCGGGCCATGACCGCCGCGGTGTTGACCACGCAGAACCCCATTGCGGTGGTCTTCTCCGCATGGTGCCCCGGCGGGCGGGCGGCGAGAAAGGCGTTGTCGGCCTTGCCCGCTCACGACCGCATCGACCGCAGCCAGGCCACCGCCGACCGCATGGCGCACGCAGTCCCACGTTTTCGGGCTTATGTGGGTGTCGGGATCCAGTTGCACGCGGCCTTCCTCCGGCACCGCCGCGCGAATGGAATCGATGAACGATTCCGGATGGGCGTAGAGGAATGTGGCCTCGTCGGCCGCCTGTGCATCGAACCGCACCAGCGCGTCGAACGCATCGTCCGACAAGAGCCTCTGCCACGGCGCGAATGCGGTCCGGCCGTTCCGGGTGCCCTTCCGGCGTCGAGTGTTCGGCGAAGATGTCGTGGGTGTAGAGATGAGTCGTCATGGATGGGCTCCCGTTTCAGCCACCCTGCGGGCTTCGGTGCACCGCGTAAACCGCGCCATCGTCCAATCCCAAGGTAACGATTGCGGCTTGACCATCGCCGTGAACGCGGATCGGCTTGTCGATCGGGCGGGCAGGGGGATTGAAGCGAGGATGTCGAAGGTTCTTGGCCTTTCGATCCGCGAACCGCACGATCAACAAACGCTTCCGGTCGAGGCTCGGCAGGGCGAGGTCGGAAACGCCGTCACCGTCGAAATCCGCAACAGCGGAAAGCCGTTGCTCCCGCGATCCGTTGTGGTGGTTCGAGAACCCGCGTCTTCAGCCGTCAGCACGAGCGCGCCCTTGGACCAGCGCCAGAATTGCAGGACGCCGGCCAGATGGGGCGTTTCCACCAGCGCGATGCTCGTGCTGCCCGAGCCGTCGAAATCCGCGATGCCCGCAATGTTCAGCCACCGGTTGGCGCGCCCGATGAACGGCGTTTGCGCCACGCGCTCGATACCGTCGTCGGTCACGGCGAAGACGACGACCGCCTGCGCCTTGCGATCCTGATCCGCAACGATCGTGACGATATGGCTGCGCCCGAACCCGTCGAAGTCGACGATGCGCGGCGCGCGATCCTCGAACACTTCCGTGTCGGGTAGGGTGAAACTGACCCGCTTGCCGTCCTTGCGCTCGACGACCAGCGTTGCCGCTTCGATGCGATCTCCCAGCGCGCCGTGGCCGATAGCGGTCGGTCGGGTCGGCATACCAGGCCGCGCTGAGGTCGGACCAATCCGTCGCGAAGGTTACGGTACCGTCCGGCAGACCGTTTTCCGGAGGGAAGCGTGGCTTCGATGCCGTCGACCTTGTCGCCGGGTGCCGCGCAGTCATGGGCGAAGGGCGGCGTCGCGCCGGGGCATGGCACCAGTGCTGGCCAGGTCTCGACCGACCGGGCGATGCGGTCCACCTCTGCTCGCGTTGTTCCGCCCGTCGGCTCCGTAAACCTCGGTGGCCACCCAGCCGTTCGCAAACGCAGGGCGGCAATCAGCCAGACCAGAAGGGCGGCGACAAGCCTCAATCCGTCACCGTTTCCACGATCTCGATGCCGAACCCTTCGACGCCGACATAATGCCGCTCTCGCGACGCCAGCAGGCGGATGGTGCGGACGCCGAGGTCGCGCAGGATCTGCGCGCCGAGGCCGATTTCCAGCCATTCTTCCTTGCGGCTTTTTGCGGTGCCGTGGGCCTCGCGCTCTTCGCCGAAGGCGGCAACCGCCTCGTTGCGCGGGCTGGCCTCGCGGGCCACGCCGACCGAGCCTTCGCGCAGATAGACCAGCACGCCGCAGCCGCCTTCGTTGGCGATGCGTTTGAGATAGCGGTGCAGGCTGGGGGCGGCGCCGAACGTATCGTCCAGCACGCTTTCGATCTGCAGCCGCACCATCACGTCGGTGCCATCGCCGATGTCGCCATAGACGATGGCGAGGTGCTGCATCGTGTCCATTTCGGCACGATAGGTGACGGCGCGGGCGGTGCCGTTGGGCGTCTCGATGGTTTCGTCCTTCACCGCTCCACAAGATTTTCGCGGCGCTGGCGGTAGGCGATGAGGTCCGCGACGGTGACGGTCTTGAACCCCTTTTCGGTGGCGAAGGCGTCGATCTGCGGACCGCGCATCACCGTGCCGTCGTCGTTGACGAGTTCGGAAATGACGCCCACCGGCGGCAGGTCGGCGAGGCGGCACAGATCGACGGCGGCTTCCGTATGGCCGGAGCGCAGCAGCACCCCGCCTTCGCGCGCGACCAGCGGGAAGATGTGGCCGGGGCGCACGAAATCCGCCGCGCCGGAATTGGGGTTCGCCAGCCCACGCACCGTGGAGGTGCGCTCTTCCGCCGAAATGCCGGTGGTCGTGTCGTGCTTGTAGTCGACAGAGACGGTGAAGGCCGTGGAATGGGGCGCATCGTTGTCCGCCACCATCGGCGTCAGGTTCAACCGCCGCGCCTCGGAGGCAGGCATGGGCGCGCACACGATGCCGGACGTGTGGCGGATGATCGTCGCCATCTTCTCCGCCGTGCAATGCACCGCCGCCACGATCAGATCGCCCTCGTTCTCCCGGTCGTCATCGTCCATGACGACGACGATTTCCCCGGCTGCAAAGGCCGCGATGGCCGCTTCGACTCGTTCGATTTCGGTCATATTTTGCAGCTTCCGCTCGCCAGTTTTAAAGTACAGAACCAAGGGAATAGCCAATCACCG
Source organism: uncultured Alphaproteobacteria bacterium (assembly GCA_963711195.1). GTDB lineage: Bacteria > Pseudomonadota > Alphaproteobacteria > Rhizobiales > Rhizobiaceae > Pseudahrensia. Next base: position 72,086 of record CAVQDK010000011.1, read on the forward strand.
AAGGCCCACATTGCAGTGCCAATTACCCCAAAAAATAAGGCGATCCTCGAAGACAAATCCCGATATAGATAACCTGGGTCATTCAAGTTCTGAGCACTAGCCGACTCTTCGAGTATCTCAACATACTCACTCCTCTGATACTGATTACCCGTAATCGATTTTTGATATAGGTCTCTCTGTATTGCGTCGTCTGCATAATTGTTAAACGCACTAAAAATTGAAACGTAATTTTTCAAAGATTCAATAGTATGTCTATAAATTCTCTCTTGAGCTTTAGCGCCCCACAATAATGATATTCCGACGACGAGCGCGCCACCTCTAGCGGTCCAGTCATTACCGAAATAATAGTCTATTATATAACAAAATATTATAAGAAAAAATATTATAAAGAGATAATTGTAATCCTTGTATTTCCAAAACCATATCATGTATTCTTTGAAATTCTTCATCAACTCACCCATTCTGCCCCCGATGCCGCAGCATGTGGTCGGCCAGCACGAGCGCCATCATGGCCTCGCCTATCGGCACCGCGCGTATCCCCACGCACGGGTCGTGCCGCCCCTTGGTCATCACGTCCACTTCCTCGCCCTCGGCCGTAATCGACTGGCGCGGCGTCAGTATCGAACTTGTCGGCTTCACCGCGAACCGCGCCACCACCGGCTGGCCGGAAGAAATGCCGCCCAGCACGCCGCCGGACTGGTTGGATAAAAACACCGGCTTACCGTCCGCGCCCATGCGAATCTGGTCGGCATTGTCCTCGCCCGAAAGCGTTGCCGCCTCGAAGCCGTTGCCGATTTCCACGCCCTTGACCGCGTTGATCGACATGAAGGCGGACGCGATGTCCTGATCGAGCTTGCCATAGACCGGCGCGCCCCAGCCGGCGGGCACGCCCTCGGCCACGACCTCGATGACCGCACCAACGGACGACCCCGCCTTGCGGACGCCGTCGAGATAATCCGCCCATTCTTCGCGCGGCTACAGGGTCCGGGCAGAAGAACGGGTTGGCGTTCACCGCCTCCCAATCCCACCGGGAGCGGTCGACCTTGTGCGGCCCCATCTGCACCAGCGCCCCGCGCACGGTGACGCCCGAAATGACTTTTCGCGCAATCGCGCCAGCCGCCACCCGAGCCGCCGTTTCCCGCGCGGAAGACCGTCCTCCACCGCGATAATCGCGGATGCCATATTTGGCGTCGTAGGCGAAATCCGCATGCCCGGGACGGAAGCTGTCTTTGATATCGCCGTAGTCCTTCGACCGCTGGTCCGTGTTCTCGATCATCATCGAAATCGGCGTGCCGGTGGTGAGGTGAGAACCATCCTCTTGCGGCATGACGCCGGACAAAATTCGCACAGCGTCTGCCTCTCGCCGCTGGGTCGTATATTTGCTCTGCCCCGGCTTGCGCTTGTCGAGAAACGTCTGCACCTCAGCCTCGCTGATGCGCAGGTTCGGCGGACAGCCATCCACCACCACGCCGAGCGCAGGCCCGTGGGATTCGCCCCATGTGGTGAAGCGGAACAGATGGCCGAAACTGTTGTGGGACATGGGTGCGCTGCGGGAGAGACTCGTTCGGGTTGTGTATGACCGCGTCCGTCATGCGTCAAACGGCTTCCATGTCGCGCATGGCTGGGGCAGGGAAGACGGCATGGACACGCTCACCATCCCGCGCCCCGACGACTGGCATCTGCATCTGCGCGATGGCGCCATGCTGGCGGGCGTGCTGCCGGAAAGCCGGGATTTCGCCCGCGCCATCATCATGCCCAATCTCGTGCCGCCGGTGGTTACGGGCGCGCAGGCTGCGGCCTATCGCAAGCGCATCCTGGCCGCCTTGCCAGAGGGGCAGACCTTCGAGCCGCTGATGACGCTCTATCTGACGGAAACCACCGACCCGGACGACGTGGCGCAAACCGCCGCCAGCGGTCTGGTGAAGGCCGTCAAACTCTACCCCGCCGGCGCGACGACCAATTCCGATGCCGGCGTGCGCGACATCGCCCGCGTCATGCCGGTGCTGGAGCGCATGGCCGAGATCGGTCTGCCGCTTTGCGTCCACGGCGAGGTGACGGATGCCGACATCGACATTTTCGACCGCGAGGCGGTGTTTATCGAACGGGTGCTGGAGCCACTTGCGGAAAAGCGTGCCCGGTCTGCGGGTCGTGATGGAGCATATCACCACCGCCGATGCGGCGGCTTATGTGCGCGAAGGTGGTGACGATCTGGCCGCCACCGTGACGACCCATCACCTCATCATCAACCGCAACCACCTGCTCGTCGGCGGTATTCGCCCGCATTATTACTGCCTGCCGGTCGCCAAGCGCGAGACCCACCGGCTGGCCCTGCGCGCACTGGTCACGAGCGGCTTCGAGCGGGTTTTCCTCGGCACCGACAGCGCGCCGCATCCGACGGACGCGAAGGAAAACGCCTGCGGCTGCGCCGGTTGCTTCACCGCGCCGAACACGATGCCGCTGCTGGCACATGTGTTCGAAGAGGAGGGCGCGCTGGACCGTCTGGAAGGCTTTGCCAGCCGCAATGGCCCGGCGTTCTACGGCCTGCCGGTGAACGGGGAAACGCTGACCCTGTGCCAAGCGCGACAGACCAGCACGATGGCCCGACCATATCGAAACCGGGGCAGGGCCGGTCACGGTTTTCGACCCCGGCTTTCCCGATTCACTGGCAAGTGGAGACACACGACATGACCTCTTCAAAAACGGGCGAAACAGGCCCACTCCTCGCCCGCATGCTTGTGGGAGATCGGCGCGGTGCATTTCAACGCCGACGAGCCCTACACATTCACCTCCGGCCTGCGCTCACCCGTCTATATCGATTGCCGCAAGCTGATCTCATACCCGCGCATCCGCGCGCGCCTGATGGACGAGGCCTGCCGCACGGTGCTGGAAGCGGCGGGCCACGAGGCGTTCGACGTGGTGGCGGGCGGCGAGACGGCGGGCATTCCGTTTGCCGCCTTCATGGCCGAACGGCTCGGACTTGCCGATGATCTACGTTCGCAAGAAACCGAAGGGCTTTGGCCGCAACGCGCTCATCGAGGGCGATTTCGCCGATGGTGCGCGGGTTCTGCTGGTGGAAGACCTGACCACCGATGGCGGCTCGAAGCTGAAATTCGCCGCCGCCATCCGCGAAGCCGGCGCGCGCATCGACCACACGTTCGCGGTGTTCTACTACGACATCTTCAAGGACACGCCTGCGAAGCATGGCTGACGAAGGCATTACGCTCCACCATCTGGGAACGTGGTGGGATGTGCTGGGCGAAGCGCGCGCGCAACGGCTCGTTCGATGCGGCGACGCTGGATCGAGGTGGAAAGTTTCCTCAACGCTCCGAAGCAATGGAGTGCGGCTTACGAGAAGTCGCTAAAGCCCGAACGATCGCACCGGCGCGTCGAAGGATGTGACCAGCAGTCCCGCTCCGGTCAGCAATAGGAAGCCACCGCCGAGCACGGCCAGCGAAGCGCCGCCCCACGCGGCCGCACTGCCGTTATCGCCGAGCAGCCGAAGTGCAAACCGGCGCGCGTGAACGGACAGAACCGCCAGCGCCGGACACCGTGATGGCCGTGCCCACTGACATGGCGAAAACGGCCAGACACGCCGGTCCACGGTATCTGCGCCACCCGTGCGAAAACCAGCACCAGCACGGCCCCGGTGCAGGGTCGCATTCCGATCGACAGGATGATGCCCAGCGCCGTGCGCCAGTCTCCGGCGGAATCGACCTGCGCCGGGGTCGGCATGTGGGCGTGGCCGCAGGTCGAGCAGACGCCGTCCTCACCGTGCGGAATGGGCGTGATCGTGGTGAGAGTGCGTTTCCCGTGGCACATGCCCATGCCCATGTCCGTGCTCATGACTGTGCTCGTGGTCGTGAGTGTGTTTGCGCGCGAATGCGCTGCCGTGGCACTACGCCAGGCAGGCAGCGCTCGAATGCCACGCCATATCAGCACCAGCCCGATCCCGACGATCATCGCGAAAGCCAGTCTCTCGCTCCATGCCACGGCCACTTCGCATCGCGGGCAACGATGCCGAAAGCGAGAAAGAGACCGTATATCAACGCGATGGCCACCGCGCCCTGAACGAGTGACGACGCGACGGCGAGCCACACGCTACGCTGCAGTTTTTCCGGACGGCTGACGAGATAGGCCGACAGCACGACCTTGCCGTGGCCCGGTCCGGCGGCGTGGAAAACGCCGTAGAAGAAGCTGCCCACGACGATGGCCGTGCCGGTCGCCCAGGTCGCGCCTGCCGCATGGGCGCGCACCGCGCCGATCAGGCTGCGATGGAATGCCTGCTGCTCGCCATAGATGAAGCCGAGCGCGCATATATACGTGGCGCGCAACAGGTCAGCCGACAGCCAGAGCAGCAACGCTGCCAAGGCCAGCGCGAGACACAGCGCGATGGCTCCCCGGTTCCGCTCGGCGACGGCTAGCATGCGATCACGCCGTTTCGGCAAACGCCCGCCCCAGATCGTCACCGCCGGACTCGCTTTGCGACAGGGAGTTCGCGAACGCCATGATGTCGTCCTCCGGTTCGGGGATTTCCAGATCCGTCTCGCAACCCTTCGGCGCGTTGACGAGCGTGACGGCATCGCCTTCCACCTGAAAGTTCATGGCCGTGTAGAACGTGCCATCGTAGATCGCAAAGCGTGTGGAACGGCCTGTCAGATCGAGCGGCTCGCTCAGCTCCAGGTCGAAGACGAGGGAAAGCTGGTCTGCCACGATGCCGGAACTGACGGGAACTGCACTGGCGAATTGACCGACGGCATGACCTTCATCGAACGTCGTGAAATAGTCGATTTCCTTGATGTTGCCGAGAATTTCCGCGTGCAGGGCGTCCACTTCCGCCTGCTCGAACGTGCCGTTGCCGTTCGCGTCCTGCCCCTCCAGCGCGTAGGCGGAGAAGAACTCGTCGAAGGTCCAGTGGTAGCGAAAGCCCGCCAGCCGCCCGGCATCGTCGAAGGCTGCGCTCACATGCATGGTGATGAACTCGTGCGGGTGCGCGAGCGCCGGCGTTGCCGAACCGCGGATGACACTGCGCACGAAAGGGCCGTGGCCGCCAACGCGGATTTGATACGATCGGATAGGGTCACGAAGCGGTTGCCGGAAAGGTGTATTCGCGCTGCCAGGCGTAGCGCGATATTCGGGCGAAATCGAGACCGTCAGCATGCAAGTCGGCCTGCATTGTTCAGTCGAGCCAGCGAACCCCGTCTGCGTCCCACACGAAGACGCGGTCCTGCGGCACCGTTTCCCGCACCGCCTTGTCGGTCGGCATGCCGCCCAGATGGTGCATGAGGACGCGGATGACCCCGCCATGGGTCACCACGACCGCGTCGCGGCTCTGATAGGGCAACCAGCCCTTCACGCGCTCCAGCAGCATGGCGTAGCTTTCGCCACCGGCAGGCACGAAGCCCCACTTGTCGGCAAAGCGCGCTTCCACCGCCGGGTCCTGCTGCCCCCGCAGTTCGTCGAACGTGAACCCCTGCCACAGCCCGAAGGACAATTCCTTCAACCGGTCGTCGGTCTCGTAGCCGTGCGTCTTCAGCCCCAGTTCCCGCCGTGCGATCTCCATCGTCTCGCGGGTGCGGCCCAGTGGGCTGGCGATGAAGGCCATCCGTTCCGGTTCGTCGATCAGCGAAGCCAGCCGCCTGCCGTTTCTCGCGGCCTGTTCGCGTCCGTTGGCGTTGATGGGAATGTCCATCTGCCCCTGCAGACGGTAGGCCACGTTCCAGTCCGTCTGCCCGTGACGGAGGAAATAGAGCGTCGGTCTGCCCACGCTCAGGAGCCTGTGATCTTGGGCGAAGCCGGGGATGGGTTCGCCGCCGTGTTGGCCTTGTCGGCAAGCGGCTCGGTCGGGTCCGTCTCGATGCCCGCACCGTCTTGCACACTGTCTTCCAACGGATCGACCACGACGAGACCGAGCCGCTGTGCGCGCTCCTTGGCCTTCTGGCGTGCCAGTGCCTGCATGTCCTCGTCGGAGTCCGCTTCGTCCATGATTTCGAGACCGAGCAGGGTTTCCACCACGTCCTCCATCGTCGCGACCCCGTCGATGCCTCCGTAGGGATCGTTGACGACGCCGAGATGGTGGCTGCCTTCCAGCAGCTGGGTGAAGAAGTCCTCCAGCGTCGTGTCGGCCGACACGCGAAATACATCGCGCTTCAGGTCGGACAGCCTGGTCCTGCCCTTCTTGTCGAGTGCGGCGGCGTAGAGGTCGTTCTTCAGCACCATGCCGGTGACATCGTCGATGTTCTCGCCGTAAACGGGAATACGCGAGAACTGCATCGCGCCGAGGTCCGGCAGCAATTCCTCGATCGGTCGTCTTCTCGTCCAGCGCGAACACGACGGTCCGCGGCGTCATGACGTCTTCCACGGTCAGCTTCGAAAACCGGAACAGGTTGCGGACGATACGGCTGTGCTGTTCGCCCACGACGCCCTGCTGGCGGCCGATATCGGCCAGTGCTGCAATCTCCTCGCGGGTCACGCCACCCTTTTTCTTGCCGCCCGAGATCATCTTGGACAGCAGTTGCGACACCCATACCAGCGGCGACAGGATCCAGATCAGCGGGGGCAGGGTGCGGGTGACGAAAGGCACCAGCGACTTCCAGTAGGTCGCGCCGATGGTTTTCGGAATGATTTCGGAAGCAAACAGGATGATGAGCGTCAGCACGATCGAGAAGACCGTCAGCGACGCATCGCCGAACACTTTCGCCGCCTGCGCACCCGCACCGGCAGCCCCGATCGTATGGGCGATCGTATTGAGCGTAAGGATGGCGGCCAGCGGTTTGTCGATATCGTCGCGCAATGCCTGCAGGCGCGCGCCGAGCGCAGGGTCACGCTCTTTCAGCGCACCGAGATAGGACGGCGATATCGACAGCAGCACCGCTTCCAGAACCGAACAGAGGAACGAGGCGCCGACGGCGATGGCGATGTAGATGAGAAGTAGGGTCATGGGACGCGCTTGTGGGGGGAGTGGCTCGACAATGCAAACTTGCAACTACCGCAGCAAATTTCCAAGCCCGTTCAGGACGGTGCGGTGGCGCTACTCCTTGACGACGGAAATGTCCGGCGCGTCGACCGCCTTCATGCCCACCGTATGATAACCCGAATCCACGTGATGCACCTCACCCGTCACGCCGGTCGACAGATCGGAGAGCAGGTAGAGCGCCGCGCCGCCGACTTCCTGGATGGTCGTGTTGCGTTTCAGCGGTGCGTTGTACTCGTTCCACTTCATGATGTAGCGGAAGTCGCCGATACCGCTGGCGGCCAGCGTCTTGATCGGCCCGGCGGATATGGCGTTGACGCGGATGTTCTTGCCACCCAGATCGACCGCGAGATAGCGCACGCTGGCTTCCAAAGCGGCCTTCGCGACGCCCATGACGTTGTAATGGGGCATGACCTTCTCGGCACCGTAATAGGTCATGGTGAGGATCGACCCGCCCTCGGTCATCAGTTTTTCGGCGCGCTGAATGATGGCGGTGAAGGAATAGACCGAGATGTCCATCGTACGCGCAAAATTCGCCGCGCTCGTGTCGACGTAGCGACCGGTCAGTTCGTTCTTGTCGGAAAAGCCGATGGCGTGGACGACGAAGTCGAGCGTGTCCCACTTCTCGCCGATCGTATCGAACACGGCGTCGATGGTCTCGGGCTTGCCCACGTCGCAATCGCCCACGACCCAGCCGCCGAGTTCGGCGGCCAACGGCTCGACGCGCTTCTTCAGCGCATCGCCCTGGTAGGTGAAGGCGATTTCCGCGCCTGCATCGGCCAGCGACTTGGCAATGCCCCAGGCGATGGAGCGGTTGTTGGCAAGGCCCATGATGAGGCCGCGCTTGCCCGCCATCAATCCGTTCGTTCCAGCCATGCCCTGCCACTCCCAACCCGATATGGGCGCGGTATGGCAGGGCAGGGCGGAATTAAAAAGGGGTCAGTCGGCGTCGGCAGCCTTGTCCTGCATCAAGTTTGTCAACGCAGCGTCACGCTCCGTGGGCAGGTCGATGGCGGTGACCGCCAGGATGTCGCCGAACGCACCGTCCGCCTTCGGCAATCCCTTGCCACGCACGCGCATCGCAGTGCCGGACGTGGTCCATTCGGGCAATGTCAGCGACACCGCACCGGTCAGGGTCGGTACACGTATCTTGCCGCCCAGAACGGCACTGCGCAGAGGCACCGGCACATGGACGCGCAGGTTCGCGCCCTCGCGCCGGAAGGTCGCGCCGTCCTTGTCGTGCGAGGTCGCGATCGACAGGGTGATAAGCGCATCGCCGCGGCCTCCTGGGCCTTCGCCACCCTGACCTTTCAGCCGGATGACCTGTCCTTCCGTGGCATCGGCGGGAATGGACACGTTGACGGTGCGATCCGGCCCCAGACGCACCGGTGCCTTGCCGGCCGCGAGATCGGGCAGGGAAACCGTGAGATTGATCTTGCGGTCCGCACCCTTGGGCGGCCTTGCCTGCTGGCGGGCCTGCTGCTGACGGGCTTGCCCGAACGGGTCTCCACCCATGCCGCCACCGCCCATTCCGCCAAACGGGCTGCCGCCACCGCGCGCGCCGCCGCCGAACATCTGGCTCAGAATGTCTTCCGCACCACTGAAACCACCGGCACCGCCTCCACGCCCACCGAATGGGCTGCCGCCACCACCGAAGCCGCCGAAACCGTCGAACGCCCGTTCCTTGCCTTCGGCGTCGATTTCGCCGGCGTCGAACTTGGCACGCTTCGCCTTGTCGCCGACGATCTCGTAAGCCTGATTGGCCTCGTTGAACTTCTCCTTGGCAGCCGGGTTCTTGCCGTTCTGGTCCGGGTGATACTGTTTCGCCAGCTTGCGAAACGCCGATTTGATGTCCTTTTCGCTCGCGTCCTTGGCAACGCCGAGCACTGAATAGGGATCGCGCATGGTCGTGTTCCGTCCGTTGTCTTCCACGCCCTGGTTTATGCGCGGGCATCGTTCGTCGATACGCCCCGCCGGGCTTTGTTACTGTTCATATGGTGGATGAACCGGCAGTATTGAAGGAGGTGGGGCTGGAATGTGCGGCAAACCCACCGCTTTTGTGCACCTCCCAAGCCTGCTATCCCGCCAATTCCAGACCACCAAGGCGACCGCTTCATGACCGCCCCATCCGCCACCGAACACGTTTCACAGGACGCAGGCTTCGTGGAGCGGACCGATCCGTTCCCCTTGTTCGACGAATGGCTGGAGGAGGCGAAGGCGAGCGAGCTGAACGATCCCAACGCCATGACGGTCGCCACCGTGGACGCATCGGGCATGCCCAATGCACGCATGGTGCTGTTGAAGGGGCACGGGCCGGATGGGTTCGTATTCTACACCAACTTCGAAGGCACCAAGGGGCGCGAAGTGCTGGAGACCCCGAAGGCAGCACTGCTGTTCCACTGGAAGACACGGCGTCGGCAGATCCGCATTCGTGGGGCCGTCGAGACCGTCGATGCCGAACAGGCCGACGCCTATTTCAACTCGCGCCATCCCCAGTCCCGGCTCGGTGCATGGGCGTCCGACCAGTCCCGTCCGCTCGAATCACGGCAGGTGCTGGTGGACCGGCTGGCGGGCTTCGAGGCGCAATACGGGACGGAGGATATTCCACGCCCGCCGCATTGGTCCGGCTTCCGGCTCGTGCCAGTCGGAAATCGAGTTCTGGCAGGACGGGGAGCACCGCCTCCATGATCGTGTCCTGTTTACGCGGCCGGGAGAACAATGGCACGGCCAGCGGCTGAACCCCTGAGGTTCAGGCAGGCGATCAAGCTTCGGACAGCACCAGTTTCGTGCCGTCGTCGAAGCCGACATAGACCTGCAGGCCGCTGACGAAGATCGGTCGCTTCATGAGTGTGGGATGTTGCGCCAGCAGGTCGGTCGCCCCGTCGTCATCGTCCGCCCGCGCCCTGTCCGCGTCCGGCAGCTCGCGCCACGTGGTGCTGCGTCTGTTGACGACGGCACCGCGACCGGCGGCCCGGACGAAAAATGCGATCTCCTCGCGGGTCAGTCCGTCGTCGCGCACGTCGCGCCGCTCGTAGGCCAGCTTCTGCGAATCGAGCCACCGCAAGGCGGTGCGGCAGGTATCGCAGTTCTTCAGCACGTAGATCTTCAAGCCTGTGTCCCCCCGATGGTGATGCCGTCGATCCGCACCGTGGGCTGGCCGACACCGACAGGCACCCATTGCCCGGCCTTGCCGCAATTTCCCTGGCCTCGGTCCAGCGCCAGATCGTTGCCGACCATGCGGACCCGCTGCATGTCCGCCGGGCCCGAGCCGATCATCATCGCGCCTTTGAGCGGTTCGCACACCTTGCCGTCGCGGATACGGTACGCTTCGGTGCAGTTGAAGACGTATTTGCCGGACGTGATGTCCACCTGTCCGCCGCCGAAGGATACGGCGTGGATGCCATCCTTGACGCTTGCCAGAATTTCGTCGGGTTCGCGGTCTCCGCCCAGCATGTAGGTGTTCGTCATGCGCGGCATCGGTGGGTGGGCGTAGGACTGGCGGCGTCCGTTGCCGGTGCCCGCCACGCCCATCAGCCGCGCATTCTGCCGGTCCTGCATGTAGCCGACCAGCTTGCCGTCTTCGATGAGCACCGTGTTTTCGCCGGGCGTGCCTTCGTCGTCCACCGTGATCGATCCGCGCCGTTCATCGATGGTGGCGTCGTCTACGACGGTGACGCCCTTGGAAGCGACCTGCTCGCCCATCAGCCCGGCAAAGGCCGACGTCTTCTTGCGGTTGAAGTCTCCCTCCAGACCATGACCGACCGCCTCGTGCAGCATGACACCCGGCCAGCCGGGACCGAGCACGACGTCGAACGTTCCGGCAGGGGCGGGGACGGCTTCCAGATTGACCCGGGCCTGACGCACCGCCTGGCCGACGCATTCCTGCCAGGTGGCCCTGTCGATCAACCGACCCAGTTCATGCCGCCCGCCGACGCCGAACGACCCTGTTTCCTGCCGGTCCCCGCGGCCCGCAACGACAGATACGTTCAACCGCACCTGTGGGCGCACGTCGCGCACCAGATGTCCATCGGCGCGCAGGATCTCCACGATCTGCCAGGACGTCGCTAGCGAAATCGAGACCTGTCGAATGTCCGGATCGAGCGATCGGGCATGAGCGTCGATCTCGCCGAGCAATGCAGCCTTGGTCTCGAAGGTGGGCTCCAGCAGCGGATTATGGTCGCCATAGCGGCGCGCATTCGTCGGAACCGGCGGTTCGCCGTAGGTGCCACCGTGCCCGCTCGCGACTGCCCGCACGGCGTCCGCCGCGCGGGAGAGGGCCGCCAGCGACAGGTCGCCCGCATGGGCATAGCCCGTCGCCTCACCCGCAACGGAACGCAGGCCGAAGCCGTGCCCGCTGCTGTAGGTGCCGGATTTCAACCTTCCATTGTCGAAGACGAGGCTCTCGTTCTCGCTGGATTCGACAAACAGTTCGCCGTCGTCGGCACCCTTCAGGGTCTCCGCCAGCAGCCGCTCGAGCCGGGTGCGGTCGCAGTCGAAGCGGTCTATCAGGGAATCGCTCATGCCAACGCCCCTACGGCAAGGCCGCAAAGCCGTCCTTGAAGCCGTTCAGGTCGACCGGGATGCCGATCCCTTCCTCGGGCGATGCGAAGATGATGAAAGTGGCGCTGGTGCCATCCCGCAAATTGTTCAGCAGGTCGTCGCGCAGGATGACCTCGGCAAAGCAGCCGTCCGCCATGCAACGCACGAAATAGGCGCGGCCCAGATCCTTGCCGTCGATGTTCAGACCCAGCCCGTTGGGCAGGATGACGCCAAGGGGTGCCAGAACGCGCAGGATACGGGCCTTGTTGTCGGCGGTTTTCAGCACGACCACCGACAGCCCGACCTCCGGGCCGGTCTTCCGCCACAACATTCTGCATCAGCGCGCATTGCTCGCCCGACGCCCCCGCCGGTGTTTCGCAAATGATGTTCCAGGCCCCGAACGTCTGCGGCGCAGCGGTCTGGGCGAAAGCGCTACCGGCCACGAGCGACCAGACCGCCAGCCCCCAGAGAACGGGTGATACGAGCGCGTTGCGAAGTGACGATTTGCGAATCATGACGACCATTGGCTTTTCCTGTCTCGTCCCGTTCTAGGCGGATGCCGCGCATCGGGAAAGCGCGGCGGGCATTCCGTGCCATGCCATTCGCGGTGAATGCGGCGCGGCTGGGGCAACATTGTCTGGCCCACCGGGCGATCGTGGAGGGTGTGGCACAAAGCCACCCGTTTCAGCCGGTCCTGTGGCGTCACGACGCTTGCGAGGGGCAGGCCGTTATGGTTCTAGAGACGCCACATGACCGTGCTGTCGGCTTTGATGGCTCGCCACGGTAGGGGAAGACGAAAGATATGGAGTTACACATGATGGTTGCGAGCGGATCTCTGGCTCGACTGGTGGCAGGCATGGCGGCGGCTTACGCCGCTCTGGTCGGCAGCACCGCGGCATTCGCGGCAGCGCCCTACGTCGGTGCGCCCGAAGACTGGCAGATTTACCATCAGGAAGCGGCGACGCCGGGAATGGAGGCAATTCATTCCTTCGACGTCCTGACGCTGTGGGTCATCGTGCCGATCACGCTGTTCGTGATGGGGCTGCTTGCATGGGTGATGCTGCGTTACCGCGCTTCCAAACATCCGGTGCCGGAAAAGACCACGCACAACACGGCCATCGAAGTGGTGTGGACCCTCGGCCCGGTCGCCGTTCTCGTGTTTCTCGCCATACCCTCGTTCCAGCTTCTGTCGTCCCAGTTCAACCCGCCGGAGCCGCCTTCGCTGACCATCAAGGCCACCGGCTATCAGTGGTACTGGAACTACGAGTATCAGGACGAAGTCGCCCTGACGGAAACCGCCGATACCGCCGCTCCGGACAGCCCCCAGGCTCCACCGGCAGCAGGTGGCGATGTCGCCGATGCGCTGGCCTTCGATTCCCGCCCGATCGGCGTTCCGATCCTGGTCGGAGACGAGGCGGCGGTTGCCGAACGCGTGGCGCTGAACAAGACCGACCTGACGCTCTATCCGCGTCTGCTTGCCGTGGACAACGAACTGGTCGTGCCCGTGGGCAAGGTGGTGCGCGTTCTCGTCACCGCGGGGGATGTCATCCACAACTTCGCGATGCCTGCCTTCGGGCTGAAGATGGACGGCTACCCGGGTCGTCTCAACGAGACGTTCTTCCAGGCGACACGCGAAGGTCTGTTCTACGGCCAGTGTTCCGAACTGTGCGGTAAGTACCACGCCTACATGCCCATCGGCATCCGGGTGGTCTCCGAGGAGCAGTATGTGGCCTGGCGCGCGGCTGCCACCGACGACGTGCAGGCTGCCAACGAATCGCTGGTCGCTTCCATCGAAGCTTCCATGAAAACCGGTATCGACGTGGCCAACGCCACCGACGCCGTGAAACAGGACTGAGGACCGACACTATGGCTTACGGAGCTACCCACGACGGGGCACATCACGACCACAAGCCGGCCTTCTTCAAGCGCTGGTTCTATTCCACCAACCACAAGGATATCGGGACGCTCTATCTGGGCTTCGCGATCTTCGCCGGTATCTATGGCGGTCTGCTGTCCGTCATCATGCGGATGGAACTGCAGGAACCCGGCCTGCAGATCTTCACCGACCCCCACGTCTACAACGTGTTCACGACCGGCCACGGCCTCATCATGATCTTCTTCATGGTCATGCCCGCACTGATCGGCGGCTTCGCCAACTGGATGGTGCCGATCATGATCGGCGCGCCGGACATGGCGTTCCCGCGGATGAACAACATCTCGTTCTGGCTGCTGCCACCGGCGTTGCTGTTGCTGACGATCTCCATCTTCATGCCGTCCGCTCCCGGTTCCGTCGGTGCGGGCAACGGCTGGACGATCTATCCCCCACTGTCGAACACCTCGGCTTCGCCCGGTCCTGCGATGGATTTCGCGATTCTGGCGCTTCACGTGGCCGGTGCGTCGTCCATTCTCGGCGCGATCAACTTCATCACGACCATCTTCAACATGCGCGCGCCTGGCATGACGCTGCACAAGATGCCGCTGTTCGCCTGGTCGGTTCTCATCACCGCCTTCCTGCTGCTGCTGTCGCTGCCGGTTCTGGCCGGTGCCATCACCATGCTGCTGACGGACCGCAACTTCGGCACCACGTTCTTCGTGCCCGAAGGCGGCGGCGACCCGATCCTGTTCCAGCATCTGTTCTGGTTCTTCGGTCATCCGGAAGTCTACATCCTGATCCTGCCCGGCTTCGGCATCATCAGCCACATCGTGTCCACCTTCTCGCGCAAGCCGATCTTCGGCTACATCGGCATGGCCTACGCCATGGTCGCCATCGGCGCGGTCGGCTTCATCGTGTGGGCGCACCACATGTACACGGTCGGCCTGTCGCTCAACACGCAGCGCTACTTCGTGTTCGCCACGATGGTCATCGCGGTGCCCACGGGTGTGAAGATCTTCTCCTGGATCGCCACCATGTGGGGCGGTTCGATCACCCTGCGCACACCCATGCTGTGGGCGATCGGCTTCATCTTCCTGTTCACCGTCGGCGGTGTGACGGGCGTGCAGCTGGCCAATGCCGGTCTCGACCGGTCCTTCCACGACACCTACTACGTGGTTGCCCACTTCCACTACGTGCTGTCGCTGGGTGCCGTGTTCGCGATCTTCGCGGCCTGGTACTACTGGTTCCCGAAGATGACGGGGTACATGTACAACTCGATCATCGCGAAGACCCACTTCTGGGTGACCTTCGTGGGCGTGAACCTGATCTTCTTCCCGCAGCACTTCCTCGGCCTCGCCGGTATGCCACGCCGTTACGTGGACTACCCCGACGCCTTTGCGGGCTGGAACTTCGTGTCCTCCATCGGCTCCTACATCTCCGCCGTTGCCGTGCTGATCTTCATCTGGGGCATCGTCGAAGCCTTCCGCGGCAAGCGGCTGGCGGGCGACAACCCGTGGGGCGAAGGCGCCACCACGCTGGAATGGCAGCTGCCGTCCCCACCGCCGTTCCACCAGTGGGAACAGCTCCCACGGGTCAAGTAAGGCGGGCTGGTCGATACCATGAACGCGCACACGATCAGAGAGGGCGACGCCGCCCTCTCGCTCGCCACGCCGGAAGACTATATCGCGCTGCTGAAACCGCGTGTGATGCGGCTTGTCGTCTTCACGGCGCTGACCGGCATGTTGCTGGCACCCGGTGACCTCAACCTCGTCACCGCCGTCGTCGCCATACTGGCCATCGCGGTTGGGGCAGGGGCCTCCGGCGCGCTGAACATGTGGTACGACGCGGATATCGACGTCGTCATGACGCGGACCGTCAAGCGCCCCGTACCGGCCGGGAAGATCACCGCCGGTCAGGCGCTTGCTTTCGGCATGGTCCTTTCCGTCCTGTCCGTCATGACGCTCGGATTGCTGGTGAACTGGACAGCCGGTTTCTGGCTCGCCTTCACGATCTTCTTCTACATCGTCGTCTACACGATGGGCCTGAAGCGGCGCACGCCGCAAAACATCGTCATCGGCGGCGCAGCCGGTGCGTTTCCGCCGATGATCGGCTGGGCGGTCACGACCGGTCATGTCGGCGTCGAAAGCCTCGTTCTGTTCGCCATCATCTTCATCTGGACGCCGCCTCATTTCTGGGCGCTGGCCCTGTGGAAAATGCGCGATTACGACGACGCCCATGTGCCGATGATGCCCAACGCACGGGGTGAGGTGTCGACCCGCAATCAGATGCTGGCCTATTCCGCCCTGCTGCTCCCCTTGACGGTCGCTCCCTGGGTCATGGGCTTCGCCTCGCCGGTCTATGGCCTGTTCGCAGCGGGGCTCGGCGGCGTCTTCCTTTACCTCACGTGGCGTGTCTGGGCGGTTGGCGGAGCCGATCCCAAACTGGTGGCGGAAAAGCGACTGTTCGGTTACTCGATCTTCTTCCTGTTTGCGGTATTCGGTGCCCTTTTGGTGGAGTCGCTTCTGCGTCGCGGAGGTGTGCTGTGAGTGAGAAACTGGAACTGATCGACGTCTCGGACGCCGCGGCAAAAGCGCAGCGCAAGCGCAACGTCGCCATAGGGATCGCCCTGGTTCTCCTCGTCGTCGTTTTCTACGGCGCGACGCTCGTGAAACTCGGTTCGAACCCGCCCGAGATCCCCGGCAGTGTGGTGATCGAACAATGACCGAGCGCCTCGAGCCGACAACCCCTACGCTGGCCGACCACCGCAAGCTGAGGGTCGCGGTGCTCTGTGCAGCCATGACGACGGGCATGCTCGGCATGTCCTACGCTGCAGTGCCCCTCTATCAATGGTTCTGTCAGGTTACCGGCTATGCCGGAACGACACAGCGTGCCGCGGACACGAGTGGTACTGCATTGAACCGAACGATCATGGTCCGGTTCGACGCCAATACCGACAACCGGCTGAACTGGAAGTTCGCTCCCAGAACAGCGCGACGTCGAATTGCCGATCGGTGCGAAGACGCAGATTTCCTACCGCGCGGAGAATATCGGGGCCGAAGGTTCCTATCGGCACGGCGACCTTCAACGTATCGCCCCCGCAGGCCGGCGCCTATTTCAACAAGATCGAATGCTTCTGCTTCACCGAGCAATATCTTGCGGCGGGGGAGGCAATGGACATGCCGGTCATCTTCTTCGTCGATCCCGAGATCGTCGATGACCCCCTGCTGAAGGATCTTGACGCTATCACGCTGTCCTACACGTTCTTCGAGGATGAGGACGCTCGCCAAGATGCGGAGACCGTTCGCCTGAACGTCGAGGACAAGTCCAAACTCTAGGCTGCCACCAGGGGCGTTCGGGGGTTTGAAACGAGATTATCGCGGCCTATACAGGCCAACAGCAATACCGGAAGCCGGAGCGGCTTTCGTCCAAAGGTTAGAACTGGACACATTATGGCCGACGCCTCCACCAAGAACCACGACTACCACATCATCGACCCCAGCCCGTGGCCCCTGTTCGGTTCCGTCGGCGCGCTGGTCATGGCCATCGGTGCGATCGGCTGGATGCAAGGGCTGAAAGGGGCGGAGTTCAGTCTTCTCGGCCTGTCGCTCACCGGCCCGTGGGTCTTCGTCATCGGCACGCTCGTCGTACTTTACACGATGTACGGCTGGTGGGCCGATACGGTGAAGGAAGCCCATGAGGGGCACCATACCCGTGTGGTATCGATCCATCTGCGCTACGGCATGATCATGTTCATCGCGTCCGAAGTGATGTTCTTCGTCGCGTGGTTCTGGGCGTTCTTCGACGCAGCGCTCTACCCTGACGAGGCCGTGCAGGTCGCCCGGCAGGCCTATACCGGCGGCACGTGGCCGCCGCAGGGTACGCAGGTGCTCGACCCGCTCCATTACCCGCTGTTCAACACCATCACGCTGCTGCTGTCGGGCACGACCGTCACCTGGGCGCACCATTCGCTGCTGAAGGGCGACCGTCAGGGCCTGATCTGGGGTCTGGCGCTGACCGTCGATTCTCGGCGTGCTGTTCAGCTTCGTGCAGGCCTACGAATACGCCATCGCACCGTTCGAGTTCAAGAATTCGCTCTACGGCGCGACGTTCTTCATGGCGACCGGCTTCCACGGCTTCCACGTGATCGTCGGCACGATCTTCCTGGCGGTCTGCCTGGTGCGCGCGCTATCGGGGCGACTTCACGCCGAAGCAGCATTTCGGCTTCGAAGCGGCGGCCTGGTACTGGCACTTCGTGGACGTGGTGTGGCTGTTCCTGTTCTTCGCCATGTATATCTGGGCATCGACCGGCGCGACGATTTACGCTCACTAGCGCGATGTCGTCCTACCCTGCGCTCGATCCGGTTCCCACCGGGTTGCGCGGACGGTGCCCCCGTTGCGGCGCGGGGCACCTTTACCGAGGCGTTCTGACGGTGCGCGAATCCTGCGAAGTGTGCGACCTGTCGTTCGGTTTCGAGGATTCCGGCGACGGGCCGACGGTGTTCATCATCATGATCCTGGGCTTCGTCGTATTGGGGAGCGCATTGTGGGTCGAGTTCACCTTTGTTCCGCCTCCATGGGTGCACTTCCTCCTGTGGCCTGCCATGATCGTGGCCCTCGGCCTGCCGGCTATACGCGCGGTGAAAGGTGTGTTGATCGCGCTTCAATACGCCAACGATGCCGCATCCGGTCGGCTTGACCGGTAGGTCGCAACGCCACATCTGTAAGCGATGAGAACCGCCGACATCTTCCTGGCCGCCTGCATCGCGGCAGGCTTCGCCTTCCTCTGCGCCCTGGGCCTGTGGCAGGTCGATCGTCTGCAATGGAAGCAGGCGTTGATCGAGCGGGTCGAAGCCGGTCTGTCACGTGCGCCGGTCGGTGTCGGTGACATCCTGTCCGATATCCAGGCGCGAAAGGATATCGAGTACCGCCCTATGCAGGCCAGCGGTGTCTTCCTTCACGACAAGGAGGCCCACTATTTCGCGACGCACAACGGTTCATCCGGCTATTTCGTCTACACGCCCCTGCGCGGGGAAGACGGCTCCACACTGCTGGTGAACCGCGGGTTCGTGCCGATGGATCGCAAGGAACCCGAAACACGCCCTGAAGGGCAAATCGAGGGCGTCGTGACCATTCAAGGGCTGGCCCGCTCCAATCAGAATGCAAAGCCCAACATGTTCGTGCCCAACAACGATGCGGATGCTAACGTCTACTACTGGAAGAACGTGAACCAGATGTCCTGGCGCGGGCTGGACAAGCTGACGGACCGGATCATGCCCTTCTTTCTCGATGCCGATGCGACGTCCGGCACCGGCGAAAGTGGACCGATCGGTGGCGTGACGCGGATCACCTTCCCCAATTCTCACCTGCAATATGCAATTACGTGGTTCGGGCTCGCCGCCGCGCTACTCGGCGTCGGCGGCACCTTCCTGTGGCGACGGATACGCGGTAGGGCTTCGCCATGAGCACTGCTATCAAAGCCACTTTGCGTCTCTGCGGTCCGCGCGGCTTTTGCGCCGGCGTGGACAGGGCAATCCAGATCGTCGTTCTGGCGCTGAAGAAATACGGCGCACCGGTCTATGTGCGCCACGAGATCGTTCACAACCGCTACGTCGTCGAGGGTCTGGAGATGATGGGCGCAGTCTTCGTGGAAGGTCTCGACGAAGTGCCCCCGACGGACCAGCCGGTCATCTTTTCCGCCCACGGGGTGCCTAAATCCGTGCCTGCCGACGCCGAAGCACGCAATCTGTTCTACTTGGACGCCACGTGTCCGCTCGTGTCCAAGGTGCACAAGCAGGCGATGCTGCACGAGCGGCGCGGGCGTCGCGTACTGCTGATCGGCCACCGGGGCCATCCGGAAGTCGTGGGCACGATGGGCCAACTGCCCCCGGGGCCGTGACGTTGCTGGAGACGCGGCAGGATGTGGCGGCGCTCGACGTTCCAGCGGGCGAAACCGGTACCGGCCTCGGCTTCGTCACCCAGACGACGCTTTCCGTCGATGATACCGCCGACATCATCCACGCTCTGAAGGAACGGTTTCCCGATATCATCGCGCCCGCTGCCGAAAGCATCTGCTACGCCACGACCAATCGTCAGGAAGCGGTCAAGGCTGCCGCCCCGGGCACCGATCTGTTTCTCGTAGTCGGTGCGGAAAACTCGTCCAACTCCAAGCGACTGGTCGAAGCCGCATTGCGGGCAGGCGCGCGGCAGGCATTTCTCGTGGCCGATGTGGCCGCCATCGATTGGGAAAGCGTGCCGGATGGACCGCTAACGATCGGTCTGTCGGCAGGGGCGTCGGCCCCGGAAGTTCTGGTCGAGGCGATTATCGAGGCCTTCCGCGCCCGCTATGACCTTACCGTCGAACTGGCCACCACGACGGTGGAAGACGAGGAGTTTCTCGTCATGCGGGACCTGCGCTCCGTTCCACTGGAACCAGCGGACATGGCGTTCGTGAACGGACCTGCGACGGGCCGAGTTTCGACCGACCCGGTGAAACACCCGGAAACGGTCTGACGAGCCATGGCGGTCTATACGGAAGTCTCCGACGCTGCCCTGCAGCAGTTTCTGCGCGGGTACGATCTCGGGGCCGTGACGGCGTTCAAGGGCATCGCAGGGGGCGTCGAGAACACCAACTACCTGCTGCAGACCACTGAAGGCAGCTACATCCTCACGCTTTACGAGAAGCGCGTTGCTGAGGCCGATCTGCCCTTCTTCATGGAACTGATGGACCACCTCGCCGGACGCGGTTTCCCGTGCCCCCGACCGGTGCTCGCGCGGGACGGGCAATCGCTCGGCCGCCTCGAAGGGCGGGCGGCTGCGTTGGTGACATTTCTCGACGGCGTGGACACGTCGTCCCCGTCGGCGGATCAATGCCGCATGGCCGGTGCAGGTATGGCCACCATGCATGGCTTGGCCGACGGAATGACGTTGCAACGAACGAACGCCCTCTCTCCATCCGGTTGGCCTGCATTGCTGGAGAGCGCGGGTGCCGATGCGAACGGTGTCGAACCGGGTCTAGCAAAGCTGATGACCGACGAGCTGGCGTATCTCGGTTCGAACTGGCCTTGCGACCTCCCGACCGGCGTCATTCATGCCGACTGGTTCTGCGACAACGTCTTTTTTCTCGACAACCGGCTGTCGGGCGTCATCGACTTCTATTTCGCTTGCAACGACTTCCTCGCCTACGACATCGCCATAGCGATCAACGCATGGGCCTTCGACAGGCAGGCGGTGTTCCACCCGGAACGCTCGGCGGCATTTCTCGAAGGATATGGCAGCGTTGCGACCATCTGTCCGAGACGGAAATCGCCGCCTTGCCCGTCTTGTGCCGGGGAGCGGCCCTTCGGTTCCTTCTGACCCGCGTCAACGACTGGTTGAATGTGCCTGCCGACGCGCTCGTCATCCCCCATGATCCCAAACCGTTTGCCGACCGCTTGCGGTTTCACCAGCAGGTCCGCGACCCGAAGGCTTATGGCGCATGAAGAAGGCGGTGGAAATCTGGACCGACGGCGCCTGTTCGGGCAACCCCGGACCCGGCGGCTGGGGCGCGCTCATTCGCTATGGCGACCATGAACGCGAATTGTCCGAAGGTGCGCAGCAGACCACCAACAACCGCATGGAGCTGATGGCTGCGATCGAAGCGCTGAACGCCCTGAAGCAGCCCTGCACGGTGACGCTGCACACCGACAGCCAGTATGTGAAGGGCGGCATAACCGGCTGGATTTACGGCTGGAAACGCAACGGCTGGCGCACATCCGCAAAGAAACCGGTAAAGAACGCCGAACTGTGGCAGGCGCTGGACGAAGCCGTTGCCCGCCACGAGGTCGACTGGCGGTGGGTCAAGGGCCATGCGGGCCATGCGGAAAACGAGCGCGCCGACGAACTGGCGCGCATGGGCATGGCCCCCTACAAACCGGGCTGAACGGGTGTTCGTCGCCCAGCCTGCTGAAGCCCGGCGCTAGAGCTGGCTCAGCATGGTCGCCGCGCCGCTTGTATCGGCCTCGCCCGGATTGGGTTCCACGTTCAGTTCCTGCACCACGCCGTCCTTGACCAGCATGGAATAGCGCTTGGACCGCACACCCATGCCGTGGGCGGACATGTCCATGTCCAACCCGACTGCCTTGGCAAAGTCCGCAGCCCCGTCGGCGAGATAGACGATCTTGCCCTTGCCCTTCGACTGCTGCGCCCATGCATCCATCACGAACACGTCGTTGACCCCGGTGACGGCGATCGTATCGACGCCCTTCTCCTTCATCGCATCATAGTGTTCCAGAAACCCGGGCAGGTGGTTCTGGTGACAGGTCGGCGTGAATGCGCCGGGAACGGCGAACAGAACCACGGTCTTACCGTCAAACAGGTCCGCAGTGGAAATCTTGATCGGCCCATCGCTGCCCATGGATACGAATGTGTGGTCGGGGATCTTGTCGCCCTTGGAAATGCTCATCGTTGCTCTTTCAATCTGTCGAAGTCGTCGAGCCACCATGTGAACCACCGGCACGGGCGTCAAGCGACGAGATCAGGGGAGGCTAACTATAGTCCCGGTATCGTCGGCGACGACGAGCGCGCGGCGGGCGTTCAACGCGTCTTCGGACAGTGCGAAAGTCGCGACGCCTCCTGCAATTTGCGTAGCCTCCACGGGAGAACCGCGCTCCAGATCGAACCAGAACGCCGAACGCGCACTTTCGGGAACGGTGACGCGCAGGGTACCATTTGCGCGGTCGACGGTCACTTTCGCACCGCCGGTCGCCGCTTCTGACCGGAAGGCGCATGCGGGCTTCGGTCAGAATACGCTGCTCTTCCGCGTTGCTCTGGGCACTGCCGTCCAGCGCGACGTTGAGGTTGAACTGCACAGGAATGCAGATGTCGGCGCAGATCCCGATCAGGCCGGACGCGTAGAGCGTATCGAGATCATGCGCACCACCGACGTCTATGGGAAATGCGACGTCCTGCTTGTAGCCGGCCGCCCATCCTACGCCATCGCTGAAGGCTATGGGGACGGGGTAGTGGATCTCGACAGTCGTATCGGCAGAAAGAGGCGTCCCGAACGGGTCTATCGCCAGGGCAATCTGCGGTGGAACTCCGGACGAGCCCGGCACTTTCCAATAGGTCTTCCAGCCGTCATCCAGCGCAATCTGGAACGCCGCCTCGACCCGACCGCCGCCAATATCCCGCGCGATCAGACGAAGTTTCGCGCCCGTCGTTTCGAACCACTCGGAACTGGCCGCAATGGCCGTGGACGGTAGCGACAGGAACAGCAGGGCGACGATGTATCTCATGACTGCCACGTTAGGCCGTCGATGCTTGCGATACGATGGAGGCGTTCTCATTTATACGTGACCGACCCGCGAACCGCAGATAGGCTCCGGCCATGAAAAGCGAACAGACGAATGCGCCGGACCTGCTGGACCTGCGCGGCCAATTCCTCATCGCCATGCCGGGGCTTGGCGATGATCGGTTCGCCCGCTCAGTCGTGCTGATCTGCTCCCATTCCGAAGACGGGGCGATGGGGTTCGTGCTGAACAGGCGCGTCGTCGAGCCCAGTTTCATGGACATACTGGAAGAGTTGGACCTCGACATGGAGGTCGCGCGACAGCGACGTGCCCCGTCCGATATCGACGTCTTCTCGGGCGGGCCGGTAGAGCAGGGGCGGGGGTTCGTCATTCATTCCCTCGACTACGGCTCGCCCGGCACGACCCGTGTTTGCGATCTTGCAGGTGTCACGGCGACGCTCGACATCCTGCGCGCGCTGGCGGGCCCGCACCCGCCGCATCAAGCGATTGTCGTGTTGGGATATTCAGGCTGGAGCCCGGGGCAGCTCGAGCAGGAACTGTCGCAGAACGCCTGGCTGACGGTGCCTGCGACACGCGAACTGCTGTTCGATACGGCCTACGACGAGCGGTATGCGGCAACGCTCGCCACATTGGGCATCTCGGAACCGATGCTGTCCGCACAGGCCGGGCACGCCTGAACGGGCCACACGGCGATTGCGGAAACGGGTAAGCCGCTACCGGTTCGCCCGGTCGAGCTTCAAGACCCGGTCCATGTTCGTTGCGTTGACAGGTTCGCCGAACACGAACCCCTGCCCGTATTCGCAGCCCAGTTGCAGCAGCTCCAACACGTCGTTCTCGTCTTCCGCCCCTTCCGCGACGACTTCCATGCCCAGATCGTGCGCCATGCCCACGATGGATCGCAGAATGACGGGGCGGCCTGCGCCTTCGCGATTGGCCACGAAGGAGCGGTCGATCTTGATCGTATCGAACGGAAACCGCATCAGCTGCGACAGCGACGAATAACCGGTCCCGAAATCGTCCATCGAAAGTCCCGTGCCGAGATCGCGTATTTCCTGAAGGATGCGGCTCGACTGTTCCGGGTTTTCCATGACCAGCGATTCGGTCAGTTCCAGCTTCAGCGTGCCGTTGGGTAGCTCCGTTTCCTGCAGAACGGCCTTCACATCGTTGATGAGGTCGTGACGCAGCAGTTCACGGCTGGAAATGTTGACGCTGACGAAAAGCGTGGGGTCGCCATACGTTTCCTGCCAGCGCGCCAGATCCTGCGCGGCCCGTTGCATGACATGGTGCCCGAGGCGTCCGATCAACCCGTTGCGTTCGGCCAGCGGTATGAACTCCGAGGGGTTGATCGTGCCCCGTTGCGGGTGCCGCCAGCGCATGAGCGCTTCCAGCCCGGCGATCCGCCTCGTTTCAAGCTGTACGATCGGCTGGTAGTAGACATCGATTTCCGCGGTTTCGAGCGCTGTTTCCAGATCTTTCTCCAACTGCCCTGCAGCGCCGTGTTGCGTCCGGAAAGCGGGCCGGAAAGGTTCGATCCGTCCGCCGCCGTTTCTCTTCGCTTCCATGAGCGCCAGCTCGGCGTCGTGCAGCAGACCATCGACGGAGTCATGATCTCGCGACCAGGTGACCAGCCCGATGGATGCAGAGATGAACAATTCCTGTTTGGAGAATGTGACCGGCGCCCTAAGCGCCCGCTGCAACGTGTCGGCAAAGACGGCGATCCGCTCCGGTTCGGACTCCGAAAGCAGGAGAAGCCCGAACCGTTTGCCTCCCAGACGAGCAAGCGCATCGTAGCCTTTCAGCAGCCGTGACATCCGCCGGGCCACGGTCATTAGGATGGAATCTTCCACGGGCAATTCGAAACCTGCGTCGGTGTCCTCGAAACCGACCAGATCGATCATGAAGAGAGTGGGCCGCCATCCTTCGCGGCCTGCCGCAAGCGCGATGGCGCTCTTGAGGCGGTCGTTGAAGAGTTCCGCGTTGGGAAGGCCGGTTACATTGTCGTGCACCGCGTCCTGCAGCAGCCTTTGCTGCGAAACGCGGGCGCTCGTCACGTCACCCAAGCGTGCCGACGCAGCGCAAGACTTCGCCGTCGGACCCGATGACCGGCCGTGCGCGAAGGTTCAGCCAGTGGTACTGCCCACCCCTGCCACGCAGCCGAAAATCCTGCTGGATGCGGCCACGACGGTGGTCGAGCACCACGTCGAGGCAGGCTTTGAAACGGTCCCGGTCCTGGGGGTGGATCAGTTCGCTCCACTTCGAGGGGGACCCGGACAGCGCGTCAGGTGCGACGCCCATGATGGTAGCGACTTCCGGCCCGACCGTCAGTTCGTCCCGGTCCACGTCCCAGTCCCAGACGGAATCTCCCGCACCGACCAGCGCCAGCGCCTGCCGCTCCATGTCGCTGACGAGACCTTGATTGACCCCGCCGCCGGCAAAGGCGTGCTGCATCACGGTAAACGACACCAGCAGAACGATCAGCACCAGTCCGCCGCCCAATGCCGGCTGGATGATGTCGTTGTTCAACTGCCCCGTCACCGTTGCCCAACCGCCGACGACCCATGCGCCGAACAGCACCCATGTCGGAACGAGAAGCACCGCACGGTCGAATCCGCCGATGGCCATGCGCAGGATCAGCAGAAGCCCCAGAACGGCGGTCGCGGCGATGGATACGCGCGCAACTCCGGTGGCGACGGCCGGCGCGACAGCCGTTACCGTCAACAGGGCACCGAGCGCCGCCAGCCACATGAAGACGAGATAGCTGTAACGCACGTTCCAGCGGTTGAGATGCAGATACGCCCACAGGAAGAGCACCAGCGAAGCGGCAAGAAAGACTTCCGTTCCCGCGCGGTAGATGTTCAACGCTTCAGGGTCGAGGATGACGATCTTGGTGATGAAACCGAAATCCACCGATACGTAGGCAAGCACGGCCCAGGCCAGCGCCGCGGTCGCTGGGAACATGATCGAGCCCTTCACGACGAACAGGATCGTCAGAAACAGGGCGAGCAGTCCGGCGATGCCGAGGACGATGCCGCTGTAGAGCGTTGTCGAGTTGACGGCGTCCTTGTAGGCGTCCGGTTCCCACAATGTCAGTTGCGGCACATCGGATCGCGTCAGTTCCACGACGAATGTCACGACCGTTTCAGGGTTCAGGGTGATGCGGAAAATGTCGGCATCCGGTGCCGCCTGCCGGTCCAGGGCGAACCCGGCGGACGGCGTTATCGAAACGAGGCGTGCGTGCCCCATCTCCGGCCAGAATAGCCCGGAACCCGGAAGTCTGAAATGAGGCGCGACAATCAGGCGGTCGATCTGTTCTGTCGACGGGTTGGCCAGCGCGAAGGCAAGCCATCCGCCCGCACCGGCTTCACTCTCCGACCGCACCTCGATGCGGTTGATGATGCCGTTGGCATCCGGTGCGGCGGTCACGCTGATGCCGCTGCCGTCGACGGCGTAGCTTTCCGTCACGTTC
This sequence comes from uncultured Alphaproteobacteria bacterium, assembly GCA_963711195.1. GTDB lineage: Bacteria > Pseudomonadota > Alphaproteobacteria > Rhizobiales > Rhizobiaceae > Pseudahrensia. Next base: position 98,221 of record CAVQDK010000011.1, read on the forward strand.
GTCAAGTCGATCGCCGGTATGTCGCCGGACACGTCGACGGGTTCGAGCGCGCCGGCCTGTGCGCCGGCCAACGTCAGAAAGGCGAAGGCAAGACAAAGCCTTCGCAAACCGTCCGATACCGATCCCAATGCCATACACGTTTCCTTCCGGCGCGGTGCAACCTGTCGCGCGGGGACTTCCTGTCTAGGCTTTGCTCAATCACTTGCCAATCGGGCGAAGAGATGATGGTCGCGCCATTGCCCGGCAATTTGCAGGTAGGCGCGCGCCGTCCCTTCCATCTGGAACCGGTTGCGCAGTAGAACGCGGCGCGAAGCTTCGTTCTCCGGCACTGCGGCGGCTTCGATGCGGTGCAGGCCCAGCCGTGCGAATGTGTCGGTGCACACGGTGCCGACGGCTTCACTCATGATTCCGTCTCCCGCATGAGGTTGGCCCATCCAGTAGCCGAGCGTAGCCGACTGGGAGACCTTGCGGCGGATATTCCCAAGGGCGAGACCGCCCACGAGGGTCCCATCGTGCAGGAAGATGAACCAGGGCAGGGACCGACCGCCCGCGATCTCCGATTGTTGACGCCGCAGAATGATGCGCCACGACGGTTTCGACAGCTCGTCACGAGCCCATTTCGGCTCGAAGGGCTTGAGAAACGCAGCGCTTGTGGCGCGTAATGCGGCCCATTGCTCGAAATCCCCGTGTTCGGGACGGCGAAGCGTCAGACGAGCGGTCTCGAGCCTCGCTGGCCCTTCGTGGACATTCGTGAAGTTCAGCAGTTTCAACACGACTATTTCCGCGGGCGAACGATCAGCCCGCCTGCGCTCGCAGCATCTCGCCCATCGCCTGCCGTGACGGCAGACCGTCGATCGGCCCGATGGCGGCGATGGTAGGCGGCGCACTTGTGAACAGATCGCCGGCAAGGTCGCGCAGACGCTGGACCGTCAGCGCCGCGAGACGGTCCATCAGTTCCTCGTTGCTCACGAGGCGCCCGAACAGCAGCTGCTGACGCGCGATCTGTCCGGCGCGGGCCCCGGGGCTTTCCAACGCCATCAAGAGGCTCGCGCCGATCTGTGCCCGTGCGCGGTCCAGTTCCTCTTGCGAGATCGTATCGGCGCAGCGAAGCAATTCTTCGCCCAGCACCGACATGAGTTCCGGCACGTCGCCCGCTTCGGTTGCGGCGTGAACGCCGAACGTTCCGGTATCGGAAAAGGCCCAGTGGAAGGCGTAGATCGAATAGCAGAGCCCGCGCTTTTCCCGCACCTGCTGGAACAGGCGGGACGACATGCCTCCGCCAAGCAGGGTCGAAAGCACGGAACTGGCGTAATAATCCTTGGCCTGATAGGCGCGCCCCTCGAAACCGAGCACGATCTGCGCTTCCTGCAAGGGCCTTTCCACACGGCTCTCACCGCCGGAATAGTGGCCCGCTTCGGGCTCACCCACGGCTTCCGAAGGCATACGGGACAGCAGCTTTTCCGCCTGCGTCACGACCGCGTCGTGGTCCACCGCACCGGCTGCGGACAGCACCATGTTGGAACCGTGGTAATGGTCCTGCAAATAGCCGTGCAGTCCATCGGCATCGAAGCCGTTTACAGATTCGGGCGTCCCCATGATTGGCCGCCCGAGCGCCTGGTCGGCGAAGGTTGCAGACAGATACTCGTCGAACACCACGTCTTCCGGAGAATCCTGCGCCGCCCCGATTTCCTGCTGAATGACGTGTTTTTCGCGCTGCAATTCGTCGGGGTCGATCACCGAGTCATTGAGGATGTCGGCGAGCAAGTCGATTGCCAGTGGCACGTCGTTCTTCAGCACGCGCGCATAGAATGAGGTCGTTTCCGTACTGGTGGCCGCGTTCAGTTCACCGCCGACCCGTTCGATCGTCTCGGCGATCTGCAGCGCGCTGCGCGAACGCGTGCCCTTGAAGGCCATGTGCTCCAGCAGGTGCGAAATGCCGTGCTGGTCGGCCCGCTCGTCCCGCGACCCGGCCCGTACCCATACGCCGAGCGATGCGCTTTCCAAATGGTCCATCCTGTCGGTCATGACGGTCAGGCCGTTGGACAAGGTGGAGGTGCGGATGTCGCGGTTCGTCTTGAGGCCGACCGCGTCGGGCACAACAGTGTGCAGGCTGCTTTTCATGTGGCGCGCCTCCCAACGCAAAGCGGAGCTGGCCCGCCTATTTGCCCGCACGCGTGTGGCGGGCGACATAGGCTTCCACCGCTATCGGATCGTTGGGCAACACTGTGAAGCGTTCGTTGCCCGCCATCAAGTCCCGGCTTCGCTCCGGCAATGGCGGACGGGTGCCACAGGCGGCTTCGACCGCGTCTGGAAATTTCGCCGGGTGGGCGGTTGCGAGGACGACCATCGCAGACCGGTACATGTCCTGCTCCCGCGCCACATGCAGGCCGACCGCGGTATGGGGATCGAGCAGCATTTCGGCATCCGCCTGCACCTGCGCGATCGTGTTGCCCACCGCGTCCTCGTCCGCCCTCCCGGCACCGAAATGTCGGGCGATGTCATCGCGCACGTCATCCCGCAGATCGAACGCACCGGACTGCACCAGCGACCCCAGATTGGCGCGCACCATAGCGGCATCGCGCCCGGACGTCTCGAACAGCAGGCGTTCGAAATTGGAGGACACCTGAATGTCCATGCTCGGTGACGTGGTCGCGTGGACGCCTGCCGTTTCGTAGCGCCCGGTTTCCAGCGTGCGCACGAGGATGTCGTTGGAGTTGGTCGCCACCACGAGGCGGTCGATCGGCAGGCCCATCCGCATGGCGGCATAGCCTGCGAAGATGTCACCGAAATTACCGGTCGGGACCGTGAACGATACTTTCCGTTGCGGCGCACCAAGCGCCAGGGCGGCGGTGAAGTAATAGACGATCTGGGCCATGATCCGGCCCCAGTTGATCGAGTTCACCCCCGACAGCCGGTTGGCATCGCGGAAGGCGTGATGGTTGAACATCCCCTTCACCAGCGCCTGACAGTCGTCGAACGTGCCTTCGATGGCGAGTGCGTGAACATTGTTGTCCTTCACACCCGTCATCTGCAACCGTTGCACATCCGATACCCTGTTGTGGGGAAACAGGATGAAGATGTCGGAATGGTCGCGTCCCCTGAAGGCACTGATGGCCGCACCACCGGTATCGCCAGAAGTGGCCCCGACCACCGTCATCCGCTCGCCGCGCTCTTCCAGAATGTGGTCGATGATGCGTGCCAGAAGCTGCATCGCCACGTCCTTGAACGCCAGTGTCGGCCCATGGAAAAGCTCCAGCAGCCACTCGTTCGGCCCGCTTTGCACAAGCGGCGCGACAGCTGGGTGGGTGAAGGTGGCGTAGGCATCGTCCACCATCCGGTCGAAGGCGATGTCGTCGATCTCGCCGTCGAGAAACGGTTTCAGCACGGCCTTGGCGACTTCGGCGTAAGGCTTGCCAACCAATGCTTCCATGTCGGCTTGCGAGACTTGCGGCCATGTTTGCGGCACATACAAGCCGCCGTCCCGGGCCAGACCTGCCAGAATCGTGTCGCAAAAGCCGAGGTCCGGCGCTTCGCCGCGTGTGCTGATATAGGTCATGGGAACCGTGCTGGCCCGACTGCAAGAGGTGCTGCGTGCGGGTTGTTAAACCGGCGGGCCATGGTGTCAAACTGCGGTCGGGCAAATGCAGCACCGTCCCTCGCCACGCCCGTGCCGTTTTGCTAGATCATCCCGCGTGTATCGGGTTTGATTGTCTCTGGAGTTCCCATGAAACTGCGTTTGTTGTTCGCATTGACCGCAACGAGCCTTCTGGCCGCCTGCCAGTCCGCGGGTGATGGCGACGGCATTCTCGGCAGCGCGGCGGCTCCTGCGGAACAGCAGGCGGCATTGGTGCAGGAGGGGCGCAACCCCAACGCCAACCTGCGGCAGATCAACACGCAAAACGCCCTGTCGGATTATTGCCCCAGCATCGTCATCCGGTCCGGCACCGAAACCTATCGCGTGGCGGCGCCCGGGGCGGACACGAGCAGCGCGGGCGACATCCGCTATCAGGCCACCATCACCAAGGCGGCGCGGGAATGTCAGTATGTCGGCCAGGAGTTGCGCATCCGCGTCGGCGCGCGAGGTCGCGTCATCACCGGGCCGAAAGGCGGTCCCGGCACCGTGGAACTGCCAATCCGCGTGGCCGTGCAGGAGGGGGACTGTTCCCGCCATTTCCGCCTCGAGCGCCAGCAGGCGACGATTGCCGGCAATTCCGGTTTCGCACCCTTCGAGTTCGTCGACGACACCATCGTCATTCCCGCACCCAGGGCCACGAACGTGCGCATCTTCGTGGGTTTCGACGAAACCGCCGGTGCCGAACCGAGCGCTGCGCGCTGCGCTTAAGCATATATTCACCGCGCCCGGTAACTCTACGGCAAGCCTGATTTTGTTTTGCGTACGGGTTTCCAGATGCCGATTTCCAATGCCGCCCAGCGGTCGACTACGCCTGCCAGCTTCCCTTGGCTCGATTCCATCATCAAGGGCGACTGCGTAGCCGCCCTGTCCAAACTGCCCGAAAACTCGGTCGACGTGGTCTTCGCTGACCCGCCCTACAATCTTCAACTGGGCGGCGATCTCGCACGGCCCGACCAGTCCAAGGTCGACGCCTGCGACGACCATTGGGACCAGTTCGACACGTTCGAAGCCTACGACGCCTTCACCCGCGCCTGGCTGCTGGCCGTGCGGCGCGTGCTGAAGCCCAACGGCACGATCTGGGTGATCGGCTCCTACCACAACATCTACCGCGTCGGCTCCATCCTGCAGGACATGCAGTTCTGGATCCTGAACGATGTGGTGTGGCGCAAGACCAATCCGATGCCGAACTTTCGCGGGCGCCGATTCACCAACGCCCACGAGACGATGATCTGGGCTTCGCGTGATGCGGAGGCCAAGGCCTACACGTTCAATTACGACGCCATGAAGATGGCGAACGACGACGTGCAGATGCGCTCCGACTGGGTCTTCCCCATCTGCAACGGTGGTGAACGACTGAAGGGTGCGGACGGCAAGAAGGTCCATCCGACACAGAAGCCGGAAGCCTTGCTGCATCGTGTGCTGATGTCCTCAACCAAACCCGGCGACGTGGTGCTCGACCCGTTCTTCGGCACCGGCACGACGGGTGCGGTTGCCAAGAAGCTGGGGCGTCATTTCGTCGGCGTCGAGCGCGAGCAGGACTATATCGACGCCGCGCAGGCCCGAATCGACGCCATCGAACCGGAGCAGGCGGCCCATCTCGTCGTCACAACCGGCAAACGCGCCGAACCGCGCGTGCCTTTCGGCACCATGATCGAGACCGGACTGTTGAGCGTCGGCGATGTGCTGAGCGATTCGAAACGGCGCTGGAAAGCGACGGTGCGCCTCGACGGTTCGCTGCAATATGAAGGCAAGGCCGCATCCATCCACAAGACCGGGCGCGCTCGTTCAGGGGCTGGACGCCTGCAACGGCTGGACCTTCTGGCATATCGACAAGGGCGACGGGCTGAAGCCGATCGACGCTTTGCGCTCGATTTATCGCGAGCGGCTCGGCACGGCGGCCTGAACGGCCTTTCTGAACAGGGTGGGCAGGGTGGCGATATCCGCTTCCCACCAGCCATCGCCGGTCGGTCCCGCTTCGGCGGTCCAGACTTCCAGTTCCAGGTGAAAGTGCGTGAACGTGTGGCGGACAGTCCCCGCCAGCTTCCACTCCGCCTCGAACGGCGCGGCTGAACTGCCCGTCGCGCCATCCGCTTGGGATGACCAGGCCGTAGACGGCACCCCTGCCGTACCCCCCAGCAGTCCCGTTCCAGCGCGACGCACGCACCACACGGCCTCGCCGCGCGTCGCGACGAACGCCGCCCCCACACGCACCGGCTTGGCCTTCTTGGCCGCCTTGACCGGATAGCTTTCCTGCGTCCCTTGCTTGCGCGCTTCGCACGAGGAGGAAACCGGGCACAGCGAACAGACCGGTTTGCGTGGCGTGCAGATCGTGGCGCCGAGGTCCATCATCGCCTGCACGAAGTCGCCCGGACGGTCCTTCGGCGTTTCGCCGGCCATGAAAGCCCGGCACCCAGCTTTTGCCTTCGGCAAGGGTGTCGGGTCTGCGGTAAAGCGCGTCACCACGCGCTCCACGTTGCCGTCCACCACCGGTGCAGCTTCACCGAACGCTATCGCGGCGATGGCGGCTGAGGTGTAGTCGCCGATCCCCGGCAGCGCGCGCAACGCGTCTTGCGTGTCGGGAAACCGCCCGCCCATCTCGCCCGCCACTATTTCCGCGCAGGCCTTGAGGTTGCGGGCGCGGGAATAGTAACCAAGCCCCGCCCATGCCGCCATGACGTCCTCATCGCTGGCAGCGGCGAGATCGACGACCGTCGGCCACCGCGAGACGAACCTGTCGAAATAGGGTTTGACCGCCGCCACCGTCGTCTGTTGCAACATGACTTCCGACAGCCACACGTGGTAGGGGTCGGCACGGTCCGGCGAACCCGGCGGCATGCGCCATGGCAAGGCCCGGGCGTGCCGGTCGTACCAGCCGAGCAGGTGATCGCTGAATGTCGTCATGACGATTGCGTGGCGCGGAAGGGAGGGGAAGGCAATGACAAAATCCAGCCGCCGCCCATACGCCGCTCGAACGGTGGGAGATCTTGCGGGCAAACTGCTGAACCCGATCATCGAACAGCGCGCCGGTATGACGCTCGACATCCTTGCACAATGGTCGGAAATCGCAGGCGCAGGCATGATGACATGTTCCCGGCCCGAACGGCTCGAATGGGCCAACAAGGCACGCCATTCCTCGTCCACCGAACCGGCCACCCTCGTGGTTGCCTGCGAAGGCGGCAGGGCGCTGTTTCTGCAGCATGAGAGCGACTCCATCATCCGTCGTGCCAACGCCTATTTTGGCTACCGCGCCATCACGCGCCTCAGAATCGTTCAAAAACCGGTGGAACAATCCGCTGCGAACCATCGAGAAACCTCGGTGACGAGAACAGCTGACATCGACCACCTGCTCGATGGCATCGACAATGATGACCTGCGCGCTGCGCTTCAGCGTCTGGGCGATGGCGTGTTCAGTCGCAGTTCAGCGAAGCGGGTTTAGTCTGGCAACAAATGCGGAACGGCCTGACGAAAGCGTCATTGGCAGGCCGCATTCGACCGCTGTAAACGCTGCAAGATCACATCGAAGGAACCGTCCATGCCCCTGTCACGCCGCACATTCGCAGCCGCCCTCCTGTCCACCGCGGCACTTCCCGCCGTTGCCGCCTTCGCCCCGTCTTTCGCCCAGTCGAACAGCGTAACCGGCCTGTTCGACGATCTTCCCATCGACGACAACGTGATGGGCGACGTGAATGCCCCGGTCACGATCGTGGAATACGCGTCCATGACGTGTCCCCATTGCCGCACGTTCCATGAGAATGTCGTTCCCAAGTTGAAGGCGGACTATATCGATGCCGGCAAGGTCAAATACGTCCTGCGCCCGTTCCCGTTCAACGGCGATCGGCGTGGCGAGGCAGCTTTCATGCTCGCCAAGTGCGCGCCCAACGACAATTACTATCCGATGGTCGATGCCCTCTTCGCCAGCCAGTCTTCCTGGGCATCCGCGCAGAACCCTGTGCCGGAACTGATGCAGATGGCAGCCTTGTCCGGCATGGACGAAGCGGCGTTCAAGGAGTGCCTGTCCAACCAGGACCTGCTGACGCAGATCATCGAAGGTCGGAACCTTGCTGTCGAGAAGTTCGGCGTAACGTCGACCCCGACAATCTTCGTCAACAACCAGAAACTTGGGGATTCGACGCTGGAAACGGTCACGCAGGCCATCGAAGCCGCACTTTAGTGCTATAGGAGCAAACCAGCGAGGTTCGGAATGGAGGTGGCGTCTTGCAATTCAACAAGCTGCGCCTCCTCGGCTTCAAGTCGTTCGTAGAACCGACCGAGTTTACCATCGAGCGCGGGCTGACCGGAGTGGTCGGCCCAAACGGGTGCGGCAAGTCCAATCTCGTGGAAGCCCTGCGCTGGGTGATGGGGGAAAACTCCTACCGGAACATGCGCGCGTCTTCGATGGACGACGTCATTTTCTCCGGGTCTGGCAACCGTCCGTCGCGCAACATGGCGGAAGTCGCGCTGTTCCTCGACAATGATGATCGCACCGCGCCCGCCGCCTTCAACGACAGTGACGAGTTGCAGGTCTCCCGCCGCATCGAGCGGGAAGCGGGCAGCGTCTATCGCATCAACGGGCGGGACGTCCGTGCCAAGGACGTGCAGCTTCTGTTCGCCGATGTGTCCACCGGTGCCCGCTCGCCGTCGATGATCGGGCAGGGCCGGATCGGCGAACTCATCTCCGCCAAACCGCAGGCCCGCCGGGCCTTGCTGGAAGAAGCCGCCGGTATTTCCGGCCTCCATTCCCGCCGTCACGAGGCCGAACTGCGCCTGCGCGCCGCCGAGACGAACATGGAACGCCTCGACGATGTGGTGGCCGCGCTGGAAGCGCAGCTGGAAAGCCTGAAACGACAGGCACGTCAGGCCAACCGGTTCCGCACGCTGGCCGGTGACATACGCCGCACCGAGGCCGGTATCTTCTATCTGCGATGGGCGGCTGCAAGCCGTGCTGTGCGCGACGCTTCGGACGCGTTGCAGGCGTCGACCATTACCGTGGCGAAAGCCGGTCTTGCACAAGGCGAGGCGGCCAAGGAACAGGCCATTGCCGCCGCCAAAATGCCGGAACTGAGACAGGCCGAAGCCGCCGCTGCCGCTGCTTTGCAGCACAAGACGATTCAGCGCGACCAGACGGTGGAGGAGGCCAGGCGCATCAAACGCCGCATCGGTGATGTGCAGGGACGCATTGGGCAGCTGGACGCGGACGTTTCCCGCGAGGAGCGGATGGTCGCCGAAAACAGCGACATCATCGGCCATCTCGACCGCGAAGAAAGCCAGCTACGCGGGCAGGATGACACCCGAACGGACCGGGAGGCCGAACTCGCCGCATCGTTGGAGGCCGCGTCCACCGAGTTGAAAGATGCGGAGGACCGTGCGGGGGCGATGACGGCCGACCTGGCTAATGCGCGTGCCGACCGCGACTCGGTTCACCGCCGACTGCGCGAGACCGAACAGCGATTGGAACGGTTGGAACGGCGGCGCGATGAAACCGGGATCGCCCTGCACGACGCGGAAACCCGTCTTGCGGCCACCAGCGAGGTGGAAACCCACCGTGCCCGTGCCGACGAACTGGAAGCGCGGGCAGAAGCGGTCGAGGCCGAACTTGCTGCTGCGGAAGTGCTCGCTTCCAACGCTCAGGAAGGGCTGGCGGCAGCGCGCGATCCCGTCACCGAAGCCGGACAGGCTTTGGCTCAATTGCGCACAGAGGCCAAAACCCTGTCGGCTATCGTGAACCGCCACGCCGGCGACCTGTTCGCCCCCGTCGTCGATGCGATGCGGGTCGACACGGGCTATGAACAGGCCCTCGGGGCAGCCCTTGGCGAAGACCTCGACGTCCCACTCGACAGGTCTTCCGCCGAGCACTGGCGGCTCAACGCGGCGGAAGACGACCCGGCCTTGCCCGAAGGAACCGAACCGCTTTCCGCCCGGGTGGATGCCCCGCGGGAACTGCACCGAAGACTGGCGCAAATCGGCGTCGTCGACCGTGAGACCGGAGATCGCTTGCAGAGCCTTCTGGCCCCCGGCCAACGCCTCGTTAGCCTGACGGGCGATCTGTGGCGTTGGGACGGGTATCGCGCTGGCGCCGAAGCCAAGACGGCTGCAGCGGTCAAACTGGAACAGAAGAACCGGATAGCCGAACTGCGTGATGCGGTGGAACTTGCAGAGGCTTCGCTAGCCGAAGCGGAGACGGCACTAACCGCAGCGCGGGATACCGCCGAAAGCACCAAACGGGCCGAACACGGTGCACGCTCGGTGCAGAAAACAATTCAGACTGAGTTGTCGCAAGCGCGGCGGGACCTTTCCGCGGCGGAACGGGCAATAGCGGAACTCACCTCCCGGCGATCCGCGCTGTCTGAAACGAGTGAACAGATGCAACGGGATGTTTCCGAAGCGCAAATGGCGATGGACGTGGCGCGCAAGGCCAGCACTGCGCTGCCAGATATGAGCAATTTGGAGGAAAACGAATCGAGGGCGCGTACAAATCTGGGCACCCGGCGTATCGCATTCTCCGAAGCACGCACGGCCTATGATTCGATGGCACGGGAAAACGCCCTGCGGCGGGACCGTCTGGAAGCGATCGAACGGGAGCGCAAGACCTGGAACGACCGGGCCGTGAACGCGGACCGGCATATCGGCACGTTGCGGGAACGCCGGTCGAAAGCTGTGGCCGATTTGGAAAGGCTTTCCGAGCGCCCCGATGAACTCCAGCAACGGCAGGCCAGGCTGCAACGCGATATCGAGGCGGCGGAGAAAACCCGCCGCACGGCCGCCGACGATCTGGCACGAGGCGAGACACGCCTACGCCAGACCGATCAGGTTGCGAGTGCGGCCCTGTCCGCCCTGTCCGACGCCAAGCAGAACGGCGCACGGGCCGAAGAGCGACAGGACGCGGCGCTGGCCCGACGCGACGAAATCGCGGCGCATATTCGCGAGACGCTCTCCGTCGAACCTCCTGCGACCCTTGCTTTGTCCGGTGCCGAGAAGGAAGACGACCTGCCGGAGCGCGAGGTGCTGGAAGCCCGGCTGGAACGCTACCGCGCCGAGCGGGAACGGCTGGGCGCGGTGAACCTGCGGGCCGATATCGAGCAGACGGAAATCGCCGAACAGCGCGACACGCTGGTGATGGAACGCGACGACCTGATCGAAGCGATCCGCCAGCTGCGCAACGGCATTCAGGGGCTGAACAAGGAAGGTCGGGAGCGGCTGCTGGTGGCATTCGACGCGGTCAACGACCGGTTCCAGACACTGTTCGCACACCTGTTCGGCGGTGGCACGGCGGAATTGCAGCTTGTCGAAAGCGACGACCCGCTGGAAGCCGGCCTCGAAATTCTCGCCCGCCCGCCCGGCAAGAAGCCGCAGACGATGACGCTTCTTTCCGGCGGCGAACAGGCGCTGACCGCCATGGCGCTCATCTTTGCCGTCTTCCTCACCAACCCGGCACCCATCTGCGTGCTCGACGAGGTGGACGCCCCGCTCGACGACCACAATGTCGAGCGGTTCTGCAACCTGATGGACCGCATGTCCGCCGATACCGATACCCGCTTCGTCATCATTACCCACAACCCGATCACCATGGCGCGCATGGACCGGTTGTTCGGAGTAACGATGGCGGAACGGGGGGTTAGCCAGTTGGTCTCCGTTGATCTACAGACGGCCGAGACCTTCCGCGAAGCCGTCTGAGCCCACCATGCCCGACCCGATCTCCGACATTCCCGTCTATCCGTTCGGTTTCGGCTCCGTCAGAACCGAGCCGGACCCCAACGTGCACGGCAACAAGGGCGCGGGGCTCGTCGCCATGTCGGCGCTTGGTCTGCCCGTTCCGCCCGGCTTCATCGTCGGCACGCAGACCGGGCGGCGTATCGCACGGGAAGGGGAGCCGTTTCGCAGGCAGGTCAGCCAGGCCGTGCGGTCCGCCTTGCGCTTGATGGAGCACCATGTCGGCCGCACCTTCGGGCACGGCCCGTCGCCTTATCTGCTGTCCGTCCGCTCGGGTGCTGCCATTTCCATGCCGGGCATGATGGACACGGTGCTCAATGTCGGCCTCAACGACGTCACCACCGAGGCACTGGCCGAAGAAACCGGCAGCGAACGCTTCGCATGGGACACCCATCGCCGCTTCGTGCAAAGCTACTCCACCGTGGTGCTGGGGATCGACCCGAACCTGTTCGACAGCGTGATGGAGGAAGCCAGAACCCGCCGTGGGGTGGAGATCGATGGCGACCTCCCTGTCCAGGATTTGCGTGCGCTGACCGAAGCGTTTCGCGAAATCGTGGCGGAGGAAAGCGGCGAACCGTTTCCCGATGACGTGGAACAGCAACTGGAAAGGGCGATGGTCGCGGTTTTCGCTTCGTGGAATTCGCCGTCGGCAAAGCGCTTCCGGGAGCTTTCCGGCGTCGATGGCGGCTCCGGCACGGCGGCAGTCGTGCAATCGATGGTGTTCGGCAACCGAGACGAACGCTCGTGCACCGGCGTCTACAACACGCGCAACCCCTCGACCGGAGCCAACGAACCGTGGGGCGAATACATGCCGCTGGCGCAGGGGGAAGACGTCGTCGGCGGTGCCCATTCCGGTTACGACCTGACGCAAAGCGCCGCGACCGAAAGTTTTTCCACCGGCAAGCCGATGGAAACCGTGTTTCCCGCCGCATTCGAAGAACTGGTCGCGACCGGAAGAAATCTGGAGACCCATTTTCGCGCCGTTCAGGAGATCGAGTTCACGGTGGAATGCGACCGTCTGTTCGTGTTGCAGACCCGGTCCGCAAAGCTGCAACCGCTGGCGTTGGCCCGAGCCGTGGTGGATATGGCAGGCGAGGGCCTGCTTTCCCGGCAGGAGGCCGTCGCCCAGTCGCCGCCGGAGGTCTTGCGCGAACACCTCATCGACAGGATCGCTGCCGGTGCGGACAGGCCGTTGGCCAAGGGGCTGGCTGCGTCCCCCGGTGCCGTTAGCGGTCAGGTCGTGTTCACCTCCGACGCCGCCGTAGCGCTGCTCGAGCAGGGCGGCACGCCCGATACTCGTGCGCCCGACCACCGATCCCAAAGACGTGCACGGCATGGCTGCAAGCGTCGGTATTCTCACCTCTCGCGGCGGCTTGACGAGCCACGCGGCTGTCGTCGCCCGGTCGATGGGAAAGCCCTGCATAACGGCGGCCGTGTCGGTCGTCATCGATCCTGACCGGGGGGTCTGCGAGATCATGGGGTCGGTCGTCGAGGCGGGAGACACGATCACGATCGATGGCGCGACTGGCTACATCTATGCCGGTGAACAGCCCATCGAGCACCCGGAGCCGGACGGAGACGTCGCCACGTTGCTGGAATGGGCGCGGGAGCTCGGCATACCCGGTTGAGATCGGCCTGCCCGATACCTAAAGGTTTTGCGTCTTTTCCCGCTTGGCACTAGGTTCCGGCCAAACGAATACGGGAGAGAATTACATGCAAGGATTGATGCAGGACTGGCCGCTGCTATGCCACACGATCATCGACCACGCCGCGCGGGTCCACGGCACACGGGAAGTCGTCACGCGCTCGACGGAAGGGCCGATCACGCGCTCCGACTACAGGACGATCCGGCACAACGCGCTGCGCGTGGCGCAGGCACTGTCCCGGGATGGCTTCGACGTCGGCGACCGTGTTGCGACGCTGGCCTGGAACACCGACAAGCATATGGAAGTCTGGTATGGCGCGATGGGCATCGGTGGCATCTACCACACGCTGAACCCGCGCCTGTTTCCCGAACAACTGGCCTGGATCATCGACCATGCCCAGGACAGTGCGCTGTTCGTCGATCTGACCTTCGTGCCCATCGTCAACGCGATTGCCGACAAGATTCCGACGGTTCGCAAGATCGTCGTGCTGACCGACGATGCCCACATGCCCGAAATCAAGTTCGACGGCATGTCCTATGAGGCATTCCTCGCCGATGCGGATGGTGATTTCGACTGGGTGAAGGTGGACGAGAACGCAGCATGCGGCATGTGCTACACGTCCGGCACGACCGGCAACCCGAAGGGTGTGCTGTATTCCCACCGCTCCAACGTGCTCCACTCCATGATGGCGACGCCGGTGGATTCCCTCGGATTTGCAGCAGGCGAAACCGTCCTGCCCATCGTGCCCATGTTCCATGCCAATGCGTGGGGCATTGCGCACGCCGCACCGATGAACGGCACGAAGATCGTCAATCCGGGTGGTGGAATGGACGGGGAGTCCATTTTCGAATTGCTGGACACGGAGCAGGTCACATTCTCCGCCGCCGTCCCCACCGTCTGGCTCGGCCTGCTGCAATATCTGGAAAAGACCGGCAAGGATCTGCCCTACCTGAAACGGGTCGTCATCGGCGGTTCCGCATGCCCCCGTTCCATGACGGAGACATTGCAGAACAAGTACGACGTGGAGGTTCGTCATGCCTGGGGGATGACGGAAATGTCGCCGTTGGGATCGCTCGGCGCTCTCAAGCCCGAACATCAGCACCTGTCCAATGCCGAACAGCTGACGATCAAGGAAAAGCAGGGCTTCCCGCCCTACGGCGTCGAAATGAAGATTACCGACGACGAGAACAACGAACAGCCATGGGACGGCAAGACGTTCGGTCGTCTGAAAGTGCGCGGCCCCGCCACCGCCAAGGGCTACTACGGCGGCGACGGTGCCGATCAATTCGATACGGACGGTTTCTTCGACACCGGCGATGTGGCGCACATTTCGGAAGCCGGCATCATGCAGATCACCGACCGGTCCAAGGATGTCATCAAGTCCGGTGGCGAATGGATTTCCTCCATCGATCTGGAGAACTTGGCCGTCGGGCACCCGGACGTTCAGGAAGCCGCCGTCATCGGGATCGCCCACCCCAAATGGGACGAGCGGCCCTTGCTGGTCATCATCCGTAACGAGGGGTCTGACCCGTCCGAGCAGGAGATTCTCGGCTTCATGGAAGGCAAGATCGCCAAGTGGTGGATGCCCGACGCGGTGGCGTTCGTGGACGAGATTCCCCACACCGCCACCGGGAAGATCCAGAAGACGACCCTGCGCGACCAGTTTGCCGACTACAGCTTCCCCGCAGCGTAAGGCTGCGGGACGGCAACCGGGCCCATGACATCCATCGACCTTCGATTGCAGCGGGTGCAGCGCCGCACCAGCGAACCCGCGCAATGGTGCCAGCGGCTCGCGGTATTCGCGGTGCCATATCTGGCCATCGTGGTGCTGGGCCACCGGTTTGGAATGGTCGAAACGCCTCAGGTGTTCTGGCTGTTGGGTCTGGGTGTGGCGATACTCGTCGTCGCCCTCGGCTTCGGCATCCGTGGCTTTTACGAACTCTGGCAATACGGGCACACGGGCGGTATGCGGTCGCTTCGGGGCATGACGCTTGCGGCATTGCTGCTGGCCCCGTTCGGGTTCTTCGCCGCCAAGGTGGTGGCACTGCCACGGCTGCACGACATTTCGACGGACCTGCAGGCACCGCCCGTTTTCGAGGTCGCCATCGGAGACCGCGTCGCCGGCATGAACCGGTTGGGCGAACCGGACCCGAACCTCGCGGACGTGCAGATCCGCGCCTATCCGCAAGTGGCAGCCAGGCGTTATCCTCTCGGATCGGGGCAGGTCTTCACCGAAGTCGTGGCGCTCATGGCCGACAGGGGTTGGACCATTCTTGCCACCGAGCTGGAGCAGGGGCAGGCACCGATCGACGAGGAAGGTTCCGGCCTCGTGGCCAACGCCGTTACCGATGAAAACGGAACGGCGTTGCGGCCTGCCGTTCCCAGCCGAAGGCCCGTGCAGCAACAGACCGCCACCCCGGCGTCCGGCCCGGTCGACCCGATATCGGTTTCTCCGCTCGGTCGCGACGGTATCGAGGGCAGCGAACCCACCGAAGAACGCTATGTCGAGGCCGTCGCATCGTCGTTCGTCATGGGATTCGAATCGGATATCGTGGTGCGTCTGATCGAAGGGGAAGATGGAACACTCGTCGACATGCGGTCCGCCTCCCGGTACGGGCCGCACGATCTGGGCTCCAACGCGGACCGTATCGTCGCCTTCCTGTCCGATCTGGACGACGCTCTGCAGGGGCAGGCCAGCGGCAGCTAGTGCGCGTTCGTTCAGGCCGGACGGAATGTCCCTTCCAGCATCGGTGCGCCGTCCGTTTCCACCGCCCCCCGACCGACCAGATCTTCCAGATGGGCGAAAACGGAAAGCCCGGCGGCCCCGTGCAGCCTCGGGTCGGTCGAGCGATAGATGATGGCGACGATCTCCGGGATCGTGGCCTTGCCCTTCCGCACCTGGTCGAGAACCGCCGTCTCCCGCATCCGACGATGGGCGCGCAGCGCCCGCACGAATGCGTGGCCATTGGCGACCCGTCCTCCGTGGCCGGGAAAATACGTCTGTTGCGCCTGGTCCAGCATGACGTCGAGGGATGCCATATAGTCGCGCATCGACCCGTCTGGCGGGGCTACGATGCTGGTGGCCCAAGCCATCACGTGGTCGCCGGAAAACAGGTAATCCGTATCGTTCCACGCAAACGCCATGTGGTTGGCAGTGTGGCCCGGGGTGAACAAGGCAGTGAGCGCCCAGCTATCGCCATCGACAACGTCACCGTGGGTGAGGCGAATGTCCGGCAAAAACGCGGTGTCCCCACTGGCATCGAGCACGTTCGTTTCCCCCAGCGCCAACTGCCGGGCGGGACGGTGCGGGCCTTCCGCGTAAGTCTGCGCCCCGGTTTCCGCAGCTAGACGCGTGGCAAGCGGAGAATGGTCGACGTGGGTGTGGGTGACGATGATGTGGCTGACGGTCCTCCCGCCGATCGCCCTGACGATGGCCGCATAGTGCGCGTCGTCGAGTGGCCCCGGATCGATGATCGCTACCTCGCTGTCGCCAAGCAGATAGGTGTTGGTGCCGTGGAAGGTGAATGCGGACGGGTTGTTGCAAACGATGCGCGACAGACCGGGCACCATCTCAACCGCCTCGCCATGGCGGGGATCGAACTCGGTGCGGAAGTTCGGCGTTTTGTCGGCCATGACGGGTCCGAAGAGGCGGGAAGAACCGCCGGACCTTCTTGTGAGGTGCTGTGCAAGTCAATATAGCTGGCTCAAACGCGGCACGGGCCGCACCGAACGGGACACGATCCATGACTGATACGACAGCAAACCGGGCATTCGCCACGACCCTCATGGGCAACGGGACGACGCGGGACGCCGTGTTGTTTGCGGCGCTCGCCGTGGCGGGCACCGCCATCATGGCGATTTCCGCCAAGATCAACGTTCCGTTCTACCCCGTGCCGCAAACGCTCCAGACCCTCGCCGTTTTTGGCATTGCTGCTGCCTATGGCCGTAATCTGGCCGTGGCGACGATGCTGCTGTATCTCGCGCAGGGTTTCGCCGGTCTGCCGGTTTTTGCAGGCCCGGTGGCCGGACCCGCATATCTGATGGGCCCCACTGCCGGTTATCTCGTCGGCTTCGTGCTTTCCGCCGCCATCGTCGGCGAAGCTGCCGACCGGGGCTGGAGCCGCAGCATCTGGGCCATTCTGCCGGCCATGCTGCTGGGCAATGTCGTGGTCTTCGGTCTCGGCTTTGCTTGGCTCGCAACGATCGTCGGCGCATCGGCGGCCCTGACCGGCGGTGTCGTGCCATTCATTCTCGGCGGCCTGGTGAAGATCGTCCTGGCCGCCGCCATCGTCGCGGCCCTGTGGAAAGTCGCTCCGGCCAAACGCTGAGCGGACAGGACTTCGCGAAGGCGTGACATCCCCCTACACGTCCCGCGCGCCGTTGTTGCAGGTGCGCGGTCTCGCTGCCGATCTCGCACGGCGGGCCGATGAAGGGCGCGATATTCGCGTCTGCATCATCGGCTCGGGCGAAATGGGCACCGATCTGGTCACCGCAATCCGCCAGATGCGCGGCATGGCCATCGCAAACATCGTTGATCGCAGGCTCGCCAGCGCGCCGGACGCCATGCGCATTGCTGGCTACGATGCCGATACCGGCAAGATTTGCGAGACGGCTGCGGCGATAACCGCCGCTTTCGAGGCCGGTCACATTCCCATCGTTGCGGACGCCCATCTCGGCCTGTCCCACGACCTCGTCGACGTCGTGATCGACGCCACCGGCAGCCCGGCAGCCGGTGCGGAATACGGGCTGGCGGCTTTGGAAGCCGGCAAGCATCTCGTGATGATGAACGTGGAAGCCGACGTGACTATTGGGGCGATCCTGTCCCACATCGCGCAGGAAAAAGGGCTCGTCTATACGGTTGGCGCGGGGGATGAACCGTCCAGCGTGATGGAACTCTACGATTTCGTGACGGCCTTGGGCTACCCCGTCGTCGCGGCCGGCAAGGGCAAGAACAACGCCTTCCGCATCGACGCCGTGCCGGACGATTATCGGGCCGAGGCCGAACGGCGCAACATGAACCCGCGCATGCTCGTCGAATTCGTCGACGGCTCCAAGACGATGGTGGAAATGACCGCCATCGCCAACGCCACCGGCCTGATGCCCGACAGACCCGGCATGCACGGCCCCGATTGCAAGCTGGACGACCTGTGCACGACACTCGTTCCGCAGGCGGACGGTGGCATTCTGCAGAATTACGGCTGCGTCGATTTTACGGTCAGCAAGGACGTGGCACCGGGCGTCTTCGTGGTTGCCGACATGCACCACCCTCGCGTGCGCGAGCGGCTGAACGACCTGCACCTCGGGCCGGGGCCGTATTACACGTTCTATCGCCCCTACCATCTCACCAGTCTCGAGGTGCCGCTCTCAGCCGCTCGCGCCGTTCTCTACGGCACATCCGACATGCGCCCGCTCCCGCGCCCCGTCGCGGAGGTTTGCGCGCTGGCGAAGCGTGACCTGAAGACCGGCGACACCCTCGATTTCATCGGCGAAACGTCCTACCGCTCCTGGGCCATGCGGGCCGATGAAGCTCGCGCGCAGGGCGCGATTCCAGTCGGCCTGCTGAACGAAGGCACCGTCACAAAAGATATCCCCAAGGGCACCCTGATCACGCGTGACCATGTGGACGTGCGCCGCGACACCGCGCTCTATGCCTTGCGAGCGCGGCAGGACGAATGGCTCGGCTACGAGCCGGTCGCCTGACGGTACCCAGCGGCACTTTGTCCCGAACCGCCGGCGAACCTTGCGCTATGGTGCCGGGCAGTTTCCGGCATCGGGCTGCGAAACCGGGACCCTGCGCATGAGTGACCAGATCGATTTCGGCGACCTCAATGAAATGTCGGCTGAGGACTTCGTCACGACCCTGTCCGGCGTGTTCGAACGGTCCCGCTGGGTGGCCGAACGGGTTGTCGTCCGCAGGATGTTCAAGTCCGTCCGCGGTCTGCATCAGGCCATGACCGAGGAAGTGAGCCTTGCCACCGAGCGCGAGCGGCAGGACCTGATCGAATCCTACCGCCCACCACGGGACGCCGCTTCGTGGAACGGGTGGATATCGGACGGCGCGGGACAGCGTTCCGAAGCGTGGCTGGAACAGCTCGACGACGAACAGCGCACCACGTTGACGGAACTGACCAACGCTTACGAAAGCCGGTTCGGCTTCCCGTTCCTCGAAGCGGACATGGACGATGACGGCCCATCGATCCTTGCCACGCTTGAACGGCGGCTGGAGCGTGATGTCGAGGAAGAACGTCGCGAGGCGTTACGTCAGATCAGCGAAATCGCGCGGTTTCGGCTCGAACATCTGCTGCGACACGACGACAGGCAGGACGACGGCGGATAGTCACTCCGCGCTTGTCGCGGACGCGTTTTCCGCCTAAGCAGCACCGCGTCGCCACACGTTGCAGGCGACCGTGCTGGGGCGTGGCCAAGTGGTAAGGCAGCGGCTTTTGGTGCCGCCATTCGCAGGTTCGAATCCTGCCGCCCCAGCCAATTTCACTTAATCTCAAACCGCTTCGAACAGCGGCAGTGATTCCATCCCCGGCACGGTGACGATGCCTTTGTCCGTGATGCGGATGTTGGGGATGACCGAAAGCGGGATCAGGTTGAAGCCCATGAAGGGCAGGACGCATCCTGCATTCTTCCAGGCGACCTTCAAAGCCTGCATCCGGTCCGCGACGACCGTCACACGCTCGTCCGACAACAGACCCGCAATGGGCAGCGGCACGTTGGCGACGACCTTGCCGTCGCGCACGACGCAGACGCCGCCCTGTTCCCGTTCGATCTCGTCCAGCGCCACCTGCATGTCGTCCGCGTTGAACCCGGCGACGATGATGTTGTGGCTGTCGTGTCCGACGGAGGAGGCCACCGCCCCGTCAGTCAGTCCGAAATCCTTCAGCAACCCGTGCGCCACGTTGCCGTCCGATTTGCCGTGCCGTTCGATGACGGTGACGAAGCACATGGAATGGGCGTCAAATTGCTCTTGCCATGATCCGAGCGCATCGAGCTGCAGTTTTTCGTGGAACAGTTCGATCCCCGGCAGTTCGACACGTATGGCGTTGGCGGCAACAGGACCGGTGGGCAGGTCCGGGGTCAGTTTCAGACCGTGGGGCAACTTGACCGTGTGGTAGGCGACGTCCGGGTACTGGTAGCGTTTGGAAAGCGCCGCATCCAGCGTGGACGTGATGGCTCCGCTTTCGACCATCAGTTCCCCGCCATACCATGTGCAGATCGGATCGAGATCGTCGTCCAGCAGCACGATGTCGGCGCGGCGCCCCCCGCCGAGACCGCCGATATCGTTCTCCATGCCGAACCGCGTAGCCCCGTGCAGCGAACCCATCGACCACGCCTGTTCGGCGCTCATGCCGGCCTCGACGGCTTGGCGCACCACCCAGTCCTGCCCGAAGGTCAGCAGATCGTCGGCGTCCCGGTCATCGGTGCAGACGGCGACACGCTTGTGGGATGCGCCCAGTTCGGTCAGCGCCTTGATGGCGTGGGGCAGGGAGTGCCACGGCGTGGTCGGCGGGCCGCCGCGCAAGAAAATCCAGACGCCCGCTTCGATCAGATCGTTTGCAATGTCTCCGTCGATGGCCTCGTGGGTGTCCGTCACGCCAGCGGCCGCATAGGGTGCGACGAATTCGCGACCATAGATGTGGCCCGAGACCGGGCGACCACGCTCCAGCGCGGCGGCGATGATGGCGTGGCTGCGCTCGTCCGAACCGGCGACCTGCACGAAGTCCATCTTCTCGCCCAGCGCCACGGCTTCGGGCCAGTCGTCGAACAGGTCGCGATCTTGTCCGGCGTCAGGTCGCCGCCGGCTGTCTCGAATTGCGGTGAGGTGGCGGGCACGGTGGACGGCACGGTGAGGAAGATCGACAGCGGGGCTTCGCGGGCATCTTCCAGCATGGCTTCAACACCGGCGACATCCATCACGTTGCCGATCTCGTGGCTGTCGCAGAAGATGGTCGTCGTGCCGTTCAGCAGGGCGGCTTCCGCGTAGGCGCACGCCGTCACCATCGAGGATTCGATATGCAGGTGCGGGTCGACCAGGCCGGGCGCGATGCGTGCTCCACCGGCGTCGAAGGACGGGGCATTGCCGCTTGTAGCGACCAGCGGGCAGCACGGCGGCGATACGTCCGCCCGAGATCAGCACGTCCCGACCGTCGATCGTGCGCTCGGAGTAGGTGGAGACGATCCGCGCGTTGCGGATGACGTGGTCCGGTTCGGCGCGTAGGGCGGCGACGTCGGAGAGGTGGCGCGTCATCGTCGCCAGCGGTGCAACGGAAAAGCGTGTGATGGACATGGGCGGGCGGTCCTGTCGGCTGGTTTCGCCGATGATGGACCGCCCGCTGCCGGTTTTCCAGTAGGCGTTAGTTCAGTTTGCCCATAGCGACTGCCGTGTCGGACATACGGTTGGAGAAGCCCCACTCGTTGTCGTACCAGGTCAGGATGCGCGCCAGATTGCCGCCGATCACCTTAGTCTGCTCGGCAGCGAAGTTCGACGAATGGGGGTCGTGGTTGAAGTCGATGGAGACCTTCGGCGCGGTGTCGTAGTCGAGAATGCCCTTCAGGTCGCCCTCGGCTGCTTCCCGCACGGCATCGTTGATCTGTTCTGCCGTAACGTCCTTCGCCATCACCATCTTCAGGTCGACCACGGAAACGTTCGGCGTCGGCACGCGGATGGCGGAACCATCGAGCTTGCCCGCAAGGTCCGGCAGGACGAGACCGACGGCCTTGGCGGCCCCGGTGGAGGTCGGGATCATCGACATGGCGGCGGCCCGCCCGCGATACAGGTCCTTATGCATCGTATCGAGCGTCGGCTGATCGCCGGTATAGGAATGGATGGTGGTCATGTAGCCCTTCTCGATGCCGAAAGCGTTCTGCAACACATGGGCCACCGGGGCGAGGCAGTTGGTGGTGCAGGAGGCGTTGGAAACGATCGTGTCCTCCGCCGTCAGCGTGTTGTGGTTCACGCCGTAGACAATGGTCTTCTCGGCACCGACCGCGTTGGACAGCGGGGCGGAGATCAGCACCTTTTTCGCGCCGGCTTCCAGATGCGCCTTGGCCTTGCCCGGGTCGGTGAAGATGCCCGTGCATTCCATGGCGACGTCCACGCCGAGATCGCCCCACGGCAGGTCCTTCGGGTCGCGGATGGCGGTGACGCGGATCGGGCCCATGGAGACGGACCCGTGGGAAATGGTGATGCTCTCGCCATCGACTTCCACCGTGCCGGGAAAACGACCGTGGACGGAATCGTAGCGCAGCAGATGGGCGTTGGTTTCCACCGGACCCAGATCGTTGATGCCGACGACTTCGATATCGGTGCGGCCCTGTTCGACGATTGCGCGCAGCACGTTGCGGCCGATGCGGCCAAAGCCATTGATGGCAACTTTTACGGTCATGGTGGAAACCCTTCTGAAGATGAAAACCGGCTTGTCCGGCTTTGAACACCGGTTGCAACCTGCGTCAACGGAGTTGGAAACGCTTGGCGGATGCTTTTGGCACGCCTAGATTGACCAAAAGACAAGAGGAACCGCGCAACATGACCGCTGCAATCACGGGTTGGGCCCACACTCCCTTCGGACGCCACAGCGACGAAACGGTCGAAAGCCTCGTCGTCAGGGTAACGCGCGATGCGCTCGATCATGCCGGGCTGGACGCGGCGGATGTGGACGAAATCTATCTCGGCCATTTCAATGCGGGCTTCTCCGCGCAGGATTTCACCGCCAGCCTCGTCTATCAGGCCGACGACGGCTTTCGGTTCAAGCCTGCAACGCGGGTGGAAAACGCCTGCGCCACCGGGTCCGCCGCCGTGCAGCAGGGCGTGAAGACGATCGAAGCGGGCAGGGCGCGGCATGTGCTGGTTGTCGGTGTGGAACAGATGACGACGACGCCCGGCCCCGATATCGGGCGCAACCTGCTCAAGGCATCGTACCTCGTCGAGAGACGGCGAGACTCCGGCCGGGTTTGCCGGCGTGTTCGGCAACATCGCCAGCGCCTATTTCCAGCGCTACGGCGACCAGTCCGATGCGCTGGCCGCTATCGCTGCGAAGAACCACGGCAACGGCGTGCACAATCCATACGCCCAGATGCGCAAGGATTTGGGCTATGAGTTCTGCCGTGCAGAAAGCGAAAAGAACCCGTTCGTCGCCGGTCCGCTGAAACGCACCGATTGTTCGCTGGTGTCCGACGGAGCGGCGGCAATCGTGCTGTCCGACATCCAGTCGTCGCTCGGCATGAAACGCGCCGTTGCCTTTCGCGGCATGGGCCACGCGCAGGATTTTCTGCCCATGTCGAAGCGGGACATTCTGGCGTTCGAAGGCTGCACCCAGGCTTGGCGTCAGGCGCTCGACAAAGCGGGTCTGACGATCGACGATCTGTCATTCGTGGAGACCCATGACTGCTTCACCATCGCCGAACTGATCGAATATGAGGCGATGGGATTGGCCGAACCGGGCAAGGGTGCCGATGTCGTGATGAACGGCGAGACGGCGATGGGCGGTCGCTTGCCGGTCAACCCGTCGGGCGGGCTGAAGGCCAAGGGCCACCCCATCGGTGCCACCGGTGTCTCGATGCACGCGCTGACCGCGATGCAACTTTGCGGCGAAGCGCCGGAGGGTATGCAGGTGAAAGACGCGACGCTCGGCGGCATCTTCAACATGGGCGGTGCGGCGGTGGCGAACTACACCAGCGTGCTGGAGCGCATCAAGTAAGCCGCACCGAGCCGAAACCCGGCAGTTTGATCTCACCCCGCCGCCAGTCGAAGCCGGAAACCAGACCCAGAAAGTTCATCTCGAAACCGGCGGTCCCGCCGATCGACAGCCCGGCATAGCCACCAAGCGACGCGCGCCATGTGCCTGCCGCGTCGCGCCACATCCAGGCGGTCGTTCTGGGGAAAATCCCGGCCCACCGCTTCGGCCGGCAGATCCGACGGCGAAGCCCGGAACGGACCGCACGACATGGGCGATGAACGAGTTCGAGTTCGGCCCTGGCCAGATGCCGTAGTCGCCGGTGTTCTGGTAGCGGTAGTCGCCGATCGCAGCGTCGATGGCGGGCAGGAGCGCTCGCAGCAAGGGGCCCTTCTGCCTGCCAGATGATCTTCGGCGGGTTGGAATACCAGTTGCCATCGGCGACGAAGGCATTGCGCCGCACCGGCTGGCCCCAGCCGACCTTGTCGTAGCGTTCGTACCGCGCTTCACCCTGCCGTTTCAGCACGATCCACGAATGGGTCGCCAGCGCACCCTTCATGCCCCCGGTGCGGGCGGACATGAGGTAAATCGCAGTTCCATCGCTGCTCGGCGCAGGTAGAATCCGTGCCGGACGACCAGTTCGCATCGCGCCACGACCGGGGCGGATCGGACCACCACCACACGCCGATATGCACCAGCGCGGGCGCGATGAAGACGACGAACAGAAACAGCAATGGATAGGTGAACAAACGGGTCATGGTGCCGAGACAGGAGAAGCCTGTCTTCATATGGGCACGACCGCGCTAAAAATCAGACCCGCCGCTTCAAGCCGTCGTGACCGTATTGTCGCGGATGGTCAGGTGGGCGAACTGCTCCTGCGCCATCCTTGCGCCAGATCGCTCGCTCGCCCGCTCCAGCCAGCGTTTGCCGACGATCGCATCCCGGGCACGGGCGCGCGATGATGTTGTCGGAAATGACGGCGGGCCCGGCTCCTTCGGCAACGGTGACCGAGATGCCATCGCCGCAATCGCGCAGGATGTTGCCGCGCGCCATGACGTTGCGCAGATACGGTCCCCATCCCATGCCGATGCCGTATTGCGGCGCACCTTCCACCACGTTGCCGGACACGATGGTATCCGCCTCCGCGAAGATGCCGATACCGAAACCGGCAACTTCGGCCGGGTAGGGGCCATCGGTCTTCAGGTTGCGGCACAAGATTGTCGGAACACACGACCATCCGCCCGCCCTTGTCGAAATTGGCGATGGAGATGCCGATGGTCGCGCCGTCGACGATATTGCCGTCGATCACAGCGACCCTCGAACTCGAACTCGGCATAGATGCCCGTCTCGCCGGAATTGATGCAGCTGTTGCCGGAGATCAGCGCATTGGACGCCGAATTGCCCCGAATGGCCGAAAACGCGCAATCGCTGATGTGGTTGTTGGAGACGATGCATCCGTGGGCGCGGAACAGGTTTATGCCGTTGCCATGCTGTCCGGTGCCGCCTTGCGCTGCGCGGATACGGGTGATGCGGTTGCCGGAGACGACCGTGTCGTCGCGCCCTGCATTCCAGCCGATGCACCAGGATGCCGCCATTGGCGCAGTCGGCGACGTGGTTGTCGCGGATCGGTCAGCCGCTCGCTTCCACCGTATAGAGCGCGGCCAGACCGGACGCGCCGGAGATGCGGTTCGGCGGTAATATCGCCGCCACATTTTTCCAGCGAAAGCCCGACGGTCTGCGAGCCGATGAACGAGCAGTTCTCGATGCGCAGGCGCGGGCAGGCGCGGGCGTGGATCAAGCCCGGCGAACGGGTCGTCCAGCAGGCGGTTCGCGCCGTCGAAGGTGATGCCGTCGATATCGACCACCTCGCATCCGGTGGCGGTGATGAACGAGCCGCCGCCGCCGAAGACCAGCTTGGCAGTGCCGGAAAGGCCCAGCAGGCGGGTGCGGGGCGGCAGGTCGATTTTGGACACCACGTAGCGGCCTGGTGGCAGAAAGACCGGACGATCCTCTTCGGACGCCTGGTCCAGCAACTTCTGGATCAGCCGTCCCTGATCGCTGGAAAGGTCCGGTCGCACACCGTGTTGGCCGACATCGAGCGTGCCGCGCAGACCCGCAAGCCGTTGCTGCGCGAAGGCGGGGCGTGGCCGCCAGAATGTGCGGTTGCGGTAAGAAATGCGCGTCTGTTCATACCTTGTGCCCGCAATCCCCGTGCCAGTTCGGCAAGTCCCGCAGTGGGACCGGACGGACCACGCACAATCGAACCCGAACCGCTTTGAACCCGACCTCACCCTTGCTTATAAGGCGACAACGCAACGGGGAGCCTAAGAGACATGGTCAACACATCGCAAAACGAAGGCCACATCTTCCTCGGCACCAGCCGGTCGCCGGATGATGCGCTGCAGGGCCCGGAATGGTTGAACCTGAAACTCGCCAACCGCCACGGCCTGATCACCGGCGCGACGGGCACGGGCAAGACGGTTTCGCTGCAGATACTGACCGAGGGCTTTTCCAACGCCGGCGTGCCGGTCTTCTGCGCCGATGTGAAAGGCGACCTGTCCGGGCTGGCCATGAAGGGCGAAAGCAAGACTTTCCTGGAGAAGCGCGCCGACGGACATCGGCCTGGAGGACTATTCCTACGACGCCTTCCCGACGATCTTCTGGGACCTGTTCGGCGAAAAGGGCCATCCGATCCGCACGACGATCTCCGAGATGGGCCCGCTGTCTGCTCGTCCCGCCTGATGGACCTGACGGACGCGCAGGAGGGTGTGCTCAACATCGCCTTCCGCATTGCCGACGAGGAAGGGCTGCTGCTGCTCGACCTGAAGGATCTGCAGTCCCTGCTGATCGAGGTGTCGAACCGGTCCAAGGAGCTGTCGGCCCGACACTCGGCAACGTCTCGACCGCGCTCCGTCGCCGCCATTCAGCGATCGCTGCTGGTGCTGGAGCAGCAGGGCGGCGACGCACTTCTTCGGCGAGCCGGCGTTGGAGATTGCCGACCTCATGCGCACGACCCGCGACGGGCGCGGCATGGTCAACATTCTGGCCGCCGACAGGCTGATGATGTCGCCGCGCCTCTACGCGACGTTCCTGCTGTGGCTGCTGTCGGAACTGTTCGAGGAACTGCCGGAGGTCGGCGACCCGGACCGCCCGCGCCTCGTCTTCTTCTTCGACGAAGCGCACCTGCTGTTCGACGATGCGCCGAAGATACTTGGTCGACCGTGTGGAGCAGGTCGTGAAGCTGATCCGCTCAAAGGGCGTCGGCGTCTATTTCGTGACGCAGAACCCGCTCGACGTGCCGGACGGTGTGCTGGCCCAGCTCGGCAACCGGGTGCAGCACGCCCTGCGCGCCTACACGCCCCGCGAGCAGAAGGCCGTGAAGACGGCGGCGGAAACCTTCCGTCCCAACCCGGATTTCGATGCGATGGAGACGATCACCAATCTCGGCGTCGGCGAAGCGCTGGTCTCGACGCTGGCCGACAAGGGCGTGCCGTCGATCGTGCAGCGCACGCTGATCCGCCCGCCGCAAAGCCGCCTCGGGCCGCTGACCGACGCCGGAGCGTGCGCAGCTTGTGACAGACCTCGGCGGTCGCCGGACAGTACGACGAACCGGTCGACCGGGAGTTCGCCTTCGAGATCCTCGCCAAACGCGCCGCGAAACAGGCGGAAGCAGAGGCCGAGCAGGAGCGGCTGGAAGCCGAGGAGGAGGCGCGCGAAACGGAGGCCGCGCAAGGAAGCCAGGGCGAGCCGCCCGACACGGTCTTCCAACCGACAGAGCGTCGGCGAGGCCGCCATGAAATCCGTCGCCCGGTCCGTGGCCACCCAGCTGGGCCGCGCGCTCGTCCGCGGCATATTGGGCAGCTTCAAGCGTGGGCGTTAAAGCAGTCCACGCAAGTCGCTGACGGTCTTCACCGGTGGCAGGTCCGGTATATTCGTCCGGCTGGTTCGTGCGATTGACCCAAACGCAGGACCAGTCCGAGGCCGTCGCGCCTGCAATGTCCCACCGGTTGGAAGACTGGAACGAGATGTCGGCGGGCAGACAGCCGAACGCGTCACACACCAGTTGATAGGCAGCCGGTACGACTTTGAATTGCCGAATGCTGTCCACCGAAATGCTCGCATCCAGCAGGTCGCCGAGATCGGCATTCGTCACGGCAGCTTCCAGCATTTGCGGCGAACCGTTCGACAGAATGGCGGTCTTCGCACCGCTTGCCCGCAGTCGCCCCAACACATCGGCCACCTCCGCGTAGCACTCGAGCGACCAGTAGGCGTCCAGCAGGTCGTTCCGTGCGGAACGGTTGGCTGAGGGGACGGCGGTGAGTGCGAAATCGAGCGCCTGTTCGGTGATCGTCCAGAAATCTACGATAGCGGCCGGCCAGCGTGCGCACCCAGGAATATTCCAGCTGCTTGTTGCGCCAGATCTCCGATACACGCATGGCATCCGGCCCGACCGCGTCCGCGTGCCGCCGGACCGCCGAGTGAACGTCGAACAGGGTGCCATAGGCGTCGAAAGCATAAACGGACGGCATGGGGTTTCTCGCGACAGGGGCTTGAATGCCAGCCTGCACTTTCGCCTTCCGTTTGGGAACGGTTCCACCATACTGTCCGTTATTATTCCGACTTCCAGACGGTATTGCGCCGTTGCATGCCTATCAATTTTCAGGAGTTTCCATGGCTTTTTCGCTTCCCGACCTTCCCTATGCCTACGACGCCCTTTCGCCGCACATGTCGGCGGAAACGCTCGAGTTCCATCACGACAAGCACCACAAGGCTTATCTCGATGCGATGACGGGCATGATCGAAGGCACCGACTATGCGGACATGAGCCTCGAGGAGATCGTGACGAAGTCGTTCAAGGACGACCCGAAACTGTTCAACCAGGCCGGCCAGTTCTACAACCACCTGCATTTCTGGAACTGGATGTCGCCGAATGGTGGCGGCAAGAAAATGCCGGGCCAGTTGGAGAAGGCCATCGACAGCGACCTGGGTGGCTACGACAAGTTCCGCGACGACTTCATCAATGCGGGTAAAACGCAGTTCGGCTCCGGCTGGGCGTGGCTGTCGGTCAAGGACGGCAAGTTGCAGGTGACGAACGCGCCGAACGGCGAAAGCCCGTTGCCGCACGGTGCTCACCCCATTCTCGGCTGCGACGTGTGGGAACATTCCTACTACATCGACTATCGCAATGCCCGACCGAAATACCTCGAAGCCTTCGTCGATGAACTCATCAACTGGGACTATGTCGGCGAAATGTACGCCAAGGCCACCAAGTAAGCTTCGACGACCCGGACGAAAAAGCCCGCTCTCAGCAGCGGGCTTTTTTATGCCTTGCCGACCAGCCTTCAACGCGAAGGCATAGACCGAGCGCCACTTCTTCGAGATAGGCGAAACGCCCTGTCTTGCCGAAATGACCGGACCCCATGTTGGTCTTCAGCAGGATCGGCGTTTTCCCGCCGGACATTTCGCGCAGTTTGGCGATCCATTTCGACGGTTCCCAGTACTGCACCCGGGGGTCTGTCAGGCCGGACAGGGCGAATATCGCGGGGTAGGTCTGCTCCGTCACGTTGTCGTAGGGCGAATAGGCCGCGATTGTCGCGTATTCATCGGCGCTTTCGATCGGGTTGCCCCACTGGCTCCATTCACCGGGAGTGAGCGGCAGACTGTCGTCCAGCATGGTGTTCAGCACATCGACGAACGGCACCTGTGCGATGATACCGGCGAACAGTTCGGGCGCCATGTTGGCCACCGCGCCCATCAGCAGGCCGCCCGCCGAGCCGCCCATGGCGACGATGTTGCCCTCGTTCGTATAGTTCTCACGAGCCAGATAGCGTCCGGCAGCGATGAAATCGTCAAAGGTACGGCGCTTGCCGTCTTTTTTCGTCTGCTCGTACCATTCACGGCCCAGTTCATCCCCGCCACGAATATGCGCCGTGCAATAGACGAAACCGCGATCGACGAGGCTGAGCCGGTTCGGCGAAAAGGATGCCGACATGCCCATGCCGTAGCTGCCGTAGCCGTAGAGCAGGCAGGGAGCGGACCCGTCCAGCGGCGTGTCGCGGTGGTGAAGCACGGTGAGCGGAACGGACACACCGTCGGTGCTCGGGGCGTGAAGGCGGCGCACCACGTAGTCGTATGCGTCGTGGCCCGACGGAATTTCCTGTTCCTTCCGCAGCACTCGTTCGCGAGTTGCCATGTCGTAGTCCCACACCTGCGACGGGGTGGAGGGGGACGAGTAGTGGAAGCGCAGCGTCGTCGTATCGAACTCGTAGCCGGACGAGATACCGAGCGAGTAGGCTTCCTCATCGAAGGCGATGGCGTGTTCCTCACCGCTCGCATAGATCCCGCACGATGATGCGGGGCAAAGCGTTCTGCCGTTCGAGGCGAACGAGGTGGCTCGCGAAGACGATCGACGCTGTCGATCAGAATGTCGGGGCTGTGCGCCACGAGTTCTGTCCAGTGTTCCTCCGCAAGCGCATCGACCGACGCCTGCATGATCCGAAAGTTTTGGGCGCCGCCGGAATTGGTTGTGATGAAGGCCGTATCGCCATGCATGTCGAGCGAATATTCGTGGCCGGCACGGCGGGGCGAGACGAGAGATGGCTCCTCCAGCGGCGCATCCGCGCGCAGCAGGCGCACTTCGTCCTCATCGTTCTGGCCGGTGTGGAGCATGATCCACCGGCCATCCAGCGAGCGCCCGACGCTGACGTAGAAGCGCGGGTCGGTCTCTTCGTAGATCAGCGTCTCCGTGCCATCGGTAGCCTTGTGGAAAGCCTTGTTGGGCCGGTGGTTCTCATCCACCTTCACATAAACGAACGAACGCCCGTCCGCGCACCAGGCGAACGAGCCGACGTCCCGAGTGATGTCTTCCCCGTCCGCGCCGGTTGCCAGATCGCGAACGCGCAGGTGATAGTATTCCGAGCCGTTCGTATCGACGCTCCATGCAAGCCGGGCATGGTCCGGTGAGTGGGACATGGCACCCAGCGCGAAATAGTCCGAGCCTTCGGCTTCTTTCGGTCCATCGAACAGAACGGCGTCGCCATTCGGTCCCGCGCGCATGTAACGGGGATATTCGTCCCCGTCGTCGTAACGGCTCCAGTAGGCGTAAGCGCCATGGGGCGATGGAACGGAGGAGTCGTCCGGCTTCATGCGTCCTTTCAATTCGTCGAACAGGGTGTCGCGCAGAGCGGCCGTGTCGGCCATCTGCGCTTCCTGATAGACGTTCTCCGCGTCGAGATAGGCGCGGATGTCGTCAGGCAAGGCGGCCGGGTCGCGCATGACCTCCTGCCAGTTTTCCGCACGCAACCAGTCGTAATCGTCGGTCTTTTCGATGCCGTGATGACGGGTAGTGACCGGTCGCTTTTCGGCCAGCGGCGTCTTTGCCGAAAGGTCGAAGGTCACGCTCAGCTGTCGCCGTTTGCAGGTTTGAAATCAAGCGCCACGCCGTTCATGCAATAGCGCAGACCGGTTGGCTTGGGACCATCGTTGAAAACGTGACCCAAGTGGCCGTCGCAATCCGCACAGCGCACCTCGGTGCGTTTCATGAACAGCTTGCGATCGGTTTTCTCGGTC
Source organism: uncultured Alphaproteobacteria bacterium (assembly GCA_963711195.1). Classification (GTDB taxonomy): domain Bacteria; phylum Pseudomonadota; class Alphaproteobacteria; order Rhizobiales; family Rhizobiaceae; genus Pseudahrensia. Next base: position 129,459 of record CAVQDK010000011.1, read on the forward strand.
ACGGCCTCGTCCTCGATGGGCGCATAGAAGCTGGGCCAGCCGGTGCCGGAGTCGAACTTCGTGTCCATGGCGAACAACGGCTTGCCGCACCCTGCGCACGTGAAGGTGCCGTCGCGCTTTTCGCGATCGAGCGGCGAGGACCCCGCCCGTTCCGTGCCTTCTTCACGCAACACACGAAATTGTTCGGCCGTCAGTTCGGCACGCCATTCGGCTTCGGTTTTCTCGACTTTCGACATGGGGCATCTCCGTAAAAGCGTTTGGCTTCAGTTAGGGTGCGCATGGGTTTGCCACAACAGCGACCCTACCGCACATCCAGCAATGTGAGCGACAGCGCGACAGCGAGCAGAATGGCGAGCCACAGCACCATCTGACCGGTTGGCAGCGCCCGCGCGGCAATGCCCGATGGACCGTAGATCTTACGCAGCGCCATCTGACCGGCGCCAAGCGAGACGTGAACCCCCCGCACCAGCTCGCTCCAGACGGTCGCAAACACGCGGGCGACGAAGCCAATGATCGCTGGCAAGAGTTTGCGGTAGGTCCAGTCGCTGTCGAGATTGGTGGACTTCAGTTCCGGAGGGTAGATGCCCGTCAGCATCAGCGTGCCGAACGCCAGCGCGGAGAACCAGAGCAGCTGCAACTGCGTGATGACGTGGCCGGTCGTGTAGGGGCTGTAGGTCACTTCGTAGGGTAGGATGTCGTAGAGCGCGGTCGGATAGACCCCGATCGCCACGCATAGAAACGCCGTCAGCCCCATGGCGAGTAGCATGTTACACGGTGCTTCCGCAGGCCGTTTCCCGCTGTCGTGGGCGAAGAAGGCGAAGTAGGGGATCTTGATGCCGGAATGGTGGAACACCCCGGCGGAGGCGAACAGCAGGATGAGCCAGGTGACGTAGTAGCCCTCGTATCCTGCGGCCGACAGGATCATCGATTTGGAAATGAAGCCGGAGAACAGTGGAAAGGCGGAAATGGATGCCGCGCCGATGACGCAGAACACCATGGTCCACGGCATCGTCTTGTAGAGGCCGCCGAGTTCCGACCCCTTGGCCGTGCCGGTGCGGAACAGCACAGCGCCGACGCTCATGAACAGCAGCGCCTTGTAGAGAATGTGGCTGAATGCGTGGGCTGCCGTGCCGTTGATCGCCAGTTCCGAGCCGATGCCGACCCCGACCACCATGAAGCCAAGCTGGTTGTTGAGCGAATAGGTCAAAACACGCCGCAGATCGTTTTCGATCACCGCATAGAAGATCGGAAACAGCGTCATCGTCGCACCGATGGGGATGAGAAATTCGGTGCCTGCAAACCCCCTCGCCAGCGAATAGACGGCCAGTTTCGTGGTGAATGCAGACAGCACCACCGTGCCCGTCACGGTCGCGGCAGGGTAGGAATCCTGCAACCAGTTGTGCAGCAGCGGGAACGCACATTTGATACCGAAGGCGAACAGGATGATCCACGCGCCCCAGCCTTCCAGCGAGAATGCCTCGAACGCCAGCGACCCCGTTTCGCGATAGTGGATAGCGGCACCGGCCAGCAGCGCCACGCCGGACGCGATCTGTATGACGAGATAGCGCATGCCGGTGGCATACGCGCCCTCGGTGCGCCGCGCCCAGATGAGGAAGACGGAGGCGATGGCCGTGCCTTCCCACCACACGAACAGGGTGATGAGATCGCCCGCCAGCACCGCGCCGATGGCCGCGCCGGCATAGGCCAGAGCGGCCACCTGCTGCACCGTATCGCGAATGTGCCAGGCGTAGAGCGTGGCGAGGAAGGCGGCCAGCGAGAAGATGAGGGCGAAGACGAAACTCAACCGGTCCAGCCGGAACAGCGTGAGCGTCTCGCCGTAGAACGTCAGTTCGCCCATCGTGCCGTAGGGCGCGAGCAGCAGGGGAACCGCCGCGATGATCGGTACGGCCAGCAGCAACGTCGCGCGCACCCGACCGGCTGGCACGAGCGGCGTCAGCGCCGCGCCGATGAGGTAGATCAAAGCCGGGTGGAACCACTCAGACATGCTCGTGTCCCGCCGCCTGCTTCCGGTCCAGGTCGAATTCGGGATGCTCTTCTGCCGCCGTGTCTGTCGGTCCGTAATAGTCCTCCCGCCGCATCAGCAGGAACCGCATGCCGCGGGCGGCGACCACGAGAGCGGCGCACATGAAGAAGCCGTAGAGGGAGTAGAATCCGAAGACGTATTCGATGTCGAAATAGACCTTCTTCTTGTAGAACAGGTCAAGCGCGGTCAGCACCGCTCCGGCGACCACCAGCCCCCAGAAGAACCGCTTCACCTTGGACGGGTCGTCGACCCACGAAAGGGAGCGCGTGATGATGGACGGTGATTTTCGCTCACTCATGTTGCACCTCCCGCCGCCGTGACGGCAATCGGCTCAAGAAACGTCATGATGCCGTCGGCTGTAGAAGAACAGCACGACACAGGCGCTCGCCGTGATGACGAGCGGCACGACGCACAGAAGCGGAGCTTCGGCAAAGTTCTGGCGCAGTGTGCCGCCGTAATGGTCGGCGGCTTCCGGGGTGAAGAAACCGCGGGCGAACACGGGCGCGAGATAGGCGACGTTCAGCAGGGACGAGACCATCAGCACGCCGATGATGATCCATTGCCCGGCATCGGCCGCCCCTAGCATCAGCAGCCATTTCGACCACGACCCGGCCAGCGGTGGCAGTCCGATGATGGAGAGCGACCCGATGCCGAAGGCGATGAAGGTGATCGGCATGGCACGACCCGAGCCCCCGCATGTCGGAAATATCCGTCTTGTGCGTCGCCACGTAGATCGCGCCCGCGCACATGAACAGGGTGATCTTGCCGACTGCGTGGGTCACGATATGCAAGCCCCCACCGAGCACGCCCATGGACGTCGCCAGCGACATGCCGAGCGTGATGTAGGAAAGCTGGCTGACGGTCGAATAGGCCAGACGTCGTTTCAGATTGTCCTGTTGGAGCGCAATGATCGAGGCCACGAGTATCGAAAAGGCCGCCACCCACATGAGCCAGACGCTGGCCCCGGTTGCCGCCAGATTGTCGATGCCGAAGACATAGACGCCGACCTTGAGCATGGTGAACACGCCGGCCTTCACCACGGCAACCGCATGCAGCAGGGCGGAAACCGGCGTCGGCGCGACCATCGCTGCTGGCAGCCAGCGGTGGAACGGCATGAGCGCGGCCTTGCCGATGCCGAACGCGTAGAGCGCCAGCAGGATCGGCAGCAGCGTCCCCAGTTCCGGCCCGATGATGCCGCCTGCCACGAAGTCCAATCGACCCGCGACCACGTAGGTCCAGATCACGGCGGTAAGCAGGAAAACGATGGACGTTGCCATCAGGATCGACAGGTAGGTGCGCGCGCCGAGTTTCGACTGCTCGTTCTCCTTGTGCGCGACGAGCGGATAGGTCGACACCGTCAGCAACTCGTAGAACACGAACAGCGTCGCCAGGTTGGCGGCGAACGCGATGCCGAGCGTTGCGAAGATGGCGAAGGAGAAGCAGGCGAAGAACCGGGCCTGTTTCTTCTCCCCGTTCCCGCGCATGTAGCCGATGGCGTAGATATGGGTGACGATCCACAGCGACGAGGCCACGAGCGCGAAGACCATGCCCAGCGGCTCGATCTCGAAGGAGATGGAAATCTGCGGCTGGAAGGCGAAGGCGGTGAAGGCGAAGACCTCGCCCGCCTCGAACCGCTGGTAGATCGTTACGACCACGGCGCAGGTGGCGACGGCGAAGGCCAGCGTCACCCCATCGCGCAGGTTCGCCATATCGCGAAACGCGAAACAACCGAGCGTTGCACATAGCGGAAGGGCAAGCGCGAGCAGGACCAGTTCGGTCGGCGACATGGCGGCAAACAGTCCCATCACATTCGCCCCGGTGTGCCGAGGATGATCGCACCGTCGGCGCTGAAGGCACCGCTCAGCAGACTTTCAGCCGCCGTGCGCGCCATGCCCACCGTGTATTCAGCGTCGAACCCGAACCCGATGGCGATGATCGTCAGGATCCAGATGGGCACGAGCATGGACCACGGCGCTTCCTGCCGCACGAAACCTTCCGGAGCCGGGGTGAGATACATGGCTTCCACCAGTTTCCAGACATAGGCGATGGCGATGAGAGACGACAGTCCGATCAGGAAGGCGATGGGCCAAAGCCCGGCTTCGAACGCCCCCTGCATCAGCACCCATTTGGACACGAACCCCACGGTGCCGGGCGCGCCGATCAGGCTCATGCCACCGGCGGTGATGGCTGCAGCCGTCCACGGCATCTGGCGACCGAGACCGTAGAAGGTGGGAAGCGCGGCAGACCCGAGGCGGTACACCACTGCACCCGACGGCGAGAAACAGCGCACCCTTCGTCACCGCGTGGTTGAACAGATGCACGATGGAACCGGTTAGGCCCGTTGCGGTCAACATCGCCGTGCCGAGCAGCATGTAGCCGACCTGAGCGACGGATGAGTAGGCCAGCAGCCGCTTCACATTGGTCTGAAAGGTGGCCACGAACGACCCTGCGAACATGGCGAGGATCGCCAGCGGCATGACGATGAATGTCAGCGTGTCGCGCTCGAACCCGAGGTCCGGGGAAAAGACCGAGAACATGAACCGAAGCAGCGCGTAGATCGCCACCTTCGTGGCGGTTGCCGCCAGAAATGCGGATACGACCGACGGTGAGTAGGTATAGGCCCCCGGCAACCACCGGTGCAGCGGGTAGATGGCAATTTTCAGCCCCAGCCCGATGACGATGAAGGCAAAGGCGGTGCGTACCGTGCGGTTGTCGTCCAGCCCGTCCAGCCGCAACGACAGGTCCATCAGGTTGAGCGTACCGGTCATCATGTAGATGAGGCCCAGCCCGATCACGAAGAACGTCGCACCGATCGTGCCGAGCACGAGGTAATCGTAGGCGGCTGACAGGGCACGCCGATCCTTCTTCGCGCCCAGTGCGACGAGGACGTAGGTCGATAGCGAGGAAATTTCGAGAAACACGAAGATATTGAAGGCATCCCCGGTGACGGTCACCCCCATCAGCCCGGTGAAGCACAGCATCATGCAGGCGTAGAACAGCGTGTGGCTCGAGCGGTCGATCTCCGTCTCGATCGACGTGCGGGCATAGGGGAAGATAACCAGCGCGATAGCCGATACGATCACCATGACGAAGGCATTGGCCGCGTCCACGCGGTATTCGATGCCCAACGGCGGTGCCCAGCCCCCGATGGCGTAGGACAGCACCGCGCCGTCCGAAACCAGCAAGGCAAGATAGCCGGACAGGACGAAGGAAACGAGGCAGGCGAACCAGCTGATGACGAAGGCAACGGTTCTGTTGCCGAACAGGACGGCGAGAGGCGCCGCCAACAGCGGCACGAGCACGGCCAGCAGCGGTGCGTGGGCCGCCATCATCTCCAGAGCAGCGTCGATCAAGCCTTCGTCTCCGACTTGTCGGCGACCACGGCGTCGGTCAACGCAGCTTCGGCGGCGCTGACTTCCTGATCGGCCAGCAGCACCTCGTCTTCCTCGATCGTCCCGTATTCCTCGTTGATGCGCACGATCAGAGCCAGCCCCAGCGCGGTCGTGGCGATGCCCACGACGATCGCCGTGAGAATGAGAACGTGGGGCAGCGGGTTGGAATAGACCGCGGCAGGGTCATCGATCGTGATGGGTGCCGTGCCGCCTGCAACCTTGCCCATCGAAATGTACAGCATGAAGACGGCGGCCTGAAACAGGTTCAGCCCGACGATCTTCTTCAGCAGGTTGCCGCGCGCCACGACCACATAGAGCCCCGTCATCATCAAGACGACGAAAAGCCAGTAGTTGAGATGGCCGAGAACGAAATCGATGTCGAGAAACACGGACAAGGCGCTACCAGTCCTTGTCGTCTAGTAGAAGGTGGACGCCCGGCAAACCCGTAGAAATATGGCGAGCATGACGGCGAAGACCGTGACGCCGACGCCGAGTTCGACGAGAATGATCCCGATATGCTGACCCTCGTACCCCTTCTCCGCCAGCACGTTGTAATCGAGAAAGTTGGCGCCGAGAAATAGCGAGACGATGCCCGTTCCCGCATAGAGAAGCAGACCGAGGGCGATGAGAATCTGGATGGCGCGGTCCGGGAAAGCGGTGCGCAGGGGCGAAATACCGAAGACGATGCCGTACAGGATGAACGCCGCCGCGAAGATGACCCCCGCCTGGAACCCGCCGCCCGGGCCAAAATCCCCGTGGAACTGCACGTAGAGCCCGAACAGCAGGATCGGTGCGACGAGCAGCTTGACGGCGACGCGTAGGATGAGGTGGTGGTCCATCTAGCGATCGCCCCGCCTGCCGATGCGTCGCCGCACCGAGCCGCTGCCGCCGATGAGCAGAATGACGCCCAGCCCGGCCGTGAAGACGACCGTCACTTCGCCCATCGTGTCGTAGCCGCGATAGCTGGCAAGCACAGCCGTGACGATGTTGGGAACGTGAATCTCCTCCGGCGTGCGCGATATGTAATCCGGACCGACATACGTTTGCACCGGGGCGTTCGGGTCGCCGAAGGCCGGCATGTCGAGCGTACCGTAGATCAGCACGGCCCCGGTCAGCAGCACGACCAGCAGCGGGGTGGGCGACCATTTGCGCACCTTCTGTTCGTGCCGCGCCGTCAATGCGATCGTGCCCAGCATCAGCACGGAAGAGATGCCGGCACCGACGGCCGCTTCCGTAAAGGCAACGTCGACGGCATCCATGACGATAAACAGCAATGCCGCCAGTAGGCTGAACACACCCGACAGCATGACGACGGCGAAGAGTGAGCGTAGCATGACGATGGCAATGGCGACGCCGACCAGTGCGAAAAACAAAATGATGGTGAGCGCGAGATCGGTCATGTCGTCTTCCGCTTCGCCGTTGCATCCTCGACCAGGTCCATGGGTCGCGAACCGGACGTGAAGGCTGCGTTCGCGACCGCATGGCTGGCGGTGGGCCCGGTCAGAAACAGAAACACGACCACCAGCACCAGTTTCAACGTGATGAGCGAGAAGCCGGCTTCCACCATCATGCCGGCAAGAAGCAAGCCGACCCCGGCGGAATCGATAATGGAAGCCGCGTGGAGCCGCGCCCAGAAATCTCGCAACCGCACCATCCCGAGCGACCCGATGAACAGGAAGAACGCGCCGCTCAGGACGAACAGCCATACGACCGCGTCACGCAGCATGTCCCATGTCAGCCAGTCGGGAATCACCGTGCCGCATCCTTCTCGACGTCGGGAACCGGCGGCTCGACTACCATCTCGCGCTCTTCGGGCGTTTCGAACACGTCCCCCAACCGCCGGTAACGGAAGAACTTCAGAACCGCGATCGTGCCGACGAAGTTCATCAGGGCGTAAAGAAGTGCGATGTCGAGAAAGTCCGGGCGCTCGAACAGAAAGCCGGTCGTTCCGATGAACAGGACCGTGCAGGTGCCGAACGTATTCAGCGCCAGCACCCGGTCGTACAGGGTGGCACCCGCGAAAAGCCGGATCAACAGCAGCACCATCGACACGAAGACGGCTCCGGTCGCGAAGGCCCAGATCACGCGCGGGCCTCGATGGACGCGACCCGTGCGCCCATGCGGTCGAGCGCCTCCATATCGGCGGCTTCGTCCGTCAGGGAATGGACGATGAAGCAGTCCTCCTCGGTCTCCACCGTCACCGTACCCGGCGTAATGGTTATGGAATTTGCGAACAGCGCCCGCCCCAGGTCCGTCGACTGCTGACACATGACTTTGATCAACCGTTGCCGCCGGGGAAGGTCGGGAGACAGAATGACCTTGGCAACGGCCCAGTCCGCCTTGCCGATTTCCACGATCAGCCAGAATATGTAGCGCATCGCGGCGAACACGCGCAGGCCGCCAAGTGGCGCTTCGGGAAACACCAGCCCGAGCCTGTGAATGATCCAGACACACACGGCGCACGACACGACCCCGAACGCAAGAATGAGACCGTTGTCGTAAATGCCGGACATGGCGAGCCAGAGCGCGAACAAGGTAGCGAATATCAGCAACAGACGTGTCATCGAAGCCTCTTCCTGCGCTTCCTTGAAACTGAGGCGCTCTTAACAAGCCTGCCGCCGCGATGCCACCTCTTTGGCAGGCCTCGCCCGACACACGGCAGTCGCGCACGTGTCACGATAATTCAATATAGATTGAAGCTAATTCTGTAGCGAAAAGAATGCTTTGTTGACTGGTCACCAGTGTAGACATACATACAGCTTAGTCGGAGCGGACATACGCTGAACATTATCTGAAGCGAAGTAAGCTGCGTGACACCTTCAATCTAGACATGGCATCGAATTGCCTGGGACATGACACATGACAACGCATAAAAGCGAAGAGAACACGGTTTTCATCGAGCTGACGAGCGAACTCGTCGGAGCCTATGTAAGCAACAATCCGCTCGCCGCTTCCGACCTGCCGACGCTGCTACGGGATGTGCACACTGCATTGACCGGCCTGTCCGGCGAGCCTGAACCGGAAGAGGTCGAAAAGCCGAAGCCACCCGTTTCGATCCGCAAATCGCTCGGTCAGGAATATCTAATCTGCCTGGAAGACGGGAAGAAGTTCAAGTCGCTCAAACGGCATTTGAAAACCCACTACGATATGACGCCCGACCAGTATCGTGAAAAGTGGGGACTTCCCGCAGACTATCCGATGGTGGCACCTGCCTACGCCGAACAGCGTTCACGCCTCGCCAAGGAAATGGGATTGGGGCAGAAGAAGCGCGGCTCCTGACGCAGCACGCACCGCCCCGATGGCGGAATAGGAAATAAATCTTAGGAAAGTTATCCAACATGGGTTATCGAGAGGTAGCCTTCGGCATCAGATGTTGCCCCGGATAACCTTTCATGGACGCCTTTCTCGCCGCTGCCAACGACCACCTCGACGAGTCCCTCGGCTCGATCGGAACAACGAGCTGGGCGCTTCGTGCCTGAACGGGGCCGGTTGTTCGTTCTGTCTCCAGTTGGTCAGCTTCGGTTTGCAGGTACCACTGCGCGAATTGCGCGGGGCAAGCCGGGGCATGGCGGAAGTCGCCCTGGCACGGCAGGTGGCCATGTATCTCGCCCATACGACGCTGAGTATTTCGCAGGCCGAAGTGGGGCTTCATTTCCGCCGCGACAAATCGACGGTTACCCATGCCTGCCAGGTCGTGGAAACGAAGCGGGATGAAGAATCGTTCGACAACCTCGTCCAGCAGTTGGAAGCGACGCTGGCGGCGCTGCAATCCGTCTCCGGATACATCGCTCGGTCCTGTCGCGGTTCGGGGTCGGAGTCCGCCCCGGGCGGAGATCGTCCATGACCGACCTGTCGCCGTTGGAACGGCGCACGCTGATCTTCTGCGCGCAGGCAGGTACGGTCAACGTGGTCCGCGTCGAGGGACAGGCGGCCCATTGCATGTTGGTCGACGCCGGCACCTCTTCCAACCGACGGTTGATGACGAGTCCGACGGCGTTGGAAAGGCTGCACAAGGAGCAGTTACTGAACCGCAAGGCCGATCGCCTGACGATCACGGATAGTCGGACGGTCCGCTGCCAAACGGGCCGGTAGCGCCAAGGATGAGGCGTTTCTGCAGCAGCACCGTACGGAGACATCGCGCCCGGTGCGAACGGGCACGGGTTGGGAAACGCTGACGATCAACGACGCCGAATCACCCTTGACACGGTTGCGCTCGAGGGCCGCTTCCGACGGGCGCAAGTGGGTGAGCGACGCGGGCTTTGCCGCCGGCGAACGGTTGCGCCGCGATTTCGAGTTCGGGAATCTGCGTCAGAGCGTATCGTCGAACTGGAATCTGGCCGGTGGCAGCGCCAAATCATCGGCCAATGGCGCGAAGGCGGACCTGTCCGACAATGCCCTCGACGCGAGGGCACGGTTGGAGAAGGCCATTGCCAGTCTCGGGCCGGACCTTTCCGGGGTGGTGATGGACGTATGCTGCTTCCTGAAGGGTCTGGAAACGGTCGAGCGTGACCGCCGCTGGCCACCACGTTCGGCCAAGCTGATGCTGCGAACCGGCCTCGACCTCCTCGCCTGCCACTACGGCACGCGGGCAGGACCGACGCCACGAGGCGGCATTCGCACGTCCGGCAGCTAGGCCGACGCGGCCTGCGCCATTTCCTTGATGCGCCCGACCATGGCCTGCAATCCGTTGGACCGTTGCGGGGTCAGATGCTCGCCGAGACCGATCTCGGTGAAAACGTGCTGCTCATCCGTGGCGATGATCTCTTCCGGCGTCCGGTTGGAAAACAACGTCAGGGCAATCGCGACCAGACCGCTGACGATATGGGCGTCCGACGCTCCGCGAAATGCCATCTTGCCATCGTCCGCCCGTCCGGGAACCACCCAGACCTGACTGACGCAGCCGTTCACCTTGTGCATGTCGATCGTCTCGGACCCGTCCAGCGGCGTCAGCGCACGGCCAAGTTCGATGAGGTAACCGTAGCGGTCTTCCCAGTCGTCGAGCATCTGGAAATTTTCGACGATCTCCTCGATCGACGTATCCGTCTTGAGGGGCTGAGTAGCGGCGGGCATGGTCATGTTCGGACGGTGGAAGCGATCCTGACCCATGTAGCCTGCGATCCGGGCGGCGCAATGCATTTTCGAATGCGCAAACCGTCGCGGCGTTATGTTTAGTCAAGTGTTAAAGAGCTTGCTCCACACTGAGGCCATCAACACCCCCGCCGGGGGTGCCGAGGTTTGTGTGTTTTGCGTCTGCCTGCCTTTATCAGTGTTCTATTCCAAAGCGCCTTCCGCAACGTTCACCCTGTGGCGAACGGGCGACAGGAAAGGCGTACGCAGGCGTGGTTCGTTCTCATTCACTGCGTTGCAGGGCTCGTTCTGTCACTGGCGGCGGTCGTCTTTCTCGCCTTGGTTCCGTCCGACCCTTCGCTGGCAGTTCTGTTGTCCGTGCTCGGTTGCATGGCACTGGGCATGTCCTGGTTTCTCATCCGCTCCGGCGCGCTCTACGCGGTGCGCTGCGTATCCATCGCAGCATTCGCACTGCTTGTCGGTTGGATTGCCGGCCGGTCCGGTGGGCTGAATAGTCCTGCATTGCTGCTGTTCGCCCTCGCCATTTTCGAGACTGCGCGACTGAAGGATCGCAGTCTCGTCGCCCTGGCGCTCACATGCGCCGGTACGACCGTGGCGGTCGTTGCCGCATTCTCCGGCACTCCCGTTTTGACCGGCTTTGCGCTCACAAGCTTCGCATTGCTCGCCTACGCCGCCGCGACCGCGATCAACGCGACGCACCCGAGAGCGGCAGCCGAAACGGCGAAGAGGATTGGGCGGCGCTCCACAGATGTGCCTGGGCATGTCCGCACGAGCACTGAGCCAGCCGTCGTATCTCCGGTCCCGCCATTCCGCGCCAGACCAGCCATGACGGCGCGTCCGGCTACGCCTGTCGAAACCCGCATATCGCCGTTCCCAACTTACGGAAATCGTTCCGTTTCCTCCCAGTATTGCGTTCAAGAAGGAGACTGTCGTGTACGCTGAAAAACCAGAATACGCCCAAGTCCGTGGCCATTCCACAAACAAGGCCCCACGGGTTCCCGCGTTCATTTCCGAAGCGCCCGCCCTGTTCGGCGGAGCAGTCGTGTCCCTCGGCGTCATGGGAGCGATCTTCGTGAACGCCATGTGGTTCCAGCCGGCCCAGCATCCCGGACCGATGTTCACGCCCCGCACGGCCGAAGTCGCGCTCGCACCGGTCGTGACGAACCCGGTCAGAACCGTTGCCGTCTCCCCGATGACGGAAGAGCCTCCGGTCGCCACCGGTTCGCAGGCTTCAAAGGAGATTCTGCGGGAAGTGCAGACGGCACTTGCCAGCCGCGGTTACTATGCCGGCAAACTCGACGGCGTGTACGGCTCCCGCACCCGGACGGCGATCGAGACATTCCAGAAGGATCATTCCATGCCGCAGGACGGCAAGGCCAGCGTCCGCCTGCTGACGCAGGTTCTTATGTCCGCGTCCTCTGCACCCGCCGAAGTGCCCGTTCCGAAGGCTACGGTTGCAGGCGGCCAAGGCGATGACCGGGTTGCGACCCTGTCGAGCCCGACATCGGACGAAGACGCGGACAGATCACCCGAGCAGGTTGCCGACGGGATGGTCGCTCGCATTCAGGCAGGGTTGCGGCGGTATGGCTACGACGACGTCGTCGTCGATGGCCGCATGGGCCAGCAGACCGCGACCGCGATCCAGCGGTTCCAGCTCGATTTCGGCATGAAGATCACCGGCGAGCCTTCCGCAACGGTGTTGCAGAAGCTGGAAGAGGTCGGCGCCTAGGGTTTCACCCGAATGGCCCGGCTTCGCGCAGACATCGTCGTCGCCGCGCTCCTGCGACAGGTGCAGGGTGACGGCGGCTTCGGAGCGGTGGTGAAGCGGGGCGAAGCCCAGGCCGGCGCGATCCACATTCTGGTTCGTGTTGCACAACGGCAATGTCGTCATTTCGTGCCAGCCAACCAGTCGGCCTACGGGGACGAACGTCTCGACGAACGGCTGTTTGAGGAACGCGAACCGCTGGACGATGCCGATCTCGACGCATTCCTGCAAAGGGAGAGCAGGTTCGATCCGGACTTCTGGGTGCTCGAACTGGAAGTCGCCGCTGACGAGCTACCCTTTGCCGTCGTGCCGGTGAACTAGTCGCTCAAAACGCGTAGCGGCGGTGTTCGATATCGACCTGCGCCGGCCGATCCGCATTCGCGGCCGAACCATACCGGTCCAGCATTGCTTCCGCGTGGCTTTCCCTGCGCGGGGCGGGCTCATGATCGGACTGGGACGGAAGGGCAGGCTTGCGCCACGACGCTACCGAACGACGGCATTCTTCAACCGTCAGCGCTTCATAGACGCGCATGGCGCGGATGGCGTTTGCAGTGTCGGAGCCGACGGTATCGAACAGCAGGATCTGCAGCCGATGGGCCTCTGCGGCCGGGGTTTCATCCGACTTCAGCAGGACGGCAAAAGCATCTCCGCTTGGGTCGTTGGTGATGCGGGTCACGACGTCATATGACAGGTCGAACCGTGCGCCGAGCAGGCGAACGATGGCCGCTTCGTCTTCATCGCGGGCCGCCTGGTGAAGGGAACGGCGAAAGTCGCCGATGTCGAGCGGACGCCGTGGCGTATGGTCGCCGGAGGAAGATGTCTGGCGCGCGGCGTCGTTGCTTGCCGTCAAACGCCCGCCGCGTGCAGCTGCCTTCAGGATAGCCGCGCTGGTGTCGGCATGGCGATTATCGGTGCGATCACCGACGCGATCATCGGCCTGTTCGATCTGGACAGACGCTGCGGCCTCGTATGCGCAATCATGTGCCGCGCGCCGTTCGGCGATCAACGCCTTGTGCTGATGGGTTCCCGCATGCGCTATCCTCAGCAGGTCGAGGTTGCCGAGGGACGGCGAGTGAAGCAGCATCTGCCCACCGATCTCTACAGGTTCCAGTGACAGGTAGTGAGCGACTGCCCGGGGCGTGCGTTGCATGCGACACAGGATCGTCACCATCTCGGCCTTCGTGCGCTGGTTCACGAGGTCGATGAGATCGTAAAAGGCGTTGAGGAAACTCTGACGCGGCAGGTCGCCATATCGTTCCGGGTCCGCATAGCGGCGCACGAGTTCCAGCATCAGCGTATCGGCTTCGGTTCCATCCAGATGGGGTGGCGTAGCGATATGTGCGGTTTGCATTGCGATGACCGGGACCGATTTGAACATGGGCACTGTCGGTCGGTTATGGTTAATGCGTCGTTAATTCCGCGCCCTGTTACGAGGCGGGAAGGTCCGTCGTCACATCTGCGATGCCGAACCGTTCGCAGCTTGCGCTGTCGATGAAGGCGTTCAGGCGTTCGCGCCAGCTGGGGTCGTGTTCCAGGGCACGAACGAGGACAAAACCTTCCTCGATGGGGGCCTCGATAAGCACGGCCCGTTCGAATGTATCGGACGCACTGGCGCGAAGACGGGCCATCTGCACGGCATCGACCACGATGAGGAACAGCTGCCGGTCCACAGCGGTGCGGTCGTTGAACGAATAGACATTGCGGCCCCTGCGATCGAAGATCGATACCGACCAGAACGGCAACTTGCCGTCCGCCGTAACCCGCACCGCACCTTCTCGCAGATCGAAACGACATGCCGCCACGTGAAGCGCGGGATCGAGACCGCTTAGCGGGCGAACGGCGCGCCCGGGGCTGGCGATCGGCACGAACGTCCACGGTTCTCCCGCGCCGGACAGTTTCGCCCACGCATCCCTTTCGGCAAATGCCGGAATCGCAAGCAGGCTGACCAGATGCGTCAACCCGGCGATGACCAACAACAATGCGGCCAGGTACCCCAGGCGGATCATGCTGCGCATCCGAGGCGTTCGATGGTCGGAATGCGGATTTCACCGACCGTACCTGTGCCTGTAACCTGCGCGTCGTAGAGGTGCAGCGACAGCTGCATGGCACCGCGACCGGACGATGCCAGCCAGCTGCCGCCGCCCCGACGCACCGCCCCGACCGTGATGTCGATGCTTCCGTCGTTCCACAGCCCGTATTCGGAAATGACCGGTTTCACGTTACCGAGCCTGTCGGTGATATCGGAACCGGCACTGTCCTGCGCGGTCAGGGTCCAGTAGCGCGATGGCGGCATACGTCCGCTGATGCGGTAGTCGCACTGACGTCGCAACGCTTCGCCATCCTCGTCCTCGATTGCGGTGAAGAGCACGCCCTCTGCGCCGCCCAGTGGCACCTTGCCATCCACGGCAATGCGCGCATCCGTATAGGGGTCCACATTGGCACTGCCCGCATCCGGCCACGCGGTCCATTGACCGACCCTCAAGGCACCGAAACCGAGCGTGTCCTGCACGGATACCCACGTCAGCGCACTGCCCAAAGCCACACCGCAAACGACGACGCAGATGATGGAGGTCAGAAAGCGCACGGCAGTGCCCTAACGGGTGACGCGACGGCTTGGATCGACGATGGCAGCACTTCTGTCGCTCTCGACATCGGCCACCGGGCTCGACTGAAGCGGGGCGGCCCCGTTGAACGCCTGTTCGAGCGCACGAATACGATTGGCCGTTTCCAGCGAAAGGGGTCGCTGGCGCAGAATGGCAACCGGTATGTCGGCGTCGCCGGTCGGTTCCACTGCAGGAGCGGCCGGACCCTGTTCCTCGGCCTCGACATAGGGCAAGGGCAATATCTCAACGTTCTGGTGCGCGTAGGTCATGAACTTCTTCCAGGTCATGGCCGGCAAACGGCCGCCCGTCAGGCGGTTCGTGGGGCCGTAGTCGTCGTTTCCGAACCAGACCGCCGCCGTGTAATTGCCCGTGTAGCCGACGAACCAGGCATCCCTGTAGGCCTGGGTCGTACCTGTCTTGCCGGCAGTCTTGATGCCGTCCAGCTTCGCCCGCCGCCCCGTGCCCCATTCCGGCACCTGGCTGAGCATCACGTTCATGCCGCGTGTGGCTTCTTCCGAAAGCACGCGTTTCGGCGGTTCCGCATCGGTGTTTATGTCGTAAAGCAGATTGCCGGAACTGTCGGTAATCTGCGTGATCGTATGCCGGTTGGTTTCAAGACCGCCGGACATGAAGACGCCGTAGCCTGTGGCCTGATCCATCAGCGTCATCTCGCTGGTGCCGAGCGGCATGGCGGGTTCTGCCGTCAACGGCGATTCCACGCCCATTGCAGCCGCCAGTTCGACGATCGGCCCGCGCCCGATCTGCGCTGCCACACGCACTGGAACCGTGTTTATGGACTTGACGAGGGCGGTCGTCATATCGACGGTGCCGAAACGCCGGTCGTTGTAGTTCTTCGGCGTCCATCCCCGGATGGTGATCGCGGCGCCGGAAACGCGTGTGGAGGGCGTGAAGCCTTTTTCCATGGCGTAGGCGTAGACGTATGGCTTGAAGGTCGAGCCCGGCTGTCTCATCGCGCGGGTCGCGCGGTTGTACTGGCTCTCGCCATAGTCGCGCCCACCCACCATGGCGCGCACCGCGCCACCGTTTTCGATGGCCACGATGGCTGCCTGATCCGACTCGATACTCTTCCCCGTACTGGCGCAGGTGGGACAGCACCGCATCTTCGGCAGCGGCCTGAAGGCTTGGGTCCACCGTCGTTCTGGCAATGAGGGAGTTCGTGCGGAACCCGACAGCCCGGTTCCTGACCTGCTGGAAGGCGTAGTCGAGGAAATAGTCGGGCGAATCGACCTTCGCCCGCTCTACGGCGCTGGCCGGTGCGCGGCGGGCGGAGATGACCTGACCCTCGGTCATGAAATTGGCTTGCACCATGTTCGTCAGCACTTCGTTTGCGCGGGCGCGGGCGGCAGGCAGGTTGATATGGGGGGCGTATTTTGCCGGTGCCTTGTAGAGGCCCGCCAGCATGGCCGCTTCGGCAAGGCTCACGTCCTTGATGTTCTTGTTGAAATAGAACTCCGCTGCCGCTGCCGCGCCGAACGCGCCACCACCCATGTACGCCCGGTCGAGATACAGTTTCAGGATCTCGTTCTTCGTCAGATTATATTCCAGCCAGAGCGACAGGAAGGCTTCCTTGATCTTGCGTTCCAGCGTCCGCTCGTTGGTCAGGAACACGTTCTTGGCGAGCTGCTGCGTGATGGTGGACCCGCCCTGAACGACCGAATTGGCGCGAGCATTTTCCACCATCGCGCGCGCCAGACCTGCGAAATCGAGCCCGACATGGTTGAAGAACCGGCGATCTTCCGTCGCCAGCACGGCTTTGATGAAATGGTCGGGCAGTTCCTCGATCGGTTCGGCATCGTTGTGCAACACGCCCCGTCGCCCGATCTCGTTGCCGAACCGGTCAAGGAACGTGACCGAGATCTGCTGGCTGGCACGCCAGTTCTTCTCGGTCTCCTCGAACGCCGGCTTGGCGAGTGCGAGCAGCAACGCCGCTCCGACGACACCGAGCGTAAAACCCTCGCCTGCCAGTTCGAAGACGGCTTTCTTGAACCCGGTAACGCGAAAGCGCCGGAAGAAGACGGTCAGGTTCTCCCACGTCTCGCCGCCACCCGCCTTGGAGCGGTACATGAAATCGTCAACGGACGAATCCACCCCCATCAGAAAGTTGCGGAGGGTCCATTTTCGTTTCGGCGCGAATGGATTACGCATGGTCGATCATCCGGGTGGAAGGGTATGAAGCGGGCACGTGCGGCACCGCTCGCCACGGTTGTTCCCCAAACAGACGAGTGAGGCAAGGTGAAGGCTGAACCTAAACCCTTCTGGAAGACCGTCCCTCTAGCGGAGATGAGCGCTTCGCAGTGGGAGAGCCTCTGCGATGGATGCGGAAAATGCTGCCTCAACAAGCTGGAAGACTGGGACACTGGCGAAATCCACTTCACCAATGTCGCCTGCACATTGTTCGACGACGAAACCTGCCGGTGCAAACAATACGAGCAGCGGTTCGACACGGTGCCGGATTGCATCCAACTGACACCCGCAACGGTCGCGCAATACAAATGGCTGCCGTCCAGCTGCGCCTATCGACTTCTCGAAGAAGGCAACGATCTGCCACAATGGCATCACCTCGTCTGCGGTGACCACCGGCAAGTGCACGCCCACGACATCAGCGCCCGACATGCCACCGTGAGCGAGGACGATGTTCCGCCGGAAGCCTACGAATTCCACTTGGTAGACTGGGTATAGCAGATAATTTTCCTATCATAGGAAAACATGCTTGACTGCGGTGCGGTCATCGGGTATGCTGCAGGCACAATCGGAGAACTGGGCGAGACGCCGGTTCTTCCTTCCAACCGACAAGCGATTGCAATGGCAGCAACGACAACGGAGCGTCGCGCAGCCATGCGGACGTTGTTCGAACAGCATCATATCGAGCCTGGCCTGATCGCCACAGTGTCCGGTTATCTGACCGAAACGGTCGAACAGTACGTCCGCACACAAGGCTGGGTTCGCGGCAACCCACTGGCACAAGTTCGGGACACGCTCGTCGACCGGATCGCTTCCGTCGCCAACCGGTGCGGGAGCGCCGGTTCGGACGCAGGGGACGATGAGAAACTGGCGCGGACGCTTACCAATCTGCTCAAGAGCTTGGAACAGCTGAATGGTCTCCAAACCTCTGCGGACAGGGAACGCTCCGCAAACGGGCAAACGAACGAACCGGACTTCGGGCTCGGCCTTGCAGGAGGGCCGGACCACACCGCAGACCTCGATCGACGCCTTGCGTCATTGGCTGCAGACGCTGCGAAACGAAGACAAACTTGATGCATTCGTCGCGAACCAGACGCCCGAGGAGCTGAACTTCCTATCCGGTCGCTGGCCGCTCTGGGCACGCGAGGCGCAACGAAACGATACGACGGACTGGACGACATGGCTGATCCTTGGCGGGCGCGGTGCGGGCAAGACCCGAACCGGGGCCGAATGGGTCAAATCCCTGTCGCTTGGCGATCCCGTTCTGGGCGGAGCGCCGATGGAACGCATCGCATTGGTCGCCGAGACCTATGGCGACGGGCGCGACGTGATGGTGGAAGGCGAAAGCGGACTGCTCGCCGTCTGCAACGCCGCGGAACGCCCGTTGTGGCAACCTTCCCGCCGCCGGTTGCAATGGTGCAACGGGTCGGTCACGCAACTCTATTCGTCGGAAGACCCCGAAGCCCTGCGCGGCCCGCAATTCGCGGCCGCATGGTGCGACGAACTTGCAAAATGGAACAACGCACGGACGACGTGGAACAATCTGCAGTTCAGCCTGCGATTGGGTGATAACCCGCGCCAGCTTGTCACAACCACCCCACGTCGCGTCCCTTTGCTGAAGGAAATTATGGAAGCGGACGACACGGTCGTTTCGGCGATGCGAACGGATGACAATCGCGCCAATCTGGCCGCCGGTTTTTTCGACCGCATCATCGCCCGCTACGAAGGCACGGCGCTCGGGCGTCAGGAACTCGATGGGCTGTTGATCGAAGAGCGGGAAGGGGCGTTGTGGACGCGAGCCTTGCTGGAACGGCACAGGTCTGCGCCGCCGACGGAACTTGCCCGCATCGTCGTTTCGCTCGATCCGCCCGTTACCGGCCACGCGAAGTCCGATGCCTGCGGCATCATCGTGGCGGGGGTCGGCCCGGACGGTCGCGGCTACGTGTTGCAGGACGCGACCATGAACGCAGTCTCGCCGGAACGCTGGTCGGGACGGGCGGTGGACCTCTACCACCGCTATGCCGCCGACCGCATCGTGGTGGAAACCAACCAGGGTGGCGACATGGCCGAAAGCGTGCTGCGCGCCGCCGACCCGACCTGCGCCATTCGGCAGGTGAAGGCATCGCGCGGCAAATATCTGCGCGCCGAGCCGGTCGCTCATCTCTACGAGCGCGGCCTCGTCTCCCACTGCGGCGACGTCGGGCTGCTGGAGGATGAGATGTGCGACTTCACATACGACGGTCTCAGCGCCGGTCGGTCGCCGGACCGGCTGGATGCGCTGGTCTGGGCGCTGACCGACCTGATGTTGCACGCGAAGCCGCGCCCGCGGGCGCGAACCCTTTAGAACATGGCGCACAGCGCCGAATTGCCAACAGGAAATCTCATGGTCAATCCGTTTGGCTGGCTGCGGCCGGCCCGCTCCAACGTGCCTGCCCCCGAGAGCAAGCAGGCATTGTCCGCCAGCCTGTTTACCCTCAATACGCTCGGAGAAGCCGTCTGGTCGCAAGCCGACTACGCCACCTTGGCACGGTCCGGTTACATGGCGAACCCGGTCGCCCACCGTTGCATCCGGCTTATTTCCGAAACCGCTGCAGCCATTCCGTTGTTGGCGTACGATGGGGCGGATGAACTCGATGCCCATCCGGTGCTGGACCTCTTGCGACGCCCGAACGGGCGTCAGAGCGGCAAGGATTTTATCGAATGCCTGATCGGGCACCTGTTGGTGTCCGGCAATGCCTATGTCGAAGGGCTGCTGCCGACCGACACGCCGCGCGAGCTGCACCTGCTGCGGCCCGACCGTGTCACCGTCGTCAGCGGCCCAAACGGCTGGGCGCAGGGCTACGATCATCGCGTTGGCGAACGAACCATCCGGTACGAGCGCGACGAGACGACGGACTGGTGCGCCATCGCTCATTTCGCTCTATTCCACCCGCTCGACGACCACTACGGCTTTCCACCCCTTCAGGCGGCGCGCATGGCGCTCGATGTCCACAATGCGGCCAATACCTGGAACAAGGCGCTGCTCGACAATTCAGCACGCCCGTCCGGTGCGCTGGTCTATGCCGGCGAGGCCTCGCAAAACCTGTCGGACGACCAGTTCGACCGGCTGAAGCAGGAGCTGGAGGACGGCTATACCGGTGCCAGCCGGGCCGGGCGGCCACTGCTGCTGGAAGGCGGGCTGGACTGGAAGGCCATGGGCTACAGCCCGCAGGACATGGACTTCGTCGAGGCGCGCAACGCCGCTGCCCGCGATATCGCGCTGGCATTCGGGGTTCCGCCAATGCTGCTCGGCATTCCCGGCGACAACACCTATAGCAACTATCAGGAGGCCAACCGCGCTTTCGCCCGCCAGACATTGCTGCCGCTGATCGGGCGCATATTGGCGACGTTCAACCATTGGCTTTCG
Source organism: uncultured Alphaproteobacteria bacterium (assembly GCA_963711195.1). Taxonomy (GTDB): domain Bacteria; phylum Pseudomonadota; class Alphaproteobacteria; order Rhizobiales; family Rhizobiaceae; genus Pseudahrensia. Next base: position 149,959 of record CAVQDK010000011.1, read on the forward strand.
CCGCTCTACGCCGCCGACCTTCGCATCGCCATCGACGAGGACCGGGTGGAAGGCCTGTCGGCGGAACGCGACGCGCTCTGGCGGCGCGTCGGCGAGGCTACTTTCCTTACTGAAGATGAACAGCGGGAGGCTGTCGGTTACACGCCGGAGCGTGAGCGATGATGCAGCGCCTGCGAGACGTCATAGCCGAACAGGGCGCCGGCATCGAAACGTTGACCCTGATCTTGCTGATCGCAAAGTTCGGCGGTGCGATGGCAGGTTCGCTCATATCCATCGCCTTCATTCTTCCCCGTAGCCGACGGGAGGCTTTCATACGCTTTTGCGTCGGGTTCATCGTCGGACTGGTCTTCGGCGGCACGGCGGGTGTGAAGATCGCAGATTATCTCGGCATCTTGGGGCGCATATCGCCCAACGAGATCGCGCTTGTCGGGGCGACGACGGCGAGCCTGGCCGCATGGTGGTCCATCGGCGGTTTCCAGCGGCTGCTTGAATCCTGGACCGAGGCTGCAACCCGCAAGCTGTTCGACGTGCCGGACCGCGCCAAACCGCAACACAAGGACTAGCGGATGTCACTCTGTAAACAATGCCGACCGGGCGGTCCGTGCCGCGCCGGAGCGCAAACGCGCGCCCATGCCCGTTCGCACGGTCGATGAGGACGGTGCGTTCAGCGGCTATGCCAGCCTGTTCGACGTGGTCGATCTTGGCAAGGACAAGGTCGCCAGCGGCGCGTTCCGCCGCTGTCTTGCAACCCGCAAGCCCTCCTCCATCCGCATGCTTTATCAGCACGCCCCAGAGGAACCCGTCGGGGTGTGGGACGTGGTGCGCGAGGATGCGACGGGCCTGTTCGTCAGCGGGCGTATTACCAGCGATAGCGCGCGGGGCAGGGAGGTTCTGAGCCTGCTCCGCTCCGGCGCCGTCGATGGTCTGTCCATCGGATTCCGCACCGAGCGCAGCCGCACGGACCGGCGCACGGGCGTTCGCACGATACTGGAGGCGGACCTGTGGGAAGTGTCCATCGTGACCTTCCCCATGCTCCCCACCGCCCGTGTCGCTTCCGTCAAGAACGCGCCTGCGGCTGGCATTCCCAACGTGCGCACCTTCGAACAATGGCTGACGCGCGGCGCGGGGCTGACACGCTCCCAGGCCCGCACGGTCATCACCAAGGGCTTCACCCACCTTCTCGGCAAGCACGACGCTGCCGGAACGGACGGCACGCAGGACGCTGCCGGACACGACGCGCTGCGAACTTCGCTCCACCGCGCAACCCGACGACTTCAATCAGCAAAGATGGAACACGCATGATCCAGGCTCCCGAAACGAAAATGGGCACCGGCGACGACGTCGCGGTCGCCTTCGACGACTTCATGAACGCCTTCGAGCAGTTCAAGCAATCCAACGACGAACGCCTCGCGCAGATCGAAAGCAACGTCTCCACTGACGTGGTGACGGAAGATCGCCTGACCCGCATCGGCGCGGCGATGGACGAGCAGAAGCGCCATATCGACAACCTGCTTCTCAAACAGCAACGCCCATCCATGGGCGGAGCCGGTGCGCGGACCATCGGGTCGCTCGAACACAGGACCGGCTTCGATGGCTACCTGCGCGGCGGTCGCGAGACGGGTCTGCGCCGGCTTGAGGAAAAAGCCATGTCGGTCGCTTCCGACCCGGACGGCGGCTATCTCGTGCCGGAGGAACTATCGACCGAGATCGGTCGCCGCCTTGCCGTGATTTCCCCAATCCGTGCGTTGGCGACCGTGCGGCAGGTCTCCTCCACAGTCTTCAAGAAGCCATTCGCCAGCACCGGCCCGGCGGTCGGTTGGGTGGGCGAGACGCAGGTCCGGCCCGAGACGGCGGCACCGTCGCTGTCGGAACTGCAATTCCCGGCCATGGAACTGTACGCTATGCCTGCCGCAACGCAGACATTGCTGGACGACTCTGCCGTGGATCTGGAAGCGTGGCTGGCCGAAGAGGTGGAACTGGCCTTCGCCGAACAGGAGAGCGCAGCCTTCGTGGCTGGTGACGGTGTGAACAAACCCACCGGCTTTCTGAACGCCCCGCAGGTGGCGGATGCCAACTGGTCGTGGGGGTCCCTCGGTACCATCGCCACCGGTGAGGACGGCGCTCTTGCGTCTGCCGATGGCGGCGATGTGCTGGTCGACACGATCTATTCGCTGAAGGCCGGCTACCGGCAAAACGCGACCTTCGTGATGAACCGGCGCACGCAGGCCGAATTGCGCAAGCTGAAAGATGCCGATGGCAACTACCTGTGGCAGGCGCCATCGGCAGTCGGTCAGGCCGCGATGCTGATGGGCTTCCCGGTGGTCGAGTCCGAAGACATGCCGGACATCGCTTCCGACAGCACGTCTGTCGCGTTCGGAGACTTTCGACGCGGCTACCTGGTGGTGGACCGCACCGGAGTGCGGGTGCTGCGCGATCCGTATTCCGCCAAGCCTTACGTGCTGTTCTACACGACCAAGCGCGTCGGTGGCGGGGTGCAGGATTTCGACGCCATCAAACTCATCAAGTTCGGCACGGCGTAGGGCTTCTCCCACCCGAACGGAGAGGCGGGTTTCACCCCGGTCGCCCGCCCCTTCATCGCCATGCCTGTGCGGCCCCGCCTTCTCGAAGGTGGGGCCGCATGCGTTTCAGACCGGACATCTTCGGGAGACGACCATGACAATCGCACTCATCACACCACCGGCCCTGGAGCCGCTTTCGTTGGGAGAAGTGAAGACTCATTTGCGGGTCGATCATGACCACGAGGATGCGCTGATCGCCGACACGCTGAAGGCGGCACGGCAGTACGTGGAATTTGCCAGCGGCCAGCGCCTCATGACGCAAATGTGGCGGGTCTATTCCGATGCGCCACCGCAGGGACCGAGCATCAGGCTGCCACTCGGTCCGGTGCAGCGGGTCGATGCGGTCACCTGCTACGACGGCAATGGTACCGCGCAAGCGTTGGACCCCTCTGCCTACCGCCTCGACAGGTCCGAGCCCGTGGCGCTGGAACTGGTGGCCAATCGGTCGGCCACGCAGGCGACAAACGGCATGGAGATCGATGTCGTCGTCGGTTACGGCGACCTCGGCATCGACGTGCCGGACACGCTTGAAGCGGGCCATCCTGCTGCTGGTCGCGCACTGGTACGAGTTCCGCGGTGCCATACCTCCATCCCAGCAGCCGGTTTCGCTACCGCCCGGGTTCGATAAACTCGTCGCCGCTTACCGCACGGTGCGGCTGTGAGCGTGTTCCGCGACCCGGGCCAGCTCGCCCACCGTTTTGTGCTGGAAATGCCGGTGGAGACGCCCGACGGTGTCGGTGGACTGGCAAGTGCAGTGGACCGAAGTCGATCAGGTCTGGGGTGCGCTGCGACCGCTCTCGGCCAAGGCGCGCCAGCTCGCCCAGCAGACGGACGAGGAAACGACCCACCGCGTGATCCTGCGATTCCGTGAGGATGTCGCCAGCGGGTGGCGTATGCGGATGGGGTATCGGATCTTCGATGTGACCACCGTTCACGACCCGGATGAACGACACCGCTACATCGAATGCCAATGTGCGGAGGAAGGCCGATGAGCACCGCCCTGGGCCTGACCGCGAACGGTCTCATTCGTGCTCTGTCACCCCGCAACCTACAGCCGGCTCTCGACGCCCATGCCGAGAAGCTGGCGGCACGGCTGGAGGTTGATCTGCAGGCACGCGGAACGGATGCGACCGCCACCGTCTCATCACGAGATGGCGAGACCAGCATCGCTTTGACCGGCCCGAACCTGTGGCAACGGGAATACGGGTCGCTCGACGAACCGGCAAGCGGTGAGGTCGCCTCGGCCCTGCACGACCTGGCGGGAGATCGCTGATGGACACTACCACCGATCTGCAAAGCGCTTGCTTCAGCACGCTTGCCGACGACCCTGCCCTACGCGCGCTGACCGGTCCCGACCGTGTCTTCGACCGTGTGCCGGAACGGGTGCGTCCTCCTTATGTCGTGCTGGGCCGCAGCACCGTGTCCGACTGGAACACGGCTTCCGACGATGGCGATGCAATCGTGTTCTTCGTCCATACATGGTCGCGGCGCCACGACCGGCAGGAAAACCACGCGATCCAGGACGCAATCCGCAACGCGCTTGAGGACGGCGTGACGCTGGCCGACAACCACCTCGTCGCGCTGCGTTTCCAACTGGCGGAAACCCGCCGCGACCGTCCCAGCGGATATGTCCACGGCGTGCTGCGTTTTCGCGCCGTCGTCGAACGTCGCGCCGCCTGATTTCACAACCGTATAGAGGAGAGCCGCATGGCCGCTCAAAAAGGCAAAGACCTGCTGTTGAAACTGCAACCGGCCGGCGAAGCGTTCCCCGTCACGGTGGCGGGCATGCGTTCGCGTCGCCTGTCGTTCAACGCCGAAAGTGTGGATACGACCGACTCCCAGTCCGCCGGGCGCTGGCGTGAACTGCTCGACGGGGCAGGGGTCAAGCGCGCTGCCGTCTCCGGCTCCGGCATCTTCAAGGATGCCGCATCCGACGCACTGATCCGCGCCACGTTCTTCAACGGCACGATCGAAACGTGGTCGCTCGTCATCCCCGACTTCGGCACCGTGACGGGCGCGTTCCAGATCGTGTCGCTGGAATATGCGGGTGAACACAACGGCGAGGTGACGTTCGAGATGAGCCTCGAATCCGCCGGGCCGATCGGTTTCGCGGGGGACGCGTGATGGCGAACCGCCACAGGGGAGAAGTGCCCGCACGGTTCGACGGGCGCGACTATACGCTCTGTCTTACACTCGGCGCGCTTGCCGAACTGGAGGACGCCTTCGACGCCGACGATCTAGGCGCGCTGACCGAGCGGTTCGGGACCGGCCGCCTTCGGGCAGCCGACATGTTGCGCGTTCTCGGCGCTGGTCTTCGCGGGGCAGGCTTTACGATCAGCGACGACGAACTGGCCGAGATGCAGGTCGAGGGCGGTGCGCTCGGCTATGCAAGACTGGTGGCGGACTTGCTGACGGCGACGTTCGGCACGCCGGAGAAAACGGCTTGAGGCCATTTCCATGGGCCGATGCCATGCGTTTCGGCTTCGGCACCCTGCGCCTTTCCCCGCAGGCGTTCTGGTCTCTTTCGGTGCGTGAACTTCATGCCGCCATGGAGGCCCATGCGCCGCAACGCCCCGCGCCGGAGCGGGCGGACCTTGTCGCCTTGCAACGCCGCTACCCCGATATGAGGACGCCGAACGATGGCCAATGACGACCAGACGATCAGCATTCCGGTAGAGGCCGACCTCAGCGGCTTTTCCAATGCCCTGACGGACCTGTCGAAACAGTCGCGCTCCTTCGCGGCGGTCTTTTCGTCCACCATGCGCGGTGCCGTGACCAGCGGAAAGTCTTTCGAGGATACGCTACGCACGATGGCATTGCGCCTTTCGGACGTCGCCCTGAGGGCAGGAATGCGTCCGCTGGAGTCTCTGGCTTCCAATGCGATTTCGGCCCTGTTTTCAGGGATCGGAGGAGGCAGCGCAGGCGCAGCAATGCCGACAGGCGTAGTGCCCTTCGCAAAGGGCGGCGTCGTCTCGGCCCCCACCTATTTTCCCATGCCATCCGGAACCGGCCTGATGGGCGAAGCGGGTACCGAAGCGATCCTGCCCCTCGCACGCGGCAGCGACGGCAATCTTGGCGTGCGCTCCGGCGGTGCCGGGCAGGCGGTCAACGTCACGTTCAATATCTCGACGCCGGACGTGGCGGGTTTCGCAAAATCGCAGGGACAGGTGTCCGCCATGCTGGCGCGCACCGTCGGTCGCGGGCGGCGTGGTTTGTGAACATAAGTTCGATGAGGAGTAGCACATGACCGGATTCAGCGAGGAACGCTTCCCCCTCGACATCGGGTTCGGCTCGTCCGGTGGTCCGGAACGGCAGACGGACATCGTCACGCTCGGTTCCGGTCGCGAAGAGCGGAACCAGCGATGGCGTCGGTCTCGCCGACGGTTCGAGGCGGGATACGGCGTGAAGACCCTGAACGAATTGAACCGGGTCGTTGCCTTCTTCGAAGCCCGCCGCGGACCTTTGTTCGGCTTTCGCTTTCGTGACCCTGTCGACTGGAAGTCCTGCCCGCCGCAGGCGGCACCGCAACCGACCGATCAGCATGTGGGTATCGGCGACGGGGTGAAGAGCGTGTTCGAGATCGTGAAGGCCTACGGGACAGGCGAGGATGCCTATGTCCGTCGCATCGACAAAACCGTCGTCGGTTCGGTGGGAATAGCGATCGACGGCGCAGCTGTGGCCGGGCACGCCGTCGACCACGTGAGCGGCACCGTCACATTCGCCGATCCTCCTGCGATCGGTGCCGTCATCACGGCCGGATTCCAATTCGATGTGCCCGTGCGGTTCGATATCGAGCGTATCGAGATCAACCTCGCCAGCTTCGAAGCGGGCGACATTCCCACCATTCCGCTGTTGGAGATCCTGCTATGAGGCACGTCGACCCGGCCCTTCAAACCCATCTCGACAGCGGCGCAACGACCCTGTGCACCTGCTGGATCGTGCGCCCAGCGAATGGGGTTGCCATGGGTTTCACCGACCACGACGGGACGGTCGTGGTGGCAGGGACGCCTTGCAAGGCGACCAGTGGCTTCAACGCGACCGAAGCCGTCCGCAGCCTCGGGCTTTCCCCCGATACGCAGGATATCGAAGGCGCATTGCAATCCGACGCCGTCACCGCCGAGGACATTGCCGCAGGGGTCTACGACGATGCGCAAGTAGAAGTGTGGAGCGTGAACTGGGCTGACCAGGATCAGGCATTTCATCAGCGCACCATGATCGTCGGTGAGATTGCGCGCGACGCCCAGACCTTCCGCGTCGAACTGCGCGGACTGACCTCGCTGCTCGACCGTGTGCAGGGGCGCAGTTACGCCCGCACGTGCGACGCGGTGGTCGGCGATGCCCGATGTGGTGTCGATCTGTCGGCGCATGCGCTCACGGCCCGCGGGATCGTGGTGGACATGCTGGACGCGAAGTCATTCCGGTGTACCGGGGTGGACGGCTATCCACAGGGCTGGTTCGCAGAAGGCGAAGTGCGTTGGACAAGTGGCGCGAACGCCGGTTCGATCGCGCGTGCAGCATCCGTGGGCGGTGGCACACCAACCACGATCGGCCTCCAGGAACCGCCGGGGCGACCGATGGCACCAGGTGACAGTTTCACCATTCACGCAGGGTGCGATCAGACCCTTGCAACCTGTCGTGACAAGTTTTCCAACCACCTCAATTTCCGGGGGCATCCGCACATTCCCTGGCTCTCAGAAGGCGCTGGCTTACGCGGTCAGGGACGCGGTGCACGACGGTCGGCCTCTCGTTCCATGAGTGCCCCGACGGAAGCCGGGCAGCGTGTCGTGGAGGCGGCCCGTGACTGGATAGGCACGCCATACGCACATCAGGCTTCGGTGCAGGATGTAGGGTGCGACTGCCTGGGCCTCGTGCGTGGCGTGTGGCGCTCGGTGGTCGGACCCGAACCTGAACCCGTGCCGCCCTACGGTTCGCACTGGGCGGAAACGTCCGGCACGGAAAGGCTGATGGGCGCTGCGCTGCGCCACTTCCAGCCGGTAGCGGTCGCGGACAGGCAGGCCGGCGACGTGCTGCTGTTTCGCATGAAGCCACGCAGCGTTGCGAAACACGCGGGCATCCTGTCCACCGACGCGCACGGCGAAACGCTGATCCACGCCTACGAGGGCAACCGGGTGGTCGAAGGTGCTCTCGTCCCGTTCTGGCGCAGCCGAATTGCGGCCGTCTTCCGCTTCCCGACACTCCGTTGATCCGATCTGAGAGAATTGGCCTATGGCGACACTTGTTCTTCAAGCGGCCGGGGCGGCCGTCGGTGGCCTCGTCGGCGGACCGTTCGGCGCGGTTCTTGGCCGCGCTGCCGGTGCGTTGGGCGGCCGGTATATCGACCAGCAACTCTTTGGCGGCAATGCGGACCGTTCCGTCCACGGGCCGCGGCTTGAAAGCACGCGTGTCCTGTCCTCGCGCGAAGGTGCGCCCATAGCGCGCATCTTCGGGCGCGGTCGTGTGTCCGGCGAAGTCATCTGGGCGACCGCCTTCGAGGAGGAAACGTCGACCACGAGCCAGTCTCGCGGTGGCAAGGGCATTGGCGGTGGGCCGAAAACGACCACCACGACATACAGCTACTACGCCAATTTCGCGGTGGGTCTGTGCGAGGGCGAGATCGGTCGGGTGGGCCGCATCTGGGCCGATGGCGAAGAGATCGTGCAGCCAGAGCATACGATCCGCATCTACACAGGCACCGAAACGCAACTGCCAGATCCGCTCATCGAGGCCAAGCAAGGTGCCGGTCGCGCCCCCGCTTACCGGGGCCTTGCATACGTCGTCTTCGAGCATTTCCTGCTGGAGCGTTACGGCAACCGCATTCCCCAGATCGCGGTGGAGATCGTCCGCCCGGTCAGCCCCGTTTCCCGGCGCGTGCGGGCAGTCAACATGATCCCGGGCGCGACCGAGTTCGGATACGACCCTCATCCGGTATCGGAGAAGGTGGCGGAAACCAAAATCGAACATCTCAACGTCACGCAAACCACGCACGACACCGATTTTGCCGCATCGCTGAACGGTTTGGCCACGACCTGCCCGAACCTGGAACAGGTCGCTTTGGTCGTGGCATGGTTCGGCGACGACCTGCGCGCCGGTTCGTGCAAGGTGGAACCTCGTGTGCAGGTCGACAATCGTATCCTCGCGCAGGGCGATCCGTGGAACGTGGCCGGTCTGACGCGTAGAACTGCAGGACTCGTGTCCAAAGTCGACGGAAGACCGTCCTATGGTGGCACGCCCTCGGACGGTTCTGTCGTCCGGGCCATTCAGGCGATCAGAGCGAAGGGCTTGCGCGTCGCTCTCAATCCGTTCGTCATGATGGACGTGCCCGCCGGCAACGGACTGCCTTCGCCCTATGGCGGCATCGGTCAGCCCACACACCCATGGCGAGGCCGCATCACGTGCGATCCGGCTCCTGGCGCACCCGCCACGGTGGACCGCACCGCGGCAGCAACGGAGCAGATCGCCACCTTCGCCAGCGGCCGAGCGGACGGCTGGGATTATCGACGTATGGTCCTGCACTATGCCGATCTTGCAGTGCGATCGGGCGGTGTCGATCTCTTCATCCTCGGCTCGGAACTGCGCGGACTGACATCCGTCCGCGGCCCCGGCGACACGTTCCCCTTCGTCGATGCACTGCGGTCGCTGGCTGCGGAAGTGCGGGCCATTCTGGGGCCGGACACCCGCATCACCTACGGCGCGGACTGGTCGGAATATTTCGGCTACCAGCCTGCCGATGGCAGCGGCGACGTGTTCTACAATCTCGATCCGCTCTGGGCCGACGCGAATATCGACGCGGTCGGTATCGACAACTACGTGCCCATCAGCGACTGGCGCGAACGCGGCAGCCCCGACGGCTTGGGCACGTTCAGCACCGATCCCGACATGTTGGAAGCCAATGTCGGTCGTGGCGAAGGATACGACTGGTATTACGCGACGGCGCAGGATCGCGCAGCCGGCATCAGGACCGACATCACCGACGGTGCGGGCAAGCCCTGGGTCTATCGCTACAAGGACTTCGCAAGCTGGTGGTCCAACCACCATTTCGATCGTCGGGGCGGTGTCGATGTGCCCCAGGCTTCCCCCTGGGTTCCCCGCTCCAAGCCGATCGTCTTCACCGAGTTCGGCTTCCCCGCCGTTCACAACGGTGCTGCGGAACCGAACGCATTCGTCGATGCCAAGTCAAGCGAAACGCGCATTCCCTATTTTTCACGGGCAGCGCGTGACGATCTGGCGATGATGAATGCGATAGACGCGACCCAGACCCACTGGGACGACCGCCACCCAAGTTTCGACCCCGCCCGCAACCCGCGCTCGGCAGCCTATGACGGTCGGATGGTCGACATGGGATCGTCGCAATTGTGGGCGTGGGATGCCCGTCCGTTTCCGGCCTTTCCGGACCGTGCCGATTTGTGGGCGGACGCGGGCAACTGGCGGACGGGACACTGGCTGAACGGCCGACTGGACGGGCTCCCGATCAAGGACTTCATCGCGACGGTGCTCGATGAAGCCGGCATGACGCGGCACGACGTGCGCGGTGTGCAGGGCATGATCGACGGTTACATTCTGGGCGAACCGGCATCGCCGCGTTCGGTGCTGGAATCCGTCCTGTCGTTCTACCGTATCGCGGTGCACGAGGATCGCGGCACGCTCGTGTTCCGGTCTCCGGCCTGGGGAGCCGTGGAAGCCTATCGCAAGGACGAGCTGACGTTCGAGAAGGACGCTGTCGAAGCCACCGTCGAGCGGATGCACGGGGCAGAGCTGCCCGATCGGGTTCGCGTTCTGCATGTCGACCCGCAAACGGTCTACGAAGACGCGGAGACCAGCGCCCGGGTGTTGGGACGGAGAGCGCAAGGCGATATCGTACTGTCGCAACCTTTCGTTGCGAACACCGAAATACTGGCCCCGATCGCGAAGGACTACATAGAAGGGATCAGGCTGGGTCGTGAAGCCATTTCCTTTACATTGCCGCCGTCCGATCTGGCCATCAGCGTGGGCGACGCCGTGCGGCTGCCCGAGTTTTCGCAGGACCGCATCTGGCGTGTCGACGACATCGAAGACGGGGCGACGCGCAAGCTGACAGCCTCGGCTCATATCGAAGGCGAGCCGGTTGGCAGAAATCCAGAAGCATCGAATGCAGCCACACCGCGCATCAGCGTTCCGGCGGTTCTGTCACCGGTTTCCAAACCCATCGTCGAGATGCTCGACCTGCCGTTCCTGCGCCCCGATCAGGCGCAGGCCAACCGGATCGCCATATCGGCTGCGCCGTGGCCTGGAGAAATGGCCGTGTTCGTATCTCCGACGAGTGCCGATCATGTCCTGTCTCAAATCGTGTTGGAAAGTGCGGTGCTAGGTTCACTGCTGACGCCACTTGGGCCATCGAACATCGTTTCCAGGTTCGCCAACGGGGACAGCATCGACGTGAGGGTGATCGGCGGAACTCTGCAATCCGTCGATCAGCTCTCGCTGCTGGCAGGTGCCAACGCCTTTGCCATTCGCAGCGGCACGGGCCGCTACGAAATCATCCAGGCGCAAACCGTGGAACTGGTGGAGGAGCGAACCTACCGCCTCAAGCACCTGTTACGGGGGCTGGCGGGAACGGAACCGGAGGCCGAAGCAGGGGCGGGCACCGGCGCGCGGTTGGTGGCACTCGACGCGCGCGTTCCCGAACTCGCCGGCGCACAGAGCCGGTCGGGTGCGCCGCACGAATGGCTTGTCGGCCCGTCCCGCGACCCCCTCGACGCCTTCAACTACCGACGCGTCGATTATGCGCCGGGTGGACGTGGTTTTCAGACCTACAGCCCGGTTCACCTGCGGGCGGAATGGTCGGGCACAGGAGGTTTGAGTTGCCGGTGGATCCGACGCGACCGCCTTTCGGACGACGATTGGAACGACCTCGAGATTCCAATGAGCGAAGATACTGAGGTTTACGAAGTGCGGGTGAGTTCCGGTATCGAGACCCTTGTTCTGACCTCGACTGCACCGTCCATTACCGTGCCTGCTGCCGAACTGGCCGACGCATTCGGCACCGCGACTTCGATTACGATCGACGTCGCGCAGATGTCCCGTCGAACCGGAGCAGGACCGCGCGCCACACTAACTGTCGACCAAACCTGAACCAAGATAGGAAACTGACATGAACGACTCCAAACCCTGGTACACGTCCAAGACCGTCATCGCCTCGCTCGTCGCAGTTGGCTCCATGTTGCTTGCAGCATTCGGCTACCATCTCGACGATGGCGCACAGGTGGCCTTGACCGAGGCCCTGCTGCAGGTGATCGCCGTCGCAGCCTCGCTCTTTGCCATCATCGGTCGGGTGGCTGCAACCAAACGGATCGGCTGACACTACGCCGCCATGCTGCAAATGAAGGTCGGGATCGCCGGCCATTCATTTGCAGTTCACACGCCTGGCAGTATGGTCTGCGCTGTTCTACGGAGACCCCCATGTTTCGCATTTTGTGCACAGCGTTCCTGATAATGACGGCTTACGGAACCCAGGGCCATGCCGCATCGTGCGACCAGCGGGCCAGCCAACTGGCAAGTGCGGAGGGCGGCAGGGTCGTGTCGGTGCGTGCCGTCGGCGATGAGTGCGAAATCAAGTTGTTGATACCGTCCAGCAGTGGCCCTCCCGTACGCCGTACGTTCGTGGTGGCAAAGTAGGGGGCGCGCATGCGTATTCTGATCGTCGAGGATGACAGCGATCTCAATCGCCAGTTGATGGAGTCGTTGACGAAGGCAGGCTACGCCGTGGACAGCGCACGCGATGGCGAGGAAGGGCATTTCCTCGGTGACACGGAACCCTACGATGCGGTCGTGCTGGATATCGGCCTGCCGGAGATGGACGGCATCACCGTTCTGGAAAAGTGGAGAGCCGCAGGTCGCCTCATGCCCGTTCTGTTGCTGACAGCGCGAGACCGCTGGAGCGACAAGGTAGCAGCGATCGACGCCGGGGCGGACGATTACGTCACCAAACCGTTTCATATCGAAGAGGTGCTGGCCCGGTTGCGCGCGCTGATCCGTCGGTCCGCCGGACATGCGGCATCAACCATCGTCATCGGCGACGTCGAACTCGATACCGCCAAATCTATGGTCCTGCACAAGGGCGAACCGGTCAAACTCACGTCGCTGGAACTGCGTCTGATCGCCTATCTGATGCACCACGAGGGCAAGGTCGTCAGCCGGACGGAGCTTATCGAACATCTGTATGATCAGGATTTCGACAGGGACTCCAACACCATCGAAGTCTTCGTCGGTCGCCTGCGCCGAAAACTCGACCCGGCTTTTATTCAGACGGTGCGCGGTCTCGGATACAAGGTTTGAGCGCACCGAAGCCTGCGACCGTTGCAAGATCGAGGTCGATGACGTCCACATTGTTTGCAACGCTCGTGATCAGTCTGGGTTTCGGATTGGTCGTCGTCACGGTCGTCCTGTTCGTCGTGTTGCAGCGGGAGGCCAACAGTTCGCTCCGCAGCCTGCTTCTCGCCCACGCCTACAACGTCATGGGGTCCGCCGTCGTGAGTGCCGACGGCACGATATCCGCCAGTCCGGAAATCGGCGATCCACGTTTCAGCCTGCCCCTGTCGGGCTGGTATTGGGCGATTGCAAGAGCCGACGAGCCGGGTGTCTCCGTATCGAATTCTCGTTCAATTTCAGGGGACGCATTGCCCGTGCCCAACGGGGCCGACGCCGCATTCGACGATACGTTTCAACGCTACTGGCGCGTCGACACCGCGAGCGGTGCGGGCCAACAACTGGATGCGCAGGTGTTTCTGGGCGAGAACGGCGACCTGTATCAAATCAGCGTCGGCGCGGCGGTGGCGGACCTCGAAAGCGCACGCAACGAGCTGTTGCGCCTCATCGCTGCAATCTTTCTTCTGCTTCTGGCCAGCACTTTGGTCGCGACATGGTTCGCCGTTCGCAGCGGCTTGCGGCCGTTGACCAATGCCAGCGAGGCGCTGGCTGCGATGCGGGCGGGAGAGCAGGTGGTTCTGCACGGTCCGCTGCCACCGGAAATTGCGCCGCTGGCCGAGGAGATCAACGCACTTGCCCTTGCCAACCGTGCGACCATGGAGCGTGCCCGGCACCAGGTCGGCAACCTTGCCCATGCGCTCAAGACACCCCTCTCCGCTGCCTTGAACGATGCCCGCAATTTGGAAGGGGGCGCACCGATCGTCGGTCAGTTGCAGTCCATACAGGGACAGATTGCATCCTATCTGGAACGTGCCCGCCGTGGTGCGCGCCGCGAGGGAATTGGCCATCGCACTGCGGTCAACGACGTTGTGGATGGCTTAACCAAGGTCATGCGAAAACTGCATCCGCAACTTACCTTCAGTTCATCCGGACATGTTGATGTGCTCGTCTCCTGCGAACGCGATGACTTGCAGGAATCCATCGGGAACCTGCTGGACAACGCCGCTCGCTTTGCCCGACATGCAGTTCGTATCACCGTGCGGGTGGATGATACCGAAACCGGCTACGCCCTTATCGTCATCGAAGACGATGGCAAAGGGCTTAGCGATGAGGAAAGAGAGCGCGCGCTTCAACGTGGCAAGCGTATCGACGAAGCAAGCGCCGGATCAGGATTGGGATTGTCGATCGTGAACGACATGGCGCAAGATTACGGTGGTGAGTTCACCCTGACCCGGTCTGAAGACCTTGGAGGCCTGCGCTGCGTGGTCAGACTCCCCATTCCAGTTCGGGGTAAGGCACCATGAGTATCCGCACAGTCATCATCGTAGCCGGTATTCTGGTTTCCGGCTGCACCAACACGGTGACGTCCGTCGAACCGATAACCGCCACGCCTTCGGAGCCGGGAGCCATTTTCTACCTTTCCAGCGAACCGACCCCTGAACCTCCCGACGCGCGGGCCGCGGCTGCGCTGGCAACGGCTGAACGCAGTGCGCTGGAGTTCGGCCAACCCAACGTTGCCTATCCCTGGGCGACCAGTGCATCGACCGGTGGCTCGGTCCGGGCCTCGGAACCGTTTCGTATCGCCGGTCGCGATTGCCGCCGGCTGAACTACGAGAATGCGGGTGGCGGGGCAGCGATATCGCGGTCTCAAGTGACCGTCTGCCGTCGTCCGGGCCAGCCGTGGGCACCTGTCGTCTAGGTTCGTGAATTTGTCGCGCTGTCGTGGCTTTCTCATCGTTGAATTGAGCGACTGAACGGTTAGAACGCCGTATGATCTTCTGGGCGCTCATCTGCGCGATGCTTGGCATTGCAATTCTCCTGCTGCTCTTCCCGCTGGCAAGGCCCGGGCAGGGACGTGACGAGACCTACTTTCTCCACTACCGCAGCCGGCTTGCCGAACTCGACCGCCTGGTTGCAAAGGACCCCTCCGACGAGAGCTTGAAGGAAGAACGCGCGATCACCGCGCGCCAGCTGTTGCGATTGCAGGAACCGGGTTCCGTGAAAGGCGAACGTGGTGCCGCGACTGTCTATCGGACGATGGCGTCGCTTGTTGCACTGGTCGCAGTGCCGGCTGTTGCGCTTGGCGTTTACATGACGCTCGGAGAGCCCTCCCGTCCGGACGTTCCGTTGTCCGCTCAACAGGCGGAAGTCGGAAACGACGCCGAGATGCAGCTGATGGTCGCAAGGGTGGAGCAGCACCTGAAGTCGAACCCCGACGACGCCGAAGGCTGGACGATACTGGCGCGTGTCTACGGCACATCCGGAGACTATCCCAAACGCCGGAATGCCGTGCGGCAGCTGGTGCGACTGCAGGGCAGAACAGCCGACAATCTGGCCGATCTTGCGGAGGCCGAGATACAGGTCGACGGCAACCTGGTACCGGCATCGGCACGGGCCTTGCTGGACGAAGCGCTTGCGGTGGACCCTGCCAACCGAAAGGCTGCCTATTACCGGACGGTGGCGATGGAACAGTCCGGCCGCTTCGAGGATGCCCTGGCGTCCTGGACGAAGCTTCGCGAGACAGCGACGGAAGATGCCGAATGGCAGGTTCTCGTGAACCAGCGGATTGCCCGGTTGAACGAATTGTCCGAACGTGCGGACTCGCAGCAGACGATGATCGAGGGAATGGTCGCTGGCTTGCAGGCCAAACTGATCGACGACCCGAGCGATCTCGAGGGTTGGGCACGGTTGAAGCGGTCATACGAAGTTCTCAATCGACCTGCAGAAGCGGTGGGCGCGCTGGATATCGCCCTTGAGCGAGAAGACCTGACGTCGGAATTGAGAGAAAGATTGATGGCCCTTCGTACTGATTTCGCGGAAGGATTGAAATGACCGCCCGCGCGACCCGCTTGATGTGGATTGGTATCGTCGGCTTCGTTCTGTCGCTTGCCGTGGGGCTGTCCGTCTTCGCCATGCGCTCCGGTATTTCCTACGCGATGAGCCCCAGCGAACTGCGCGAAGCCGCCCCTTCTGCCGGTCAGCGCATCCGGTTGTTCGGGTTAGTCGAGGAGGGGTCGGTGGAGCGGGGAGAAGGTCTCAAGGTCTCTTTCGCGCTTACCGATTCCACCAATCGCATAGCGGTGTCGTTCGAGGATATTCTCCCCGATCTGTTCCGCGAAAAGCAGGGCATCATCACGGAAGGCACGATGTTGCCGGACGGAACATTTGCCGCCGATGAAGTGCTGGCCAAACACGACGAGAACTACATGCCCGCCGATATGGCGGAAAAACTGAAAGCCGAAGGTGTCTGGCATGGCGAGCCCGTCGGAGCGGCCAAGCCGTGACCGCCGAACTTGGCCACTTCGCGCTTGTCCTCGCTTTCGCTCTGTCGATCGTCCAGAGCGTGGTGCCCCTGTGGGGTGCCCGGGTCGGTGACAGTCGCCTGATGGCGACGGGTGATGCGTCGAGCAATGGCATCCTGCTGTTCACCGCCATTTCCTTCGCAGCTTTGGTCAACGCCTACGCTGTTTCCGATTTCTCCGTTCTCAATGTCTGGCAGAACAGCCATTCGCAAATGCCGTTTCTGTTCAAATTGACTGGCACCTGGGGCAACCACGAGGGCTCCATGCTGCTGTGGGTGCTCATTCTGGCCCTGTTTGCGGCAGCGGTAAGCTGGTTCGGCTCCGAACTGCCCGAAACGCTGAAGGCCACCGTGCAGTCCGTTCAGGGTTGGCTGCTGCTGACATTTTTCGCCTTCATCCTGTTCACGTCGAACCCTTTCGAACGTCAGTTCCCGACGATCGAGGGGCAGGACCTCAATCCTATCCTTCAGGACATCGGCCTCGCGATCCATCCACCGATGCTGTATCTCGGCTATGTCGGGTTTTCGATCACGTTCGCCTTCGCGGTGGCAGCTCTTATCGAAGGTCGCATCGATACGGCGTGGGCCCGTTGGGTGCGGCCGTGGGTGCTGGTGGCGTGGGTGTTTTTGACCGCCGGCATCGCGATGGGCTCCTATTGGGCCTATTACGAACTCGGTTGGGGCGGGTGGTGGTTCTGGGACCCGGTCGAGAACGCCTCTTTCCTCCCTTGGCTTTCCGGCACGGCGCTGTTGCACTCCGCGTTGGTGATGGAAAAGCGGGATGCGTTGAAGATCTGGACGGTTCTGCTTGCCATCCTGACATTCTCCCTCAGCCTGCTGGGCACGTTTCTCGTCCGCTCCGGGGTGCTCACTTCCGTGCACACATTCGCCAGTGACCCGTCGCGGGGGCTCTTCATTCTGACGATCCTGTCGATCTTCGTCGGTGGTTCCTTCATCCTGTTCGCATGGCGCGCCGGCGCGCTTCAGGCGGGCGGACTATTCTCGCCGATTTCCCGCGAAGGCTCGCTGGTGGTCAACAACCTGCTGCTGGCAACCGCCACGGTGACGGTGCTGATCGGAACGTTGTATCCGGTGGTGTTCGAAGCTTTGACCGACGACAAGATTTCCGTCGGCGCGCCCTTCTTCAATCTCACGTTCATTCCCATCGCCATTCCGTTGGTGCTGCTCATGCCGCTCGGACCTTTGCTGGCCTGGAAAAACGGTGACCTGCGTGGCGCGCTTCAGCGCCTTTGGTTTGCGGCTCTCGTGGCGGTCGTGACGACTGTCATCGTCGCTGCATTCGTGGCACCGGGCCGGTGGTTGGCACCTTTGGCTATCGGCATCGCGGTGTGGCTGATGGTCGGCTCGTTTGCCGAAATCGTCCAGCGGACCGGTCTGGGCAGGCAACCGGTACGCGCAACGGCACGGCGCATCGTCGGTCTGCCGGGGACGACTTGGTCCACGGCACTTTCGCATTTCGGCGTCGGCGTCACCATGCTGGGCATCGTGGCCGTCACTGCGTTCGAGCGGGAGCATGTGGTGCAGATCGCACCGGGAGCGAGCGCGGATGCCGCCGGATTTTCGATCACCAATGACGGCTACAGAAATCGGGACGGGGGTAACTTCAACGAACAGCTCGCCTTGATAACCGTGCGTGAGAACGGGCGCGTCGTTGCCAACGCAGAGCCGTCGAAACGCTTCTATCCCGCACGCCAGATGCCGACCACGGAAGCGGCCATCGTTACGTTCGGATTTTCGCAGCTGTATATCGCGCTGGGCGAAGGCCGCGAGGATGGCTCGGTCGCCGTTCGCATCTGGTGGAAACCGCTGGTGACGTTGATCTGGATTGGCGCGATCATCATGTCGGTTGCCGGAACGATCGGCCTCTTCAGCAGGCGCAGGGCGCGGACCACGAGGCACGAGCGGGTGGGAACGGCCTCCCATGCCTAGATTTGTCCTGGCCATGGTTGCACTGCTCGTATCTCTCGGCCCGCTGATGGCGCAGGAAGACGACGCCCGTGCAAAGCGCCTGTTCGATCAGTTGCGTTGTGTCGTATGTCAGAACCAATCCATCGCCTCCTCGGAGGCCGGGGTCGCGCAGGACCTTCGCCAGCTCGTTCGCGAGCAGATCGACGACGGCAAGTCTGATCCGGAAATCATGGACTATCTGGTCGAACGCTACGGCGAGTTCGTCTTGCTGAAGCCGCGTTTCTCAGCCCACACGCTCATCCTGTGGCTGTCGCCGGTTCTGATCGGCCTGTTCGGTATCTTTCTCGTGGTTCGAATGCGCGTTGAGAGGCCGAACGCCGCCGCGCCTCTGCATCCTGACGAGGAAGCACGGCTTGCACGGCTGTTGGACGAAAACTCCCGGCCCGGTCGGTAGTAGGCTTACAGCGGTTTAATCTGGCTGCCGCCCCTGAACCGCATTTCGAACCTCATATCCAACGCAACGGCGCGGATGGTCCGCGTCTCGTATGTCCGGATATCATGAGGTTGACCATGTCCAATCCAAGCAAGACCAGAACCCGTCTCTTCGGCAGTGCAACGGCACTGGCGTTGGGTGCCGCGTTCATAACAGGCGGTGTCATAGCGCCAACCACACCCGTGCTGGCCGACGCTGTCAGCGTCGACGCCCCCGCCGCTCCGGGCTTCGCCGATGTCGTCAGCGCCGTTAGCCCCGCTGTCGTCTCCGTGCGCGTGAAGACTGCAGTGGAACCCGCCGCTTTCGATGGTGGTACGGATTTGCCTCGCAACCACCCCTTCCGTCGCTTCTTCGACGAGCGTTTCGGTGACCGAGGCATGGACCGAGGTCGCGATCGGCGAAACGGCCCGCGCCGGTTCGGTGCGTCTCAAGGTTCCGGTTTCTTCGTCTCCGCCGATGGGTACATCGTCACCAACAACCACGTTATCGAGAACGGGTCCGAGTATACGGTCGTCATGAACGACGGCGAAGAGATCGACGCCAAGCTCGTCGGCACCGACCCAAAGACCGACCTGGCGGTCCTCAAGGTCGCTGGTGAGGATTTTACATATGTCGAGTTCGATGAAGATCTGGCCCGCGTCGGCGAGTGGGTCGTGGCCGTCGGTAACCCGTTTGGTCTCGGTGGCACCGTGACTGCAGGTATCGTTTCCGGTCAGAACCGGGATATCGGCTCGGGTCCATACGACGATTTCCTGCAGATCGATGCGGCCGTGAACAAGGGCAACAGCGGCGGCCCTGCCTTCAACCTGACGGGTGAAGTCATCGGTGTGAACACGGCAATCTTCTCGCCATCCGGCGGCAATGTCGGCATCGCCTTCGCCATTTCAGCCAAATCCGCCAGCAAGGTCGTGGCCGATCTGATCGAGAACGGCGAGGTTACTCGGGGCTATCTCGGCGTGCGCATCCAGCCGGTGACACAGGATATCGCTGATTCACTCGATCTTCCTTCTGCCGACGGTGCGATCATTGCGGAAGCCAGCGCAGATGCGCCAGCATCCAACGCAGGTTTGCAGGTCGGTGACGTCATCGTCGAAGTGGACGGGGAGACGATCGAAGGTCCGAAAGACCTCTCGCGCACCATCGCCGCCTATTCCCCGGACCAGACCGCGCAGATCACGATCGTGCGGGATGGGGAGCAGCGCACCATTGCCGTGTCGTTGGGTGAATTGCCCGGACAGGAACGCCGCGCCGAAGCCCCGCGCAATGACGGTGAGCGAAACAACGCTACCGTCGACTTCGACGATCTCGGACTGTCGCTGGCGGACACGCGAGACGGCGTCGCCGTTGCGTCCGTAGCACGCGACAGCGCTGCAGGTGAGCGCGGGTTGCAGGAAGGCGACCGCATCGTTTCCATGAACGGAACGAATGTGGACGACGTCCAGGCGGTGGGTCGCCTCCTGGCAGCCGCAATGGCTGCCGACCGCAAGGCCGTGCTGCTGCAGGTCGAGAATGGCGAGGGCAGCCGCTTCGTTGCCTTGCCAGTCGCCCGCGGCTAGAACCGCGCCGATCCCGGGCGGGGTGCGCCGTGCACCCCGCCACCGAATTTGGCACCAGAGTGCGGCCCTTCATGAACATCCTGATCGTCGAAGATGACACTGCACTCGCAGCCCAACTGGTCGAGTCCTTCGAAGAGTCCGGTCATGGCTGTGCAATGGCTTCTGACGGGCGCGAAGCCTTGGCCATGGTCGCCGAAAGGACGTTCGATGTCATGGTGGTCGACCGCATGATGCCGAACATGAACGGCCTGGCGTTCGTCACCGAGCTGCGCGAGGGCGGCAACACGACCCCGGTTCTGATTCTGTCCGCCATGGGGCAGGTGGATGATCGCGTCACCGGCCTGCGCGCCGGCGGAGACGACTACCTGACCAAACCCTACGCCTTCTCCGAACTGCTGGCCCGCGTCGAAGTGCTCGGTCGTCGTGCGGAACAGCTCGGAACCCCTGCGGAAACGACGCTGACCGTCGGAGACCTGACGCTGGACCGTATCGAGCACAGCGCCCGCCGAGGGGAACAGGCAATTACCCTCTTGCCGCGTGAGTACCGACTGCTCGACTTTCTGATGCAGAACGAAGGGCGGATCGTCACCCGTACCATGCTGCTGGAGAAGGTCTGGGACCTCCATTTCGATCCGCAAACGAACGTCATCGACGTTCACATTTCCCGTCTGCGGGCGAAGATCGACAAAGGGTTCAATACCGCCTTGCTGCACACCGTGCGCGGTCGAGGCTACAAATTCTGCGCCGAAGGCTAGTGCGGATTGTCGGTGTGGTTCGGTAATTTCAGACGCGTTCTCGGGACCACGGTCGCGCGCCTGACGCTGCTTTATACCCTCATCTTCGGCGTTCTTGCTGTCGGTGTCGTCGCCTATATCAGCATCCAGACCGGTCGTCTGGTCATCCAGCAGGTGCGGGTGACTGTCGACGAGGAAGTCCAGCAACTGGCGCGCATCTACCGTCGGTTCGGCACACTGCGAATGATATCGACCATCGAACGTCGGTCGCGGCAGCCCGGTGCCAACCTCTACAGGGTCATCTCGCGCGACGGCACTGTGCTGGCCGGAAACGTCGCGAGTATGGACGAACGGCTGCTCGACGAAACAGGGTGGCGGCTGCGCCCGTTTCGCTATGAGCGAGGCACTCCAACCCCC
This sequence comes from uncultured Alphaproteobacteria bacterium, assembly GCA_963711195.1. Lineage (GTDB taxonomy): Bacteria > Pseudomonadota > Alphaproteobacteria > Rhizobiales > Rhizobiaceae > Pseudahrensia. The sequence continues at coordinate 171,369 of CAVQDK010000011.1, forward strand.
GGACCGCCACCTCTGGCGATTGGGCGCGTGTTCGATTTGACCGGTGGTGCGAAGCTGCTGGTGGGGCGCGATATAGGCGACACGAACTCCTTTCGCGACATCGTGCGTCGTGCGTCCAGCGTCTCCATCACCGCGCTGGTCGTGACGGGCCTGCTGCTCGTGTTCTTCCTTGGCCGCCGCGCGGTGCGAAGGCTGGACAGGGTGACGGCGACCACCGGCCGGATAGTCGAAGGCGACCTGTCCCAGCGGCTGCCCGTTTCCGGCAAAGCGGATGAATACGACCGCCTGTCGGCAGCACTGAACGACGTGCTTGAACGGGTCGAACGCCTCGACAGCGGGGTGCGCAACGTGTCCGACAACATCGCACACGATCTGAAGACCCCACTTACACGTCTTCGCAATCGCGCGGACTCGCTCGTTCGAATGACCGACCCGCAGGACGCCGCGGACACGGCCCAGAGCATCGTGGCAGATGCCGATGGTCTGATACGGACATTCGACGCCTTGCTGCTCATTTCGCAGACGGAATCGGGTGCGCGTCCGGTTGCGATGTCCCGTTTCGAGGTCGTTCCGATCGTCGAAAGTGTCTACGAGCTTTTCGAACCAAGCGCGGACGAGGCCGGTGCGGAACTGCAACTCGACGTTCAGTGCAATCCGCAGGTCGAAGGACACCGGGAACTGCTGGCGCAGGTGCTGACCAACCTGCTGGACAATGCGCTGAAATACGCCTCCGGTGGCAACGCCACGATCGCGCTCGGGGTCTATTGCGAGGGCGCTGACATTCTTCTGACGGTTGCGGACAACGGCCCGGGCATTCCGCAGAAGGACCGCACGTTCGTTCGCGAGCGGTTCGCGCGTTTGGATGAAAGCCGAACCACCAAGGGGTTCGGACTGGGGCTGGCCATGGTCGAAGCCGTGGCACGCCTCCATAACGGCGCCTTGATACTGGAGGACAATGGGCCTGGACTGAGGGCCAGCCTGCGCTTGCCACGCATTGCGGGGACGCCCAAAAGGAACGGGTGAAAAAACCGCTCCCGACCATCAAGTCTGATCCCGCCATCTCAAACGCACGGCTGAGCGACCCGCCCATTGCCCTCGGCGGCGCCGAAAACCGTCAGTCGTTTCTGGAAGCCGTCGCTGACCTGTCGCCTTACCTTGCAGGCCTCATCACCCGCCACAAGGCAACCGTCGACCAGGCTTGCACCGGCTTCGAGGCGGCGTTGCAGGCAGTCTTCGCCGAACTCGAAAACCAGCGCCCCCTTTCAACCGAAGCCGACCTGTCGCGCGCCCTTAGGATAGGCAAACAGCGCGTGCACCTGCTCGTGGCGTTGGCAGATCTGGGCGGTTGGTGGTCGAGCGATCAGGTGCAGATGTGGTTGTCCCGCTACGCCGATGCCGCGCTGGGCGAAACCATGCGCTTTCTCGTCGACGACGCCACCGACCGTAAAAAACTGCTCCCGCCGCAAAAGGGCGAAGCTCTCGCCGGATCGGGGATCACCGTTCTGGCGATGGGAAAGCACGGTGCGGGCGAACTGAACTATTCCAGCGACATCGATCTGATCGTGCTGGTCGACCCGGATGCGGCCCGGGTGCCGGACCGGGACGAGGCCCTGACCCTGTTCGTCCGTATGACGAAGGCGATGACCCGTATTTTGCAGGACCGCACCGCGGACGGTTATGTTTTCCGCACGGATTTGCGGTTGCGCCCGGACCCCGGCTCCATGCCGCTTGCCGTTCCCATCAACACCGCGCTTGTCTACTACGAAGCTCGAGGCCAGAATTGGGAGCGCGCGGCGCTGATCAAGGCCCGTGCGGTTGCGGGAGATGTCGCCCTCGGCACCCGCTTCCTTGCAGATCTGCAACCGTTCATCTGGCGCAAGTATCTTGACTACGCAGCTATCGCGGACATCCATTCCATCAAGCGTCAGCTGCAAAGCCACCGGGACCTTCTGGAGAAGACGGTGGCCGGCCACAACGTGAAGCTGGGGCGCGGTGGCATCCGCGAGACGGAGTTCTTCGTCCAAACCCAGCAGCTCATCGCCGGTGGTCGTGCGCCTGCACTGCGCGTTCGGCAAACGGTTGGGGCGCTGGCGGCCCTTGCGGATGCGGGATGGGTCGACCATGCCGTCGCCGAAGGTCTTGCGCGCAGCTACCGGTTTCTGCGCGATGTCGAACATCGCATCCAGATGGTCGCCGACGAGCAGACGCATATCGTGCCGGAAGACCGTCGGGCACGTACCGTTCTGGCCACTCTGTGCGGTTTCGGCAGTCTGGCCAAGTTCGAAACGTGCTTCCGAAGCCATTGCGATTTTATCGAGACTGCCTACGGCGCATTGTTTGAACCGGAAGATGCGCTGTCGATCGAAGGCGGCAGTCTGGTCTTCGCCGGTTCCGAACACGACCCCGAAACTTTGCGCACGTTGCACGGCATGGGCTACGGCGAACCTGCACGGGTCGTTGCCGCAGTCCGAAACTGGCATTTCGGACGCTACCCTGCAGTTCAGACCAGCGAAGCCAGGCAACGCCTGACGGAGTTCACGCCGCGCCTGCTCGAAGCGATAGCGGCAAGTGGCCGCGCCGATGCCGTTTTTGGCGATTTCGATCGATTTCTGACGAACCTGCCATCCGGTTTCCAGTTGTTCCACCTGCTCCATTCCAACCCGGACCTTCTGAAGCTGCTCGTCCGCATCCTCGCTGCCGCGCCCCGGTTGGCGGAACTGATCGTGCGCCGCCCGCACGTCTTCGATGCGATGCTGGAGCCGCACTTCTTCCACGGCTTGGCCACGCCAGGCCGAACTGCGCCAACAGCTGTCCGTCACGTTGCATCAAGCTCGCGACTACGAGGACGCACTGGACCGAGCCCGGATCTTCGCTGCCGAGCAGCGGTTCGTCATCGGTGCCAGGGTTCTGGCGAAAGCGTTGAAACCGCTGGAGGCGGCGACGCATTACACCGTTCTCGCCGATGTCGTGGTGCAGGCGATGCTCGATCTGGTACTGCGCGAGATCGAGGAAGTGCATGGCTCGTTTACCGATGGTGCCTGCTGCATTGTCGCAATGGGCAATCTGGGCTCCGGCGAACTGACCGCGTCGTCCGACCTCGACCTGCTGCTCCTGTACCGCAGCCCATCCGGCAATCCCGAGTCGGACGGCCCCCGCCCGCTCTACGCATCGCAGTATTACGGTCGCGTCACCCAACGCTTCATCGCCGCCATGTCCGCGCCCACCGCCCAGGGCATTCTGTACGAAATCGATTTTCGTCTGCGGCCTTCGGGCAAATCCGGACCAATCGCGACCTCGCTGTCCGCGTTCGAGAAATACCAGCGCGTCGAGGCCTGGACATGGGAACGCATGGCGCTGTCCCGCGCCCGCGCGTCGGCAGGGCCGGCAGAATTCGTCGGCGAAGTTCAGGCCGTCATCGACGCCTTGCTTGTACCGCGGGACGACAAGGCCAAGGTCGCCTCCGACGTTCTCGACATGCGTCTGACCATGGATACAGCCCGCAGCGCTGCAGGCGTGTGGGACGTGAAACTGGCTAAGGGCGGCCTCGTGGATATCGAATTTCTCGCACAATTTCTCGTGCTCACGGGGCAAGGCGAAGGGCGGGCGACGGCAGACATCATCGCCAGTGCGGGGGCGGCATTACAGGAAGATAACGTGACGGTCAGCAATGCGCTGGCTACGTTGAGGTCGACAGCGCAGCTCGTTCGCCTATGCCTCAACGACGAGTTCGACGGTGCCAATGCGCCCGCCGGCTTTATCGATCTGCTGCTGGACGAGCTGTCGTTGCCGGATATCAAAACGGCGACGGCGTTTTTACAGGGCATGCAAGACGAGGTGAGGACCATCGTTCTCACCCAGTTGAGTAAGCCAGCATAGACAGGATACGACCCATGAAAGCATCGACATTGACGATCGCCACGATCGGCGGAGCTTTGGCGCTTGGCCTTGCAATTCCGGCTACCGCACAGGCTCAGAATGGCGAACGCCGCGCCAACATGATTGAACAGTTCGATACCGACCGAAGCGGCACAATCAGCGCCGACGAGTATGTCACCGCCCGCTCGATGCGCTTCGACGAGGCCGATGCCGACGGCAACGGTGAGCTGACGCGCGAGGAGGTCATCGACCGAATGGAGCGCCGCCGGTTGGAGAGGCGCGCCAGCCGCTTGCTGCGGCGGATGGATATTGATGGCGACGGCAAGGTGACGAAGGCGGAGACCGAAGGCCGTGCCCGCAAGCGGTTTGCGCTTATGGACCGGGACGACAGTGGGGCCATCGAAAGCGACGAAATGCGCCGCGGCAAGCGAGGTATGAAACGGGATGGCAAGCGCCGCGACCGTTCCGAACGCCGCAGGAGCGACGGCAACCTCTAGGCGGCGTCCTCTTCCACCATCTGGACTTCCGGCTGCCTGCATTCGTTGGGCAGCCGGACGGCGATCATTGTCCCCTTGCCGACCACGGAGCGGATCTTGAGGACACCCCCGTGAAGTTGCGCCAGGGAACGGGCAATCGCCAGCCCGAGCCCGCTACCCTTGTGGTCCTTCGTGAACTGATCCTGGACCTGCTCGAAGGGCTGGCCGAGCCGTTTGATGGCTTCCTTGCTGATACCGATGCCGGTGTCTTCGATCACGATGTTGATCGACCCGCGCAAAGGTTTCACCGTCACGCTGACCTGCCCCCCATCCGGAGTGAACTTGACGGCATTCGACAGCAGGTTGATGACGATCTGCTTCACGGCCCGCTTGTCGGCCTCGATGACGAGGTCTTCCGGCACCTTGGCGTTCACCTCGATGTTCGCCTTGTCGGCCTGCACCTGGATGATCCGCAGGGACTCGTTGACGAGTGTATGGATGTGCATTTCTTCCGGCTGCAGCTTCAAACGCCCGGCTTCGATCTTGGACATGTCCAGAACGTCGTTGATGACGTTGAGAAGGAAGGTGCCGGAATGGTGGATGTCTTCGGCATACTCGCCGTACTTGTCCGACCCGATAGGGCCGAACGTCCGTGATTTCATGATGTCGGAAAAGCCGATGATGGCATTGAGGGGCGTGCGCAACTCGTGGCTGATATTGGCTAGGAACTGCGATTTCGTCCGGCTTGCCCCTTCGGCATTCTTGCGCTGCCGGGTGGCTTCGCGCGCCAGCTCGACCAGCTGATTGGCCTGCAATTCAAGCTGCTTCTGGGACAGCTTGTAGGCCTCGATCGTCTCCTCGTGGTTGCGTTCGGTCTTCTCGGCCCGCTCCTGCGCGCGTTTGAACTGTGTCACGTCCGTGCCGACAGAGACGAACCCGCCGTCGTGGGTCGTGCGTTCGCTGATCTGCAGCCAATGGCCATCTTCGGTTTCGGCCTCGAATGTCTTCGACGACGAGTCCGAGCCATGATCGACCCGTTTGTGCTGACGCATGTTCGGGTGCACCCCAAGCCCCATCAGTTCGTCGTAGCGGCGACCCGGCGTCGCGTCCGCTTCCGTCAGCTGATAGAGCATGCGGTATTTCGAATTGCACATGACGAGGCGCTTGTCGGCGTCCCATAGGACGAAGGCTTCCGAAATGCTTTCCACCGCATCGGCCAGGCGTCGTCCCGCGTCGCGGGATTGCTGCTTGAGCGCTTCCTGTTCGGAAATGTCGAACGCGATGCCGACGAGTTTGCAGTCGCCGTCCTCGCCGTGAACCACTTCGCCGCGCAACCGCATCCACACCCAGGTTCCCTGCGCGCCGCGAATGCGAAACCGATGATCGACCTGATGGTCGCCGCCGAAGGTTCCGTCCATCACGTCCAGCAAGTTCGTGTCATTCGGGTGAAGCAGCGTCAGCAGCTTGGAATAGCTGAGGGTGCGCTGGCCTAGCGGCAGTCCGAGCAGCTGGAACATGGACGTGGACCAGGCGATCTGTCCCCGCGCGATGTCCCACGTCCACAGGCCGCAATGGCCCCGCAGCAGGGCGCTGTCGAACTGTGCGCTGCGCCACGCCTTGGCCTCCTGTTCGAGACGCGTGCGGCCCGCCTCGCGCAGATAAAGCAGTACCACGGCCCCAGTGATGAGGAAGAACAGCGCAAGCAGGATAAGTTCTACATAAAGATCGCCCCACCAGTCGGTGAAGACCGCGTCCCGCGATTGCGTTACCACGATGGCGCCGCCACCTGCCCGGTCAGGCAACCGGTTCATGCTGGCGATCACCTGCTCTTTGCCGCCGATCGAGAACGCCGTGGGTGTCTCCTCGCTGCTGAGCGTCGTCATCGTGTAGGCACCGCCCGTCAGGTCGAACAGCGACGTGCCGTACATGTCCGGTCCAAGACCCCGTTCGGCGCGGATGATGCCTTCGGAATCGAGGCGGAATACCCTTCGTCCGTTGCGTGTCGCGTTGCGCGGCAAGGCGTCGTTCAAGGTACTTTGAACGACAATGGACGGTGCCGTCGCCGCATCGTCCTGCTCGGTTGCCGCAAGCCTCAGGCTCACGACTTCGGTAATACGCGCAAGGTTCACGTAGGCGCTGTCTTCGACGGTGCCGGATTGCTCCAGCACCAGCCCAGCCCGCAGCAGGGCGACCGCCGTGAACAGCAGCATCAGCCCGCTTGGTATCGCGCGCAACCAAGCCCGTTCCGTCTTGGAAGCATTGCCCAGGGAAAGGGAAAGCGGCGAGGTGATTGCCTCTCGCAAGCGGGTGAACAGCCTATCCTGCCAAGGACCGGGAGACCGCTTCGGGCGGCTTTCCCAAATCTGGTCGTCCAGCGCGATATGGGTACTCATGCCCCCGCGGCCTTCTCACCTGTGTGTAACGATCCAAGCGTGTTGCACATCGTGAAAAGTCTCCGCCGCCCCTCGAATCAGACCATTTGAATCCACCGCGAATCCAGTGTCCACACTCCAGTCGATAAATAGTCGGGCTCAGGCAAGGGCACGGTCGACGATCTCGGAAACGTCGGGCGAAAGCCCATCGCGGGCAGCGAGCCATTCGAGGGCATGCCGTGCGTGGGCCTTGCGTTCGCTTTCCATGATCGTCCACGAATCCATCAGTGTCAGCAGGCGAGCGGCAACTTGCGGGTTGATCGTATCCATCGCCGCGATCTGCTCGGTATACCAGCGATAGGCGGCACCATCGGCGCGGTGAAAGCCGGTCGGGTTGGCCATGGCGAACGCGCCCAGCAGGGACCGCGCCCGGTTGGGGTTGTCGAGGGTGAATGCATCGGAAGCAGCCAGTTGCTTCACCCGCTCGAGGGCACCGTCGCCGGAAACCATCGCCTGCACGCCGAACCACTTGTCGATGACGAGAGGAAAATCGGCATAGCGCTGTCCGGAACGCCTCCAGCACGCGACGAGATTGGGTCTCGTCCGCGATGATCTGCGTAATGATCGTCATTGCAGCCAGTTTGTCGGTCATTGTCGTCGCGGTATCGAATTGATGTTCGACAAACTCCGACGCCAGACCCGCGGCGGCGAGTGGAACCAGCAAGGCGTTCTTCAGCGACCGGCGTGCGGCCGCTTCCAGCGAACTATCACCGGCCTCCCCCTCTGCCAGTGCCGCACACTGCGCCACTGCGTCTGGCCCCAACGCCTTGCCAACCGCGTTCAGCAGGGCACGGCGGGCGGCGGCGATCGTTTCCGGGTCGACATCGCTTCGAAGGTGCCGTGCAACATCCTGCTCGCTGGGCAGTGTCAGAAGCTGCGCGCGAAAGTCCGGTTCCAGCGTATCGTCGAAGGCCAGATTTGCAGCCAGCTCGGCAAATTGCTGCAGATCGGCCTCGACGCCCCGCGCAAGGTCGGCCAGCAGGTCGAGGGCCAGCCCGTTTACCGCCTCCCATCTGTTGTAGGAATCCGTATCCGCCCCCGCCCGCACGATCCTCGCCTCGGCAGTCTCGTTGAATGTCAGCCGCACAGGGGCCGAGAATCCGCGCAGGAGGGAGGGAAGGGGCTTGGCGTCGAGGCCTTGGAACGTGACGACCGTCTTGGCGTCGCGCAACACGATCGCTCCGTTTTCGATTTCGGAACAATCGGTCCTGGGCGTCAGTTCCGCGCCGTTCTGGTCCAGCAGTCCGAACCGGATCGGGATGACCATCGGCAGCTTGTCGCTCTGACCCGGCGTATCGGGTACCGACTGGTGCAAGGTCAACGTGTAGGTCTTCGCCTCGGCGTCGTAGGCCTCCTCTACGTGGACCTCGGGCGTACCGGCCTGCTCGTACCATCGCATGAACTGCGATAGGTCGACGGCGCAGGCATCCTCGAAACAGTGCAGGAAATCCTCCATCACGGCAGCCTCGCCGTCATGGCGCTCGAAGTAGAGATCGGTCGCTTTACGGTAACCTTCCGGCCCCACCAGCGTCGCCAGCATGCGCACCAGTTCGGCGCCTTTCTGATAGACCGTGGCCGTATAGAAGTTGTTGATTTCCTTGTAGGACGACGGACGGACGCAGTGGGCCAGCGGCCCGGCGTCCTCGGAGAATTGTCCGGCTTTCAGCACTCGCACCTGCGCGATGCGCTGCACACCGCGCGAACGCTGGTCGGCTGAAAACTCCTGATCCCGATAGACCGTCAGCCCTTCCTTCAGGCAGAGCTGGAACCAGTCCCGGCAGGTGATGCGGTTGCCGGTCCAGTTGTGGAAATATTCGTGGGCGATGATCGCCTCGATGTGCATGAAGTCGGCATCGGTGGCGAGTTCCGGGTTGGCCAGAACGTATTTGTCGTTGAAGACGTTGAGACCCTTGTTCTCCATCGCCCCCATGTTGAAGTCCGACACGGCGACGATGTTGAACTCGTCGAGATCGTATTCGCGCCCATACACTTCCTCGTCCCAGACCATGGAGCGTTTCAAGGCGTCCATAGCGTAGCCCGCCATGGATGCCTTGCCGGGTTCGACATAGATATTGAGGGCCACCGGACGGCCCGATGCCGTGGTGAACGTGTCGGCCAGCACGTCCAGCTTTCCCGCCACGGCAGCGAACAGGTAGCAGGGTTTCGGCCACGGGTCGTTCCACACCGCAAAATGCCGGCCGCCCGGCAGCGAACCGGTTTCGCCGGGATTACCGTTGGACAGAAGAACCGGGCAATCGGCGGCGTTCGCTTCCAGCCGGACGCGATAGATGGACAGCACATCGGGTCGGTCGGGAAAGAATGTTATTCGCCTGAACCCCTGCGCCTCGCATTGCGTGCAATAGACGCCACTGCTGCGATACAGCCCCATCAACTTGCGGTTGGCCTGCGGCGACACCTCGGTGACGATCGTCACTTCGAATGTGTCGCCGAGGCCGTCGGTCGGAATGGAAAGGCTGTTGTCCGTCTGCGAATACCTGCTCGCCTCGAGCAAAGCGCCGTTCACCCGGACCGAAACGAGGGTCAACTCGTCCCCGTCGAGCACCAAAGGCCCGTCCGCCCCCGGCGTTCGCTCGATCGTCAGGGTGCTGACGATGCGGGTCGCGTCGGGGTCGAGGGCGATGTCGAGATCGACATTCGGCACCAGGTAAGCGGGCGGGGAGTAGTCCTCCAGACGGATGGTTGGAGCGTTGTTCGTTCTCATGGCATGCGGTCCGTAAAAGCGCTTTGCCACTTCTATGCTGCGCCGCCCGCCGCAAGTCACGGTTCTTATCCGACGCGGCGTCTGCTAGTCCCGCAGCATCCGGAACGAACCGCTTCGCAGGGAGCCCCGCCATGAACGAAGACACGACCCGCGCACTCGATGAACTGCGAGCGCAACGCGCATCTTCGCCACCGGTCATCGCCGATCTGTTCGACGCCGACCCCGACCGGTTCGAAGGTTTCACCGCTCGGTGCGGTTCTATTCTCTACGACTATTCCAAGACGGCGATCGACGCCACAATGCGCGAAGACCTCGTTGCCGTGGCCCGAGCAGCCGGTCTCGAAGACCGTCGCGCCGCGCTGTTCGCGGGCAATGCTATCAACACCACGGAAAACCGCGCCGTGCAGCATATGGCCTTGCGTGCACCCGCCGATCAGGTCGTCGAAATCGACGGCAAGAATGTCATGCCGGACGTCGTCGCGGTGCGCGATGCGATGGCTACTTTCGCCTCCGGGATCCGGTCCGGGGAGATTGCGGGGCAGGGTGGGCGCTTTACCGACATCGTGAACATCGGCATCGGCGGGTCGGACCTCGGCCCTGCGATGGCGACGCTTGCGCTTGCGCCATACCATGACGGTCCCCGCACCCACTTCGTCTCCAACGTCGACGGCGCGGATATCCTGCAAGTCCTCGCCAGCGTCGACCCGGCGACCACGCTGTTCATCGTCGCCTCGAAGACGTTCACGACACAGGAGACCATGACCAACGCCACGACCGCCCGCCGCTGGGTCGTCGACGCGCTGGGCGAAGAGGCCGTGCCTAGGCATTTTGCGGCGCTTTCCACCGCGCTCGACAAGACCGCAGCCTTCGGCATTCCCGACGATCGCGCCTTCGGCTTCTGGGACTGGGTCGGCGGGCGCTATTCCGTCTGGTCCGCCATCGGCCTGTCGTTGATGATCGCCATCGGGCCGGAACGGTTCGAGGAGTTCCTCGCCGGTGCGCACGACGTCGACAGCCATTTCCAGACCGCGCCGATGACTGACAACGTGCCCGTTCTGATGGCGCTGGTCGGCATCTACCACCGCAACGTCTGCGACTACGACACCCACGCGGTGTTGCCTTACGACCAGCATCTGGCGCGGTTTCCGGCCTATCTTCAACAGCTCGATATGGAATCGAACGGCAAAAGCGTCGCGCGCGATAACGAGATGGTCACCTGCCAGACAGGCCCGGTCGTCTGGGGCGAACCGGGCACGAACGGGCAGCACGCCTTCTACCAGTTGATCCACCAGGGGACGTCCGTCGTTCCCGCCGATTTCCTGCTGGCCGCGAACGCCAACAATCCGGTCGGCGACCATCACGAAAAACTCGCCGCCAACGCTCTTGCGCAGACCGAAGCACTCATGCGCGGCAAGACACTGGCACAGGCCCGCACGGAACTGACGGAAAAGGGGATGGATCAAGACGCTGCCAACGCCTTGGCCCCGCACAAGGTATTCCCCGGCAACCGTCCGACCTGCACGTTCCTATATCCGAAGTTGACGCCGCACGTTCTGGGGCAACTCATTGCGCTCTATGAACACAAGGTCTTCGTTCAGGGCACGATCTGGAACATCAACTCCTTCGACCAGTGGGGCGTGGAACTGGGCAAGGAACTGGCGGGCGAGTTGCTGCCACGGGTCATGGGTGAGCATGGCGAGGCGCGCAACGGCTCTACCGAAGGGTTGCTTGCCGCCTTCGCCGACATGCGCGCGCCCTAGGTGTTCGTGTAGCCCCTGCCGTGCGGGCTGCGGGCGATGCTCGCGGCCTTCATGCGCTCCCGGTGTACGGTGTAGAGCGACGCGCCGATGATGACGACCGCACCGATGCCGGTCCACACTGTCGGCAACGTGTCGAAGAACACGAAGCCGAGCAGCGTCGCGTAGAGCAGACGCACATAGTCGAGCGAGGCAAGCAACGACGCTTCCCCCCACTTGTAGGCATAGATGTTCATCATCTGCGCGCCGTAGGAGATGATGCCGATGCTGCCCAGCAACAGCCATTCGCTCACCGTCGGCGGCACCCAATAGATGTAGGCGGGCACGGCGACGGCCAATCCCACAAGAATGGCTTGATAGCTGAGGATGGTGATCGGACTTTCCGTGCGCGACAGGATGCGGATTATGACCATCACCATGCCCGCGCCAGCCGCGCCCGTGACGGCAAGCAACGACATGGGATCGAAACCCTGCAGGCCCGGGCGCATCATGATCAGCACACCGACGAAGCCGAGCGCGACCCCCATCCACCGTCGCCAGCCGACCACCTCGTTCAACAGCCAGACCGCAAAGATGGTGGTGAAGAATGCCTTGGCGAAGCCCAACGCCGTCGCGTCCGCCAGTGGCATGTGGATGATGGCTGTGAACCCGCACAGCATGGCGACGAGCGCGAACCCGACGCGGACGAATTGCAGCCCCAGCCGCTCCGTCTTCAGGCAACCGGGAAAGTGTGAGACGATCGACGGCAGCACGATGCCCGTCATCACCACCTGCCGCGCGAACAGGATCTGCGTCACCGGCAGCCGCTCGCCCGCAAACTTGATCAGCACCGTCATTCCCGCAAACGCCAGAGCCGCGACCATGATCGTCGCCGCGCCCTTCAGGTTGTCCGGCATGGCATGGAAGCGGCGCGCATAGGCGGCTGGCGACAGCATGGGGCTAGGGTCCGGAAGACGACCTCCCGCTTGTCGCAGCCGCGACGGTGCATCGCAAGGCGAACCTTGCACTGGCGCGCCTTCGTCGCCAAACTCTGCGGTAAGCCAGTTCCCCTCCGGAAGCCTTTAAATGAACGCTCACACCCCGCTGAAATTCGGTGCCCATGTCGGCATGGGAAAGTCCGTGCGCCGCAAGGAGGATGCTGCCTTCATCACGGGGCATGGGTTGTACACCGACGACGTGCGCCGCGCCGATGCGCTGCATGGCATCGTGCTGCGCTCACCCCACGCCCATGCGACATTCACCATAGGCTCGCTGGACGATGTGCAAGTCATGCCGGGTGTGCATTTGGTGCTGACAGGGGCGGACATGTCGCCCTACAAGCCGCTGAAGTGTCTGAACACCGTCGAACAACGCGATGGCACCAAACACGATACCCGCGACATTCCGCTGCTTTGCACCGATACCGTGCGCCATGTCGGCGACGCTGTGGCATTCGTGGTCGCCGACACCGTCGAGCAGGCACGCGAGGCGGCGGAAGCCATCGAGGTCGACTACGACATGCTGCCCGCCGTGGTCGATACGGAAGGGGCGCTCGCCGCCGATGCGCCGCTTGTCTACCCCGAAGCGGGCACCAACCTCGCCTTCGACGCCGAGCGCGGCAATGCCGACCGTGCCCGCGAAATTTTCGAGACCGCACCGCGTGTCACCGAACTGAAACTCGTCAACAACCGTCTTGTGTGCAACTACATGGAAGTGCGCGGTTGTCTCGCGGAATGGTCCGACGAGGACGACCGCTTCACGCTGACGGTCGGTAGCCAGGGCGCGCACGGAATGCGCGATCGGGTGGCGACCTGTCTCGATGTGGACAAGGACAAAGTGCGCGTTATCACGCCTGACGTCGGCGGCGGTTTCGGCACGAAAGTCTTCCCCTACCGCGAGTATCCCGTGGCGCTCGTCGCGGCCAAAACCCTCGGTCGTCCCGTGCGCTGGTTGTGCGACCGGTCAGAACATTTCGTGGCCGACGCCCACGGGCGGGACAACGTCACCACCATGAAGATGGCGATGGACGAGAACGGCAAGTTTCTCGCGCTCGACGTCGACCTGATCGCTGCCATGGGCGGATATCTGCACTCCTATGCGCCCTACATTCCATCCCTCGGCACGACGATTGCCACCGGCGTCTATGACATCGAAGCCTGCGCCTACCGGTTTCGCGGCGTCTATTCCCACACCACGCCGACCGACGCCTATCGCGGGGCAGGTCGCCCGGAGGCGATCTACGCGCTGGAGCGGCTGGTGGACCAGTGCGCCCGTGACATGGGGCTCGCGCCGGAGGAAATTCGCCGTCGGAACTTCATTCAGCCGGAGCAGATGCCTTACACCACGCCCTTCGACCGCATGTACGACACGGGTGAAATCGAGGCCCATATGGATCTGTGCATGGAACGTGCCGACTGGGCCGGCTTTGACGCCCGCGCCGAAGCCGCCAAACGCGCGGGCCGCATTCGAGGCATCGGCATGTCCACCTATATCGAGGCCTGCGCCTTTGCAGGCTCCGAACCCGCCAAACTCGATCTCAACGCCGATGGCACGGTCACGCTGCATATCGGCACCCAGTCGAACGGGCAGGGGCACAAGACGGCCTACGCCCAGTTCGCCGCCGAGGCGCTGAACATGGACATCGACGCCATCGACGTGAAGCAGGGCGACACCGACGACCTGCCGACCGGCGGCGGCACGGGCGGATCACGCTCCATACCGCTCGGCGGCGTGTCGGTGCGCTATGGCTCCGAGAAGCTGGCAGAACGCATTCGTGAGATCGCCGCCGACAAGCTGGAAGCCTCCGCCGGTGATCTGGAACTGCAGGAAGGCGCGGTCCGCATCGTCGGCACCGACCGCTCCATGACCTTCGCGGAAGTCGCCGCTGCGGCAGGCGACACGCTCTCGGCCACCGGCACCTTCAAACAGGCCGAAGCGACCTATCCCAACGGCACCCATGTCTGTGAAGTCGAAATCGAACCGGCCACCGGCGAGATCGAAATCGTCGGCTACACCATCGTCGACGATTACGGCGCAGTGGTGAACCCTCTGCTGCTGGAAGGGCAGGTGCATGGCGGCGTGGCGCAGGCGATCGGTCAGTGCATCATGGAACACACGGTCTATGACGATGACGGCCAGCTCATCACGGCCTCTTTCATGGACTACCGCATGCCGCGCGCGGAAGACATTCCGAACTTCTCGTTCGAGACGCGCAACGTGCCGTCCACCACCAATGCGCTGGGCATGAAGGGCGCAGGCGAGGCGGGCACGATCGGCGGATGCCCCGCGGTCATGAACGCCATCGTCAATGCCTTGCACCGCGAACACGGCATCGAGCATATCGACATGCCGGTCACGCCGCTGGCACTTTGGGAAATGTTGCAGACGAAGGCGGCAGCCTAGTCGTCCAGCGTGACCTTCACAGGCGCGGGCATGGGCGGCAGACCGTCCTCCCAGTCTTCTTCGTCGTAGTCCGCGCGCGGGTCGAGGCGGTAGCTTTCCGGCGTCACGGTGCGCGCCAGCTGGCCGGTCTGATAGTCCTGCCGATCTTCCTCCGATGCCCGGTCGCGCTTGAATGTGCGGTAGACGACGTATATGGCGACCGCCGCATGGGCGATCGGTGGTGGATGTGAAGACTCCCGACGGCCCCAGCAGGTCCATCAGTTGCGCTGTCATCAGCGGGCCGACCATCGTGCCGAACCCGTAGAGGATGAGCATGCCGGACGAGACCTTTACGAACTCGCTCGGGTCCGCGTAGTCGTTGGCAAGCGCTACGGCGAGCGAATAGATCGAATAGATCACCCCGCCATAACCCACCACGCAGATGAAGAAGAGCGTGCCGAACTGGCCGAGATTGGTCTGCCACGTCATGATCGAGCCGAAGACCATGCCGACAATACCCGCTCCGGCGATCACGTAACGCCGATCGATCATGTCGGACAGTTTGCCCATGGGAAACTGGAACAGGATCGACCCCAGCATCGCAGCGGCCAGCAGCGAGGCGATACCCGCGCTCGATAGCGCCACCTGCTGCCCGAAGACCGGCCCGAAATTCGACCACGACGCCGAGATTACCCCCGACATGAACGCGCCGACCGCCGCGGACGGCGAGTTGCGGAACAGGGCGACGATATCAAGACTGACCTCGTTCAGCGGTGCGGGCGACTGGGCCTTCGATATGGCGGTGGGAATGACGGCCAGCGCGTAGAGGATCGCCCCCAGCATGAACAGCGTGTCCCCGTCCACATCGGCGATCACCAACAGGTACTGCCCCGCTCCCATGGCGACGAAGGTGGTGATGGCGTAGATCGAGAACATCGAGCCGCGCATCTCGTTCGTCACCCGCTCGTTCAGCCAGCTTTCCGCCACCATGTAACATCCGGCAAAGCAGAAGCCGGATAGGGCGCGGAGCACGATCCATGTGATGCTTTCCACGAACATCGCGTTCAGCAACACCGACACGGCCAGCAGCGCGGTCAGCGAGGAAAACGTGCGCACATGCCCGACGCGCCGCACAAGCCGTGGGATGAAAATGCAGCCGATGGTGAAGCCGACGGCCCAACTCGTCCCGATCCAGCCCAGGGTGAATGGCGAAAACCCTTCGATCTGCCCGCGCACCGGAATGAGGATAGCGTGCAGCCCGCCTCCCATCATCAGGAAGACCATGCCGAACAGCAGGGAGAGGAGGGGGAGTATCTGCCGCGCCATGGGCTTAACTTTCAAACCGGTGCGCGCAGCGCGCCGAAACGAAGATCGAACCATCGGGCCCGTTGAAGCGCGCCTTACGCCCTGTTGCGCCTGCCGTCCAACGAAGAATGCGACGCGATCATCCTTCTTGCGACGGCGAAGGGTTCCCCTCGTTCAAACGCGCCTTCACCTCCAGCAGATCGGCCCATGCCAGCCGTTTGTGCGCGGGCTGACGCAGCAGATAGGCCGGATGCAAGGTCGGCATGGTGGCTACGGTTCGCTCGCCGATTGCAACGTCGGTCCACGTGCCGCGCAAGCTCATGATGCCTTTTCCGGTGTTCAGCATAGCCTTGGCCGCCGAACCGCCTACCAGCATCAGCATGTCCGGCGCAGCCAGTTCGATATGGCGATCGATGAACGGTTTGCAGATGGAGACCTCCGCCGGCGTCGGCGTGCGGTTGCCAGGCGGCCGCCACGGAATGACGTTTGAGATGTAGACGCCGCTCCGGTCCAGCCCGATTGCGGCCAGCATCCGGTCCAGCAACTGCCCGGACTTGCCGACGAACGGCAACCCCTGTTCGTCCTCGTCGCGTCCAGGTGCTTCGCCCACGATCATCAGCCGCGCCTGCGGGTTCCCGTCTGCGAAGACCGTGCTGCGGGCCGTGGCCTTCAGGTTGCAACCGTCGAAGGCTGCGATGGCGTCTCGCAACCCGTCCAGCGTGGTGCAGGCGGCAGCCAGTTCGACCGCATCCCGTGCGACCTGCTCGGTTGGCGCGACCGCCTTCGCCGCAACTGCCGGACGCTGCGGCGAACGCTCCCTCGGCATGGTAGAAACGGATGGCGAAGGCGCAGCTTTCGGCTTTGCAACCTCCGCTGACGCCGCAAACCGATCGATAGGCGTGTCGGACAGCGCCACCGTCACCCCGGCATCGTGATACCAGGCGATCAGTTCGTGCAGATCGACGGTCTCCGCCATCGGCCTATTGGAAAGCGGTTTCGAAGAACGAGCGCAGTTTGCGGGAGTGCAACCGTTCCGGCGGCATTTCACGCAGGCTTTCCAGTGCCTTCACGCCGATCTCCAGATGCTGACGCACCTGCGTATTGTAGAAGTCCGTCGCCATGCCCGGCAGTTTCAACTCCCCGTGCAGCGGTTTGTCGGACACGCACAGCAGCGTTCCGTAAGGCACGCGGAAGCGAAAACCGTTGGCAGCGATGGTCGCCGATTCCATATCGAGCGCGATGGCACGACTTTGCGACAGGCGCTGCACCGGCCCGCGCTGGTCGCGCAATTCCCAATTGCGGTTGTCGATGGTGGCGACCGTGCCCGTGCGCATCACCTGCTTCAGATCATAGCCTTCGAGCCCGGTCACATCCTCGACCGCGCTCTCCAAGGCCACTTGAACTTCCGCCAGCGCCGGGACCGGCACCCAGACGGGCAGGTCGTCGTCCAGCACATGGTCTTCACGCACATAGGCGTGGGCCAGAACGTAGTCGCCAAGCCGCTGGCTGTTGCGCAGGCCCGCGCAATGGCCGAGCATGAGCCAGGTATGGGGGCGCAGCACGGCCACATGGTCGGTGATCGTCTTCGCGTTGGAGGGTCCGACGCCGATATTGACCATCGTGATGCCGGACGCGCCGGCTCGCTTCAAATGGTAGGCCGGCATCTGCGGCAGGCGCAGTACCGTGTCGCCCTCGACCGTTCCATCGGCATGGGTGATCCGGTTGCCCGGTTCCACGAAGGCCGTGTAGCCGCTGCCCTCTTCCCCCAACGCCTTGTGGGCGTAGGCGATGAATTCGTCGATGTAGAACTGGTAGTTGGTGAACAGCACGTAGTTCTGAAAATGCGCCGGTGAGGTGGCGGTATAGTGGGCAAGCCGGTGAAGGGAATAGTCCGACCGCTGCGCCGTGAATGGTGCCAGCGGGTGGATGTCCCCGTCCTTGTCGTCGAACCGGTTGTTGACGATCTTGTCGTCCGTCGAGCCGAGGTCCGGCACGTCGAAGACGTCTCGCAAAGGCTGGTCCAACCGCTCTTCGATGGACGACCCCATATGGGTGCCTTCCAGAAACGCGAAATGCAGCGGTATGGGGGTGTCCGACAGACCGACCGTCAACGCGCCTCCGTGGCTTTGCAGCAGCAACGCCAGTTGAGTTTCCAGATAATCGGCGAACAGCTCCGGCCGGGTGATCGTCGTGGAATAGCGGCCCGGCCCGGAGACGTATCCGAAGGCAAGGCGGCTATCGACGCGGGTATGTGTCGTGGTCTCGATCTCGATGCGCGGATAGTAGGCACGGTAGCGAGCCGTGACCTCGCCCGTTGCCATCGCTTCGTCGAACCGGTCCCGCAGAAAGGACGTGCTCAGCTCGTACAGTTCTTTCAGGCAGTCGACAGCGTCTTGCGGGCTGGTGAACGTCCGGTCGCTGACGAATGGTGGTGACTGGGTGGAGAGGCCCGTTGCGATCGTATCGGTTTGTGGGCTTTCGGAACCGAGCATCGGTTCATGGCGCGTCGGCTCGGTATGGGGGGCGGAGGAATGGTCTGTTGTCATTCATCGTATGTAGCGATTTTGCCAGCCGGTTCCAGCCGCCATCTGGGCGTTTTACTTCAAATGGGCGACGACAAGATGTCCTGCGAACTGTGTAACGGCGTTTGAAGCAGCCAAACGACCGTTCGTCCCCAAACTCTTGGTCCGCTCCCCCATGAACGCGCTCGGCAGATACCGATCCTTCGGAGCGATGGACTGCCCGAGCCACATGCCGGCAGTCGCCAGCAGGAGGGCAAGAATGGCACATCGGCGGATCAGCATGGTTGGTTCCCGTCGGGTTCGGTGTAGCGTGGGAACTTCTTTAGGAAACGCTGACTGAACCGACGCTGAGAGGCGCGTTCATCACCCGTTCAGACGAGGGGCACCCATGGACAGGCGGACAAAACCGATTGAACTGCACTACTGGCCGACGCCCAATGGCTGGAAGATCTCGATTTATCTGGAGGAGGCGGGGCTGCCCTACGATGTGCGCTTCGTGGACATCGGTGCGGGCGACCAGTTCAAGCCGGACTTCCTCGCCATTTCGCCCAACAACCGGATGCCAGCCATCGTCGACCCGGACGGGCCGGGCGGGCAGCCGATCTCGGTCTTCGAGTCCGGCGCGATCCTGCAATATCTGGGGCGCAAGACTGGGCTGTTCTATCCTTCGGACGAACGGGCGCGGGTCGCGGTGGACGAATGGTTGATGTGGCAGATGGGCGGTCTCGGACCGATGGCGGGGCAGGCGCACCATTTTCGCATCTATGCCGCCGACAGGATCGAATACGCGATCGACCGCTACACCAGTGAGGTGAACCGCCTCTATGGTGTGATGCAACGACGGTTGGCCGTAAGCGAATGGCTGGCGGGTGACGATTACACGATCGCCGATATCGCCTGCATCGGCTGGGTGCACCGCCACGAACGGCAGGGGCAGGATCTGGCCGACTTTCCGGCGCTGCAGCGGTGGTTCGAAACGGTCATGGAGCGGCCCGGCGTGCAGCGCGGACTGGCGCTGGGAGCAGATGAAGCGGCGCGCTTCGATATCGCGTCCGACAAAGGCTCGCAGAGCGTGCTGTTCGGCCAGAAGGCGCGGTAGTCGACGGGTGCCCCACCGCAGGGAAGGGCACCCGGAAGGAAGCTAGATTTTCTTCCAGTTCTGCGTGCGGCACAGGATTTTGGCAACGCAACCCTTCATTTTCAGCGACGAGCCGGAGATGCTGGCCGAGCCGGAATAGGTCTTGTCGTTGGCCGGGTCGGTGACGGTGCCCTTGTAGCTGGCGCCCGAACCGGACATCTTGCCGATCCGCTTGCCGGCATGCGCGCCGGTCTTCACGGTGATGCAGTATGCCCCGCCGCACTTGACGATAGCGGCGGTTTCCCCGCTATCCGTGCGCCAGTTGCCCTCGATGGGCTCTGCCGCGAAGGCACGGCGTGAATGTGGTGGCCGCGAAAGCGAGCGCGGCGAGTGTGCGTTTGATCGTCATGTGGTTTCCTCCCAAGAAAGCCCCGAATGCGTTGCCGAGGCATGGCCCATGCGGGCCGTTGACGTATACGTAAGCTACTGGGCTTTGGAACGCGGCGCAAGCGATGTGTGCGGGCGATGCGAACGGCGAAACGGGGTCGGTAAAGGCGAGATCGCTGGAGGCGACGTTGGCCGTTCGCAGCAGTGCGAAACGGCAATACTTCACCCCCGCTGCCCGACCGAACTGCCCTTCGCCGCCGCAAAGCGCCGAACGTCCGAGCCGTCGCCGTTCAGATCATTCCCGCAAACGAGCCAGACCCGGTCGCCGAAGGCACCCTTCGCGCAGGATAAGTGTCGCGGTTTGCGCACGCTTTTCTGGCGGAAACGACGTCAGTCGTTGAGGACGAACGTCACCTTCAGCCCGACCCGGTATTCGGTCACCTTGCCGTCCTCGATCGTGACCTTCTGGTCCTTCACCCAGGCCCCCTGAACCCCCTTCAGCGTCGAACAAGCCCGCTCGATCCCCTGCTTGGTCGCATCCTCGAAGGAGACGGTGGAGGACGAAATGATTTCAGGTGCGTGGGCAACGGACATGGTAGGTGTCTCCCGATGTGTGGCCGGGCGAAGGTGCCCGGTGGGGAGGGGTGTGCGGGGGGATGATGGCGGGAGTGAGGGGGGTAACTATGCCTTCGTAGCTTCGCTCCACCATACTTCACAGCATATCAAATGCGGCGCGAGCAACGCCCTGTTCCTGCACGGGGAGCAGGACGAACCTGTAGAGGGAAAACATGAGGTTAGAAGTTTCTTCTTTCCAAAGCGGCCAGATTGTGGCCAAAATAGGCACCGCTTTCTAAGTGACAGTGCAAATGCCTGAACTCGATATTATTTCTGACCTTGTTCTTGATACAAAAAATCCACGTTTCGGGAACATTGCCGGTCAAAGCGCAATTCTAAAATATTTTTCCGCGGATCCCAAGACGAAAGCGTTGGCTAAAGATATTGCGCAGATTGGGTACAGTCCTCTCGATCGCATTATCGTGGTGCCCCGCGGAAAAAGATATGTGGTAGTCGAGGGCAACCGACGGATTGCAGCAGCAAAATTGCTTATCTCTCCGAGGGCAGCTGTTGGACCGAAAGAGAAAAAATTTTTTGAGAATATCTCTAAGGGCGCTACAGCAGCTCCGCTGACTGCAGATTGCGTTGTATTGGGCAGCCGAGAAGAGGCACGGCCTTGGATTAAACGAAAGCATAGTGGTCAGCTGAATGGCGTCGGTACGGTTGACTGGGGTGTTCTCGAACAGGCGCGATTTGATCTAGAAGGCGGAGAGGTCGGTCGCTACTCCCATCTGCTAACTTTGGTGGACAGCGAGCTCAAACTTACCCACAATGATACTCCTACAGGCGTTTTGGCCGTCCTTGAGCGCGTTCTGAAATCGAAAGCACTTGCCAACAGTTGGAAGACGAAGTTTCATCCTGACGGGTCGATAACTTGGGGAGTTACGAACGCCGACGTGTCTAAGTTGTTTCTGCGTGTTGTCGCTGACTACCGCGCGGACAAGGTTTCCACGCGCTCAATCAACGATGAGAGCGAACAGACTACATATGTAAATGCTTTAATTGCAGAGCTATTTGGGAAGGCTTCTCCCGGTGGATCAGGCGGACATTCGAGCGGTGGGGGCGGACGTGCCAGTGGTGGTGGGTCGGCTAACGGAGGGTCTAGCGGTGGTCGCGGAAAAGCACTGACGCTGATTGAGCCGAAGTGGACTAATCCCTCAACCCATTTCAAAGTTGAGTTGTTGGTTACAGAGTTGCAGAAGTTGTCTTATAGGATATATCCAGTTTCCGCCTCTGGCTGCTTACGCGCACTTATTGAAACAACCGCTATCTGGTATCGCGAAAGCGTAATGGGGCAGCGTCCAAGTCGCCGCGATAAACTTGGTACGGTGCTACCAAGCGTTTTAAAGCACGCGCAAAAAAATGGTTCGGTCACTTCATCGGAAGCCCAAAAACTTTTACAAATCTGTGGTGCCTTAGATAGCCCAGAGTCGGTCGACGCCCTAAACGGGGCGCTACATAATCCTAACCATGCTGCCGATCCGGCCAGTATAAAAAAGCTTTGGAACGAAATTCAGTCCGGCATTTCCCAGTTGCTCGTTGCCGCAGAGAAATGAGGAACCTAAGTCCACTTCGCTACCCGGGTGGCAAAGGTCAGTTTGCCCCAGTGCTTTCCGCGCTTCTAGATGAAAACGAAATTTACGACTTCCACTATGTTGAGCCGTTTGCTGGTGGCGCGGCGGTAGCATTTGAGCTGTTGGCAACAGAACGTGCAGAAACAGTTCATATAAATGACTACGATATTTCCATATACTCCATATGGAACGCAATTTTCGAGGAAACCGAAGCATTTTTAAGTTTGCTATTCTCAACAGAAGTGAGCGTAAACGAGTGGGAACGACAGCGTACTATTTATCTAAATAGCAGCTGTTACTCACTCGAACTCGGATTTGCGGCTTTCTATTTGAACAGGACAAATTACTCCGGGATACTATCTGGTAAGCCTATCGGCGGAATGGAGCAGACGGGATCCAACCCAATCAACGCCAGATACAACCCAATCGGCCTTGCAGAGAGAATTCGATGGATCGCAAGATACAGAGATCGAGTTCTAGTGACGCACTTAGATGGACGAGATGTAATAGCTTCCTATCGCGGGCCGCGAAACGCCGTTGTTTACGCTGATCCGCCGTATGTGAAGCAGGGTAACCGCCTGTATATGTCAAATTTGCAGAAGTGCGATCATTTAAATATTTCCGACGAACTAGAAGCTTTAGAGTGTCCTTGGCTAGTAACTTATGACAACGACGAATTGGTAATTCGAGCGTATAAAAACTCGCGTTGTGCGACTGCTGATATCCGTTATGTAGCTAATGTTAGGCGAAATGAGCGTGAATTTGTAGCGACAAACCTCCTAAAGACTTCAGCTCTTTGATCTACGAAGTTTTAAAATATCGCGCTTTCTAAATCAGCCACGTTTGCGGACTTACGTTTCCCTATGACTAACGCCCCCGCTTATTCGCCTTGAACCCGCCCCGCTGCCCCGGTTTCCCGCTGTTGCTCCGCGCCACCGGCCTTGGCTTCTCCGGCACCTTGCCCGTTCCCACCGGCTTTTCCGTCCGGCCCACCGTCATCTCGTCCAGTTCCGGCTTGCGGAACAGACTGGCGTTGGTGTCTGACGCATCCTTGGCCACGTCCGCCCGCCTTGCCGCGTTTGGCGTCCTGCGCCCGTGATGCCCGGGTGTTTTCCACACCGACATTGCGCGCCAGCGGGTCGTCGGCGACTTCCAGTTCGATGGCCTGCAGGCGCTTGATCTCGTCGCGCAGGTTGGCGGCCTTCTCGAAGTCGAGATCGGCGGCGGCGTCGCGCATGTCTTTTTCCAGCGCGGCCAGATGCGCCTTCATGTTGTTGCCGACCAGCGCGCCTTCGTCCACCAGCCCGGCGTTCACGCGCACATGGTCGGCCTCGTAGACGCTGCCCAGAATGTCGCCGATATCGCGCTTGATGCTCTGCGGCGTGATGCCGTGTTCGGCGTTGTAGGCTTCCTGCTTCTCGCGGCGGCGGTCGGTCTCGGCCATCGCCCGTTCCATGGAGCCGGTGATCTGGTCGGCGTAGAGAATGACCTTGCCGTCGACGTTGCGCGCCGCGCGCCCGATGGTCTGCACCAGTGAGGTTTCGGAGCGCAAAAAGCCCTCCTTGTCGGCGTCGAGAATGGCGACCAGCGCGCATTCGGGAATGTCCAGCCCCTCGCGCAGCAGGTTGATGCCGATCAGCACGTCGAACGCGCCGAGCCGCAGGTCGCGGATGATCTCGATGCGCTCCAGCGTGTCGATGTCGCTGTGCATGTAGCGCACCTTGATGCCCTGTTCGTGCATGTATTCCGTCAGGTCTTCCGCCATGCGCTTGGTCAGCACGGTGACGAGCGTGCGGTAGCCGTTGTCGCGTGGTTTCGTGAATGGCGTCCACCACATCGTCCACCTGCGCCTTGGCGGGGCGGATTTCCACGGGCGGGTCGATGAGACCTGTGGGGCGGATGATCTGCTCGGCGAACACGCCGCCCGCCTGCTCCATCTCCCACCCGCCGGGGGTGGCGGACACGGCGATGGTCTGCGGGCGCATGGCGTCCCATTCCTCGAACCGCAGCGGGCGGTTGTCCATGCAGGAGGGCAGGCGGAAGCCGTATTCCGCCAGCGTCGCCTTGCGGCGGAAGTCGCCCCGATACATGCCGCCGATCTGCGGAATGGTGACGTGGCTCTCATCGGCGAAGACGAGGGCGTTGTCGGGCAGATATTCGAACAGGGTCGGCGGCGGCTCGCCCGGCTTGCGGCCGGTCAGATAGCGCGAATAGTTCTCGATGGAGGCGCAGGAGCCGGTGGCCTGGATCATCTCCATGTCGAAGGTGACGCGCTGGTCGAGCCGCTGGGCTTCCAGCAGACGACCGGCATTGGTCAGTTCCTCGAGCCGCCATTTCAGCTCTTTCTGGATTTCCTTCACCGCCTGATTCAGCGTCGGGCGCGGCGTGACGTAGTGGGAATTGGCGTAGATTTTCGCGCTCTTCAGCTCGTCCGTCTTCTGGCCC
The DNA here is from genome assembly GCA_963711195.1 of uncultured Alphaproteobacteria bacterium. GTDB lineage: Bacteria > Pseudomonadota > Alphaproteobacteria > Rhizobiales > Rhizobiaceae > Pseudahrensia. Next base: position 195,918 of record CAVQDK010000011.1, read on the forward strand.
GTCAGCGGGTCGAACTCGGTGATCGCCTCGATCTCGTCTCCGAACAGGCTGATGCGCCAGGCTCGGTCGTCGAGGTGGGCCGGAAAGATTTCGATCGTGTCGCCGCGCACGCGAAACGAGCCGCGCTGAAAATCCATGTCGCGGCGCTTGTATTGCTGGGCCACGAGGTCGGCGAGAAGCTGGCGCTGGTTGAGCGTGTCGCCGATCTTCATCTGGAACGTCATGGCGGTGTAGGTTTCCACCGACCCGATACCGTAGATGCAGGACACGGAGGCGACGATGATGACGTCGTCGCGCTCCAGCAGCGAGCGGGTGGCGGAGTGGCGCATCCGGTCGATCTGCTCGTTGACCGAGGATTCCTTCTCGATGAACGTGTCGGAGCGCGGCACGTAGGCTTCCGGCTGGTAATAGTCGTAGTAGGAAACGAAATATTCGACCGCGTTGTTGGGGAAGAACGATTTCATCTCCCCGTAAAGCTGCGCGGCCAGCGTCTTGTTCGGCGCCAGAATGAGGGCAGGGCGGTTGGTTTCCTCGATGATCTTGGCCATCGTGAAGGTCTTGCCCGAGCCGGTGACGCCAAGCAGAACCTGCGTGCGCTCGCCGCCTTCGTTGGACCCGCTCTCGCTCTTCAGCCCGCCGACAAGTTCGCGGATGGCGGTCGGCTGGTCGCCCTTCGGCTCGTATTCGCTGACGACCTCGAACGGAATGCCGCCTTCGGATTTGTCGGGACGGGCGGGCCGGTGGGGCACCCAGATGTCGCCCTTCATTTCGTCGCGGCCGTGTTCGATGAGGTCCGACAGCGCCTGCACCGTGGCGGTGACGCCGGATGTGGACGCCATGACCATGGCTTCCTCGGCGGATACGTCGAGACCGGCGACGGGGTTGAGACCGGCAGCGACCCGCTCTTTCACGTCGTTGGAACCGCCGATGATGGTGCCTCCGCCGGTGCGTTTTTCACCAACGGTCTCGCTCTTCTTCAGCTTCTTCCTCGCAGGTGGTTTCGCTTTGCCCTTGACCGCTTTCGCTTCGGCTTCCCGCGCCACATCATCCCGCAAACCCTGCGGTCCGGCATCCGCCTCATCGGCAATTTCCTGTGCCCACGAGGACATATCACCGGACAACGGTTTGCTCGCAGGCTTGCCTTCGAGGGAAGATTGCGGGGCTTCGGAAAAGCCGTCGGGTGTCGATTTTTCGGTCATGCGTTTCATATGGGGCAAAAGGGGAACGGGCGAAAGGGTTGCGCCCGACGCATCCACTGCGCGATTGTCGCGTTCGCCATCCGATAATCGAATCCGGTCTCCAACTTTATGTTCCGTCTCGCATCCCTGGCTTTCGCCGCGCTGGTCCTTGTCGCCTGTTCGGGCGCCGACGTTCTCAATCTCACGTCCATTTTGGACGGGCGCGTGGAGAAGGGCGTGTCCTACGGAAAGTTGGAGCGGCAAAAACTCGACATTTACCGGCCTGACGGTGCGCCGAAGGCCACCGTCATGTTCGTGTATGGCGGTTCGTGGCAAGAAGGGGAACGCGGCGATTACGCTTTCGTGGCCGAGGCGTTGGCCAATGCGGGCTTTACAACGGTCATTCCCGACTACCGTTTGTATCCAGACGTCAAATTTCCGGATTTCGTCAATGATGCAGCTGCTGCATTTGCGGCTGTGCGAAAGAGCAGTGACGGTCCGGTTTTCGTCATGGGCCACTCAGCAGGCGGGCAGATCGCTGCACTTTTGAGCCTCGACCCCCGCTATCTGGCGCGTCATGATCTGTCGCCGTGCCGGGACATTGCGGGGCTGATCGGCGTGTCCGGCCCCTACGATTTCCTGCCGCTCGAAGACCCGGAATTCTTTCCGATATTCCCGGAAGCTACGCGTGACGAAATTGCGCCCATCAATTTCGTCGGCGGTAAACATCCGCCATCTTTGCTGCTGCACAGTCGTGATGATGAGGTGGTCGATGCAGAAGAACATCGACAATCTTTCCCCGGCTTTGCGGGGTACGGGCAACCGCGCGAGGAAAGTCGTTTTCGACGATGCCAGCCACGCGGAAACCATTGGTGCGATGGCACGGGTGTTGCGGAGCAAGGCACCGACCTTCGACGAAACCGTCCGCTTCATGACCGAGCAAGCAGGCAGGCGCGGCAACACCTGTTCTTGAGACCATAACGATCCGCACCTGTTGCGCTTGTTATGCGCGGTGGGGCAACGTCCGCTGCAACAACGCAGGAGTTCCACCATGCAGTTCGCCACCGTCAACGGCATTACCATCCACTATCAGGTCATCGCCGGGCCGGAAAACAAACCGACGCTCGTCTTCGCCAACTCTCTCGGTACGGATTTCCGTATCTGGCGCGATGTCATCGTGCGGATGGTGGGGGAGTGCTCCATTGTGCTGTACGACAAGCGCGGCCATGGGCTCTCGGACGTGACGCCCGCGCCGTACCGGATCGACGACCATGTCAACGATCTGGCAGGTCTGCTCGATCATCTGGGCATTTCCAAAGCCGTCATCTGCGGTCTGTCGGTTGGTGGCTTGATCGCGCAGGGGCTGAATTTTCTGAGGCCGGATCTCGTGGCGGGAATGGTGCTGTGTTGCACGGCGGCGAAGCTTGGTGAGACGGCAAGCATGGAATGCACTCATTGCGCAGGTGCAGGACGGCGGACTTGGCACTCGAACGCTTCCGAGATCACGAAGCATTGGTTCACTGCCGATTACCAAGGCAACCGAGGTGACGATCTGACTGGCTATCGCAACATGTTTACCCGACAGCCTATTGCCGGCTACCTTGGCACTTGCGCCGCCCTGCGCGACGCGGACCTGCGCGGTGCTGCACCGCAAACGAAGGTGCCGACTATCTGTATCGCGGGTGATGAGGACGGCTCTGTTCCGCCGGAGACTCGTGCTGGAAACCGCAAGGATGATCCCGGATGCCCGCTACGAGGTCATCAAGAAGTGCGGCCACATTCCCTGCGTCGAACAGCCGGAAATGCTGACGGAGATCATCAAGGCTTTCCTGAAGGAAGCCAAGTTGGGCTGACCTTGGCCCGGTTACGTGATAGAATGCGCGAATGGCTTTTGCAACTTTCAGCAGGTCGTTCGTGCAACAGCCAGTGGCTCGCGTTGTGCAGTTCGATGATCTCCAGATCCGCGGCAAAGGCGGAAGGTCGGCACGGGCTGGATGGGAGCAGGGCGGTGTCGTCCATGCCCCAGATCAACAGATGCGGCATGGCAATGGCGTATTTCTCGCGCATGTCCTGCGTGATCGGCAGGGTTTCGTTGGGTGCATCGGTGTCCGGCACCACCATTGGCGAGGACGAATACCAGTGCAGCATCGTACGCATGGCGTCGTCATGGCCCCAGACATCGCGGAAGGCGGCACGCTTCTCGTCGTTCAGCCACGGCGCGCTGGAGAACTTTTCGAACATGCGGAAGGTCTTGGCAAAACCGTCTGCCGCCATGTGCTCTGCCATGCCGTCCTGCCTCAGCAGGCGCATGTACTGGCTCGCTTCCCGTTGCTCCGGGTCGCCGTATAGCGCGCGTTGAAAGCAGATCGGATGCACACCATTGGCGATGACCAGTCGGGATACACGCTCGCGGATGGCGCATGGCCAACGCATAGGCGACTGACGCGCCCCAGTCATGGCCGCAAATGATGACGGGTTTGTCCGGCGACACATGGTCGAGAAGTGCCACCATGTCCGCAACCAGATGCTTGGCATCATAGTCCTCGACCCCTGGTGGCTTTGACGACCGGTTGAACCCGCGCTGGTCCGGCAGCACGAGCCGGTAATCGTCGGCCATATGGGCTGCTACATCGGCCCATGCTGCCCAGTATTCGGGAAAGCCGTGCAGCATTAGCATGACCGGCGCATCGTCTGGCCCGGCCGAGTGCAGTGTGGATGTACTGCCCGTTGCAGGCGAATGTTTCGAAGGTGAACATGTCCGATCCCTCAATCCGCGACCCGCTCACGGTACAGAATATACAATCCAGCCGCGAGGGTGATGACGATGCCCGTGAAGGCGAGTGTGTTGGGAAAGTCGTCGAATATCGCAAAGCCGATGGCTGTGGCGAAGGGTATTTCCAGATAGCCGATTGGTGCCAGAACCGTCGTTGGCGCAAACCGCATGGCCGCTGTCATCGCCAGATGCGCGCCTGTTCCCAACACGCCGATGGCGATCAGCAGCAACCATTGGGTCGTATCCACCGGCTGCCAGGTCCGGGAAACGGGAGAGCGATGAACGCTACGGCCAGCGCACCGAACGCCATCAGCCCGCTGACCGCCTGCAGCGAAACGGGGTCGGCTTCCTTGGCAATGGTGCGCGTGACCACAAGAAAGAGCGCGAACGTTATGGCGACGCCGATGGGCAGCAAGGCAGGCGCGCCGACTTCCGCAAAACTGGGTTGCACCACCATCAGCACGCCGACGAACCCGACCACGCAGGCCATGAACCGCCGCGTGCCGACCATCTCGTTCAAAACGTAATGGCCCAGCAGCAGCATGATGAACGGCTCCACATAAGCGATGGCGATGGCATCGGCGAGCGGCAGGTAGCTGAGCGATGTGAACATCATGAAGATCGCCGCCATATGCAGCGCGGTTCGCAAAGCCGTAAGCGCCAGCAAGCGCAGCGACATGGCGAGCGGTTTACCGGACAGTAGCGCTAGGGGACCAGCAGTGCCGGTTGCACCCCATATCGCACGAGCAGGATTTGCAGCACGGCAATCGCCGCTCCGCCCGTTACGAGTAGTTTCGCCAACGCGTCGCCGAGCGGGGCAAGCGCGCAGAAGACGATCATCAGCACGATGCCCAGTGTCGGGCGATCGGCAATCATGTGCTCATACCCGTCGGGTTCCAAAGAAAAGGGGCACTTTTCTTGCGAAGGAGTGCCCCTGAATCGGTCATTTGGCTGAACCGTTTAGTCGAGGCGTGTCAGCTCTTTCCAGTTGCCGTCCTGATGACCGAGACGATGACTTCGTCAGCGCCCTGATGGTCTTCGGCGGAATAATCGACGGTGTTGCCGGAGATCGGGTCTTCGTAGTTCAGGCTTTCGATACCGGTCTGGAAGGACGCCGGTGTCAGATCCTTACCGGCGGCTTCGAGGGCCTTTACCATCGTCTGCGCTGCGGAATAACCGAGCACGGCACCGGTGCCGGGAAGTTCTTCACCGGTGGCTTCCTTGAAGGCCGCCATGAACTTTGCGACTTCTTCGTTGTCGGTGCGTTCCAGCAGGTCAGCCCAACCGGCAGAGGCATACATGCCTTCGGTCACGCCGCCGGGCACTTTGGCCATGACGGTGTGGAAACCGGCGGATGCGTTCATGAAATACATCTCGTTGTAGCCGAGCTTCTTGGCTGTGCCGGAGACGGTGATCGCCTGACGCACACCCAGCGCCATGGTGACGACCTGGCAGCCGGCTTCGTTCAGCTTCTGAAGCGCACCCACGAAGTCCGCATCGTCCGGCTTGTGAGTGGTTTCGGTGACGTATTCCAGGCCTTCGTCGGCAGCAGCCGCGTCGATCGTGCCTTGGTGGATCTCTTCACCGAAATCGGTCGGCAGATACATGGAACAGAGTTTGGAGACACCCTTTTCCTTGGCGAGCCACGGAGCGCCCTTGAGGATCTGCTCGTAGTAGGACGCGGTTCCGGCATAACGCAGCGGATGGAACGGCTCGTTCATCTGGCGCGCAGCGGACAGCGGCGACACGTTCGGCACACCCTTGGCTTCCATCAGCGGGAAGGCGGCGATGTTCATCGGCGTGCCGAGCGACAGCAGCATGGCGAACACCTGGTCGGAGTTCAGCAGCTTGTTGAGACCGGCAATCGCCTTTGGCATCTGATAGCCGTGGTCTTCAACGATGTAGGTGATCTTGCGACCGTGGATGCCGCCGGCATCGTTGACTTCGTCGAAGACGATGTTGGCAGCCTGCACGGCAGGCGCACTGAACGCGGCGAAAATGCCGGACATGTCGTGGTTGCCACCGATCTTGATTTCGGTGTCGGTCACGCCCTGCATTTGCTGTGCAAAAGCTGCGCCCCCGGCAATGGTTGTCGCCATTGCGGCGATTGCGAGTGATTTAAGAAGTTTCATGGAGTTCTCCCATTGTTGTTGCGCGCCGCGCATTGAGGGGCGGCGCTTGTCGTCAGTCTAGACCAGATCCGCGCTAATACATATCCGATATCAGTGCGGCATGTTTCTGTTCCACGAAGGAGCGTTTCAGCTTCATCGTGGGTGTCAGTTCGTCGTCTTCCGCCGTCAGCAGAACGTCGATCAGGCGAAAATCCTTGATCTGTTCCACACGGGCGAAATCCTTGTTCACGTCGTCCACCACGTCGCGGATGAGTTGCTGCACCTCCGGCGCGGCGCACAGCGAGGCGAAGTTGCTGAACGGCACGCGCTTGTCCTGCGCGAATTTCTCCACGTTCTCCTGATCGATCATCACGAGGCAGGACAGGAACTTGCGCTTGTCGCCGATGATGACGGCGTCGGAGATGAACGGGCGAGAACTTGAGACGGTTCTCGATCTCGGCGGGCGTGATGTTCTTGCCGCCCGCGGTGATGATGATGTCCTTCAGGCGACCCGTGATCGAGACGTATCCGTCCTCGTCGACCGACCCCACATCGCCGGTGTGCAACCAGCCGTCGGCGGTGAAGGTCTCGGCGGTCTTCTCGTTGTTCTTCCAGTAGCCCTGAAAGACGTTGCCCGCCATGTACTGGATTTCACCGTCCTCGGCGATGCGAACCTGCGCGCCCGCTATGGGCTTGCCGACCGTTCCGAACTTGTTGTCCTTGTAAGTGTTGATCGACATCACACCACCGGATTCCGTCATGCCGTAACCTTCCAGCAGCGGCACGCCGATGGCGTGGAACCAGCGGATGAGTTTGGGCGAAATCGGCGCCGCGCCTGACCCGCCGCGGCGGATACGGTCCATGCCCAGCATGCGGCGCAGGTTCTTCAGCACCATCGCGTCCCAGAATGCGTAGGCGGCCTTCGTGGTCGCAGGCACCGGCTTTCCGGCTTCCTTCAGATCGACGATCTTCATGCCGGTGCCGACCGCCATGCGGTAGGCCCATTTCTGAATGGTGGTGGAGTCCTGCGTCAGGATTGCGACGCGGGAATAGATCTTTTCCCAGAGCCGCGGCACGGCCACGAAGGTTTGGGGCGAGACTTCCTGAATGCAGTCGAACACAGTCTCCGGGCTCTCCGCGAAATTGATCGTCATCCGCGTCATCAGCGGCGTGTAACCTGAGAAGACCCGCTCCAGCACGTGGCAGAGCGGCAGGAAGCAGACGATATCGTCTTCCGGGTAGGTCGGCGCATTCTCCAGCGTTGCGGAGAGCGAATACATGATGTTGCCGTGGCTCACCATTGCGCCCTTGGGCATGCCGGTGGTGCCGGACGTGTAGATAAGGATGGCCGTATCATCCGGCCTTGAGCGGGCGATTTCCTGTTCGAAAAGGTCCGGCATTTCCTTCAACTGCGCGCGGCCCAGATCGTAGAGGTCTGCAAGGAAAATGACGTCCGGGTCGGAAAAACCGTGCAAACCGTCATCGTCCAGCACGATGACCTTGCGCAGATCGTTCAGCTTGTCCTTGACGGAGAGATACTTGTCGAGCTGCTCGTCGTTTTCCACGAACAGGAACTTGCTGTCGGAATTGTTGACGAGATAATCGAGCTGCTGGGCGCTGTCGGTCGTGTAGATACCGGAGCAGATACCACCCATACACAAAGCGGCCATGTCGATGTACAGCCATTCCTTGTTGTCTTCCGACAGCACCGAAACAGCCTCGCCCCGTTCGAAACCGAGGCTCTTCAGGCCGAGCCCGATCAAGCGGGAGGCGTTGTAGAAGTCGTTCCACGAGAATGACAGCCAGATACCATAGTCTTTCTCGCGGTGGGCGGTGGCCTCGCCCATCTCCTTGCAGCGGGCTGCGAACAGCTTCGGCAGCGTGTCGAAGCCATCGATGCAATACGGGCCCTGCGTCAGGTCCGCGTTGACCTTGATTCCGTGCAGCGTCTGCGTGGCCGGAACGGTGGTTGTCGTCTCACGAACGAGTGTGTCTGTATTCATCGCACGGCTCCTCCTGTGCTGTTGGGTAGCGTCCTGCTCAACGCCTCTATCAACGCCATGTCTTGCGCTGTTTCCAACGGCGTTGTCCGCGCTGGTTCTCTTCCTGCGTCACGCCGAGATAGAATTCCTGGATGTCCTTCGACGCCGCCAGCGTGCTGGCCTTGTCGTCCATCACGATGCGTCCGAGCTCCATCACGTAGCCGAAATCAGCGACCGAGAGCGCGACCGAAGCGTTCTGCTCCACGAGCATCATCGTCACGCCCTGTTCCTTGTTGAGTCGCTTGATGATCGCGAAAATCTCTTCCGTCAGCAGAGGCGACAGGCCGAGCGACGGCTCGTCGAGAAGCATGATGCTGGGGTTGGCCATGAGACCGCGCCCGATGGCGAGCATCTGTTGCTGTCCGCCGGACATGGTACCCGCCGCCTGCGTGCGCCGGTCGCGCAGGATCGGGAAATAGTCGTAGACCATTTCGATGTCCCGGCTGATTCCGGCAGAGTCCTTGCGCGTATAGGCGCCCATCTGGATGTTTTCCGCCACCGTCAGCAGCGGGAATATTTCCCGGCCCTCCGGCACATGAACCATGCCTTTGGCCACGATCTTGTTGGGTTCGCTGCCCTGTATCTCCTCGCCTTCCAGCTTCACGGTGCCCTTTTCGGGGTCCATGACGCCGGATACGGTTTTCAGCAGCGTCGTCTTGCCCGCACCGTTGGCACCCAGCACGGTGACGATCTGGCCCTTGCGAACCTCCAGCGACACGCCGCGGATCGCCATGATGGGCCCGTAATAGGATTCCAGATTGTCGACCCGCAGGACGATCTCACCGGCAGCACTCGTGGTCTGGTTCATGCGCTCACCTGCTCGGCTTTCTGGCCGCCTTTCTGGATGCCGGATGTGCCGAGATAGGCTTCGATGACCGCCGGGTGGCTCTGCACTTCCGCGGGCGTGCCGGTGGCGAGCTCCTTGCCCTCAGCCAAAGCGAGCACACGGTTCGACACGGCTGAAACCAGACCCATGTCGTGCTCCACCATCAGCACGGTGATGCCCATCTGCTTCTGAATATCCTCGATCCAGAACGCCATATCCTGCGTTTCCTCGACGGACAGGCCGGAAGCGGGCTCGTCGAGCAGAAGTAGCTTCGGCTCCGTTGCCAGCGCGCGGCCCAGTTCAACGACCTTGCGCACGCCGTACGGCAGCCCGGCAATGCGCTGATCCCGAAACGCCTGCAGGTCGAGGAAGTCGATGACTTCCTCGACCGCATGGCGGTGGCGCTTTTCTTCCGCGCGCACGGAACCCGCGAAGAACATTTCCGACAGGATGTTCGTGCGCTTGTGGCGATGGCGACCGACCAGCAGGTTCTGCAGGACGGATGCGTTCTCGAACAGTTCGATATTCTGGAACGTCCGCGCCACACCCAGCTTCGAAATGTCGTCGGCGGGATGGTCGAGCAGGTTCTCACCGTCGAAGGTTATCGACCCTTCCACAGGCGTATAGAAGCGCGAGATGAGATTGAAGACCGTCGACTTGCCTGCGCCGTTCGGGCCGACCAGCGCGAAGACCTCGCCCTCGTTCACGTGCATGGATACATCGTTGACGGCGACGACGCCGCCGAACTTCTGCGTCGCGTTTTTAATCTCGAGCAGGCTCACTGGACACGCTCCGTTTTCAGATAGCTCTTCTGCCGCTTGAACATGTCCTTGCGATAGAACGGGAACAGCTCGAAATAGGTGCGGATCTTCAGCCAGCGGCCGTAGAGCCCCATGGGTTCGAGCAGGATGAAGCCCATCACGATTGCCGCGAAGACGAAGCTCTCCAGCCCGGGAATGGTAAGGTTCACGTCGAAGGCCTGCGAGAGCCCGCCGCGCAGATTGGCAATGGCAACGGGAATGATGCCCACCACGATCGCCCCGAAGAATGCACCGTGAATGAAGCCGAGCCCGCCGATTACGATCATCAGCAGCAGCGTGATCGACATGACGATGTCGAACGTCTCATGCGTCACGTATGTCGCCGAATGTCCGAACAGGGCACCGGCCCAACCGGCGGCGACGCAGGACAGGAAGAACGCACCGGCTTTCGTCTTAGTCGGGTTGATGCCCATGGCGCGTGCGGAGATTTCACTGTCGCGGATGGCGGCGAATGCGCGACCCGAGGGAGCCCGCAGAATGTTGCGATATGCCGCCAGTACGACGAGCACGATGACCAGCACGACATAGTAGAACGCGAAGGGATTGGCATATTTGTTCACGTTGTAACCGAAGATCGAGATATCCGGCACCACGATGCCCGCGACACCGCCGGTCCACTCTTCACCCAGCACGATGAAATCGCCTGTCAGGATGGACATGGCGAGTGTCGCCAGCGCCAGATAGACGCCGTGCAGACGCAGCACGGGCAGGGCGATGATGGTGCCCACGACCCCTGCGATCAATCCGGCCAGGGGAAAGGCGATCAGCCATGGCACACCAGCATTGAGCATCAGAATGTTGGCGTAACACCCCATCGCCATGAACGCGGCGTGGCCGAGCGAAGCAAGGCCCGTCTGCCCCACCAGCAGCATCAACCCCATGCCCACGACGGAGAAGATGAGCACGGCCGTAATTTCGCCGAGCAGATAGGCGTTGCCCGTCCACACGAAATAAAGCGGCAGCACCAGAACGATCAGCAGCAGCAGGCCGTACCAGAACATCTGCGCGCGGTGGCGGAACCAGTTGATGTCGGCATCGTAGTCGGTCTTGAAGACGAAACGCATGGTGCTACACCTTCTTCCGCTGGGTCTGGCTGAAGATGCCGCCGGGGCGGAAGATCAGGACCAGAATGAGGATGGCATACGGCGCGATCTGGCTGATGCCGACGGGGCCATAGCGAGCCGCAAACGGCTCCACCAATCCGATGATGAGACCGCCGAGCAATGCACCCGGCAACGAGCCGAACCCGCCGATGGCCGCAGCCGCGAAAGCCTTGATACCAAGCAGACCGGCGGATGGGTCTATGGCACCTTTCGAAGCGAACAGGATGCCCGCAATGGCCGCCACCGCACCGGACAGAGCCCAGACCATCGACTGAATCCGCTTGACGGGAATGCCCATATAGTAGGCTGCCAACTGGTTCTGCGAAGCCGCCTGCATGGCGACGCCAAGCTTGGTGCGCGAGAAGAACAGGTACAATGCGAGCGTCAGGATGGCCGTCACCACGATGATGATGATCTCGTTGACCCCGAGCACCACCCCGCCACTGCGTATGAACTGCCCCGCAAACGGGGTTTCCAGCGATACCGGCTCGTGGGTCCAGATCGCGCCGGCGGCAAAGCGTAGCACGAAGCCGAACGCGATGGTGAGAATGACGATGGCCGTTTGCGACTGCCCGAACATGTGACGAAGGATCGTCACATCGAACAGGTAGCCAAATGCGGCCATGGCCGCGATGGCCATGGGGACGGACACCCAGAAGGGCAGCCCGAAAAACGCCTCGTTGGTAAAGCCGATGCACATGAAGGCACCAAGCATCATGAAATCGCCCTGGGCGAAGTTCACGGCCTCCGTTGCCTTGTAGATCAGAACGAAGCCGAGCGCGATGAGTCCGTATACGCACCCATTGGCAAGGCCGCTTACGATAAGCTGAAGTGCATCCAAGCCGATGGTCCTCCCAAACCATTATGTTTCACGACCTTAAAGCCGCTATCGCCCCGCACAACCCTGCGCGGCGAAATTACCCACAAACTACGGTTTTATAAACACTTTTCCGTTCGGCTTCGCCAGTTCACCGGGCAGTTTGTCGACCGCTTCCGAAAGCGGAACGATCGCGGTGACGTCGGTCTTCCATTCGCCGGACGCAAACCGTGTTTGCGCTTCCTTGATCGCGGCCATCACCTTCGCCGGTTCGCTTTCCTGCATCCAGCGGGTCAGCCAAAACCCTTCGATCTGCTTCATCTGGAAGATCATCGAGCCGGGCTGCTTGATCGTCGGCAGCTCGTCGGACAACTTGCCGTAGATGATCCAGCGGGCCCGGTTCGGCATGGCGTCGAAGATGTTGGCGGACGTCTGGTCGGCGACCGCATCGAGGAAGATGCGTGGCTTCTCGGCTTTGCTGATCGCTGCGAAGTCCTTCAGGAACGTATCGCTGGTCACGTTCAGCACATGGGCCGCGCCATGTTCTTTCAACAGGTCGATCTGTTCGTCGCGGCGCACGAGGGCGATCGGCCTGAAGCCCTTCTCCTTGGCGACCGAGATCATCAGCTTGCACAGCTGGCTGGCACCTGCGGACAAAATGAAGCTCTCCGATTTGGCTTCGACCGCTATGTCGAACATGGCAAGCGCGGTCAGCGGGTTGACGATCATCGCCGCCCCGTCTTCGTCGCGCACGCCGTCCATCAACGGAATGGCGGTCGCAGCCTGTGCGATGGAGAACTCGCTCCACGTGCCCGGCTTGCCGGGGGTGCCGAAGAACGCGATACGCTTTCCCACCAGCCCGTCCGCATGGGAGCCGCCACCGGAGGCGACGACCTCGCCGACGCCTTCGAAACCCGCACCGTTACCTTCCACACGCGGCTGCCCGTACAGGCCCTGAATGAACATTTCGTCGGACGGGTTCACCGAAGCGAGAATGACGCGCACCTTCACCTCGCCTTTTTCAGGCTCGGGCTCCGGCAGGTCGCCGTATTCGACGAACGGCGTCATGTCGGACAGCACGGCACTGTCGGGCTTTTCGGTCGTGTATCCGTCGTTCTTCAGAATGAGTGACTTCATGAAATTCCCTCAACGATGCGTCGGTATTTCCGACAACATACCCGGTAGTATGTCACACGCAAGTGGTCGCGAGGGGTGTCCCCGCGTTCCCCACCGCAATTTCGCGAATCCCGCGTCGCCTTAATCCGAATGGGGTCCGAGACCGATCAGATGTCCGACTCGCTCAGGCAACGTAAGGTCTGCGAAAGGACCGCGATCCGCGCAGCAGTGGAGCCGTCGGCTCGACTGGTCAGAGGTTCGAGCCGTTCGAGGAAGTCCGTCGCGGCGCGTCTGATATCGTTCTGCGAACCTTCGGGGTCGAAGTTCGAAGCGAGTGGAAAGCTCGCACGCTGCTTTCCCAGAACGCTGCCATTGCTGACGATGCTGGCGTCGTAGGCTAGTACCACCGCCTCGCTCTCGACATCGGCCAATCCATCCATGCTCCGCCGCATTCTGTCCAACTGCGCGGCCATGCCGCGCGAATTCGTGGCAACACTTGTGACGTTCAGAACAAACGTCATGCTGAGCGTGAGGACGACCATGCCGGAGATGGAACTGAGTACGGAAACGACGTGCCAGACCGCCGTGCCGGGGGTCTGACGGCCGAGCCCCATCGTCGAGATGGTCGACCCGGCGAAGCCGACGATATCCCAGAAACTGGCACTGCGCCCGCTGGAATCGGTGATCTGCTGTGCCGCGGAACTGAACGTGAGGCTCCAGCCGAGCCATAGCGTCGCGATCCAGACCACCGCCACGACGATAAGAGTGACCGGGCCGGTCAGCTTGGCCAACGCCCCATCAAGAGGCAGAGCCCGCATTGCTGCGCCCACCATCCTCGAAATAGCCGATGTCGCCGGACCCTGCACGCGCACGCTGATAGTGGTCAGTAGAAAGTCTACCAAAACCAGAGCGACGATCGCAGGGCCTACAAGGAGTGTCCAATCGAGCAGGGAACGGTTTCCGCTTCGGGTTCAGCTCGCCTCAGCCAAGTCGCTGCTGAGTGTACTGCCGCAACTCCGCCCGCGCCACCTGACGGCGGTGAACGGCGTCGGGGCCATCGGCGAAGCGCAGGGTGCGGAGATGCGACCACTGCTTCGCCAGCGGCGTATCCTGCGAGATGCCGACGCCACCATGCATCTGCATTGCATCGTCCGTCACCTTCAGCGCGACCAGAGGTGCGACGACCTTGATCTGCGAAATCCACGGTGCGGCCGCGCGGGCGTCGCCCTGGTCCATCATCCATGCCGCCTTCAGGCAAAGGAGCCGCGCCTGTTCGATCGCCATGCGGGCGTCCGCAATCGTATCGAAATTCGCACCCAGCTGCGCCAGTGGCTTGCCGAACGCCTCGCGGCGTACCGAGCGTTTGCACATGAGTTCCAGCGCCAGTTCGGCCTGCCCGATGGCGCGCATGCAATGGTGAATACGACCCGGCCCGAGACGACCCTGAGCGATCTCGAAACCACGGCCTTCGCCGAGCAGGATGGAATCGAGCGGAACGCGCACATCGGTGAACCGCATGTGCATGTGCCCGTGGGGCGCATCGTCCATGCCCATCACCTGCATCGCGCGCAAAATCTCGATGCCCGGTGTGTCGGCGGGCACGACGATCATCGAGTGCTGCTTGTGCTTGGGATCGTCGTCACTGCCGGTCTTCACCATGGTGATGTAGACCTTGCAGCGTGGGTCGCCCGCCCCGGAAATCCAGTGCTTCTCTCCGTTCAGCACCCATTCGTCCCCGTCCTTGACGCAGGACATGGAGATGTTGGTGGCGTCCGACGAAGCGACATCCGGCTCCGTCATTGCGTAGGCGGAGCGGATTTCGCCGTTAAGCAACGGTTTCAGCCACCGCTCCTTCATCTCCAGCGTGCCGTAGCGTTCGAAGACTTCCATGTTGCCGGTGTCCGGCGCGGCGCAGTTGAAGACCTCGGCTCCCAGATGCGCCTTGCCCATTTCTTCGGCCAGATAGGCGTATTCCACTGTCGTCAGGCCGTAGCCCTTGTCGGAATCCGTCAGCCAGAAGTTCCACAGGCCACGCTTGCGCGCCTCGGCTTTCAGGCTTTCCAGTATCTCGGTTTGCCGTTCGGTGAATTCCCACCGACTGCCTGTGTCCACTTCTTTCAGATACTCTTCCTCCAGGGGAAGGATTTCGTCGCGCACCATGTCGGCGATGCGAGACCGCAGGTCGGCCACTTTGTCACTGACGCCAAGGTCCATTGCAGTCATGTCGAACTCCCGTTCATTGGTTTTGCGCCGGTCGGTTCCAGCCCGATACCGCGCAGGGCGAAGGCTTTGATCTTGTCGGCAATCGCGTTCTGTTCCGCCGCACGGTTTTCACCCCGCGCCCGGTACCAGTGGACCGCCCCGTTCAGCACCGCGAGGAAACTCTTCGTCGTCAGGGAAACGTCGTCAACCACGCGCCCGTCGGCCTCTACCGCCGCCACGATGGCGTTGGAGAACAGGCTTTCGTAGCGGTCGCGTTCGGCAATCAGTTCCGCCAGCGCATCGCGTTGCGCGCTGGTGGTCGCGCCCGTCTGGTGCATGATGACACCCTGGGCCACGGTGCGCTGGAAGGCCTGCTGGGCCATCATCGTCACGGCATGGGCGTGCGCCATGCGCTCCAGACGGTGAAGCGGTGTCCGCTCGTCCAGATGAGGCTCGACGGCCTCGAAGTTGATCGCCATGCCACGGCTGTAGACCGCGATGAACAGGTCTGTCTTCGACGGGTAGTGATGGTAGATCATGCCCTTGGTCGCGCTGAGAGACCGGGCGACGCCATCGATGCTGGTTGCCGAATAGCCGTGCTCCATGAAGCAGACGGCAGCAGCCGACAGAATGTCGGCCCGCGAGCGGTCTGCCCGGGTTTCAACCATTTCTTTCAGCGCAAGCGACAGTGTCAGAATCCTCCTCGTGGACAAGCCGACGTCAACATACTACCGAGTATGTTGTCAACGTGAAACGGCTGTTCTAGTCTCCGCATCACGAATCCGCCCCTAACAGCGAGCGATCACCATGAGCGACTATCTCGACAGCCTCTTTTCCGTTTCCGGCAAGACGGCACTGGTGACGGGTGGCGCGACCGGCATCGGGCGCATGATGGCCGAGGCCTTGGTGCAGGCGGGCGCGCGGGTTCTCATCTGTTCGCGCAAGGGCGATGCCTGTGAGGCGGTTGCGGCGGAATTGAACGGAATGGGGGCATCCGGCTCCGCGGAAGGTTTTGCCGGAGATTTGGCGACTGCCGAAGGCCATGCCGCGCTGGTGGAGGAGGTGCGCTCGCGCACCGATGTGTTGCATATCCTCATGAACAATTCCGGAGTCAGCTGGGGGGCGACCTACGAGGAGTTCCCCCGCTCTGCATGGGAAAAGGTCATGAACCTGAACGTCACTGCAATTTTTGAGCTGACCCGCGATCTCACGGACCTGCTGGAAGCCGCCGCAACGACGGAGCATCCCGCGCGCGTGGTCAATACGGCTTCCGTGATGGGGGTCGTGCCACTGGCGGGCGGTGCCTATTCCTACGCGGTATCGAAAGCTGCGGTCATCCATCTGACCAAGATACTGGCAGAGGAATTTACCGAGCGGCGGATCACGGTCAACGCCTTCGCGCCCGGCCCATTCCCCAGCCGCATGACAGCCTTTGCCACTGCGAGCGAGGAAGGGGCGAAAGCGACCGCAGAACGCAACCCGCTTGGCCGCATGGGTGAACCACGCGACATCGCAGCGGCAACGCTTTATCTGTGCGGCCCCGGCGGCGGGTACATCACGGGGTCCACGCTTAACATCGACGGCGGAACGTCGGTACAGATCGGCCAATCGAACCTTTTTGCGGACATGGAGAAATAGTCATGGCAAATACCGTCACAGTCGACGAGCTGAAGGCGCAGGTCGGGGGCGACGCGCGCACGTCCAAATGGATCGAGATCGGTCAGGACAAGATCGACGTCTTCGCAGATGCGACCGAGGACTGGCAGTTCATCCATGTCGACCCGGAAAAGGCGAAGCAGACGCCGTTCGGCGGCACCATCGCCCACGGCTTCCTGTCGCTCTCCATGCTGTCGGCCATGGCCATCGATGCCGAGCCGACCGTCGAGGGCACGGCGATGGGCGTGAACTACGGCTTCGACAAGGTTCGCTTCATCTCACCCGTGAAAGCCGGCGCGAAAGTGCGCGGCGTCTTCAAGACGGCGGACGTGGCGGAGGCCGGTGGGCCCGGCCGCCTGATGATCACCCGTGATGTCACGGTGGAAATCGAAGGCGAGGAGAAACCGGCTTTGAAGGCAACATGGCTCGCCATGGTCTTCCTGATGCCGTCCTGAACTGGGAAAGAACGAGCATGAGCATTTCATTCGAAGGCCGCACGGTCATCGTCACTGGCGCTGGCAATGGCCTTGGCCGCAACCACGCGCTGGAATTCGCCAAGCGTGGCGCGACAGTCGTCGTCAACGATTTCGGCGGCGCACGCGATGGCACGGGTGGGTCGTCCGAGGCGGCAGAGAATGTCGTGGCCGAGATCGAAGCCGCAGGTGGCACTGCAATGGCCCACGGAGCGAACGTCACCGATCGCACGCAGGTCGCCGACATGGTCGCCAAGACGATGGACCGGTTCGGGCGCATCGATGTGTTGATCAACAATGCCGGTATTCTGCGCGATAAATCCTTCGGCAAGATGAGCGCCGACGAGTGGGACGCGGTGGTTGCCGTTCACCTTACCGGCACCGCGAACTGCTCCATGGCGGTATGGAACCACATGAAGGAAGGCGGCTACGGGCGCATCGTCAACACGACCTCCACCTCCGGCATCTACGGCAATTTCGGCCAGGCCAACTACGGTGCTGCGAAAGCCGGTGTCTGGGGTCTGATGAACACGCTTCACATCGAGGGTGCGAAGAACGACATCCGCGTCAACTGCATTTCGCCGACCGCCGCCACGCGCATGACGGAAGACCTCATGAGTGGCGATGTGCTGGACGCGCTTGACCCGCGCTGGGTTACACCCGCCGTGCTTTATCTCGCCTCGCAGGACGCGCCCTCGCGTACGGTCATGCTGGCCGGTGCGGGTGGCTACACGATCGCCAAGCTGATGGAAGCGGAGGGCATTCACTTGGCCGAGGACGAGCGAACACCCGAAGCGATTGCCGCGAATTGGGACAGGCTGTCGGATATGGGCGATGCCCGCGAAATGATGTCCGGCAACGACCACGTCACCAAGATCGTGGAAAAGGCGATGGCCGCCAAGTGAGCGACCCACCCAAGGATGCCAACACTCTTGACGAGACTGCGCTGGGTCCGTGGCTCGAAGCCAATGTGGCCGGGCTGTCCGGCTTTCAGGGTCTCCACAAATACGGCGACGGTCAGTCGAACCCGACCTACCGCATAGACACGGCCAGCGGCACATATGTGCTGCGCGCCAAGCCGCCGGGAGACCTGCTGAAGTCTGCCCACGCCGTGGACCGGGAGTACCGGGTGATGAGGGCGTTGGCCGACACGCCCGTGCCTGTGCCGAACATGCTGGCTCTTGCCGAGGACGATAGCCCGATCGGGCGCACCTTCTTCGTGATGGAACACCTCGACGGTCGCATCTTCTGGGATCCGGCACTCCCCGAGGTCGATGCAGACGCACGGGGCCGCATCTACGACGCCATGAACGGAGCGTTGGCGGCACTTCATTCCGTAGATGTGGAAGCTGTAGGTCTTGGGGATTTCGGCAAGCCGGGTAGCTATTTCGAGCGCCAGACCTCGCGCTGGACGAAGCAATATATCGCCAGCGAGGTCGAGCGGAACGACGACGTTCACCGCCTCATCGGCTGGCTGGGGGCGAACATGCCCGCCGACGATGGCCAGACGTCTATCGTTCACGGCGACTACCGCCTCGACAACATGATCTTCGCACTCGACAGCGAGACCATCATCGGCATTCTCGACTGGGAATTGTCGACGCTGGGCCACCCACTGGCGGACCTCGCCTACCAATGCATGCAGTGGCGGCTTCCGCACGGGTCCGGCATGCGCGGACTGGGCGGTATCGACCGCACGGCCCTCGGCATCCCGACCGAAGAAGAATACGTCGCCGCCTATTGCAGGCGGCGGGGCGTGGAAACCATTGAGAACTGGTCGTTCTACGTCGCCTTCTGCTTCTTTCGCCTCACGGCAATTTTGCAGGGCGTTTACAAGCGGGCGCTGGATGGCAACGCCTCCAACCCGAAACGGGCGAAGGAAATGGCGACCGCCGTGCCGTTGCTTGCCCAGGCCGCCCTTCAGGAGATCGACGCATGATTTACGACGGCATGACGGTTCTCATCACCGGCGGGGCAGGGGGTTTTGCGCGTTCCGCCGCTCCCATGTTTGCAGCCGAAGGTGCAAAGCTGGTTTTGACCGACTTCAATGCCGAGGGCCTCGAGGAACACGCTACCTTGTTGCGGTCCGACGGCGTCGAAGTCGCCACACTGGCCGGGTCGGTGGCGGACGAGGACCATTGCGCCGAAACGGTCGAGCTGGCGCTAAAAGCCTTTGGCCGCATCGACGTGGCCATCAACAACGCGGGCATGGGTCACAAGCCCGGGCGCACCCACGAAGTCGACAGCGAGTGGGCGCGCAAGACCATCGACATCAACCTGATGGGCACGTTCTACGGCATGAAGCATCAGCTTCCTGCGATGGTGGAGGCCAAGGAAAAGCATGGTCGTGCGGCTGCTATCCTCAACGTCTCGTCGCTGGCGGGCATAGGCGGCGCGCCGACCATCGGCATGTATTCTGCCGCAAAACACGGCGTCATAGGCCTGACCAAATCCGCAGCGCTCGAATATGTCCGCTACGGCATCCGCATCAACGCCGTCTGCCCCGCCTTTGCTCGCACGCCGATTGTGACAGATGGTATGCTGGCCGACCAATCCGGTTCGCCGGAGGCCGAAAAGCATTTGGTCCGCGGCATTCCCATGCGCCGTTTGGCCGAACCGGACGAAATTACGCGTTCGTGGCTGTTTTTGTGCGATCCGCGCAATACATTCATGACGGGACAGGCGGTCGCAGTGGATGGCGGCACCAGCGCGATGTAACCTTGCGGCAGCGAGATCGAGAGGAACGATACGATGGACCTGAATTACACCCCCGAAGAACAGACCTTCCGTGAGGAAGTCCGCACATTCTTCCGCGACAAGCTGCCGAAACGGCTTTCCGACAAGATGAAGCAGGGCAAGCGGCTGACGAAGGAAGATCAGGAAGAATGGCACGCCATTCTCAACGAGGCGGGCTATCTCAACGCCCACTGGCCTTCCAAGTTCGGCGGCAAAGACTGGAACACGATCCAGCGGGACATTTTCGACGTAGAAGGCAACATCGCAGGCGCGCCCCGCGTGGTGCCATTCGGCGTCAACATGCTGGCACCCGTTCTGATGGCCTTCGGCTCCGAGGAGCAGAACAACCACTACCTTCCCCGCATTCTCGACGGCACGGACTGGTGGTGCCAGGGCTATTCCGAACCCGGTTCCGGCTCCGATTTGGCCTCGTTGAAAACGACCGCCGTGCGTGAAGGCGACCATTACATCGTCAACGGACAGAAGACGTGGACGACGCTCGGCCAACATGCCGACTGGATCTTCTGCCTCGTGCGCACTTCGAAGGAAGGTAAGCAGCAGGAGGGTATCTCGTTCCTCCTCATCGACATGGACACGCCCGGCGTCGAAGTGCGCCCGATCATCCTGCTCGAAGGCACCCACGAGGTGAACGAAGTCTGGTTCACCGATGTGAAAGTACCGGTCGAGAACCTCGTCGGCGAGGAAAACAAGGGCTGGACCTACGCGAAATATCTGCTCGTCCACGAACGCTCCGGCATAGCGGGTGTGGGTGACGCGCTGGCCTCCATCGACCATCTCAAGCACATCGCCCGCGACCAGAAGAAGGACGGCAAGGCGTTGGCCGAAGACCCCATGTTCGCCGCCCGCCTGTCGGAAATCGAGATCGACCTGTCCGCCATGCGCACCACGAACATGCGTGTGATGCAGGACGCCGCCGATGGAGCCCCTCCCGGCCCTCAGGCTTCCATGCTCAAGGTCAAGGGCACCGAAATCCGCCAGTCGATCAACGACCTGACCCGCCGCGCGCTTGGCCCGTATGCGATCCCGTTCGTCTCGGAAGCGTTGGATGAGGGCTGGAACGGCGAACCCATCGGCCCAGACTACGCCAATCCCGTTTCTGCAGACTACTTCAACCACCGCAAGACCACCATCTATGGCGGGTCGAACGAGGTGCAGCGCAACATCATTTCGAAGATGATGATGGGGCTGTAGGCGCGCCCTATTTGTAGGGTCGGCTGGATAGGAGAAGAAGAATGACTGCTCAGGAACAGGCATTGGCGGACGACAAAATGCGTGCCGAGATAGCGCGCTTAAACGCCGAGACACCCCACGTGGACGAGAAGCTGCAAGCTGAAATTGCTAAAATTCTAGCTGAGACAATCAAGCTAAATCGTGAAATTGCATGGTATCCGATTGTCGTATCGGGCGCTCTCGTTGCTGCCACTGCAACAATCGTAAAACTCTTCTTCTAGGACAGATCCCTTGAACTTTTCCCATACCGAAGAACGCCAGATGCTCGCCGACATGGCAGGGCGGTTCGTGCGCGAGCAATACGCAATCGACACCCGGCACAAGAACGCCGCGACCGACGAGGGGTTCTCCCGAGAGACGTGGGCGCAGATGGCCGAACTGGGGCTGGTCGGTGCCTTGTTCACTGAAGAAGCGGGCGGCTTTGGCGGCAAGGGCTTCGATATCGCGGTCATTTTCGAGGAACTCGGAAAAGGTCTCGTGGCCGAACCGTTTCTCGCCAACCTGCTGGCGGGCACGATTTTGTCCGACCGCAGCGAACTGATCGAGGAAGTGATCGGCGGCGCGACGTTGCTGGCGCTGGCGCACGGCGAACCGGGCAGCCGCTACGATACGGCCCATGTAGAGACCACCGCTCGCAAGGATGGCGATGCCTGGGTGCTGAATGGCAACAAGTCCGTCGTCGTGAACGGGGACAGCGCCGACCACCTCGTCATCTCCGCAAGAACGTCAGGTAATGCCGCGGACCGGGACGGTATCTCGCTGTTCCTCGTACCCGCCGACGCAGGCGGTATCCACCGTCGGGCCTTCGGTTCCATCGACGGCTACCATGGCGCGGAGATCGCGCTGAAGGACGTAAGCGCGTCGGACATGATCGGTGAAGAGGGGCAGGGGCTCGCGCTGATCGAACGGGCGTGGCGTGCTGGAACGCTCGCCGTTTCCGCCGAAGCCATGGGGGCCATCGAGGTCGCCATCGACATGACGCTGGACTACCTGAAGACCCGAAAACAGTTCGGTGTCGTCATCGGCAAGTTTCAGGCGCTGCAGCACCGCATGGCGGACATGATGATGGAGCGAGAGCAGATCCGCTCCGCGCTTATCAACGCCGCCGGACATCTGGAAACGGACGAAGCAGACTGGCATCTTTCGGCCCTGAAAAACCTGATCGGCCGGTCCGGGCGGATGATCGCCGAGGAATCCATACAGATGCACGGCGGCATTGCCATGACCTGGGAATATGCGGCAGGTCATTTCGCAAAGCGTATCATCATGATCGACCACATGTTCGGAGACTGCGACCACCATCTGGAACGCATCATCAAGCTGGACCGTGCGGCCTGAGCGGAACCGCCGCCGTCAGGTCGCGTTCCTCTGGCGATGATACCGCCACCAGACATTCCCGACAACGCCGCCCTGTTTCTGGATTTCGACGGAACGCTCATCGACTTCGCCGATACGCCGGACGGCGTTACCGTGCCGGACACCCTCGTTCCCCTTCTCGCGCGCATACAGCGGCGGCTCGACGGTGCGCTGGCCATCTTGTCCGGCCGGACGCTCGGGGAACTGGACGGCTTTCTCGCCGGTCTCACCTTCCCCGGTGCGGGCAATCACGGGCGAGACATGCGTTGGCCGGACGGTTCGCTGGAACCGTCGGTCATTCCAAACATCGACGCCGAAATGGTGTCTATCGAACGCTTCGCAGCCGATGATCCCGGATTGCTGATCGAACGCAAGCATGGAGCGGTCGCGCTGCACTACCGCAAGGCACCGGCACGCCAGAGTGATGTGGAGGCTTTCATGGCCACCCTGGCCGACGACCGGGAAGATCTCGTCGTCATGCCCCACAAGATGCTCGTCGAATTGAAGGATGCCCATTCCAACAAGGGTGCTGCCTTGCGCGCCCAGATGGAGCGCGCACCGTTCACGGGGCGAACGCCGATTTTCGTCGGTGATGATCTCAATGACGAGCCGGGCATGGAAGCGGCGCAGGACCTGGGTGGTTTCGCCATCAAGGTCGGTGAAGGTCCGTCTGTCGCGCGTTACCGGCTGCCGGACGTACAGTCCGTCCATCGCTGGCTCGAGACGGCGGCGGAATGAGCCGCCTGATCGTCATATCCAACCGATTGGGTGATCCGAGCAAGCCAGCATCCGGTGGCCTCGCCGTCGCACTCAACGGCGCCTTGCAGGAACTCGGCGGGGTCTGGATCGGCTGGAGTGGCAAGATTGACCCGGAAGCCACGCGCACCCCGACGGTCACCGATATCGGCAAGATCAAGCTCGTCGGCCTCGACTTCACGCCCAGGCAACACGACGGTTTCTATCTCGGCTATTCCAATTCGGTCCTGTGGCCCGCGTTCCATCACCGTATCGATCTGATGGACAGCGATGAGCAGGCATTCGAACAATATCGGCGGGTCAATCGGCTCTATGCCGAGACCGTCGCCAAGCAGCTTCGGCCCGATGACATCATCTGGGTGCACGATTACCATCTTATCCCGCTTGCCCATGAATTGCGCGGCATGGGGATCAAGAACCGCATCGGCTTCTTCCTGCACATTCCGTTCCCGCCGGACCAGATCGTCGCGGCCATTCCCAACAGCCGCTGGTGGATGCGCTCGTTCTTCGCCTACGATCTGATCGGATTTCAGACCGAAGCCGACGTCGCCAATTTCCGGCAATATGCGCAGCGGCAACTGGACGGGCCGGAGCCCTATTCCGACACGTCGTCGCGAGTCGAAGGCTTCGGACAGTCTGTGGAGATACAGCCTTTTCCCATCGGCATAGATGTCGAACAGTTTCGTGCGCTGCTGGACGAACCGGAGGCAGTGGAACTGCGCAACCGTCTCGAAGCCAAGGCGTCCGGTCGGTTCTGGATCAGCGGCGTGGAGCGGCTCGACTATTCCAAGGGCCTGCCCGAACGGTTCAAGACGTTCCGCGAATTGCTGCGCAAGTATCCGCAGAACCACGGCGTATCCACACTCGTGCAGATCGCGCCACCCACCCGCGAAGAGGTGGAGGCCTATACCGATATCCGCGAGGAACTGGAGAAACTTTCAGGGGCCGTGAACGGTGAGTTCGCCACCATAGACTGGACGCCCATCCGCTACATCCACCGCCACGTTTCCCGCACGCGACTGGCGGCCATCTTCGCAATATCGAAGGTCGGCCTCGTCACGCCCCTGCGCGATGGCATGAATCTGGTCGCCAAGGAATACGTCGCGGTGCAGCCCGACGACGATCCCGGCGTGCTGGTGCTGTCGGAATTCGCGGGCGCTGCGGAACAGATGACGTCGGCCTTGCTGGTCAATCCCTACAATATTCAGCACACGTCGGACGCGCTGCAGCGTGCTTTGCACATGCCGCTGGAAGAACGGCGCGAGCGACATGCCCATTTGAAGAAAATCGTCGAGGAGGGCGATGTCGTGACATGGTGTCGTCGCTACCTCGACGCGCTGCAAAAGGTTTGATTGCCGACGCGTCGGCGGGTTAGACCTGCGCGACGGAACGAGGAGAGTTTTACGATGAGCGACACGATGGCGAACGAAGAGATGGAACCGCGCGAGAGCATGGAGTTCGACGTGGTGATCGTCGGCGGCGGCCCCGCAGGGCTTTCGTCCGCCATCCGCCTCAAGCAGATCGACCCGGACATCAATGTCGTCGTTCTGGAAAAAGGACCGGAGATCGGCGCTCACATCCTGTCCGGTGCCGTCATCGACCCCGTCGCCGTGGACCGCCTGTTCCCCGACTGGCGCGAGGAGGCGGACCATCCGTTCAAGGTGCCGGTGAAGACCGACAAGTTCTACCTTATGGGCGAAGGTGGGAAGATACCCCTTCCGACATGGGCAATGCCGCCGCTCATGAACAACCACGGCAACTACATCGTCTCGCTCGGCAACGTGTGCCGTTGGCTGGCGGAAAAGGCCGAAGCGCTGGGCGTGGAAGTCTTTCCGGGCTTCGCGGCCTCGGAAGTTCTTTACAACGCGGACGGTGCGGTGGTCGGCGTCGCGACCGGCGACATGGGCATCCAGCGGGACGGCACGCCGGGGCCGAATTTCGAACGCGGTGTCGAACTCCACGGCAAGTACACCCTGATCGGCGAGGGCGCACGCGGTTCCCTCGCCAAGCGCGTGATCGACAATTTCAATCTGGCGAAGGACGCCAACCCGCAGAAATACGGCCTCGGCTTCAAGGAACTCTGGCAGATCGACCCTGCCAAACACAAGGAAGGCACCGTCTTCCATTCCCTTGGCTGGCCGCTGAAAGACAATCAGGATGGCGGCTCGTTCATCTACCACATCGAGGACAATCAGGTTTACGTCGGCTACGTGGTGGCACTCGGCTACAAGAACCCGTTTCTGAACCCGTTCGGCGAGTTCCAGAAATTCAAGACCCATCCCGCCATTGCCGATCTGCTCGAGGGCGGAAAGCGCATCTCCTATGGTGCGCGGGCCATCACCCAGGGTGGCTGGCAGTCCGTGCCCCGCCTGTCCTTCCCCGGTGGCGCTCTGATCGGCTGTTCCGCAGGCTTCGTGAACGTGCCCCGCATCAAAGGGTCCGCCAACGCGATGCTGACCGGCATGCTGGCGGCCGAACACGTGGCCAAGGCGCTGGCGGACGGTCGCGCCAACGACGAGATTTCCAGCTACGAGAATGCCTGGCGCAGCAGCGACGTGGGCAAGGACTTGAAACTGGTCCGCAACGTCAAGCCGCTGGTGACCAAACTCGGCCAGGTCGGTGGCGTGATTGCCGGTGGCATCGAGATGTGGGTCAACACCCTGCTCGGTTCGTGGTCACCGCTCGGGACGCTCAAGCACAAGAAGGCCGACTACGAGGCGACCGAGAAGGAAGACCTTCACACCCCGCTCGACTATCCCAAACCGGACGGTGTGCTGACGTTCGACCGTTCTTCCTCCGTGTTCCTGTCGAACACGAACCACGAGGAAGACCAGCCCAAGCACCTGCAACTCCTTGACCCGGCCTTGCAGAAGTCGTCCGAATTCATGGACTACGCGGGGCTGTCACGACGCTATTGCCCCGTTGGCGTTTACGAGTGGGTCGACGAAAAGGGCGATGCCGCGGCCAACGACGATCCGAATGCGGAATACGTCATCAACGCGCAGAACTGCATCCACTGCAAAACCTGCGACATCAAAGACCCCAACCAGAACATCAACTGGGTGCCGCCGCAGGGCGGCGAGGGGCCGGTCTATCCGAATATGTGATCGGGTGGACAGCCTGCGCATGCGGCCAATACGCAGCCGAACGGGAAGAACGGCGGGCCTAGACGCCTTATTGCGCAGCGACGTCCAGTTCGCCGTCAGCATCGACGGCGAAGCCACGACGCCCGATCCAGAACGCAACCGCGAGTGTTGCAACGGCTGCCACACCGTAGAGGCCATCTTGTAGCATCACGGGCAGATGCAGCAGGCCGGAAAGCCCCCAGGCCGCCGCGACAAAGGCGGCACCGGCTTCGGTCGTGACCATGACGATGACGGACAGGATGGAAAGGACAGTCAGAAAGTCGCGGGACGGACGAACGGCGGCGTCGCCTGTCGGAAGATGCGTTTGCATCGAGGTCGGAACCAGACTGCCACCACAAACGGGGCAGAGCGAAGTGAATATGCCCCCGGCGATCGGGCTTGCAAGCGGTATCTTCAGCGCAGGGAACGAATTACCCCGCCAGTCGCTCCGTGTGCCGCGCGATCATCAGTTCCTCGTTCGTCGGGATCACGAAAAGCCGCACGCGTGATCGGTCCGAACTGACGATCTCGCCATTCGCCCGGTTACGGGTTTCGTCCAGTTCCAGCCCGAGCCAGTCCATGTCGTCACAGATGCGTTCTCTTATATAGGCCGCATTCTCACCGATCCCGCCGGTGAACACGACGCCGTCCAACCCGCCCAGCACGGCAGCCATCGCGCCAATCTCACGACGAATGCGGAAGATGAAATAGTCGATGGCCTCCCTGGCATGAGGGTCGTCGCTTTCCAGCAGCACCCGCATGTCGCTTGAAACACCGGACAGGCCGAGCAATCCGCTTTCCTTGTAGAGCATCTGTTCGATCGCGTCGGCATCCATCCCCAGCTGGTCCATGAGATACAGCACCACGCCAGGGTCCAATTGCCCGCACCGTGTGCCCATAGGCAAACCGTCCAGCGCCGAGAAGCCCATCGTGGAACCGACCGACTGTCCACCCCGGATCGCACACATCGACGCGCCGTTGCCCAGATGGGCGACCACGACACCGCCATCCAGATGGAACGGGGCGACGGTTCTCATCCGGTCGCAGATATATTCGTATGACAGACCGTGAAAGCCGAACCGCCGCACGCCTTGGTCATACAGGCTGCGGGGCAGGGCGAAGGCATCGTTCACGAACGGGTGGGACCGGTGAAAAGCGGTATCGAAGCACGCGACCTGCGGTGCATCGGGAAACTCGGCCCGCGCCGCCGCGATCCCGGCCAGGTTGTGCGGCTGGTGAAGGGGGGCGAACGGGGTGAGCGCATCGAGCGCTTCGACGGTGCGGTCGTCGACGATGACGGGTTCATCGAACGCCACGCCGCCATGGACGACCCGGTGACCCACGGCCACCACCCGCGACCCCGGTGCCAGTTCCTCGATGTCGTCGAGCACGATCTTCAACGCCGCACTCGGGTCACCGACGGCATCTTCCGCAAGGTCGCGGTCGTCCAGCACATGCCCGTCGGCATCCTTGACCTTCACCCGCGCGTCGGAACCGATGCCGGAAACCTGCCCGCGCAGGCGCATGGTCGGTTCGCCACCCGTGGAGAACAGCGCGAACTTGACGGAGGACGAACCGGCATTGAGGGTCAGGATAGTGTCGGACATGGTTGCGATCCGCAGGTGGGAGAGGATGCTCGGACAAGAACCGGTTTGAGCGTCGGTTCCAACCCTTCCGCCAAAGATTGTGTTTGTGGACCGGTGCCGACGCCGCACGGAGGCACGAAGTATGGACCTGCTCGCAATCGGCGAGGTGATGGCGGAAATCCGCACCGCGCAGACCAGGACGTTCGCCGTCGGCTTTGCGGGCGACACGTACAACACCGCTGTCTATGCAGCCCGCTCCCTGCGCGGGCATGCACCGCGTCGGCTATATGACGCGTCTGGGAGCCGACCCGTTGTCCCGCGCGGTTCGTGTGGAACTGGACCGTGAGGGAATCGCATGTTCCGCAACGGAAACGGACCCCACGCGCACTCTCGGCATTTACAGCGTCTCCACCGATGATAGCGGCGAACGCAGCTTCCACTACTGGCGCGACCGGTCCGCTGCACGGTTGCTCTTCGATACCGAGGGCGATCTCGCCGTCCTCGACAACGCTTCGCTCATCTACCTGTCCGGTATAACGCTCGCGATCATGGGGTCGGACGCGCGGACCCGGTTGATGGACCGGCTGTCCGTTCTCGTGAAGTCAGGCGTGGCATCCGTCGCTTATGATTCGAACTATCGCCCCGCGTTATGGGAAAGCCGTGACATCGCGAAATCCGTCAACCGGCGCATGTGGACCATCGCCGATATCGCCCTGCCATCCCTGGATGACGAGATGGCACTGTTTGCGGAGAGCGCCGACGCCGTAATGGCACGCTTCGCAAGCCGGTCGTGGCGAAGATGCGCGGTGAAACGAGGCGCGCTTGGTCCGACAACACCCCATTTTGCGTGCGACTTGCCGCAGTTTACCCCCGCCAGCCGCATCGTCGACACCACCGCCGCCGGCGATAGCTTCAACGGTGCCTACCTCGCAGCCCTGATCGAAGGGCGAAACGAAGCGGCCTGTCTGACAGCCGGCCACGAACTGGCCCGCGCCGTCGTCCAACACCCGGGCGCGATACGCCCGAAGATTTGATCGGCAAGAATGGAGTGGCGGACAGGAAGACCGCCATTTTCCGTTCCATCCAGTTCCATCCCGATTGATTTAACTTAACGATTACAAACAGTTTGCGGTCGATACCGTTTTCTCCGTATCACTCTGTTTCACCCAAATCTGCGCCTTCGGGAGGCACGCGGAGGCACTGGAAAGGAGCTCGATACGATGGCTACGGGAATGCACAGGCTTACAGATCGAAAGGTCGCAACGGCCAATAGGTCCGGCAATTTCAGACGGCGGCGGGCTTTACCTCAGGGTGAAAAAGAGCGGAGCGCGCAGTTGGTCGTTCAAATGGGCCGATGGTGACAAACGCCCTGAACTCGGACTGGGCTCCTACCCTGAGGTCACTTTGTCGAAAGCGCGTGAGATCGCTGCGGATTGCCGGACGGCTGTCGCCACAGGCCGCCAGCCAAAAACGGCGCTGCGTGGCAGAAGGCTCTCTGATGAAGCGGGAGTTCAGAAACCGCATGGCGATACCAGCACCACATTCGGTGAGGCCGCTCGCGCGCGTATCGCATGGAAGGAGCCGGCGTGGCGCAATGAGAAGCATATCGCGCAGTGTAAGACGACCATGGGTCCGCTCTACTGCTCGTCGATTGCCGAGCTCCCTGTGGGGTCGGTTATGATGAAAGACATCGTCGATATTCTCGCCCCGATCTGGCTTGCCAAACCGGAAACAGCCTCCCGCCTTCGCGGTCGGCTGGACAGCGTCTTTGCATACGCCATTCACAAAGGCTGGTCGGCTTCTCCGAACCCGGCTGTATGGAAGGAGAAGCTGGAGTTTGAATTGCTGTCGCAGCGAGAGATCCAACGCGGCCATCACGCAAGCATGGCGTATCAGGACATCCCCAATTTTTGGGCAGAGCTGAACGGCCGATCAAGCGTCAGCGCGCAAGCGCTGCGGCTGACGATCCAGGCGGCTTGCCGCACTTCGGAAGTTCTGGAGGCGAGATGGCTTGAAGTCGATTTCGACGCCCGTGTCTGGACCATCCCCGCAGAACGAACGAAGCAGGGCCGTGAGCATCAGGTGCCCCTGACACATACCATGTGGGAGGATCTGACTGCGCTGAAGGCCAAGAACCCTTTGGCACGGGATGACGGGATGCAATTCCTGTTTCCGGGCCAGAAAGAAGGGCGGCCTCTGTCCAACATGTCGATGAGCAAAGTCCTTAAATGTGCCGGGTACGGTGATGTGACGGTGCATGGCTTTCGCTCGACTTTCCGCAACTGGTGCATGGAAGCCACGCCCTTTGCCGGGGACGTCGGCGAGATCTCACTGGGTCATCGGATCGGATCCCACATCAAGGAGGTCTACCGGCGCGCGAAAGGTCTGGAACTGCGGCGACAACTTCTCACGTTTTGGCAAAGCCATCTTGATGGCGACGAGGAAATCAATTCGGATCGAGCATTACACGCCTTTCTGGCTGCCCGATCCAACCTCGTTCAACAGGCGCACCGCGTAGCGATCTAGGGGATCTCGATTTCGGAACTTCGGCTGCTCTATGCCCCGGTCGATACGCAGTCCTTCCGCAACCGGGGAAGGGCTGCGCGTCTTCAGTGACCAGCCGACGCACAGGGTCCGGTGATAACATAGGGTACAGAGCAGACTGCGACGACACGGGTCACCACCCGTTCGTCCGCACGTCTTGCAAGGGACGAAATGTGTTAATTCTGGGTGAGCGCATGTTGCTCGAAATGTGCGGCGTTCAACGAGGCTTAACTGATCTCCTGTAGCGTCTCTCGCACCGATTTCTAATGCTGATCCCTTGGACCACGCCATGATTACGCATTCCACCTGCGAAGATGCTTACAAAAGATGCGACAGGATCGAACAGATCGTG
Source organism: uncultured Alphaproteobacteria bacterium (assembly GCA_963711195.1). Classification (GTDB taxonomy): domain Bacteria; phylum Pseudomonadota; class Alphaproteobacteria; order Rhizobiales; family Rhizobiaceae; genus Pseudahrensia. The sequence continues at coordinate 226,742 of CAVQDK010000011.1, forward strand.
CTGAACGCTAGCAGCGTTTACACTGCGGCCACAGAGCCCTCCCCAAAGCCAGCCAGATCATCGAAATCGAAAGCCGGTCTTTTCCATTTATCCGAGCTCCGGGCCGCGAAACAGCGCCTTTTGGGATCGAGGGTCGAAGACCCGATTCAACTTGCGGTTCTCGTGATCGAGGAGGCCATCGAAAAATATCGCTCACATCTCGCTGGATTAGATGCCGGGGCCATGAACTCGTATAAATCCGATGTTCGGTCACGACAGAAAATTCAGGCCGCGCTCATCGAATTTTCAAAAATGCAGTTCGTGCGCGAGAAGGATTTTTTCTACGACGAGATATTCGTTTCGCCGCGGCTGTGGACCGATCAAAGCCAGCGTAGCGACCTGCGCATGCGCTACCTCGTCGGCGAGCTGTTGGATGCTGTGACCGTCGATCTCGGTCATCTGCAGTCGAACTCACCGGCGACCTTCCAGACCGATCCAGGGCGCTTGTCGCCGTGGATGGAGGGCGAGGACCACTTTGCCGAAGTGGCCGCCAACGGCCATGAGACAACGAACGATGGTGAACTTACCAAGTCGTCGAAAAAATTTGCGAAGCAGTGGTTTTGCAGCCAGCTCGTGGGAGTTTGGGCCGACCTGAATGACGTGTCGATCGCAGATGTCACCGCTTCGAGTGATCTGCCGACTGGCGGTGTGCATGAGTTCGTGCGAGCCATCCTGATCGAATGCGGGGAAAACCTGGACAAGACCGATCCTGCCAGTTTCGAGAAAAGATACATCAGGCCAGCCATCAAGCGCGCCCGAAGCCTGAGTGCTGGGCACTTGGAAAATATCCTGGATTAGTACAGCCAGTATCACCTGAATTGTCGACAAGAAGAGGAGTTCTTCGCAGAAGAGGCAGCCGAAGCAGGTAATGAATTTGAAAGCACTCGTCACGTATCTTGAAATTCCTGCAACGCAACGCCTTTGGATTGCTAAAATTCGAGACATCACCGAGTAGGTCTTGTTAACCGAATAGATGTTGCTTGCCTGATGCCGTAGTGCAGATTCCCACATTCCTTATCACAGCGCCAAGGCTTGCAGACCGCAGCCTGTGATAAAGGAAGTCCATCATGAACAACAAGCGAACAGCCGTCGAGCGGGCGGCATTCTCTATCCCCGATGCGGGGCATTACATCGGCGTCAGCCGCTCCACCATCTACCGGATGCTGAACGAGAGGGTTCTCACCGCCGTCCGTATCGGCTACCGGCGCGTCATCTTGCGCGCGGAGCTCGATGCACTACTCGCAGCGGGTACGGCAGCAGCGAACGACAACACTGTCATTTCCGGCGGAAATGAAGGAGGTGCGTCGTGAGCAACGATACCTGGCACAGCAACGACCCCGGTGGCGCTTCGGCGCCACCGGACCACCTCGACGGCGCGTTCTACGACGACGATGGTTTCCCTGATGTCCATGCCGCAGTCCTGACATCCGTCAAAACGGTTCATCACAACATCTCGGTGGTAGGCGGTATTGGAAGGCGGTTGCGAGACGCCAAGATCACCCTCGTGATCAGCCTCGTCAGACTGGCGAAAGCCGTCGCCCCCTTTCCGGACGACTACGAGCGGATTTGCCAGTTTCTCGGCTACGAGAAGACCGGCAAGGAAGTCTATGAAGCATCTGCATTTGTGCGGGCCTATGCCATGTCGCCCTGGGTGGAGGAAGATTGCGTCATCAGTCTTGGCGGCACATCGGGTCTGACGGCGTTCTCAGCCTATGTTCAGCATGCCCTTGATGATGATCTCACGAAGATGCTATCAGGAATGAACTCACGGAGGTCCACCACAGCCTGACCGATTGGTATCGCAAGATGCCGAAGACCAGCGGTCGAGGGCGTCCAGCCAAGAAAGTCGATACGCCAGAGACGGTTGCGGCTGGCGCATCGGAGGGTTCAATTGTGAAGATCGGCCCTGTCGATGTGGATCAAAATGGGTCCACGGCTGCAAAGGGTACAGACGATGGGTGCGGTGCAAGCGGTGAAGAGGCACGGGCGACGAAAATGGCCGGACCCCTTCCAGCCTATGCCCGGAATGCGCCAAGCATGAGTTCTGAGACCGATGCGTTTGGGCAAAAGCGCTCACGGGCTGACATTCCAGATGAATTCCGCGAGTACGTCCAGAACATCCTAGACCAAGGGCCTTGGCCAGACGACACTGAAGATTTGGGCTTCTCCGATGCCGAAGAAGTAAGACTCGGCTGTATCGCCCGAAATGTCGATTTCCGCTACGTCGGCAGCCAGAGCTTGGTGATCGTCAGCATCGAGTTGGATCGGGACTTCATGTCCAGTTCCGGCATATCATGGGATGACCGGATCGTGGTTCTCAGTGCTGCCCTGCAATATCTCGTTGAAAGCCGCGAACGCGGGGAGCCTGAACCTTCGTGGGACTGATGGTCGCGGTCCCCAACAGGAGGTTTGAGCGGGCTGTTGAGGAGGCAGCCCGCTCGATCCGTATAGGTCTGATAGCGTTTTGCATCTGAAGGAATTTGCGGGCTTTGCCGAGGCGCGAACTGGGCGAAGCCTGTAGGACCATCTAACTGTCCGGTTGCCAATTTCTGATCTCGGTTGTCTTCTCAGTGATCCGTTTTCCGGCCTCCCGACTGCGCCGCAAAAGTCGGAGGCGGGAACCGTTTCTCTGCTCTTAGCGTCATGTAGCCGCCCTACCTCAGGAGGTATTTTTCTCGTGCGTTGACACATGCGCTGATGAACCGGAACCCGCAACTGAGGCATTATCTTCCTCACTCGACAGGCGCGTTACTCGACCGTAGCAGAGCTGGCCTATTCGGGCGTACCCTGGGGGCTTGTCTACCGATACCTTGATCGCGTTCCCCTCGGCATAATTTGACGGACTTAGAATGCCGCGATGCTCTGACCGTCCGCCAGCCCCGGAAGCCATCTTGCCGAAGCCGATTGCACTCCCCTACGCTAGACCCCGACGGGCCAATCCCGGTCGTCACAACTGACCCTCCCCCAAAGAACTGGACCATTTGAAGCGGGAATTTTCTCATAATGTCCAAGGTTGGGCATAGGAGAGAAAGCCATGAAGAAGTCACGTTTCACCGAGCAGCAGATCGCGATGATCCTGAAGCAGGTCGATGATGGTCTGGGCGTTGACGACGTTTGCCGAAAGGCCGGCGTATCGCAGCAGACCTACTACCGTTGGCGCAAGAAGTACGGCGGCTTGATGCCGTCTGAGGTCAAGCGCCTGAAGCAGTTGGAGGAGGAGAACAGGCGCTTAAAGGAGATGGTCGCTGACCTGTCTCTCGACAAGGCGATGTTGCAGGACGTGCTGTCAAAAAAGCTGTGAGGCCTGCGCGGGCGCGTGGCATCGTCGATTATCTGCAGGGCGCATTCGGAGCATCGATCCGAAAGGCCTGCAGTTGCATCGGCCTTCAGAAGTCGAGCTACTTCTACAAACCGCGCCGCCCGTCGCAGGCCGCTCTAAAACAACGGATCAAAGAGATCTCAGAGACGCGTGTGCGCTACGGGTACCGGCGCATCCACGTGCTTTTGCAACGCGAAGGCTGGGAGGTGAACGTGAAGCGTGTCTATCGGCTCTACACGGAATTAGGCCTTCAAATCAGGAACAAACGCCCCAAGCGGAAGGTCTCGGCCAAGCTCCGGGAAGACCGTCGACCGCCAGAAGGTCCCAACGACGTGTGGGCGATGGACTTTTTGTCGGACCAGCTCTTCGACGGCCGCAAGATCCGGGTTCTAACGATCGTCGACGCGTTCTCGAAGATCGCGCCTGCCGTCGATGTCCGTCAGCGCTACACCGGTGCCGATGTCGTCGCGACGCTGGAGCGAGTAACGGCCGATCACGGTTTGCCGAACAGCATTCGTGTGGACAACGGCCCGGAGTTCGTCTCGAAAGACCTCGATCTGTGGGCCTATATGAACGGCGTAATCCTGGACTTCAGCCGACCAGGCAAACCGACCGACAACAGCTTCGTGGAGGCATTCAACGGCAAGGTCAGAGCCGAATGCATCGAATCAGAACTGGTTCTTGTCGCTGGAAGATGCCAAGCTCAAATGCGAGGCGTTCAGAACACGACTACAATCACCTCCGTCCACCTCCTCGATCGGCCTCAAGACCCCGATCGAGTTCATGAAATCCATCGGCCAACCCAACCAGCCGACCGGATCATAGCCCGAGAAAGCCCGCAGCAGGCGGTCCAGCGTTCGGGGCAGGCTCAAACCGCCGGAACTGTAACTCTGACGGCGGACCACCTTGATGGGGCAGGCCACCTATGTCCCAACTTGGGACACTGTCACAAAGATCATGCTTCAAACGGTTCAATTTCCGGCTGGAGGGTCAATCGGACAACAAGTCGTAATCTAGAGCAGTTTCACCTTACTCCGGTTCATAGCCAGCGGCTCTGAAGTGGTCGGCACATTCAATCGGCATGAAGGCGTCGATCAGGGAGCCGACTGTGTCCCACAATTCCTCGACTGTAAGCTTTGCTGCCTTGCGCATCAGAGCCTTCAGCTTGGCGAAAGCGTTTTCGATCGGGTTGAAGTCAGGGCTGTAGGGGGGCAGAAATTCCAGACAAGCTCCTGCTTGTTCGATCGCTTCCCGAACGACAAGCGGTTTGTGGGCAGGCAGGTTGTCCATGATGACGACATCGCCGGGGCTGAGTGTGGGAGCGAGTACCTGTTCCACATAGGCGAGGGACGCCGCACCATTCATCGACCCGTCGAGTACGAAGGGTGCGGTCATTCCCGTCAACCGCAGTGCTCCCGTGAAGGTGGTGGTTTTCCAGTGTCCGTGAGGAATTGCGGCCCGGCACCGCTCGCCGCGTAGGGCACGACCGCGCAGCCGTGCCATCTTCGTAGACAGGCCAGTCTCGTCGATGAAGACCAGCTTCGCGGGATCGAGGTCGAGTTGTCCATCGAACCAGGCTTGGCGGCGTATCAGAACGTCAGGGCGTTGCTGCTCGGCAGCATGTGCCGTCTTTTTTATGCGTAAAGCCGCAACGGCGCAGCCAGATACACAGCATGGCCCGGCTGATGCGAACGCCGTGCTCCGCTTGAAGCCGTTCAACCATCTCGGTCAGGGTGATATCCTTCTGCTCGTCGATCATAGCGAGGATGAAGGCTTCGTGTGCATCGAGACGAGAGCCCCACGGCTTGCCCTGATGCCGCGCCGAAGTCTCACCCTGCGAGCGTAGCCGGTCCACCCAACGTACGGCGGTTGATGGCGCGACACCAAACCGACGCCCGGCACTCCGCGCCGAACTGCCATCTGCTACCGCTTTAAGAACGCGGCCACGAAGATCATCGCTATAGGCTCGGGTCATCTCCATCTCCCCAAAAGGAGGATGGAATCAGCCTACGCGGGAAAAAGCTACCCCGTATGATTCAGCGTTCGATGAACCTGCTCTAGGTCAGTTTTCTGACTTCCCAAGGGTTCCGGAAGCATGCACACGGAAGTCACATGGTGTCGGAAATCCAAGGTGGAAAATCGGGTAACGCAATATCTTCACCCTCGTTTTGTTGAAGAAATTGTTACATTTATGAAGATAATGCGTTACTTTCGTGAAGATGATGCGTTACTTTCGTGAAGATGATGCGTTACTTTCGTGAAGATGATGCGTTACTATTTGAAGAAGTAACGGGGGCGTTCACCTAAAATGTCGGAAGCTATCTCTAAAACCTATCTGAAAACGTACCTGTAAGCACAGTTCGTGGTGTCTTGCATTTATGGAAGTGAATTGCCCGAGTTTCCTAGACACTCTCGGTCGTGGTTTTCTGCCGCCGTTCGAATTCGGCTGGCGACAGCATTCCGTTGCGCGCGCGCTTGCGCTTTGGATTGTAGAACATCTCGATGTAGTCGAACACGTCCTGACGGGCGTCGTCTAACGTGGGGTACGGTCCACGACGGATCCGCTCGCGCTTCAGCAGGTTGAAGAAGCTTTCCGCGACGGCGTTATCGTGACAGTTACCCCGTCGCCTCATCGAGTGCTGCAGATTGTGGTGCTTCAGGAACGACGTCCACTCCATGCTGGCGAACTGCGTTCCTTGAT
>CAVQDK010000012.1:0-137508 GCA_963711195.1 uncultured Alphaproteobacteria bacterium
AGGGCCGCGAATGCCGGTTGCAAGTTGGACGGTCGGCAACCTTTAGGTTGAACGAAACCTAGGGTTTGTTGAAAGTTCATACTACGGACTCGTAATCCCAGCTTGTGGCTGGCTTTCTATAGTACCGGACCGCAACCTTCAAAGGTTCTGCTTCATCAAGATTTCGGTTCGGATGGTTTCCTGAGAGACCGACGGTTCGCGATTCTCGCATCGGGCGCGCAGAATGCGTATGGCACTGCGTACGGCATGGCCCGCGTGCTGGTCGATGAGCGCGTCGATCCGGTCGGCGCGTATGGCCGCTTCGGTGAACGCCGTCCGCTCATGGGCAACGATGCGCAGAGAGCTGCAGTCGGCGACCTCGGCGAAAGCCTCGAAGGACGGCTGAACCTCCGAGGACAGGAAATACGCACCGCGTAAGTCCGCATGGTTTGCCAGACTTTGCGCCAAAACCTTACACGCCCGGGACCGGCTGCCGTAGGTTTCTACCGATGGTAAAACGGTGAAACCGGGAAATTCGGTTTGCATGACCGTGTCGAAACCCAGACGCCGTTGGATTGCATCGCGGGACCGCATGGTCTCCGATACGATGAGCACCTTGCCTTCATCACCGCCAATGAACCGCCCAAGAATGGCCGCCGCCGTCGCCCCAGCAACCCGGTTGTCCGTGCCTACGAAATCGGTGGCAGCGGCTTGCGATTGGCCAGTGAGAAACCGAACCACCTTGATGCCGCGCTCCACAAGCCGGGCCATCGCATCGCGGATCTGCGGTGCGTCCGGCACCATGATGGCCACACCCTGCACGTCGCCGGGATCGAGCCTGGTGAGGAAATGCGTGACGGCATGCGGGTCGTTGGCATCGACGAACGCGGCAGCAGCGGATGTCATTTCCGCCGAGAAAGCGTGGTTGGACCTGTCGATCTCGTCCACCAGCCCGTCGATGAAAGCGCCACCGCTATCGGGCAGGATGAACTGGAAGGCATAAGTCTGCCGACGTGCCAGATTGGCGGCCTGCATGTTGCGGACATAGCCGATCCGCTCGATCGTCTCCTGAACGTGACTGACCGTGTCGTCCCGCACGCCGCTGCGCCCGTTCAACACCCGATCGATGGTGGCGAGGCTGACGCCAGATTCCCGTGCAAGATCTTTTAGCGTGGGGCGCATGGGGGCTCAGACAAAGGTTCATTTTCCCATTCCTTTCCCGAAAACAGGCAACGAAACAAGAGAAATGAGGGGCGCACCTCAAAAATCGCTTGCCATGAGGTGCGCACCTCATGTAGCTCATATGCATCGCTATTCGGACAGGAGGGTTCGAACGCGACTGGGAGATGACCATGAAAGACACTTTGATCCGCCTGGCCGCAGCCACTGCCATCGTTGCTGCATCGGCCACTACATCCGCATTCGCGCAAAGCGAGCCCAAGGACCTGACGCTGTGTTGGGCTGCATGGGATCCGGCCAATGCGCTCGTCGAGTTGAGCAAGGATTTCGAGGCCGAGTCCGGGCACACGATGAACTTCGAGTTCGTGCCTTGGCCGAATTTCGCCGACCGGATGCTGAACGAGCTTAATTCTGGCGGCCAGCTCTGCGACTTGCTGATCGGCGACAGCCAGTGGATCGGCGGTGCTGCCGAGAACGGCCAATACGTGAAGCTGAACGAGTTCTTCGATGCCGAGGGCATCACGATGGACGACTTCCTGCCTGCCACCGTCACCGGTTACGCCGAATGGCCGAAGGGTACGCCGAACTATTACGCCTTGCCCGCCTATGCCGATGTCGTCGGCTGGACTTACCGCAAGGACTGGTTCGAGCGCCCTGAATTGCAGGCCGAGTTCAAGGAAAAGTATGGTCGCGACCTCGCAGTGCCGACCACGCAAGCTGAACTAAAGGACATCGGCGAGTTCTTCCAGGGCCGCGAGATCGACGGCAACACCGTCTACGGTGCTGCCATCTATACGGAACGCGGCTCCGAAGGCATCACGATGGGTGTGACCAACGCCCTCTACAATTACGGATTTCAATACGAAAACCCCGACCAGCCCTACGATCTGGATGGTTTCGTCAATTCCGACGAGGCGGTAGCGGGCCTGGAGTTCTACAAGGAACTCTACGATTGCTGCACCCCGCCCGGCTCTTCCGACGCCTACATGTCGGAAAATATCGACGCCTATAAATCCGGTCAGGTGGCAATGCAGATGAACTTCGCCTTCATCTGGCCCGGCGTGGAAGCCGATCCGAATGTCGGCGGCGGCAAGTCAGGCTATTTCGCAAACCCTGCCGGTCCTTCGGGCCAGTTCGCCCAGCTCGGCGGCCAGGGCATCTCGGTCGTCGCCAATTCCGACGCCGCCGATGCGGCGCTGGAATACATCAAATGGTTCGCGCAGCCCGAAATCCAGCAGAAATGGTGGGACGTGGGTGGTGCTTCCGCCATGCGGTCCGTCGTGGAAGCACCCGACTTCGCCTCCAGCCAGCCCTTCGCGCAGACCTTCCTTGATAGCATGGCCATCGTGAAAGATTTCTGGGCCGAACCGTCCTACGCCTCGCTTCTGCTGCCTATGCAGGCACGGGTCCACAACTATGTGGTGGCCGGCAACGGCACGGCCAAGGAAGCCCTCGACGGTCTGGTGCAGGACTGGGACGAGGTGTTCGAGGACGAAGGCAAGAAGTAGGCCTCGACCTCCTTCCGCACAGGACTGCCGGGCGCTGTTCGCACCCGCAGTCCGCCCATACCCACCCCTCCCACTCCTCCCTGGTGAGGGGTGGGACCGCGAAGCCGGACTGCCTTTCGCGTTTCGCGTAAACAGGACGTCCGGCTTCGCTACCGCAGCCATGCAACAGGCCCGTTTGAAATGACCCGATCCGCCATAGACCGCGTGGCTGCCGCCACGCCCGACAGTGTGGTGCATACCGTCAGAGGGCTGTCGGACCGCGCGATTGCATGGATTTTCGTGGCCCCCACCATCATCCTGCTGCTGGCCATCAACATCTTCCCGTTAATTTGGACGATCCAGCTTTCCTTCACGAATTACCGCGTCAACCGTCCCAACAATGACGTCGATTTCGTGGGCTTGCGAAACTACCAGCGCATCCTTGGCGACCCGGATACCTGGGCGACGATGCAGGCGACCGCGCACTTTCTCATTTGGACCATCGTGTTGCAGGTGCTGATCGGTTTTGCGCTTGCCTATCTCATCAACAAGAAGTTCAAGGGCAACGATCTGTGGACCACGATCATCGTGTTGCCGATGATGCTGTCGCCCGCCGTCGTCGGCAATTTCTGGACGTTTCTCTACCAGCCGCAGATCGGCCTGTTCAACTACGCCGTCGCCTTCCTCACCGGGGCCGACCCGTCCAGCTTTTCCATGATCGGCGATCAGGCGCTCGCGCCCTGGGCCATCGTCATCGTGGACACCTGGATGTGGACGCCCTTCGTCATGCTGATCTGCCTGGCGGGCCTGCGCTCCATACCGGACTCGATCTACGAGGCCGCCGAATGCGACCGCGCCAGCAAGTGGCGTCAGTTCTGGACAATCACCATCCCCATGGTTCTACCGTTCCTGATGCTGGCCGTGCTGTTTCGCGGCATCGAGAATTTCAAGATGTTCGACCTCGTGGTCCAGCTGACGGGTGGCGGGCCGGGTAGCGTGACCACGCTGACCTCGATCGACTTGAAGCGTGAAGCGTTCGAGAAATGGCGCACGGGCTTTTCCTCCGCCTATGCGGTCATCCTGTTCGTCACGGTGTTCGGGCTGGCTTCGATCTACGTGAAGGCACTGAACAAGGTGAAGGCACGATGAGTTATTCCGTCAACGCACCGAGCGCCGCGCAAAAATGGGGCGCGGGTATTCTGGTCATCGGCTACGCGATCATCACGCTCCTGCCCCTTGTGTGGATTGTCGCCACCGGCTTCAAGTCGTCGACGGACTCCATCGCCTATCCGCCTAAAATCCTCTTCGAGCCGACGGTGGAAGGCTATGTGAACCTGTTCACCACACAAACCCGATTGGGCGAGGACGCCCGGGCGGCGACCCCCGACGAGCCGTTGCCGTGGTACGAGGAGCTCGTGCGCGAGAAGGGCAACACGATCGTGGGCGCATCGCGCTTTCCCGAACGGTTCATGAACTCGGTCATCATCGGCTTCGGCTCCACCTTCTTTGCCATCGTGCTGGGCACGGCGGCCGCCTACGCCTTTTCCCGCTTCAAGGTGCCGTTGAAGGACGATCTGCTGTTCTTCATCCTGTCGACCCGCATGATGCCGCCGATCGCGGTGGCCATTCCCATCTTCCTGATGTTCCGGCAGCTGGGCCTCTCCGACACCCATGCGGGGATGATCCTGCTCTACACGGCAGTCAATCTATCGCTCTCGGTCTGGCTCATCAACGGCTTCATCGACGAGATACCCATCGAATACGAGGAAGCGGCGCTGATCGACGGCTACACGCGGTTTCAGGCCTTCTGGAAGGTCGTGCTGCCGCAGGCGGCCACCGGCATCGCATCGACGGCGATCTTCTGCCTCATCTTCGCGTGGAACGAATACGCCTTTGCCGTGCTGCTGACCTCCGGCACGGCGCAGACCGCGCCGCCCTTCATCCCGACCATCATCGGCATTGGCGGGCAGGATTGGCCGGCGGTGGCAGCGGGCGCGACGATTTTCCTCGTTCCGGTCATGGTGTTCACCATCCTGCTGCGAAAACACCTGCTGCGCGGCATAACCTTCGGAGCGGTTCGTAAATGAGCACCTTTATGTCCGGCCTGATGCGCCTGCGCCGCGGTCCATGGGAAATGGTGGCGACCATTCTCATCGCGCTGGGCGTGTTCATGCTCATGCAACCCTTCGCACTGGTGCTCTACACCTATTCTTTCATCGTCACGCTGGTGGGCACCGTCATGTTCATCATCGTCAGCCATTTTCCCGAATAGGGACGCGCAGGTGGCCCAGATCAGGATCGAGAATGTCCGCAAGGATTTCGGCAGCGTTCAATGCGGTGAAGTCGTCCACCTTCACCGTCGAGGACGGTGAGTTCTTCATGCTGCTCGGCCCGTCCGGCTGCGGCAAGACGACGACGCTGCGCATGATGGCCGGGCTGGAACTGCCGACGTCGGGGGAAATCTACATCGACGGCGAGGAAGTGGGCATGAAGCCTGCCAGCCAGCGCGATATCGCCTTCGTGTTCCAGATGTTCGCGCTCTACCCGCACATGAACGTACGCCAGAACATTTCCTACCCTCTCGTCAGCCAGGGCATGAAGCGGGCCGACGTGCGCACGAAGGTGGCCGAAATTGCGGATATTCTCGGCATTACCGACATTCTCGACAGTCCCGTCGGCGGCTTGTCCGGCGGCGACCGACAGCGGGTCGCGCTTGGCCGCGCCATCGTGCGCGAGCCAAAGGCCTTCTTCATGGACGAACCGCTCGGCGCGCTCGACGCGGAGTTCCGCGAGCACATGTCGGAGGAACTGCGCGCGCTGCACGATCGGATGGGCGCCACCACCGTCTACGTGACCCACGACCAGCTGGAAGCCATGCAGATGGGCGACAAGATCGTGGTGATGAACCACGGCGTCGTGGAACAATTCGGCGTGCCGCAGGATATCTACGACTGGCCCGCCACCAAATTCGTCGCCAATTTCATCGGGTCTCCCGCCATGAACTTTCTGTCCTTCGACGGTGCTGTGGCACCGGGCGCAGATGCAGGTGAAACTGGGCGATACCCGTTTCAGGGTGCCGACCTTGCGCGACAGGGGCATCGGGCAGGCTGGCGCTGGGCGTGCGTCCCGGAACACGTCCATTTCTCCGACACATCCCGCTATCGCGGCAAGGTCGTTGCAGTCGAATATCTCGGCACCACGCAGATCGTCACGCTGGACACCGCAAACGGTCCTGCGAAAGCGCGGATCGATGCCGACAGGAAGGTCGACTGTCGGTGAGACGATGGGTCTGACCTTCGACGAACGCACCATCACCCTGTTCGACGGGGCGACCGGGGCCGCGCTGGTCTCGGCTGCAAACGAGGGAGTGCTGGCACGTGGCTGAGGTTCGGCTGGACAACATTACCCGCACATTCGGCGACCAACCACGGCCCTCGACGCCGTGTCGCTGACCGTGCCGGACGGCTCGTTCGTCGTCCTTCTCGGGCCGACGGGTGCGGGCAAGACGACGATGCTGCGCATGGTCTCCGGCCTCGATACGCCCGACAGCGGAGACGTGTTCATCGGTGGCCGTCGATGGCAGGGGCTCGCTCCGGCACAGCGCAACGTGGCGATGGTGTTCCAGCAATACTCGCTCTATCCGCATCTGACCGTGCGGCAGAACCTCGCCTTTCCGCTCAAATCGCCCCTGCTGAAAACGCCGGAGGCGGAGATCGAACGCAAGGTCGGCGAGGTGGCGGAAGTTCTGCAGATCAGCCACAAGCTCGACAACAAGGCGACCGCCCTGTCCGGCGGCGAGATGCAGCGGGTGTCCATCGGGCGCGCGCTGGTGCGCAACCCTGCCGTCTATCTCATGGACGAGCCGCTGAGTTCGCTCGACGCGAAGCTGCGCTCCGATTTGCGCATCGAATTGAAGAAGATTCAGGCCGGAATCCGGCGGCAACCCTTCTCTACGTCACCCACGACCAGATCGAGGCCATGACGATGGCGACCCATGTGGGCGTGATGGACAAGGGCAGGCTGGTTCAGTTCGGTCAGCCCGCGCGAAATCTACGAGCAGCCGGTCAGCATCTATGCCGCCAGCCGCCTTGGCCAGCCACGTATCAACGTGTTGCCGGCGACCCTTTTCGGCGACGCGCCTGCCGCGGCGCAGCACGTATCGGCCTGCGCCCGGAGCAGATCGTGCAGGGCGAAGGGGAGGACAGCACGGTCACGCGCGTCGAACGGCTGGGCGACCAGACCACGGCTGCATCTCGCCTTCCGCAACCATGACATCATCACCGTCACCGATCCCCATACGGCCCTGCAGCCCGGCGACACCGTGAAGATCGCGCCCCGCGAATCCGTTCTGGTTTACCGCCGACGGTGCCCGGATCACATGACAAGGAGAGCCCGATGACCCAGTTCTACAATGCCCGCGAGGATATCGTCACCGATGCCATCGAAGGCGTCATCGCCACATCTTCCGGTCGTCTCGCCCGACTCGACGGCTACCCGCACATCCGCGTCGTCGTGCGGGCGGACTGGGACCGCTCGCAGGTCGCCATCGTCTCCGGCGGCGGCGCGGGGCACGAACCGGCCCATGCGGGCTTCGTCGGCGACGGCATGCTGACCGCGGCCGTGTGCGGCGACGTGTTCGCGGCCCCTTCCGTCGATGCGGTGCTCGCCGGCATCCTGCACGTCACCGGCCCTGCCGGGTGTCTCCTCGTGGTCAAGAACTATACCGGCGACCGGTTGAATTACGGTCTGGCAGCTGAGCGTGCGCGCGAGTTCGGACTGGAAGTCTCCATGGCTCATCGTGGATGACGACATCGCCCTGCCCGCACCTGCCGCAGGCCCGCGGCGTGGCCGGAACACTGTTCGTCCACAAGGTCGCCGGAGCGATGGCGCGGCGCGGTGAAGATCTTGCCACGATCACCGAAGCCGTGCAACACCTCACTGCCGACATCCGGTCCATCGGCATGTCGCTGGATACCTGCACCGTCCCCGGCTCTCCCAAGCAGGATCGCATTCCCGCTGGCATGGCCGAACTGGGCCTCGGCATTCATGGCGAAGCCGGGGTGGAGCAGATCGCCTGCAAGTCCGCACGCGAAGCCATGGTCGCCGTTTGCGACAAGCTGCAAGCGGATATGCCCGACCGTCCGCACATCGCGCTGCTGAACAATCTCGGCGGCACCAGTGTGCTCGAAATGTCGGTCCTGGCGGCCGAACTGTCGCGCTCTGCCATCGCCGACCGGATCAGCCATGTGGTCGGTCCGGCCTCGCTGGTGACGTCGCTCGACATGCACGGCTTTTCGGTCTCGCTGCTTCCGTACGACGACGCGACGCTTGCTGCCGTTGCAAGAGCCCACGACCCTCGGCCGCTGGCCCGGCGTCGAAGAAGCTCGGCCCGATCACCGTGCTCGATCTGCCCGACGGACTGACCCCGATCCGAGCGGAGCCCTCCCGAGACGACAAGACGGCAGACTTTCTGAAAGGATGTTGCCAGGCCCTGATCGCAGCCGAGACCGATCTCAACGCACTCGATTCGAAATCCGGCGATGGCGACACGGGCTCGACCCTTTCCGGAGCCGCCCATGCCTTGATCGGCGCCATGGACCGGCTGCCCCTGGCCGACCAGACGCAACTCTACCGCGCGATCGGTCTTGAACTCAGCCAGACGATGGGGGGTTCGTCCGGCGTGCTGCTGGCCATCTTCTTCGCCGCCGCCGGTGACGCGTCGTCGAGCGGTATGGACATGACCGGCGCCTTCAAAACCGGGCTCGCTCGCATGCAGCAAATTGGTGGTGCCGAACTTGGTGACCGAACTATGGTGGATGCGCTGCAACCTGCGCTGGACGCCCTGCAGCACGGTCTTGAAACCGCTGCCCGAGCCGCCCGCCAAGGTGCCGACCATACGGCAACACTCCATCGCGCCAAAGCCGGTCGCGCTGCCTATATTAACGCCGAACAACTCGCCGGTCATAACGACCCGGGCGCGGAAGCCGTCGCCCGGTTGTTTGAGTACATGGTCACGCCCACGGAGGTAGGCGCAAACACGTCCTAAGTGAACGAACTAGCATCACTGACTGATGCGGACTTTGTGAGTAACGTTTGCACTGTCGACACTACGGGAGTTCGTCAATTGGCCACAGAACAAGGTACGAGCAAATACAAAAATCCTAAACTTCCGCGTAGATGACCTCACGGCACTTCGGGAATGAAGGATTTGAACTGCTACTCTCGGGGAGATGACCAAAACGGTGCGAACGATAGCGATGGGCCGGAGATTTCAGTCCTGTTGAGTTGGATAGCGGTATTCACTACCCTCGATCCGTTTGATCTGTTCCCCAGCGGAACATGGCTTCGAAGACCGGACCGAGCGCTTCTCCCCGGTTCGTCAAGCCGTAGCTGACCGAGGGGGGAACGACCGCTTCCACCTTCCGCCAGATCAGCCCGTCGGTTTCCAGTGCTTTCAACGTTGCGGTCAGAACCCGCGGTGTGATCGGTACGAGGCTGCGGCGCAACGCGCCCCATCGCACCGGTCCGTTGCCCAGATGAAACAGGACCAGCAGTTTCCACTTGCCGCTGAGCAATCGCAGGGTTTGCTCGACCGGACAGTTTTCGGGATCGTTTTGAGCATGCGGTTTAGGAATCATAGCATAGTATCCAAATAGTGCGTACTTACATCCGGGTGCCAGCTTTCCTATCCTTATAGCGTTGTCCCGTCATCAAGGCGGGCAGAAAAGGACAGGAACGACCCATGCACTTTCTCGTTCTCGGAGCGACCGGACGAACCGGCGGCCACGTCTTGAAAGCCGCCAAGACTGCCGGACACACGATCAAGGCGTTCGGTCGCCGCGCGGCAACGGGTGCTGATATTAACCTGGCCGGCGCGTTCGGCGACCCTGCTTTTGCAGAAGCCGTTCGGCAGGCTGATGCGGTGCTGTCGTGTCTGGCGTCCTCCAATAAGGAGGGTGTCTGTTCGCAGGCAACGTCTGCCGTTTTGGCCGCCGACCCGACCGTCCGGTTCGTGACGGTCGCCGGGGCGGGCGTCGATCGTCCGACGGACGCCAAGGGATTTTCCGACAAGGCCATCGGCGTGATCATGCGCGTCTTCGTGGGCCCCATGCTGGCCGACAGACAGCGGGAGGTGGACATGCTCGCCGATAGCGAGGCCAGGTGGACAGTGCTGCGCCCGCCGCGTCTGGTGGACGGCAAGGCAACCGGTCGGTGGCAGTTCACCCACGACCGGCCGGCGGCAAGCTGGATCGACCGGAAGGATCTGGCAGCCGCGATGCTGGCGACGCTGGACGATCCGGCAATGGTCGGCACGGCCCCGTTCGTGTCGGCCAGACCGTGAGCGGATCGTCTCCCACCTTCGTCTACGGCTACGATCCGATCTGCGGGTGGTGTTACGGAGCCGCCCCCGCCGTGCGAGCGGTGGCGCGGATCATGCCGGTTCGCATCGTCATGTCCGGTCTCGTCACCGGCGACCGCGTCGGCCCGGCAGCCGCGATGGAAAGCTATGTTCGTGGTGCTGCCACCAAACTGAAAGCGGTCACCGGAAGGGCACCGTCCGAAGCGTTCTACGCATGGATGCGGCGACCCGATGCCGTTGCGAGTTCCGCACCGCCTGCCGTCGCCGTTCATGCGGTCGCCAAAGCCAGCCCCGACCGGGCCGTCGCCTTCGCAAACGCCGTTACCGAAGCCCATTACGGACGGGGTATGGATCCCAATGACGGCGAGGCATACGCCCCGCTTCTGGCCGACCACGCGCCCGATGTGACGCTACCGGACATTCACGACCCCGCACCGGCCGAGGAAGCCTTCGCCGAAGGTCGCGCCATGGGCATTCGGGCGTTCCCGACGTTCCTGCTGGAGACCGAAGGCCGCTACGAGGTTTTGCCGACGCTCTACGATCCGGACGATCTGATCGCCGAAATAGGTCGTCGGATCGGTCGGGTGTGACGCGGATGGCCAGTAAGTTTCTGCACGGAGCACCACCGAGAAGGGTCGGGTAGGTGACGTGCAAAACATGTCCGGTACACGGTTACCCAATGTCTGCTTCGGATGAAGCGGGCGCTCGTGTCTGACTGGCCGGAATGGGACGCGAATGACAATCGGCAACTATGCGGCAACCGCCAAGCGCACTCCGCTTGGAGTCTCGGTTTAGCGTTCGGGTATGGTGATCCGACGGACCTTGCTGGATACGAGTGGAGGGCTGATCATTATGCGATTGCCATTGAATCAGCACGGCATAGGGACCGGCAACACGACCCGATGGGTCGCTCGTATTTACACCCGGTAAACGCCGATCGTTTCACGCCGTCCACGCAGGGCGTGTTGCCCCAGCGGGTGCAACGCCTGCGCTTCTTTTGTATCTACCAGCTCGCAAGTATTGGCGGAAGCCAGCGCGCAGCAGCTTGTATCCGGCGCCAGGTCGCGGCCGAGCTGTTCGAGCCGGGAGGCGACGTTCACCGTGTCGCCCATGACCGTGTATTCCAAGCGGGTGGCAGTGCCGACGGTCCCCGCCACGACGGGTCCCGAATGCAGACCCATGCGAAGACCGAAGCTGGCTTTCGATCCTTCATGTGCAGCTTGAATGCGCATGACTGCCGCCAAGCCACGCGTTGCGTGGTTGCACGTCGCTTCCGGCGCGCCCCAGTAGGCCATGACGCCGTCTCCGGTGAACTTGCCGATCACCCCACCTTCCTCCTCCACGATCGTGGTGATCATGGCGAAGTGGTCGTCAAGAAGCGCGGTCACACCCTCCGGCTCCATCTGCGAGGCCAAAGACGTGAAGCCTGCGATATCAGTGAAGAGTATGGTCACGGTTCGCTTGTCGGCGATGCGCGTACCGCCGTCCGCGAGAGCCATAAGCCGAAGAACGAGTTCGCGGGGAACGAACAGGCTGAACGTGCGCAGAGATATGAGAGCGGTCTGCAAAGCCTCTCTGATCTGCGACAGCTCACGCGATGGCATGGCTGGAAGCGATGGCGCGTCCAGTTCAAGTGCTGCGATATCGAGCAATGTGTCGCGCAACGATGTCACACGTGCGGTGATCCACCGGGCGATGAGGATTGCCAGAAGAACCGCGAGGGCGACGAAACCGACCGCAACGAGGCTCGCCGTTCCGATCTGCGACAGCGCGACATTGACCGCAGATGGCGTGGTCGCAAAGCCGACACGGAAGTTCGGCTGCGTGGGAATATTGGAGCTAGCTGTGGCGAGGCGAATGGGCTCGCTGCTGATGAAGATGGGCTCGTCATCATCCCTTTCTATGACGCGCAATGCGGGCGCTTCGTCGATCACACGGTTCATTTCTCGCGGCGTGGAAAACAGTCTTGTCAGTTCGTTGGCGTTCACTTCGCCGATCCGGCCCGTCGATACGCTTCTTGCGACCACCACGTCGTTTACAAGCAGGACACCGGCCACGCCCTCCTGCAGGAGCTGGGCCATGAGGTCCGATACCCGCGCAAGATCGACGGCGTAGACGGTTTGGCTGCCTGGTGGACGGTACATCGGAGTGGTGTCCTGAACGGACCATCCTCTTTGCTCGCCCATTGCCTGTCCGGGTTCGCCCGCAATGGCGGAGAGTGTTCTGAGTTCGGCACCGGCGGTGCGATCCTCCAATCCATCTATGAGGGAAACGATGCGCTCGAATTTGCCGAATTCCGAGTTCAATCTCTCGCTAAGCACCTGTTGCCCCTGTCGACCTTTCTCAACGGCATCTCCAAGTGTTGCGCCGCCACTCGCCCCCACGACGATACCCAAGGTTACGATCGAGGTCGCGAGCACCAGACCGCCCATGACCAACGACAACAGCGTACGAATGCCTATTCGACGAACCACGGTAACGATCTCCAAACCGGCTGTTTACGGAAGAGGGATTTGGTGCCTTCTACAGGACGCATGCAGAAATGGCATACTTGGCACCGCCTTCAACGACGACGCTGCAAAAACTGGACCTCTACGGCAGCGTGGTTGGCGTCCATTCCTTTCAAAAGCCAGGCGAAGGCGGATAACCCGGGCATGGCTCGAGCGGCAAGGGCATCATCACGTTAAGCGGAGTTGGTCGAACGTTTTGCTTACCGGCACTTCAAGCCGTCACGATTTCCCACCAGCTTGTGATCGCTTCGGAGCGAAACTCCTTCATCATGTATTGGGAAATCAGGTGTCGCTGGTTGTTGAACTGGTTGCAAACGGCGGCACGAGTGGAAAGGAACTTTTGCACTGAACCAGGCTCGAAACCACCTTTGCTGGCGCTCTCACTGTCGCGTCGGTTGGTGCGAACCTCCGCGCCATCGTTCAAACGACCGCCCATCTCGTGGCGGCGTTTAAGGCAATGTTTCCAGAATGCCCCACCATACGATCGTAGCCGATCGGTCACGATGGCATCCGGCACAAAGCCTTGCCGCTGTTATGTAAGCTTTAGCGCTATTTTCTGATCCCTTTTAGACTGAACGAGAACATCGAGAACCTCATCGTAAATGGCGCGCCGTAGGTAGTGAACTGTCCGTCGTCAGGGTTTTTAGGTCTGCAGGCTGCGTGATTTAGCGGAGAGATCGGCTCGTTGGTTGTGTGAGTTGAGGCAGCGCGTTGGCGATGTTGCAAACGGCGCTGTTCGATGGTCTTACGCTTGATCCTTTCGCGTTCGAGTAAGATGGTCTGGCCGCGTACTGTGTAGACGTCGGCCGGTGTGAGATTGCCGATGCTCTCGCGGTATCGGTGATGGTTGTAGTGCTCCACGAAGCGCTCAATGCCGGCTTCGAGGTGGCCGGGCAGGAAGTAGTTCTCCAGCAGGATCCGGTTCCTGAGCGTATGATACCAGCGTTCGATCCCCGCCTTCGCGGGGACATGCCTTCCCCTATGTCTGGGGATGGTAGGGAGCGCCTCGGATTTGACCCATGCCTTTGTTATTGAGCCAGTCTGCGAGATAGGACGCGACGTAAGACGAGCCGTTGTCGGACAGCAGTCGCGGTCGGTGCCGGACGGCAACCTGGTCACAGCCTGAGGCCTCCAACGCTAGTTGCAGTGTGTCGGAGACGTCGGACGCCTTCATGGTTGTGCACAGCTTCCAGGCCACGAAGTAGCGCGAGTAATCGTCGAGAATGGTCGACAGGTACATCCAGCCCCATCACAACTTCTTAATGTAGGTGAAGTCCGTCTGCCACATCTCGTTGATGGCGGTGGTCTTGTCGGTGATCCCATCAGCGGCCCTGATGACGACCAAGGCCGGACTGGTGATGAGATAATAGGCCTTGAGAAGCCTGTAAACGCTGGCTTCTAATACGAAGTACGCCTCGGCATCGGTGAACCGAACAGCCAGCTCCCGTGGCGACAGTTCCGGCTCCTCCAACGCGAGATCGATGATCTGATCGCGGACATCGTCCGGGATACGGTTCCAGACGCGTGATGGCTTGGGAGAACGATCCTCCAGCCGCTCCACCCCACCGGTTAGATATAGATCGTACCAGCGGTAGAATGTAGTCCGCGGAATGCCGATCCGGTCGAGTGTCTGCTTGGCCGGGAAATGGGACTGTTCGACCAGCTTGATGATCTCCAGCTTCTCGGATGCAGGATACCTCATTCGTGGTCGCCGTTCGGCCTTGCGCTCGGACCAGTGGCGCGCTGGCGACCTCACCCCCGATCACGCATTTTTTGAGCAGCCGCAGCTCCAGCGCCTGCTCCGCGACGACCTCCCTCAGGACGCGGGCCTGAGACCGAAGCTCTTTCATCGTGCGGTCGGCCGCATCCTTGTGGCGTTCTGTCTTCTATCTCATCGATCACTCCTCGTGGGTGATGATGAGCCAAATCATTCCGCTAGAAAACGAGCCCGTGCTGTTCCATCGCTGCTGACGCCGACACGCCGCCACTAACGATGATGATAAGAGCGACGGTGACACCATCTTCGAGGAAGATGAGGTTATCGAGAATGACGATGTTTCGAATGATGGCGAACCCGCCCCCGATCGCCGTCCGGTACCACCGACCGACGGCGAGATCGACGAGGACTATCGCGATATTGTTGTGTGCGCTGCCAATATTTACTGTCCCGGCGATCCGGACGAGCAAATCGAAGAAGTCCAGCTCCTTCTTACCATGACCCGCGAGGAGGCTCCCGATGCCTACCTCGCCTACGAGAGCCGATATAAAAGCGAGCCTTGTGCCGGGATTGTAGGAAACTGGCTCGAGTTCATGTCGCAGATACCCGGGTGGAACGTAGCTTAATGTTCGAACGACGGCGCGGGGGAAATGTACGGTGGTGCAAGTGCTAACTTTTACTGTAGTAGAGAGGGACGCCGCCGAGAAGTAATCTGTTTCGGCGTTGGCCTCGCCGACAAGGCGCTTGGTTGGAATGGCGCCTGCCAAGGCTCATGCACCGCTTTCAGCTTTATAGTCTGCCGCTAAAATTTGGTTCAGGGTTCATCGAAACACCAAATGACGGTTGCTGCGATGCGGATTGCTGAGATGAAGGTGTGGCGCACCGGTCGTAACGCGTTGCGATGAGTCTGCAATCCTCGAAACGTACGACATGTTTGCGGCGGCGGTCTGTTCGCTAGCAGTACCACGACCGCATCGGCAATCTGACACCGGACGCGACCGAAACAATTTACTTGAACGCGAAGGGATAAAGCGAAAGACAATCGAACAGCGCCGTTTGCGTCGCCGCCAACGCGTTGCCTGAACTGACCCAAGCTGCGTACTTTCGCCGTATCTCTAAAGGTAGGGACGGTTTGGTGAAAACCAATTCCGCTCGAAGAGATCACCTCGGTGGACACCGATAACGCGCGCCCATCTCGACGCGGCGCGGACCCAAAACCAAACTATCAATGCGAGAATGTGACCGTGAAGTTGGTGGCATATTCCTCCCGCTTGCAGTGCCAGTGGAGCATCTGGGTCATGCTGTTGGCCTGATCATCATGCCGGCCATTGGAGAACTGGAATTTCTTATTGCGAAATTCCGTAAGCCAAAGGGGCGTTCCGCGCGGGTTTGAATAGGGTACGCCAGCCAAAAGCTGTACTTCGCAACTAGAAGGCAACGGACGTTTCGTCCGCTAAGCCGAAACGATATTGCTAATTGTAATAAGCGTGCATCCGCTAGACACATCGTTTGCGCATTTCGTTGGCAAATACAGAGCCAATTCTATCCTACCAAACCTGAACAGTCTTGTGGCAGAGGTCCTTGCCTCGCTTGTCTAGCAGACCTTCGACATTCCCGAGGAAAGTTGATGTTGATCACACATCATGACCGCCAAACGAAAATCTCCGGTGACGTTTCGAAATAACGGAAAGTGAGCGCTCCGTCGTGGCGAGATATTGAGGGGCTGCGCGGCCTGCCTTAAACAATTCTTTGCTGACAACACCCTTCGAAGCGATTCATAGGGTTACAGAACGTTCTTCACAGTCACGCTCCGATCGCGCCCAAGGCGTGCCGGTCAGAAGGAGCCTGCGAGTCAGGAAATAGATGCGTCCCGCGCCTGGGCCGCGATATCCTCCGCACGGTGGCAGGCTACGCGACCTCCATCCAGGGGTCGAAGCCTTGGCAGTTCCGTTCGGCAGCGTTCCACCGCAAACGGGCAGCGAGGATGGTAGGCGCAACCGGAGGGCGGGTCGGTGGGATCCGGAATCTCACCTTCTGGCGGCACGACCTCACGACCGAAACCGTTGAGGCGCGGCGCAGCCTCGATCAGCATCTGCGTGTAGGGGTGGCGTGGGGTGACAAACAGGTTTGCCGCCGGAGCCTCTTCCACCAGCCGACCCAGATACAGAACGCCAATCCGGTCGGACATGTGCTGCACCACGGTCAAATCATGGCTTATGAGCAGGTAGGTCAGCCCCAGCCTCTCGCGAAGATCACTGACGAGATTCAACACCTGCGCCTGCACGGACACGTCGAGCGCCGACGTCGGCTCGTCCGCAACGATCAGTCTCGGCTCGGAGGCGAGTGCACGGGCGATGCAGATACGCTGCCGCTGACCGCCGGAAAACTCGTGGGGATACTTGCCCGCATCGCCCGCGGCCAGTCCCACCTGCTCGAGCAAGCGCTCGGCCATTCCGGCAACCGCCCTCCCCTGTGCCTTCGCCGGTTCCTCGATCGTGCGCGCCACCTTCCAGCGCGGGTTGAGGCTGGCGTAAGGGTCCTGAAAGATCATCTGGATGTCGAAACGCACCCGTTGCACCGCTTCGGCGTCGTCGCTGCGATGCAGATCCACGCCCTCGATTTCGACGGAACCGGATGAAGGTGCAAGCAAACCCACGATCATCTTGCCGATCGTTGACTTGCCGGACCCGGACTCCCCCACCAGCGAGTAGACCTCACCGGCCCTGATCTCGAAGGAAACATCCGAAACGGCATGAAGATAGGTTTTCGGCACCCGTTCGATGAGACGGTTGAGCCATGGCTTCGATACATCGAAACGGCGCGATAGATCCTTGGCGACGACGAGTGCTTCGCTCACGCCGTATCTCCCGCCATGATGTGCTTTGCCCGCACCTCCTCGGCGAACCAGCAGGCCGCCCCCGTCTCACCCCCGTCGAGATTGGTCGGGCGTGGATCGACACGGCACCGCTCTTCCGCGCGAGGGCAGCGGGGTGAGAAGGCGCAACCGTGCGGAATCGCGTCGAGACGCGGCATTGCACCGGGGATCTGGTTGAGGCGGGGCTTTCCATTGCTGCCGGTTCTGGTGTGGGCGAGCATGGATGCGAGGGGCGTCGCTGCCATGAGACCAGCTGTGTATGGATGCGCCGGGTTGGTCAGCACCTCCCGGACGGGACCGATCTCGGCCAACCGGCCGGCATACATCACCGCCACCCGATCGACGGTTTCGGCTATAACCCCCATGTCGTGCGTCACCAGCATCACTGCCGTGCCCCGTTCGCGGGTGAGCCGCTTCAGCAACGCCGTTATCTGCGCCTGCACGGACACGTCGAGCGCCGTCGTTGGTTCATCTGCGATGATGAGCGACGGCTCGGCGCACAGTGCCAACGCGATGACGACACGCTGGCGCATGCCGCCGGAAAATTCGTGTGGATAGGCACCGAGCCGCGCGCGAGCGGCCGGAATGCCGACTTCATCGAGGCCGCGTACCGCGCGTTCCTCCGCTTCCCGTGCGGTCACGGGCAAGTGCTCGCGGATGGTTTCGGTCAGCTGTTCGCCCACCGTCAGCAGCGGGTTGAGCGAGGTCAGCGGATCCTGGAAGACCATGCCGATATGGCGACCGCGCAGGCGGCGCATTTCCTCACCCCTTGCCTGGTCAATTCGTGTGCCATTCAGCCAGACTTCCCCCGAGGCGATGCGGGCGGGCCGGTCGAGCAGTCCGATGACCGCATTGCCCGTCATGGACTTGCCCGCACCGGATTCGCCCACGACGCCAAGTATCTCCCCGGGCGCAATGTCCCAGGTCACCCCGTCAACCGGTCGCAGGACGCCGTGGCGGGTCGGAATTTCGACCGTCAGGTCGCGGACGGAGAGGACGCTGTCGACCATCATTTCAACTTCGGGTTCAGCGCGTCACGCAGCCAGTCGCCCAGCAGGTTCACAGACAGGGCAAGCGTCAACAGAGTGGCAGCGGGGAAGGCGATGATCCACCATTCGCCGGAGAACAGATAGCCCTGCCCGATGCGGATGAGTGTCCCAAGAGATGGCTGGGTCGGTGGCGCGCCGACGCCGAGGAATGACAGCGTCGCTTCAGCGATAATGGCAAGCGCAAGCGAAATCGTTGCGATCACCAGCACCGGAGACAGGACATTGGGTAGGATATGCTGGAACATGATTGCGAGCGGCTTGCGACCGATCAGGCGTGCGGCGGCAGTATATTCCTTGTTCGCCTCCACCAACGTCGCGCCGCGCACCACGCGGGCGAACTGAACCCAGTCCGACAGGCCGATTGCGATGATGAGCACCCAGATCGCCATATCGTCACGCTGGGAGACTGGCGTGAAACCCTTCGCCACGCCGAAGATCAGCATCGCGACCAGAATGGAAGGGAAGGTCAACTGCACATCCGCGATACGCATGATGATGGTGCCGACCCAACCGCCAGCATAGCCAGCGATCAGGCCTAATGCGACGCCGAGCACCATCGCAAAGCCGACCGCGGCGAAGCCGACAAAGAGTGAAATCCGCAATCCGTAGAGAATGGTGGAGTAAACATCGCGGCCCTGATCGTCCGTGCCGAGCCAGAAAATCTCCCCGGTGAAGGCGTTCGGTTCCATAGGGGCGGAAAAGCCATTCATCAGGTTAAGCGATGCCGGGTCGAACGGGTTGTGCGGCGCGATCCAGGGTGCGAGCAGTGCGGCACCGACGAGCAAGACCACCACGCCGAGCGAGATCGCGGCGACCGGTGAGTGGCGGAATGACCAGGCGAGGTCCGACCCCCAGATACGGGCAAGCGCGGTCAACCGGCCGTCCTCGCGCGTTCGCCGCGCAAGCGCGGATCGATAGCGAAGTAGAGCAGATCGACGATGAGATTGATGGCCACGAACAGTACCGAGATCAGCATGAGGTAGGCGGCCATGACGGGTATGTCGACGAACTGAACGGCGTTGATGAACAACAATCCTACGCCTGGCCACTGGAACACCGTCTCGGTGATGATGGCAAACGCGATGATCGCCCCGAGCTGGAGGCCTACCACCGTAATGACGGGGACCATGGTGTTCTTCAAGGCGTGACGGAAGTTGACAGACCTTTCCGACAGTCCCCGTGCCCGGGCGAAGCGGATGAAGTCCAGACGCAACACCTCTAGCATCTCCGACCGCACCAGCCGCATGATGAGCGTCATCTGGTAGAGGCCAAGAGTGATCGCGGGAAGGATGATGGCCTTCAACCCGGATTCCGTCAGCAGTCCGGTGCGCCACCCACCAATCTTCACCACCTCCCCTCGGCCGAAACTGGGCAGCCAGCCGAGCGTCACTGCGAAGATGTAGATGAGTAGGATACCGATCAGGAATGTGGGCAGGGATACGCCAATCAGCGAGACTGTCATGATCGTATTCGCCGCCCACCCATCGCGCCGTATGGCGGTGAACACACCGAGCCCGACCCCGAAGACGAGTGCGAGGAAGGCGGAAACGAGCGCCAGTTCCAAGGTGGCGGGGGCACGTTCTGCAATGATCTGCGCGACCGGGCGCCCCTGACGGTAGGATACGCCGAAATCCCCCTGCACGGCCTTGCCGAGATAGGCGACGTATTGCACCGGGAACGGTTTATCGAGCCCAAGTTGACCGCGCAGCCGCTCCACGTCCGCCATTGTCCGCTCCTGCCCCAGCATGTTCTCGATCGGGTCGCCGACGAAGCGGAACATGGAGAACGCGACCAGGCCTACGACGAGAAGAACGATGACGCTTTGGAAGAGCCGGCGCAGCGTGAAGGCGAGCATTGGACCGGTTCAGACCCTTGCAGCGCGAGATGAAGCGAAAGTCGTGAGCATGGGAAGCCTCCGGCAATGTAAAAAGAACGACAATGGCGGCCCCGCACGAGCGGAGCCGCCGGTCGTTGGCTTACTTCTTGTAGGACAGATACTTGAAGTGTGGCTGGTCCTCCGGCTGCACGGGGAAGTTGATCCCCTCCTTCATGCCCCAGTTCAGCACCTGGTTGTGGATCGGCAGATAAATCTGCTCGTCCTGCACCTTGGTCCAGATATCAGCAATGGACGCGTTACGCTTGTCGAGGTCCGTCTCCTTGGCCAGGCCCTCGATCATTGCGTCGAGTTCCGGATCGGAGAAGCCTGTGGCGTTCCATGTGCCGATCTCGTCGCTCTTTGTATGGGTGAGGAAGTTGAACACATACTCAGAATCGAACGTGGGAACGCCCCAGCCCAGCATGTAGAAGTCCGTCTCGCCGTTAGAGATCAGCGGGAAATGCTGTGCCTTGGGCTGCGCGTTGAGCGACACGTCGATGCCGATCTGGCCAAGCATGCCGACGGCCGCCTGACAGATCGCCTCGTCGTTGATGTAGCGATCATTGGGGCAATCGAGACGGGTGGAGAAGCCTTCGGGATAACCAGCTTCAGCGAGAAGTGCTTTTGCACCATCCACATCCGTTGCGGGCGGCGTGTCGAGCGCTTCCGTCCAGCCGTTCACGAAGGGCGGAATGATGACGCCAGTGGGAGCGGATTGCCCGCGCATGACGACCTGCTTGATGGCATCGCGGTTGATCGCCATGTTCATCGCCCGTCGCACGCGCACGTCGGCGAACGGGTTCTTGCCCTCCACATCGTCGGTGGAAAGGTCTTCTTCCTTTTGGTTGAGACCGAAGAAGATCGTGCGGTTCTGGGGTGCCTGCTCGACCTTCAGGCCATCGGCTGCGCCGGCACGTTCCAGGTCTTGCACCGGCACGTCCTGGATGAGATCGACCTCACCCGACAGGAGCGCTGCAACGCGGGTCGCGGCGTTCTGGATGGGTGTGTATTCGATGCGGGTGATTTCCATAGGGAACTGGTTCAGGCCCCAATAGTCCTCGTTACGCTCCAGCACCGTCTTGGTGTCGGGCTCGCGGGAAACCAGCTTGAAAGGGCCGGTGCCGTTGGCAGTGGTGGATGCCTTGGTGACCTCGCCGCCTTCGTAGTCCTGCACCTTCTCGGCACCGTTCGCCTCGGCCCAGCCCTTGTCCATCATGAACAGGTTGGTGAGGTTGGCCGGCATTATGGGGTTGGGCCCATCGGTTTCGATGATGAGACCGTACTTGCCGTCGGCGCGTACGTCCTTCACGGAAGCGAGCAGTTCCTTCATGTCGCTGTCCGGCGTCATGGCGCGCTTGATGGAGAAGACGGCGTCTTCGGAATCGAACTCGGCACCGTCATGGAATGTCACGCCTTCACGCAGCTTGAACTTCCAGATGTTGGGGTTTTCGGGATCGATGTTCCACTCGGTCGCGAGCGCGGGCTGCGGCTTGGCTTCCATGTCGGGCGCGATTAGCGGTTCATGGATCTGCTGGGAAAGCGCGTGGGTGGGGCCTTCGTTCTGGGCGTGGGGGTCAAGGGTCAGCGCGTCGCCGGCGCGGGCCCAACGCAAGGTTTCGGCCGAAGCGGTGGATACGGTCGCCAGCGTCGTGCTCGTGAGAAGCGTCGCTGCAAGAAGTGTTCGGATCATGAGACGGGGTCCTGTGTTGCGAATGGGTACAGTGTGGAGACTAAAACGCGCGATGGAAAGGTGGGAGGACCCACTCGCTTACAATCGCGAGAGGTCATGTCGTTGCAAGCCGTTATCAGCGCATCGTCACGTTCCCCGGTTGGGCCCAGTGGTTGGGCGCAACCGTTTAGTTTCGCGGCTACTACTTGGCGCCATTCTGCGAAGGTTACTCCGCGGAAGCCTTCCCTCGTTCTGTGGGAGACTAGATGGGGCTGGACGTTGGACCGGTTGTAAACCACAGCTTGGGTGGAGAGCGACTTCTGCGTTGAAGCGGGGCGATCGAAACCGGCGTCGTTGGCGTTCTAGCTGTCGCCTTGGTTGGTGCGAAACCGCCAAGGGGATTGTTCAGACGACCGCCCATCTCGTGGCGGTTAGTTGAGCCCAGTCCACGCAGAGCTGCTCCCTACGATCGTAGCCGATTGGGCCTAGCAAGCTTCGGCGAACGGGCATCCGTATCTCGATGGACGGCAAGGGCGTTCGGCCAGCCTCACCCTCGACGACATCTTCATCGAACGCCCGTGGCGCAGCTTGAAGTACGCGTGCGTCCGTCCTCGCGCTTGGGAGACCGGCTCGCAAGCCCGAGCCGGCATCAGCAAATGGATGACATGTTACAACAATCAGCGACCGCGTTCAGCGCTTGGCGGAAAGCCGCCAGCGGTGTTCCATTGGCAGCGAAACACGATCACGCAAACTGATCAGCAGGAGCAGAAAGTAGCAAAAAAAGCGCCAGATCCTGTCCGACTATCGGGGAGTAGCTTACCCCATACTTGAAAGCGAACGCCTAGTGTCGGCGAAAACAGCACGTCTCTTCAACAAGAAAATGGTGGCCACGCTTCAGGAACCATCGCAATCAGCGGACGTGCGCACATGTTGCAAACGCGGCGGGCGCACCCCGGTGGTTGGCGAACGGGGTGAAGCTGGTGTTATTGATCCAGGTCAATCGGCACACAAGCGAACGGTTCACAAGGGAAAGGTAAATCTTATGCAGACAAGGAGGGGTGAGGTGAAGGTTCTCGGTCCCGCCGCCTGTGCAAGTTGCCCGATCCGCAACCGAAGCTTGTGCAGCGCGCTGTCGCCCCGGAAGATACAAGCGTTGAACGCAATCTCTCGGCGCGTGCTGCTGGCGGAGGGCGAAAGTTTTTCGATCGAAGGTGACGAGGAAGTCGCCTTTGCGAACGTCGTGGACGGCGTGCTGAAACTGGCACGCGTCATGGAGGACGGGCGGGAGCAGGTCGTAGGCCTGCTGTTTGCTTCCGATTTCCTTGGGCGTCCGAACCGCGCTCAAGGTGATAGCCAGCCGTTCTCGGTGCAGGCGGCTGGTCCTGCGGAACTGTGCGTGTTTCGCAAGAAACCGTTCGAAGATCTGCTGACGACCTATCCGGAACTTGAAAGCGAATTGCTGTCGCGTGCGTTCGACGAACTCGACGCGATGCGGGAATGGATGTTGATGCTCGGTCGCAAGACGGCGCGGGAGCGGGTCGCCTCGCTGTTACACCACATGGCAGTCCGGTGCCGGGACGCAAATTGCAGGCCGACGGACGGGTTCGCACTGCCGATGACCCGGGCGGACATGGCCGACTTCACAGGACTGACCATCGAAACGGTCAGTCGGCAGATTTCCAAGTTGCGCAGGGAGAATGTGGTGGTGCTGTCCGGCGCGCGCGTCGTGGACAGCATCGCGATGAACCGCCTGCGCAACATTGCCGAAGGTGTGGAGGCTTCTTGAGCGCCAGAGGATCATGAACGGCTGCGCCGTACGATCCACCAGATGCCGAGCCCCATCAGGACGGCGATGGTCGCAGGTATGACGATCGCCACAAGGGGTCGCTCGCCACCGTAAGGACCGAATATCGGACCTACCACGAGAAATATCGCCAGCAGCCCCGCTGTCACCGCAATGACAGCCGGGAAGAGCCACGGGCGGACCCTGAAACGCTTGTTCTTCCCACCCACGGTATCAGGTCCGTTCCAGGTCGGGCCCGACCGATTGGTCCAGCGGTCGAACCTGATCGAGTGCGCTGTTCAGCTTGGCTTTGCACAGCCCGCATGTACCGGTGCATGTGCGCTTTCGATTGTCCTGCATGATCGCAACGAGCGTTTCCAGGTCGTTCGGATTCAGATGGTCTTGAGCAAATGGCATGATGATCCTCGTCTCCAGTGAAAGATGGCGTCGTTTGGCTTGAAAGAATGCGCGGATGGCGTAGCCGATCGCTTCCGGCGATGGTCGCAGGGTCAGGTGAGGCGTCGCCAGCAATTCGAGATAATCGACGACTTCCATCAGTGCGGCGGCATCGTCGGCGTGGTCCGAAGCGAGCCGGTCCATCACCTGAACGATGCCCCCCCGGGGGCATTTGCGCCGCAGAACGGCAAACAGGCCCCGATCCTCGTCTGCATGATGCAACGGCAGCAATATCGCGAGTTCGGTGGCGACACGGGAGCATCCTGCAGCACGCAACGGCAGGGTGTCGGCAATATTCTCAAGAGCATCGCACAACTCGAGCAGGTGTACGTGGTCGGCTTCGATACGGTCCAACGGATGGGAATTATCGGACCCCATGGGGGACATGGCTATCTCCGCACTCATCGCGCACCCGACCTCCCGTAAACCGGCACAATCATCGGTGGACCATGACAGATCGCGGGCGTCGGGACTTGATCGAGATCAACACCGCATCACGCGCCAGTTCCTAAAGTTCGGCCAAACGAAAATGCGGGGATTCGGTCTTGAGCAACAGCAAGCGCACCATATTGTTCAGCGTCATAGCGTTCGCCGCGCTAATTGTGGCTGCACTCGCACAGGACGCGGAATTCGCGTTCCACGCCTGGGCCGTTACCTTCATGGCGGCGGTCACGGCCATCATCTTCATGCGCAGGACGCAATACGCCACCGATGGCAGCGAGATCCTCGCACCGGTGGAAACCGGCGGCTACATGGACGACGTCATCCGTTACGGCGTCATCGCCACCCTGTTCTGGGGCATCGCCGGGTTTCTGGCCGGTGTCGCCATCGCAGCGCAGCTGGCGTGGCCGGAACTCAACATCGAACCCTGGTTCAACTTCGGACGGCTGCGCCCGCTGCACACATCCGCGGTCATCTTCGCATTCGGCGGCAACGCGCTACTGGCGACGTCCTTCCATGTGGTCCAGCGCACGACGGGCGCGCGCCTGTTCGGCGGCAATCTCGCCTGGTTCGTGTTCTGGGGTTACCAGCTGTTCATCGTGCTGGCGGCAACCGGCTATCTGCTGGGCATCACCCAGTCGAAGGAATATGCCGAGCCGGAATGGTATGTGGACCTGTGGCTCACGATCGTCTGGGTGTCCTACCTCATCGTCTTCGTGGGCACGATCGCCCGGCGCAAGGAGCCGCATATCTATGTGGCGAACTGGTTCTTTCTGGCCTTCATCGTCACCGTGGCGATGCTTCACGTGGTCAACAACCTGTCGATCCCGGTCTCGTTTCTGGGTGCCAAAAGCTACCCGCTGTTTGCCGGTGTGCAGGGTGCGCTGACCCAGTGGTGGTACGGCCACAACGCGGTCGGCTTCTTCCTGACGGCGGGCTTTCTCGGGATGATGTACTACTACATCCCGAAGCGTGCGAACCGGCCGGTCTATTCCTACCGCCTGTCGATCATCCACTTCTGGTCGTTGATCTTCCTCTACATCTGGGCCGGTCCGCACCACCTGCACTACACGGCGCTGCCCGACTGGGCGCAGACGCTGGGCATGACCTTCTCGATCATGCTGTGGATGCCGTCCTGGGGCGGGATGATCAATGGGATCATGACGCTGTCCGGCGCATGGGACAAACTGCGCACCGACCCGGTGCTGCGGATGATGGTCATGGCCGTCGCCTTCTACGGCATGGCGACCTTCGAAGGGCCGATGCTGTCGATCAAGGCAGTCAATTCGCCTGTCGCACTATACCGACTGGACCATCGGTCACGTCCATTCCGGCGCGCTGGGCTGGAACGGGCTCATCACGTTCGGCGCGATGTACTATCTCGTGCCGGTCATGTGGCACCGCCCGGCCATGTATTCGCTGCGGTTGATCAACTGGCACTTCTGGCTGGCGACGATCGGTATCGTTCTCTACGCCGCCTCCATGTGGGTGTCGGGCATCACACAAGGCCTGATGTGGCGCGAATACGATGCCGACGGGTTCCTGACCTACTCCTTCGTGGAATCGGTGGCCGCCCTGTTCCCTTACTACGTCATCCGGCTGGCCGGTGGCGGGCTGTTCCTCGCCGGTGCGCTGGTGATGGTCTACAACGTCTGGCGCACCATTCGCGGTGATGTGGAATCCGTACCCGCCAAGTCTTCCCCCGTCCTGCAACCGGCGGAGTAAGCGCCATGACCGACAAGAGCCCTGAACCGAAACACGAGGATCACGTGCTGGAAAACGCCGTGCCGGAGGTGAAGGCCGACCCAGTGGCGCGCGGCATCCTTGCCAACCACGGCAAGATCGAACGCAACGTGACGCTGCTTCTGGTGCTGTCCTTCATCACGGTCGCCATCGGCGGTATCGTGGAGATCGCGCCGCTGTTCTACGTCGACAACACGATCGAGAAGGTGGACGGAGTACGCCCGTGGACGCCGTTGGAACTGGCCGGGACGCAACGTCTATGTGCGCGAGGGCTGCTACACTTGCCACAGCCAGATGATCCGCCCGTTCCGCGACGAGGTCGAACGGTACGGCCATTACAGTCTCGCTGCCGAGAGTATGTACAACCATCCGTTCCAGTGGGGCTCCAAACGCACCGGGCCCGATCTCGCGCGGGTCGGCGGGCGCTATTCCGACGAATGGCATGTGCAGCATCTCGTCGATCCGCGTTCGGTGGTGCCGGAATCCATCATGCCAACCTACGCGTTCCTGCTCGACAAGGACATCGACGCATCGTCCTTCGGGGGGCATTTGGTGGCCAACCGGATGGCGGGGGTTCCCTACACCGACGCGCAGATCGAGAACGCTGCCGACGACCTGAAGGCACAGGGAGAGGTCGATGGAGACACGGACGGTTTGCTGGAGCGTCATGCGCCCAATGGCGAGCGGGTCATCGCGCGTGATTTCGATGGACAGCCGGAACGCCTGACCGAGATGGATGCGCTGGTCGCCTACCTCCAGACCGTTGGGACGCTAGCCGATCTGGACACGTTCGAGCCGGCCACGGAGGGGCGTTGAGGATGGAATATGAAACCCTGAGGCATATGGCGGACTCATGGGGCCTAGTGTTCCTGACCACCGTCTTCGTCTTCGTCGTCCTGTTCTCGTTCCGCCGCGGCACGCGCCAGACATACCGGGACGCCGCCGATATCCCGCTGCGGGACGCGGACCGGAACGAGATCGACAACAGGGAGGTTTCCCGTGACCACTGACAAACAGGCACCAGGCCAGGCACCAGGCCAGGCACCCGCACAGTCCGCAAGAGCCGGCGACGACACCCTCGTCGATCCCATCAGCGGACGCCCGATCGACCCGGCTACCGGCACGACCACGACGGGCCACGAATGGGACGGTATCCGCGAGCTGGACACCCCGATGCCGCGGTGGTGGCTGTGGACGTTCTACGCCACGATCGTCTGGGCGCTGGTCTATTTCGTGCTCTATCCGGCCATCCCTCTGGCAACGCAGGCGACCGCCGGTGTGCTGGGCTATTCCAGCCGCTGCGCGGTGGAAGACGAGATCAACCGGGTCGGGTCAGCCGCGAGGAAATCGATACCCGCATCGCTTCCACCAGTCTGGAAGACATCATCGCGGACCGACAGCTTTACACGTTTGCAGTTCGCGGCGGGCAGTCCGCCTTCAAGCTTGTCTGCGTGCAGTGCCACGGTTCCGGTGCGCAGGGCTCTCTCGGCTATCCGAATCTGAACGACGACGATTGGCTCTGGGGCGGCACGCTGGCCGAAATCGAGGCGACCATCGCCCACGGCATTCGCAACGACGATGACGACGACGCCCGTTACTCCATCATGCCAGCCTTCGGGGCCGACGGCATTCTCAACCGGCAGGAAGTTTCCGATACCGCGGAATACGTTCTGGCCTTGTCCGAACAGGAGCATGACGCCGAGGCCGCGCTTCGCGGACAGAGTATTTTCTCGGAGCAATGCGTTGCCTGCCACGGAGAGACCGGACGTGGGGTTCAGGAACTGGGCGGGCCGAACCTGACCGATGGCATCTGGCTTTACGGCGGGGACAAGGCGTCCCTTGTCGCGCAGCTCAATCGTCCGCGCCATGGGGCAATGCCGCCGTGGATCGACTATTTCGACGAGGCAACGGTCCGCAAGCTGGCAGCCTACGTCCATTCCCTTGGTGGTACCCAACGTCAGCCTCGAGCAGCCGATGATGTTCCTGTGGCGACCGAGTAGGAAACAGATGACAGGCGCGTTCCCTCCACTCGCCAGTCTGGCTGCGCCTCAACCGAGCGCGCCCGTCAATCCGTCGGGCGTGCGCCAGTATGACGACGAGCCGCAGAACAGCGGCAAGGCACCTAAACTCTTCAAGGGCCGCGAACCGATCTACCCGCGCCGGGTCGACGGCACGTTTCGCCGCCTGAAATGGGTGATCATGATCGTGACGCTGGGAATCTACTACATCACGCCGTGGATACGGTGGGATCGTGGTCCCTATGCACCGGACCAGTTCGCGCTGATCGATTTTCCCGGACGGCGGTTCTATTTCGGGCCGATCGAAATCTGGCCGCAGGAATTCTACTACGTCGCGGGTCTGCTCATAATGGCGGGCCTCGGCCTGTTTCTCGTCACCTCCGCCGTCGGGCGGGCATGGTGCGGCTATGCCTGCCCGCAAACGGTCTGGACCGATCTGTTCATCTGGGTCGAACGCCTCGTCATCGGCGACCGCAATGCCCGCATCCGGCTGGACAACGCATCGCTGTCGGCAGGCAAGGCCGCCAAGAAGGTGTCGGTTCACACGATCTGGCTCGTCATCGCGGTAGCGACCGGGGGCGCGTGGATCTTCTACTTTGCCGACGCACCGACGCTCCTAGGCCAATTCCTGCGCGGCGATGCGCCGTTTGCGGCTTACGTTACCGTCGCCATCCTGACGCTCACGACCTACACGTTCGGCGGCTTGATGCGGGAACAGGTCTGCACCTACATGTGCCCCTGGCCGCGCATCCAAGCGGCGATGATGGACGAGCACTCGTTGACCGTCACCTACAACGACTGGCGCGGCGAACCGCGCTCCCGCCATGCCAAGAAGGCCGCTCAGGAAGGCCTCGACGTCGGCGATTGCGTCGACTGCAATGCCTGCGTCGCGGTCTGCCCCGCAGGCATCGACATCCGCGACGGCCAGCAGATGCCTTGCATCACTTGCGCACTGTGCATCGATGCCTGCGACGACGTCATGGGCAAGATCGGCAAGCCGAAAGGGCTGATCTCCTACACGACGCTCACCGACTACGCGACGAACACGACGACGGCCAAAACGCTAGGTAGGGACGAAGCCACGCGCAAGCAGGTGGTGCCCGGCTGGCGTGAGGTCATCCGGCCCCGGACCTTGCTGTATCTCGCGCTGTGGTCCGGCATCGGGTTGGCCATGATTGTTGCCGTCACGCTGCGCGACAGGGTCGATCTGCACATCCTGCACGACCGCAACCCGCAATATGTCGAACTGTCGAACGGCGATATCCGCAACGGCTACACGGTGAAACTGTCGAACATGGAAGCCAAGCCCAAACTGTTCGACGTGGGTCTGATCGGCCTGCCCGGTGCGGTCATGTGGTCGCCCGAGATCGACGTAGAGCCGTCGCGAAAATTCGTGGTCAGCGTGCCGCCGGATCAGGTCTCGTCGATCCGGCTGTTCATCGCCGCCGATCCCGACAACCTGCCTCCGTTGCCTACCCCCGCCGAGATCGAAGTCCATGAACTGGGCGGACGGGAATCCACACGCACGACAATCGCTTTCGAGGGACCGCAATGAGAATTGATACGCACCCGACCGTGTCGAATTGGGAAATACGCGGCAAACACGTCGCCGTGTTTTTTCTGCTGTTTTTCGGAACCATCTTCACCGTCAATTTCACGATGGCCGCTCTTGCCAACCACTCCTGGACCGGGCTGATCGCCAAGAACGGCTATGTGGCAAGCAAGGATTTGGCGGTTGCACACCGGAAACGCAGGTTGGCATTGGCCGTGGGATGGACGTTGGACATCTCAGTCGACGATGACGAAGTCGTGCTGGATTTCGACGGCGTTTCCAAGGCGGCGACCGGTCCGACCGTCACCGTCATTGCCGAGCGTCCGCTGAATGAGGACGAGGATATCGTTCTGACTATGGTGCGGAGCGGTACGAACGTCTGGCGTTCGACGAAGTCGTTGCCGGACGGGCGCTGGACCATCGTTGCCACGATGGCTTCGGGCCCGCTCGAATTGACCGAACGACTGTCTATCGAACCCGGACAACGTAAAGCGGTCTTGCAATGACCTGCTGCGGAACTGCGACCGGGCCGATGCCCGCTGCCGCACGTGAGGATCTGGCTGGGGACGTCCAGATCGTCCTGTCCGTGCCGGGCATCCACTGCGCGGGATGTATCGCACGGATCGAGGGGGCCTTGGCCGACCTGCCGGGCATTCGGTCGGCCCGGGTCAACGTGTCCCGCAAGACGCTGCATCTAAGAACCGACCCGTCACGGGCGGGGGTGGAAGCCAAGGCAGTTGCCTGCCTCGCCCGATTGGGTTTTGAAGCCCATGCCCGGAAGGAAGCGACTGTCGACAAGCACGGCGCGTTGCTGGTGCGTTGCCTCGCGGTGGCAGCCTTCGCTGCCATGAACGTGATGCTGATGTCGGTCTCCGTCTGGTCCGGTGCAGAAGGCACGACGCGGGACATGATGCATTGGTTTTCCGCCCTCATCGCAGTCCCCGCGGCAATCTATGCGGGACGGCCGTTCTACCTGTCGGCTTGGCAATCCGTTCGCTCCGGCAGCCTGAACATGGACGTGCCGATCACCTTGGCCGTCGTGCTCGCCTGCGGATTGAGCCTCTACGAAACCGTTCAAGGCGGCGAACAGGCTTATTTCGACGCGGCGGTCACGCTGCTGTTCTTTCTGCTAATCGGGCGGACGCTGGACCATTACACCCGCAACCGCATGCGGGAGTCGCTTGCCAACATCGCAGACCTGCTACCGTCCACCGTGAAGGTTTTGCAGGGTGACGGTTGGCGCGACGCGGCGTGCGATACTGTGAACCCGGGCGCGACGATCATGATTGCGGCTGGCGGACGTTTGCCGCTCGATTGCCGGACAACGCAAGAGTGCCGGTTCGATCTGTCCCACGTGACCGGTGAAAGCGAGCCGGTGCCCTTGCGGGCAGGCGAGGATGTACCCGCAGGCGCACTTGCGCTGGACGGACCGCTTATCCTGACCGTCCTGCGCGACAGCGAAAACAGCTTCGTCGCCGAACTGAAAGCTCTTATCGGGCGGGCCGAACTGTCCCGTCCCTCCTACATCCGCCTCGCTGACCGGGCGGCCCAATTCTATACCCCCCTCGTCCATCTGGTCGCGTTGCTGACAGCCATCGGCTGGCTCGTCGCCGGTGCGTCGCTCTACCAGGCGCTGACCATCGCCGTCGCCGTTCTCATCATCACTTGCCCCTGCGCTCTGGGTCTTGCAGTTCCAGCGGTACACAGCGTCGCCCTCGATATGCTGGCACGTGCGGGCGTCGTCGTGCGCGACGGCGCGGCGCTGGAGCGGTTGCAAGGGATCGACGCGGCCGTTCTGGACAAGACCGGTACGATTACCGAACCTGTCGCCGGGCGAAACCTCGACGACGACGCTCTCGCCGTTGCCGCCGGTCTGGCCGCAGGCAGTACCCATCCGCTCTCCCGCGGCCTTGTCGAAGAAGCCCGCCGTCGTGGTGTTGCACATGCAACCCTGACCGACCTGCATGAGGTTTCCGGCGCAGGCATGCGCGCGATGATCGACGTCTCGCCGGTTTCCCTCGGCTCGGCATCATTCGTGGAAACAGAACGGAAAGGCAGTCTTTTCCTCAAAACCGCCGACGGTATCGTCGACGTGGAAGTCGGCGAAACCCTGCGACCGGATGCGCGAGGTCTCATGGCCGATTTTCTCAGTTTGGACATCAACCCAGAGATTTTGACTGGCGATACCCGGGTGAAAGCGGACAAGGTCGTGGCGTTGCTCGAGATACCTGCGCTGGCCTCCGCCAAACCGGAAGACAAGGTGATACGTATCGAACAGCTACACCGGCAAGGTCGCGCAGTGTTGATGGTTGGTGATGGACTGAACGATACCGCCGCGCTCTCCGCAGCCGACGTTTCGATGGCACCGGGCAACGCAAGCGATCTGGCCCGCAACGCGGCCGATTTCGTCCTACTCAACGGACTGACCGGCGTCGGCAGGGCAATCGCAGTGTCCCGCGGAGCCCGTCGTCATGCCCTTCAGAATTTCGCCATCGCTGCCGGATACAACGTGATCGCCGTTCCCTTGGCGATCGCCGGCGTTGCAACCCCGCTGCATGCTGCGATCGCCATGTCCACGTCGTCCATTCTCGTCACCCTCAACGCCCTGCGTCTACGCCATACCGCGGCGGTTCCACGGTCCCCGACCATTCTCGGTCCACCTCTTTCACTGCTACCCTCGAGCGCAACAAGCTGGCTTTGCAGTCATGACAGTTCTCATCGTTCTCCTGCCGGTTGCCCTCGGGTTGGGAATGCTAGGGCTGGCGGCGTTCTTCTGGTCGGTCCGCAACGGACAGATGGACGACATGGACGGCGCTGGGATGCGTATTCTGATCGATGATTAGAAAGCACACGATACCGACTAGGTGTTTGTCGTAGCGTTTCATTCCCGTTGATGAGTAGCACCAATGGAACAGCTTGGGCTGATTTTCTAACGGAGTGATCTGGTTCATCATCACCCATGAGGAGTGACCGATGAGACAGAAGACAGAACGCCATCAGGATGCCGCTGACCGCACGGTCAAGGACATCCGCCGTCAAGACCCGCAAACGCTATGCGGCCGAGGAGAAGATCCGGATTGTGCTGGCCGGATTGCGCGGCGAGGACAGCATTGCGGAGCTGTGTCGGCAGGAGGGGATCTCGCAAGGGATCTACTATTCCTGGTCGAAGGAGTTCCTGGAAGCAGGCAAAAAGCGGCTTGCTGGCGACACCGCGCGCGAGGCCAACACCGGGGAGGTGAAGGAGCTGCGGTCCCAGGCCCGCGATCTGAAGGAGGTCGTCGCAGAACAAGCGCTGGAACTGCGGCTGCTTAAAAAAAGCATGATCGCGGATGGGGGAGACCTCGAATGAGATATCCCGCATCCGAGAAGCTTGAGATCATCCGGCTGGTCGAGCAGTCTCATCTCCCGGCCAAACAAACCCTCGACAAGCTGGGCGTTCCCAGGACCACGTTCTACCGCTGGTACGATCGATATCTGGAAGGCGGGGTGGATCGGCTGGAAGATCGATCTCCCAGGCCCTCTCGCGTCTGGAACCGCATTCCCGACGACGTTCGAGAGCAGATCGTTAAGCTCGCCCTGAAGGAAACGGAGCTGTCGCCGCGGGAACTGGCCGTGCGGTTCACAGATACCAAGCGCTACCCTCGCGCTGGTCACTCGGACCAGTGGCGTTCCTGCGCGCTCGATATCAGAAGCCAGCGTTTACAGGCTTCTCAAGGCTCACGACCTCATCGCCAGCCCGGCCTTTATCGTCATCAAGGCCGCTGATGAGTTCCTCCTTGTAAATAGGAGACAAAACCACAGTCATCAATCAGATGTGGCAAACCGACTTCACCTACATCAAGGTGCTGGGCTGGGGCTGGATGTATCTGTCGACCATCCTCGACGACTTCTCCCGGTATGTCGTGACGTGGAAGCTGTGCACCACGATGAAGACCACTGACGTCACCGACACGCTGGAGCTCGCCCTGGAAGCTTCGGGCTGCAAACAGGTCGCCGTCCGGCACAAACCACGCCTGCTGTCCGACAATGGCGCCAGTTACGTGTCTGACAAGTTCGCTGACTGGCTTCAGGCTGAGGGCATGGATCACGTTCGTGGTGCACCATACCATCCGCAGACCCAGGGCAAGGCATGTCCCCGCGAAGGCGGGGATCGAACGCTGGCACCAGACTCTCAAAAACAGGATTCTGCTGGAGAACTACTTCCTGCCCGGCGATCTCGAAGCCAGCATCGGTCGCTTCGTGGAGCACTACAATCACCATCGATACCACGAGAGCCTCAGCAATCTCACACCGGCTGACGTCTACAATCGGCCGCGGCCAGACCATTCTGCTCGAACGGGAAAGGATCAAACGTAACACAATCGAACAGCGCCGTTTGCAACATCGTAAACTGGCCGCCTAAACTCACCCAACCAACGAACCGATCTCTCCGCTAAATCAAGCGGCCCGCTGACCCAAAAACCCTGACGACGGACAGAAAGCGTCCAAATCCGCAGCGCGATGGATGATGTCACCTGCGGTGGTGCTTCTTCTGGGATGGATGGTCGTGCCGCTGGGCATGACGATCTACTTCTCGTTCCTGCGCTACAATCTACTATCCCCAGGCGCCACGCCATTCGCGGGCTGGGACAACTACTACTGGTTCTTCACCGACCCCAGCTTCAGTGCCGCCATGTGGAACACGTTGGTGCTCGTGGGCGGCGTGCTCACGATCACGACGCTCGGTGGGTTGGGCTTCGCGCTTCTACTCGACAAGCCGATGTTCGCCCAGGGCTTCATCCGCATCATGGTCATCGCGCCATTCTTCGTCATGCCGACCGTTACGGGGCTAGTGTGGAAGAACATGTTCATGAACCCGGTCAACGGGATATTCGGGCAGATCGCGGTGGGGCTGGGCTTCCAGCCGATCGATTTCTTCGGCCAGATACCGATGCTCTCGATCCTCTTCATCGTGTCGTGGATGTGGTTGCCCTTCGTAACCCTCATCCTTCTCACTGCGCTTCAGTCGCTCGACCAGGAACAGCTCGAAGCCTCCGAAATGGACGGCGCAACGTGGTGGAACCGGTTCATCTACATCATGCTGCCGCATCCGGCGCGCGCCATGACGGTGGTGATCCTGATCCAGACCATCTTCCTGCTCTCGATCTTCGCCGAGATACTCGTCACCACCAACGGCGGGCCGGGTGTTGCGACCACCAACCTGACCTACCTCATCTACGTGTCCTCGTTGCTGCAATGCGATGTCGGTACCGGCAGTGCCGGCGGTGTCGTGGCCATCATCCTCGCCAATATCGTCGCGTTCTTCCTGATGCGGATGATCGGCAAGAACCTTGACGCCTGAGGAGGGGTAACATGGCACGCGCAGTCTCGACCAAGACCAAGAGCATCAACACGCTCGTTGCCGGAACGCTCGGCTTCCTGATGTTCTTCCCGATCCTGTGGATCCTCATCCTGTCCTTCAAGACGGAGGAAGACGCGATCCGCGCACCGCTGGAAGTGCTGTTCAACTCCGCCTGGACCATGGACAGCTTCGCCGCCATTCAGGCCCGGTCAGACTATTTCAAACACTTCATGAATTCGGTCATCATTTCGGTCGGCTCCACGTTTCTGGGGCTGCTAATTGCCGTGCCCGCAGCGTGGTCGATGGCTTTCGTCCCTGCCAAGCGCACGAAAGACGTGCTGATGTGGATGCTGTCCACCAAGATGCTGCCTCCCGTGGGCGTTCTGATTCCGATCTACCTGATCTTCCGCGATTTCGGCCTGCTCGACAGCCGTATCGGCCTGGTTTTCGTGCTGACCAGAATCAACCTGCCGATCATCATCTGGATGCTCTACACGTACTTCCGCGAGATTCCCGGTGAGATTCTGGAAGCTGCGCGTATGGACGGAGCCTCGCTGCGGGACGAAGTGCTTTACGTCCTGACGCCCATGGCGATCCCGGGCATGGCCTCGACCGTGTTGCTCAACATCATCCTCGCCTGGAACGATGCGTTCTGGACGCTGAACCTGACGGCGGCAAAAGCAGCGCCCCTGACCGCGTTCATCGCCAGCTATTCGAGCCCCGAAGGGCTGTTCTACGCCAAGCTCAGTGCGGCATCCATCATGGCAATCGCTCCCATTCTGATCATGGGCTGGTTCAGCCAGAAACAACTTGTCCGGGGTCTGACCTTCGGCGCAGTGAAGTAGAGGGCAGTATGGGACAGATCACACTCAACAAGGTTTCCAAGAGTTTTGGAGAAACCGTCGTTATCCCCGGGGCGGACCTGCAGATCGAAGATGGCGAGTTCGTCGTCTTCGTCGGTCCGTCCGGTTGCGGCAAGTCCACCCTGTTGCGCATGATCGCAGGACTTGAGGACGTCTCGTCCGGCCAGATCGTCATCGACGGTGTCGACGTGTCCAACGTCGGCCCGGCCAAACGCGAACTGGCCATGGTGTTCCAGTCCTACGCGCTCTACCCGCACATGACGGTGCGCCAGAACATCGCCTTCCCCATGAAGATGGCGAAGATGCCCGAAGCGGAACAGAAACGCCGCATCGACAATGCGGCCGTTTCCTTGAATTTGACGGACTATATCGATCGCAAACCGGGCCAGCTTTCCGGCGGCCAGCGCCAGCGCGTGGCCATCGGCCGGACGATCGTGCGCGAACCGAAAGCCTTCCTGTTCGACGAACCCCTGTCCAACCTCGATGCCGCCCTTCGCGTCGGCATGCGGATGGAAATCGGCGAATTGCACGAACGTCTGAAGACCACGATGGTTTACGTGACCCACGACCAGGTGGAAGCGATAACGATGGCCGACAAGATCGTCGTGTTGCAGAAGGGTGTGGTCGAACAGGTCGGCAGCCCCCTCGACCTCTACCACACCCCCTGCAATGTCTTCGTGGCAGGCTTCATCGGTTCACCGAAGATGAACCTGATCGAGGGCCCGAAAGCTGCGGCTCTCGGCGCCAAGACCATCGGCATCCGCCCCGAACATGTCGCGGTCTCCACCGAGCCGCAGGCCGGTGCCTGGTCGGGAACAGTCGGTGTGGCCGAACATCTGGGGTCCGACACCTTCATCCACATTCACGGTATCGAGGGCTGCGATCCGATGACGGTGCGGGCGTCCGGCGATGTCGCCGTCCGCCATGGGGATACCGTTCATCTGACCCCGGACCCGGCGCTGATCCACAGGTTCGACAATGCGGGTCTTCGCATAAATTGAGATATGCAACGGGCGATGCTACATTCGGCATGACGGGCGAAGTCACATGGTTGTAAGCCTTTCCAACAGCACCCTTGCGGCCTTGCCGGACCGAGTGACAATACCGACCTACGACCGGTCAGCATTGTCGAAGGGCATTCTGCATATCGGTCTCGGCAATTGTCCACCGGG
This sequence comes from uncultured Alphaproteobacteria bacterium, assembly GCA_963711195.1. Lineage (GTDB taxonomy): Bacteria > Pseudomonadota > Alphaproteobacteria > Rhizobiales > Rhizobiaceae > Pseudahrensia. Next base: position 37,071 of record CAVQDK010000012.1, read on the forward strand.
CACATCAGGCCGTCTACCTCGATCGCCTGTTCAACGAAGGTCGGGACCACGACTGGGCGTCGTCGGCGCGAGCCTGCGCGAGAACGACCGTGCCGTTCGCGACGACCTGCAAGCGCAGGACTGGCTGACGACTGTGGTCGAACTGGACCCGGACGGATTGTCCGCCCGCGTGACAGGCGCGATGATCGACTATGCCGAGATTTCAGCGAACGCGGTTATCGCCGCCATGACGGATCCGGCCATTCGCATCGTGTCACTGACCATCACCGAAGGCGGCTATTACGTCGATGCGACCACTGGCGGCTTCGATGTGACCCATGAAGACATCCGTCATGACGCAAACCATGCCGAGACCCCGCGCACCGTCTTCGGCTGCCTGTTGTCCGCGTTACGCGCGCGCCGCGCTGCGGGCGTGACGCCCTTCACGATCATGTCCTGCGATAATCTGCCGGAGAACGGCCATGTCGCGCGCAATTCCGTGCTTGAGTCTTGCTCGCTTGCAGGATGCGGACTTCGCCGCATGGGTCGAGGACCACGTGGCCTTCCCCAATTCCATGGTCGATTGCATCACGCCCGCAACCTCCCAACGCGAGATCGACATGGTCAAGAAGGAGTTCGGTATTGTCGATGCCCGCCCCGTCGCCTGCGAACCGTTCCGGCAATGGGTGATGGAAGACACGTTTTGCAATGGCCGTCCGGCGCTGGAGACGGTTGGCGTCGAGTTCGTGTCGGACGTCGCGCCTTATGAGTTGATGAAGCTGCGCATCCTCAATGGTGGCCATGCGACCATCGCCTATCCGGCCGGGCTGTTGGGCATCCATTTCGTCCACGACGCCATGGCCCATCCGCTGATAGCGGGCTTTCTCGACAAACTGGCCCGCACCGAGATCATCCCGACGGTGCCGACGATACCCGGCGTTTCCTATTCCGACTATCTCCCGACCGTGACCAAACGTTTCGCCAATCCGCGTATCGGAGACACCATCCCGCGCCTGTGTTTCGATGGCAGCAACCGGCAGCCGAAATTTATCGTGCCGACGATCGAGGATCGGTTGAAGGCTGGCGGGAGCGTCGAGGGTCTGGCGTTCGAAAGCGCGTTCTGGTGCCGCTATTGTCTGGGGGTGACGGAAGGGGGCGAGGTGATCGCGCCCAACGATCCGAACTGGGACCAGCTTCAGCAGGTCGCCCGCGCTGCCCAGGACGATCCCGCCCGATGGCTCGCCATGACGGACGTTTATGGCGATCTCGGCCAGAACACGGAATTCCAGAACGCCTTCGCCAGCGCATTGCGATCCATTGCGACCGACGGCGTGGAGGCCACGTTGACCCGATATTGCGAGGACACATGAGCAGCGAAACCAGCATGCAGGCCGTCGTCTATGAGTCGTCCGGGGTCGTGACCCTCGGCTCTCTCGCAATCCCGAAGCCGGAACACGGCGAAGTCATCGTCCGCGTCGCTGCTAGCGGTATATGTCACACCGACATCGACGTCCTGCATGGCAGATACGGAACGGGCACGTTTCCGCTCGTGCCGGGACATGAATTTGTCGGCGAAGTGGTCGAAACGGGAGACGGCGTCACGAGCGCCAGGGTCGGCGATCGGGTGGCCGTCGATCCGAACATCCATTGCGGCCAGTGCCGCCAGTGCCAACGCGGCCAGTACAATCTTTGTGACAAACTCGGCGCTTACGGCGTAACGCAAAATGGCGGTTTCGCAGACCATTGCGTCATCGCCGAAGGGGCCGCCATTCCGATCGGCGACATGCCCTACCCGTTGGCCGCACTGGCGGAACCTCTGGGCTGCACGCTCACCGGCCTGTCCGCGATGGACGGGCTGACAATCGAAAATGCGCTCATATTCGGTGCCGGTCCCATCGGCCTGCTGATGGCCCTGGCCCTGAAAGCGCGCGGCGTGGAAGATGTCAGCGTTGCCGATATTGCCGACCACCGGCTGGAGCTGGCAAGTTCGCTTGGCTTCACCCCCATTCGGTCCAGCGAGAACGCATTGCAGCCTTACCGCCGCGGGTTCGATTTCGTGGCCGACGCGACCGGTGTGCCCAAGGTGGCGGAACAGCTGATCGACTACACCGTCAATGGCGGCGGAGCGCTCTTCTTTGGTGTCTGCCCGCCGGAAAGTCGCATTTCGATCTCCCCATTCGAGGTGTTCAGACGCCAGATCAGGCTCGCCGGCACCCACTCGTTGAACCACAACATTCCCGAAGCTCTCGAAACGTTGAAAGTGATAGGGGAGCCCGCACATAAGCTCATCTCCCACACCCTTCCACTTCACGAGATCCCGGCATTTCTCGAGGGCAAAGGTGCCGAGCAGACTTTGAAGGTTCAGGCCGTTCGGGCGTAATGCGCCGAGCAGTCCTGAACGTTGTGGCTGCCGCAAGCCTGACGGACCACGAAACTCTGGCAGCAAGGCTGTCGGAACGGGCGGCGATACAACGGACGTGCTTTCGGCGATCGAAGGCGTTTTTGACAAGGTGACGGTTCTGATTTCCGGCCTATAATGCCGGGAACGAACAGGTCCACCCATCGCCGAAACGAAAAGCCGGCGGCGGACCAGGCAACGAGACTTTCATTCGCACGAGGAACCACCATGACGAACTCCGCTCGTCCACGCCTCACTGCCGCAGACTTCGATCAGGATCTGCTGGACCTTTACGACTATTACGCGCACGGAAAGATTTCCAAACGGGAATTCCTTGATCGCGCAGGCAGATGGGCAGTCGGTGGCGTGACGGCGCTGGCAATCCTGTCCACCCTCGCGCCGAACTACGCCTTCGCCCAGCAGGTCGCCGAGGACGACCCTGAAATTGCAGGCGAAGACATCACATATGCCAGCCCCGATGGAACCGGCGACATCACCGCCTATCTCGTGCGGCCTGCCGATCTCGATGCGGACAATCCCCCACCTGCCATTCTCGTGGTTCACGAAAACCGCGGTCTGAACCCTTATATCCGCGACGTGGTGCGTCGTCTCGCCAAGGCCGGCTTCATCGCCATGGGGCCGGACGGTCTGTCTTCGCTGGGCGGCTATCCCGGCACCGACGACGAGGGCCGTGACATGCAGCGCAGTCTCGATCAGGAAAAGTTGCTGAACGACTTTTTCGCGGGCTACGAATATCTGACGGCGCTCGACGGTACCAACGGCAAAATCGGCGCGACGGGCTTCTGCTACGGTGGCGGCGTCGTCAACAAGCTCGCCGTCGCCTACCCGGAAATGGCGGCAGGCGTGCCGTTTTACGGTTCGTTTCCCGATGCGGAGCAGGTGCCGCGTATCGAAGCGCCCTTGATGGTGCAGCTTGGTGCTCTCGACCAGCGTATCAACGCCATGTGGCCCCCGTTCCAGAAGGCGCTGGAAGAAAACGACAAGCGCTACGAGGCCCATATCTATCCCGGCGTGAACCATGGTTTCCACAACGATACGACCCCACGATACGACGAGGCGGCGGCGAAACTCGCCGAAGAGCGCATGATCGCATGGTTCAGAACGTATCTCGCGTAGTCGGTCAGCCCGTGATGGCGACACCGGTTTGAGCCGATGACAGGGCTGAAACGACGGGCGTTTCTCGCTGGCACGGCGGCACTGGTCGCCGCACCGGCGCTGGCCCAATCGAACCCGTGGAACGACGCCATCCGCAAGGCCCGCGCGTTCGATCAATGCCGCGGGCTGGTCGTTCAATTTGGCGGTCGGGAGGTGGTGGCAGAGATATTCCGGGGCCCTGCCCTGGGGCGCGCCGTGCAGATCAAGTCCGTGTCTAAAACGCTTGTGGCGGCGCTGACGGGCGCGGCGCTGGATCGCGGTGAGATACCGTCGATGGACGCGACACTCGGCGATCTTGCTCCGAACCTCATTCCGCGGAACGCGGACCCCCGTGTGGAAACGATCACGGTGGAGCATCTGATCACCATGCAAGCCGGGCTGGAGCGCACGTCCGGAGCCAATTACGGTGCGTGGATCGCCAGCCCGAACTGGGTCGCGGACGCACTCTCACGCCCCATGCGACGACCGCCCGGCACGGGCATGCAATATTCGACCGGGTCCTACCATGTGCTGGGCGCGCTGCTGTCGGAAGTGTCCGGCGAGAACCTGCTGTCGCTGGCCCGCAACCGCCTTGGCGAGCCGTTGGGGATCGACGTTCCACCATGGACCCGTGATCCGCAGGGCCGCTATCTCGGCGGTAACGAAATGGCTTTGAGCATGAGGGACATGGTGCGGTTCGGCGAATTGTACCGGCACAACGGTCTCTGGAACGGCCGACAGGTGCTGGGGCGGGACTGGGTGCGCCGCTCCTTGCAACCCGTCACCCGGTCGCGGTTTTCCGGACTGGCCTATGGCTACGGCTGGTTTCTCGGCAGCGTGGAAGGCGAAGCCTACGCGCTGGCACGGGGATATGGCGGGCAGATCGTCTGCATCGTGCCCGGTTTGGAACTGACTGTCGCCATCACGTCCGACCCGACCCGACCCGCGCGCAGCGGCGGCTATTTCGGCGATCTCATGGGGCTGATCGAAGGCTCGATCATCCCGACCGCCCGCAAGGAAGCGTGACAACGGCTGGCGGCTGTCTTGTCTGCAGCGTGTCTGCGTCATCGAAGCGGTTAACAGCGCCGTGAAATGGCTTACAACGGCAGGACTGGAACGTCGTTCGCTCCTGCCGACCCACCGGAATTGAGAACCCGCCAGTGTCTTTCCTGAAACAGACAGTCCTTACGATCGTGCTTCTCGTCCTCGTGACGGGGGGATGGGTCTACTTTTCTCCGCAAGCCATCGGGACGCTTGCAAACTACAACATGGCTTTCGAACCGCTGAAGGCCATCGCAGCGTTGAACCCGACGACCAAAGATGGCGAGCCCACGCAAACGCCCGGTCGCGGCGGACGTGGCGGAAGCCGGCAGGCGCTCGTCATCACGAGCCCGGTCACCAGCGGCATCATCAACGACCGTCTGACCGCAATCGGCAGCGGCAGGGCGGCGCAATACGTGACGATCACGCCCCTGGTCTCAGGTCAGCTCGTCGAGCTTCCCGCTTCCTCCGGCGACAGGATAGAAAGCGGCGCTGTCATAGCCCGGCTCGATGCCGCCGATGAGGAACTCGGTCTCGACCGCACTCGGCTCGTCGCCGACGATCTTCGCGTGAAGGCGGAACGGTTTCAGGATTTGCTCGCGCAACGCACCGTCAGCGCCGTCGAGGTGGAAACGGCGCAGGCGTCTCTCGCCACTGCCGAACTGGCGGTGCGCGAAGCGCAACTTGCGCTCGACCGCCGGACGGTGCGGTCGCCAATCGGTGGGATCGTCGGTATCGTTGCCGCCAATATCGGAGACTACGTCACCAACCAGTCGCCGATCGTAACGGTCGACGACCGCAGCAGGATCACTGTCGAGTATTTTGTGCCGGAGCGTTTCGTGACCGCAATCGAGACCGGCGCACCTGTGCAGGCCACCTCCGTCGCGCGACCGGGTGAGGTTTTCTCCGGCACGGTGCTCGCGGTGGACAACAGGATCGACGTTGCCAGCCGGACACTGCGCGTACGGGCCGAGATCGCAAACGACAACGACAGGCTGCGCGCCGGCATGGCATTCGAAGTGACCATGCGGTTCGACGGGGAGTCCTTTCCAGCCGTCGACCCGCTGGCCATTCAGTGGGACGCGAACGGCTCCTACGTGTGGCAGGTTGGAGAGGATGGAAAGGCCAGACGCCGCGATGCCCGCATCGTTCAGCGTAATGCCCATTCGGTTCTGGTGGACGCGGATCTTTCGCAAACCGACACGGTTGTAACCGAAGGCGTGCAGAACGTGCGCGAAGGCGTGGACGTGACGATTGCCGGTGGAACGGCGACGCAACCGACCACGAACGACAGGCGCAGGTCCGGTTCATGACCGTGGACTACGGACCTCACCTGCCGAGACACGCCGATGACCACGGCGCAGGTGGGCTGCCTTTCGCCGAAACGGCCACTGCACTACCTTCGCATTACCCGAAGGACGGTCAACCCGACGGCGGTATCGCGATCTTCGTGCGCCGTCCCGTGCTGGCGCTCGTGTTGGGCATGCTCATCGTCGTGGCGGGTCTCGCCGCGATCTACGGTGCCGAAATCCGCGAGTTGCCGGACGTGGACAGCCCCGTCATCACCATTTCCACCGACTTTTCCGGTGCCGCACCCGAAACCATCGACCGGGAACTGACCGCGTTGATCGAAGGCGCTGCCGCTCGTGTGACGGGTGTCCGGTCGATTTCGTCCAGTTCCTCGTTCGGGCGCAGTCGCGTTACCGTCGAGTTCGACGACAGCGCCGATCTCAACGTCGCGGCATCCGATCTGCGCGATGCAATCGGTCGTGTGTCCCGCGACATGCCGGACGGTGCCGAAGACCCGCGCATCGTCAAGGCCGATTCCGATGCCCAACCGGTCCTACGGCTCGCCGTTACGTCTGACACGATGTCCGTGCAGGACATGACGGTGCTGGTCGAGGACGAGGTGGTGGACCGGCTTTCCGCCGTCCCCGGCGTGGCAGATGTCAACGTCTATGGCGACCGCGACAAGATATTTCGCATCGATATCGACCCCGCCCGCATGGCCGCGCTCGGTCTTACCGTTGCCGATGTCCGAGCGTCGCTTGCAAGCGTCTCCTTCGACGTTCCCGCCGGTTCGCTGACCTCGACTTCCCAGGACATCGTGGTACGCGCCACGGCCAGCGTGACGTCTGCGGAGGATTTCGAGAATCTGTTCGTCACCGATCGCGTGCAGATACGTGATCTGGCCACGGTGACGCTCGGGCCGGACCCGGGCGACAGCACCCTGCGGGCAAACGGCAAGACCGGCATCGGCATGGGGATCATCCGGCAGGCTCAATCGAACACGCTGGAAATCTCGTCGGGCGTACGCGCGGCGGCGCAGCGCATTCAGGCCATCCTGCCGCAAGGGGTGGAAATACGTGTCACCAGCGACGATGCGACGTTCATCAGCGGTGCCATAGGGGAAGTCGTTCGCTCTCTGGGGCTGGCGGTCGTCATCGTCATCATTGTGATCTACATCTTTCTGCTCGACTGGCGCGCAACGCTCATTCCCGCCGTCACCATGCCGGTGGCGCTCGTCGGCACGCTCGCGGCCATCTATCTGGTTGGCTTTTCCATCAACATTCTCACTCTGCTGGCCCTCGTTCTGGCCACCGGCATGGTGGTCGACGATGCGATCGTGGTGCTCGAAAACATCGTGCGGCGGCGTAACGAGGGCATCGGTATTCGCGCGGCTGCCGTCATCGGCACGCGGGAGGTCTTCTTTGCGGTCATAACCACGACAGCCACTCTCGCGGCCGTTTTCGTTCCGTTGTCGTTCCTTCCGGGGCAAGCGGGCGGGTTGTTCAGCGAATTCGGTTTCGTGCTGGCCTTTGCCGTCACGCTGTCGAGTTTCATAGCGCTCACGTTGTGCCCGATGCTGGCGTCCCGGTTCGTCAGACCTAGCGACCCGGAGGCCAAACCCAGGCGGTCGGTGTTGCGCTGGATCGGCGGGCGTCTTGGCGCTGGCTATGGAGGCCTGTTGCGGGCAGCGCTCGCTGTCCCGATGGTCGTCATAACAGCGTCCGTCCTGTTTGGTGGTGCCGCCTTTCTCGCCCTTGCCGGCATTCCGCAGGAACTCACACCGCGCGAAGACCGAGCAGTCGTCCTGATGAGCATATCTGCACCGCAGGGTGTAAGCCTGGACTACACCTCCTCGCGGATGCGGCAGATCGAACAGCTGGTCGAACCGTTGCGCGAAAGCGGGGAAGTGCAGAATGTCTTCTCCATCGCGGGGCGTGGCGGCAGCTCCAACAGCGGGTTCATGGTGCTTACGCTTGCGCGCTGGAAGGACCGGGTTCGAAGCCAGAACGAGATCGTCAGGCAGGTCAACGGCATGGTGTCGTCCATTCCCGGCGTGCGTGCTTTCGCTATCCAGCCAAACAGTCTCGGCATTCGCGGTGCGGGCAACGGTTTGCAGGTTGCCATCGTCGGCAATTCCTATGACGCGATGGGCAAGGCTGCCGCCGCTCTCGTCGATGAACTGGAGGCCGACGACCGCTTCACGCAGGTGCGCCTGTCCTACGAGACCACCCAGCCGCAGCTTTCGGTATCGATCGACCGTGCCCGCGCCTCTGATCTCGGCATTGCCATCGACGGTCTGGCGCAGGCCATGCAGGCGCAACTGGACGGCACGGAAGTCGGCAGCGTTTTTATCGAGGACCGCGCATTTCCCGTAAAGATCATTTCCACCGTGCAGCCGGTCAACGATCCGACCGACCTGGAGAACATCTTTCTGAAGGCGTCGGACGGACGCATGGTGCCCATGTCGAGCATCGCAACGCTTCAGGAGAAAGCGGTTTCGCCCTCTCTGAACCGCGAAACGCAGTTGCGGGCCGTATCCATTACCACCGGTCTGGCGGAGGGAATCGCTCTTGGCGAAGCCTATTCCGCGGTGGAAGTTCTGGCCGAACCGCTCCTGCCCTCCGGCTCCCGGCTTATTCCGCTCGCCGAAGCTGCAACGCTGGAACAGTCGTCGAGCGACATTCTCGTCGTGTTCGGTGTCGCCATCGTGATCGTTCTCCTCGTGCTTTCCGCGCAGTTCGAAAGTTTCATCAGCGCGTTCATCATCATGGCGACGGTGCCTATGGGATTGGCATGTGCAGTCTTCGCGCTCATGCTGACCGGGGGCAGTTTCAACGTCTACAGCCAGATCGGGTTGGTTCTGCTCGTGGGTGTCATGGCCAAGAACGGAATTCTGATCGTCGAGTTCGCCAACCAGCTTCGCAATCAGGGCTACACCGTCCGGGAAGCCATCGAGAAAGCGTCCCTCATCCGGTTACGGCCCGTGATGATGACCATGATATCGACCGTGCTCGGCGCTCTCCCGCTGGTTTTCGCGTTTGGTGCCGGGGCGGAAGCACGAACCGCCCTTGGGTGGGTGATCGTCGGCGGGTTGGGAATGGCAACAGTGTTCACCTTGTTCCTCACCCCGGTCGCCTACCTCGTTCTCGCACGATTTTCCAAACCGACAGTGGAAGGGGAGCGTCGTTTGAACTCCGAAATGAGAGCCGCGGTCGGATTGCGCGAGAGACAGTAGGTTTCGCGAAAGGTTGCATCCCGTCACGTTGCCGTGTGCCGACACTATCGCGCAAACCGTTTCTCGCATGGGCCGACTTGGCGCGATATGGTGCCGCCGACGCTGCGACCCGTCCGCCAGGAAGGGGTTCAGGTTTGATTGACCACCCTTTATGAACACCCTGATGACCCCCAATGTCGGTAATCTGAAGCTGTTGAAAAGTGATCGAACGTTTCGCCTCCACGCGCCGTCCGAACGATGCACGCGCGAAACCGGTTAGGCGTGACGATGCGTGAAATCGTGCTGGTGGGGCTGGGCCATGCGCATCTGCACGTTGCGGCGCGAGCGGACGAGTTTCGCCGCGCGGGCCTGCAACTGACGCTGATCGATGACGGCACGTTCTGGTATTCATCGATCGGCTCCGGCCTGCTGGGAGGGCGCTACGAACGGGTGGACGACGTAATCGAAGCCCAAGCGTTCGCGGCGCGGTTCGGTGTGCGTTTTGTCGAGGGGCGGGCCGGGTCGATCGACCGTCGGCATCGGCAGGTCGTTCTGGAAGACGGCGTGCGGGTGCCCTACGATCTGGTCTCACTCAACGTCGGCTCCAGAACGGTGCCACCGTTCCCCGTGTCAGGCGGTGGGGTTTTCTGTCCCAAGCCCATCGCAGGCCTGCTGGACCTGCGCAGATCGTTGCAAGCCGACTTCGAAGCTGGTCGTTCCGTCCGATGGCTGACGATCGGCGGCAACCATTCGGGGTGCGAGCTGACCCTCAATGCGCTGGCCTTCGCACGGGCAAACGATGCGACCCTCAAAGCCACCCTCGTGACCGGCGGTGACAGCCTCATTGCCAGCGAACCGCGGGGCGCACGTGCCACCATGCGGCAGGTGCTCGAAGAGTGCGGATGTAATGTAAGGACTGGAACGCGGGTGGTCGGGATCGACGATGGGATTGCCGAACTGGAGGACGGCAGCACGATCGGGTTCGATCGCGCCATGGTCGCCACGGGTCTGGAAGCCGCACCACTCGTCGGCGCATGCGAATTGAACCACGATACACGAGGCCTTCTGGTCAACGACCGCCTTCACGCCCCTGCCGACGACCGGGTTTTCGCAGCCGGCGACTGCGCCCGTATCGAGGGGTACGATCTGCCGAAGGTCGGTGTTTTCGGCGTTCGTGCCGCGCCCGTACTTGCCGACAATTTGATCCGTCGCGCCGCGGATGAACGGATGCGTGCATACAAGCCGCAGCGGATATGGTTTGCAGCACAGAACCTCGGCGACGGAACGGGGCTTGCCTCCTGGGGTCCGATCTGGTGGCGCGGCCGTTCCGCTCTCGGTCTGAAAGACTGGAACGATCGCCGCTTCATGAGGCTGTACGCTCCCTAGCCCACTCCATCGGCGGGCCTTGATGCCGTCCCGGTCGCAAACCCCTTCCGGATCGGCTAGGCGTTTTCGTATGAAGCTGACCCTCTATACGAACTACGTCTTGCGGACGATGCAATATGCGGCGCTCAAGTCGCCGGACCTCGTTCGCATCGATGACGTGGCGACGGCGCACGGCATTTCCCGGTCCAACCTTGTGAAGGCGGTGCATGAATTCGGGCGGCTTGGATATTTGGAGACGGTGCGTGGCAGGGCCGGCGGGGTTCGGCTGGCACGACCGGCGGACACGATCACCATCGGGGAGGTGGTGCGGATCACCGAAGCGCCGAACGAACTCGTCGAGTGCTTCAACGGGCAGACCAACACCTGCCCGCTGCGCGCGGTCTGCAAGCTGTCGCGCACGTTTCACCGTGCGCAGGCGGCCTTCTTCGAGGTGCTGGACGAGGTCACCATCGCCGATATCGCCGCCAATCGTGGCGAACTGCTGGAGCGCCTGCAATTCGATACCGAAGAGGGTCAGTTCAGCCCGAGCCAGAAGCGGATGCCGTAGGCGATCACGCCGAGAAGGGCGATGGACGCGGTCCATAGGCCAGCGAACCACAGCAGTCTGATCGTCCACGAGCGTGGCGCGACATGTTCGGGCCGGTTACGACGACGTTCGAGCGTTCGCATCAGTGATACCCCACTTCCGGATCGATCTTCCCGCGAAACACCCAGTAGGCGTAGGCGGTGTAGGCCAGGATCAGCGGGATGAGGACGCCGGCGCCGATGATCATGAACAGCTGGCTTTCATAGGGCGCGGCCGCTTCGTATATCGTCACTTCAGTCGGCACGATGTAGGGAAACATGCACACGCCAAGGCCGACGAAGCCCAGCGCGAACAGGGTTAGGGTCAATAGGAATGGACGGTATTCGTGGTGGTGGATCGTGAGCGAGCGGAACATCAGCAAGGCGACAATGCCGACCGAACCGCCCACCGCCGCGGCGAGCGCCCAGCCCCAGCCGGTGAACCAGCGGGCGAAGTAGCCGTCCTGCAGAAACGGCGTCCACAACGAGACGATGCCCATGAAGCCGATGGTGGCGAAACCGAGCACCCATGCCCGGGTGCGCATGCGCTCCTGCAACGGCCCGTCCGTCTTCATCACCAGCCAGGTTGCGCCAAGCAGGGTGTAGCCGACGACCACGGCCAACCCGACCGTCAGCGAAAACGGCGTGAGCCAGTCGAACCAGCCACCGGCATAGGCGCGGGCGGCTTTGTCGACCTCGATGCCCTGCAACAACCCGCCGAGAGCGACGCCCTGGCTGAAGCTGGCCAGCACCGAACCGCCGATGAACGCGATGTCCCAGACCCCCCGCCATCGCTCGGTGCGCCAGCGGAACTCGAAGGCGACGCCACGAAAGATCAGCGCCAGCAGCATGGCGATGATCGGGGCGTAGAGCGCGGGGAGAACCAGCGCGTAGGCCAGCGGGAAGGCTGCAAACAGGCCGCCTCCCCCCAGCACGAGCCAAGTCTCGTTGCCGTCCCAGACCGGGGCGACCGAGTTCATCATCACGTCTCGCGATTTTCGGTCCGGTTCGATGGCAAACAGCATGCCGAGGCCGAGGTCGAACCCGTCGAGAACGACGTAGACGAACACCGCAAACGCGATCAGGAACGCCCAGATGAGGGTCAGGTCGAACGAAATGCCTTCTACAATACCCATGGTCTCTACTCCGCCGGGTGCATGGCGCCGGGACGGCGTGCGGCCTCTTCCATAGCGGGCGTAATGCCCGCGGTCCGGATCGGGCCTTTGGTTACGTCCGTCAGGCGTGGCTCGTCGAAGACGGGCGGACGGCTCATCAGGCGCAAGATGTAGTAGGTGCCCGCACCGAAGACCGCAAAATAGACGATCACGAACGCGATCAGCGACGTGGCGACAGCCGGTGCCGCGAGCGGCGCGACGGAATCCGCCGTCGTGAGAAAGCCGTAGACCGTATAGGGCTGGCGGCCCACCTCGGTCGTCACCCATCCGGCCAGCACGGCGATCAGACCGGACGGTGCCATGGCGACTGCCGCGCGATGCATCCAGGGCGCGTCGTACAACGTACCCCGCCACCGAGCCCAAAGCGACCAGACGCCGAGGCCGAGCATGGCAAAGCCGATGGCGACCATGATGCGGAACGACCAGAACACGATGCCGACCGGCGGTTGCAACTCGTCGGGTATCGTATCGAGCCCCGCCAGCGGTGCATTGAGATCATGTTTGAGGATCAGGCTCGACAGTTTTGGAATGCCAAAGGCGAAGTCGAGGCGCTGTTCCTCGTCATTGGGAATGCCGAACAGGTAGAGCGGCGCGCCGTCAGAATGGCTTTCGTAGTGACCTTCCATGGCCATCACCTTGGCGGGCTGGTGTTCCAGCGTGTTGAGGCCATGCAGGTCGCCAAGAAAAATTTGCACCGGTGCGACGATGGCGGCCATCCACAGGGCCATGGAAAACATGGTCTTCGTCGCGTTGGAAGGCGTGGTGCCTTCCCGCCGCCGCTTCAGCAGATGCCACGCGGCGACACCGCCGACGATGAAGGCCGTCGTGAGGTAAGCCGCCGTGACCGTGTGGGCGAGGCGGTAGGGGAAGGACGGGTTGAAGATGACCTGCCAGAAATCCGTCGGCAGGAACTGGCCGGTCACCGCGTCGATCGTAAAGCCTGCAGGCGTGTGCATCCAGGAATTGACCGAGATGATCCAGAAGGCCGAGAAGAACGTACCGAGCGCTACCATGGCGGTCGCAAACATGTGCAGACCCGCGCCCACCCGCTCGCGCCCGAACAGCATGATGCCGAGGAACCCGGCTTCGAGGAAGAAGGCCGACAGCACCTCGTAGGCCATCGGCGCGCCGATCACGGGTCCCGCCTTGTCGGAGAACACCGACCAGTTGGTGCCGAACTGGTAGCTCATCACGATGCCCGACACGACGCCCATGGCAAAGGCGAGCGCGAAGATTTTTACCCAGTACCGGAACAGATCGAGGTATTTGTGTTCCTTCGTCCACAACCACAGCGCGTTCAGCACAGCGAGATAGGATGCCAGGCCGATGGTGAAGGCCGGGAACAGAAAGTGGAACGAGACGGTGAAGGCGAACTGGATACGCGCGAGGAGCACGGCGTCGAACTGATCAAACACGATGAGGGGTTCCTGTTTGTAAGCTATACTTGATATCTATCTTTCTTCGCCCACCATCTCAATATCCCGTGGGCGAGACATCTGCGCTCATTCGACAGACCAGCCATGCCCTCCGGTCATAGCGCGATTTTCGGGCTCGCCATCGCGTCGGTCTGTCGTGTCAGTTCGGGGTCGAGATGCGCCATGGCCTGATGCTGCGTGAGCCAGACCTGCCCCGTCAGATGGTCGAGGATAGAGCTTCTGCCCAGCCGATCCATCACCGGTCCTTTCACCTCAGACAGGTGCAGACGGATGCCCGCGTCGGACAGCCGGTGCAGAGCGAGTTCGATCGATTCCAGAGCCGAGGCATCGATCGCGTTGATGGCGGAACATTGCAGCACGACATCGGTAATGTCCGGTCGCGCGGCGACTTGGGACTGCAACATGCTCTCGAATGCCCGCGCGTTGGCGAAGGTCAGGGATTCATCGATACGCAACGTCAGCACGTGCGTGCTGACCACGACGTCGTGTCGCTCGACGTTGCGATAATGCTCCGTGCCGGGCACTTGCCCCACCACAGCAACGTGCGGGCGCGATGTGCGCCACAACAGCAGCGCGATGGAAACGGCGACACCCGCGATCACGCCTGCTTCGACGCCGGCGGTAAGCGTGACGGCAATCGTCGCCATCATGGCCGCGAAGTCGAAGCGCGAATAGGCGAAGGTGCGTTTGATCGCGCCGAAATCCACCAGACTCAGCACCGCGACGATGATCGTGGCTGCAAGCGCAGCGATGGGCAAGAAGTAAAGCAACGGCGTTAGGAACAGGGAAGCCAATGCAATGCCGCCGGCGGTGAACGCCCCTGCTGCCGGCGTTTGCGCTCCGGCATCGAAGTTCACGACCGACCGCGAGAAACCTCCCGTCACCGGAAATCCGCCGGAGAAGGCAGAAGCCAGGTTGGCGCTGCCCAGGCCGATCAGTTCCTGATCCGGTTCGATGGACTGACGCCGCTTGGCCGCAAGCGTTTGCGCGACGGAGACGGATTCCACGAAGCCGATGATGGAGATCAGAAGCGCCGACGGCAGAAGGGCGATCCAGAGGTCCGGGTCGAGGATCGGCGTCGTGAAGGAGGGCAAACCAGCCGGGATGTCACCCACGACCGCCACACCGCGGTCGACCAGGCCGAGACCGACGACGGCCAAGATGCTGGCGACGATGGCGAAGACGGGACCGGTGCGCGCGAGAAGCCCCGCCGCGGAAGACGACAGCCCTGCCCGCTCCAGCAGCGGCTTCAGCCCCTTGCGGACCCAGAACAGGAACGCCAGCGTAATACCACCCAACACGAGGGTCGGCATATTGGTGGCTCCGATATTGGCCACCAGTGCTTCCAGCAATTCTATGAACGTGTCGCCCTTGGCCTCGATGCCCAGGATATGGCGCAGCTGGCTTGCGGCGATCAGCATGCCGGACGCGGTGATGAAACCGGACACGACCGGGTGCGACAGCAGATTTGCCACGAAGCCGAGCCGCAACAGGCCCATCGCCACCAGCATCGCGCCCGACATGAAGGCCAGCACGATGGCCGCCGCCACCGCCTCAGCCGTACCGGGGGCGGCAACTTTCGATACCGCCGCCGCCGTCAGCAAGGACACGACGGCCACCGGCCCGACGGACAACGTCCGCGATGTGCCAAAGATCGCGTAGAGAACGAGCGGCAGGATCGACGCGTAGAGCCCGACCACCGGAGGCAGTCCCGCCAATAGCGCGTAGGCCAGCGATTGCGGGATCAGCATCACCGTGACGATCACCGCCGCCAGCCCGTCGGCAGCGAATGTCTGCCGGTCGTATCGCGCCCCCCACCGGAGGATGGGAAGAATGCGGGAGGCGCTGTTCATGGACGGTCTTTCGCTACGGCGCTAAGCCACCTGGTGTAGTCGCATGGTCTTGCAGAGCCGGTTTCATCGGCGTCCTGTGACCTTCGAGCGCTCCCCGTTCGCAACGCTGTCTGGGTATGCGCGCTTTCGACAGTCCCGCTCTGCGCAATGAATGCGTTCCGTAGCTGCTCCCGCTCGGAGCACGGGTCGGTGGTCGAAACGACTGCTGCCTAGAACCTGTTGGCCGGTATTTTGAAGTAGCTGTGGCCGTCCGCTTCGGGCGCGGGCAGTTCGCCGCCGCGCAGGTTGACCTGCAATGCGTGAAGCATGCGGTCGGGCAGCGCGAGGGTGGCGTCCCGGTCCTCGCGGGTGGCGATGAACGCCTCTTTCGACGTGCCAGCCTTCACGTGGACGTTGCTTGCCAGATGTTCTGCAACCGTCGCCTCCCATGCCGGCTCCTTCCGGTCGCCCTTGCCGTAATCGTGGCCGATGAAGACGCGCGTTTCGGCTGGCAGAGCGAGGATCGCCTGGATCGAGTTCCACAGATCGTCCGCAGAGCCCCCGGGGAAGTCGGCGCGGGAAGAACCAGTATCGGGGTACATCAGCGTATCGTGGGCGAATGCGGCATCGCCCGCCACATAGGTGACCGAACCCAACGTGTGACCCGCTGACAGCATCACGCGAAAGTTCAAGGTACCGATCTTGAAGGTATCGCCATCGGTGAAGAAATCGTCGAAATGGTCTTCGGCCTGCAAACCGCCCGGCATATGGTAGAAGTCCCGCCACAACGCGGCGATGTCTTTCGTCTTCTCGCCGATGGCGTTCGGCTTGCCGGTCCTCGTACGCAGCCATGCCGACGCCATCATGTGGTCGGCATGGGGATGGGTGTCGAGGATGCGCTCAAGGTCGAGACCGTTCTCTTCGACCAGGGAAAGCATGGTTTCTGCGCTTTCGGTCGACGTGCGCGCGCCTTTGGGATCGAAGTTCAGAACCGTGTCGACCAACACGGCCTTCTTCGTTTCGGGGCAGGCCGCAAGATACTGGATCGAACCGGTATCGGCTTCATAGACACCCCATACGTCCGGCGAACCGGGACCGGTGGATGGGCTGTGCCTGGTCAGGTGTTGATAGTCGCTCATCGGGGTTACCTCCGGTCCTAACGCAGCGGCAAGATCAGGCCGCGTCGTTTGCTGGTTTGAAGAATGCGGCACTCTTGGCTCGCGTGCCGAGCCAGAGCCCTGCGATCATCGCCGGTATGAAGGCCAGCGTACCTGGTGCCAGAAGGGGCAGCGCCGTCCATGCGGGTCCTGGGCAGAACCCACCGATGCCCCAACCGATCCCGAACAATGTAGCGCCTGTCAGAAGCGGACGATCGATGCGGGTGTTGGTGGGCACATCGAACCCGTCCATCAGAACGGGCTGCTCCCGGGCCCATACCAGACGGTAGCCGATAAAGGCGGTCACGCTCGCGCCGCCCATCACGAAGGCGAGGCTCGGGATCCCACGGACCGAGCACGTCAAGGAAAGTTAAGCACTTTCGCGGGTCGCTCATCCCGGAGATGACGAGACCGATGCCGAAAACGAGACCGGACAGAAAACCGAACAGGATACGCATCAGATCGCTCCTCCGATCACGTGCCGCAATACAAGCACCGTCAGGAACGCAGCCGCCATAAACGTCGCCACCGCCGCCAGCGAACGGACGGACAGGCGCGCCAGTCCGCAGACCCCGTGGCCGGATGTGCAACCCGAGCCCAGCGCCGTGCCGACCCCGACGAGCAGACCGGCGGCGACCATACCGAACAGGTTCGTCGGTACGGTCTGACGAACCGCGTCGGCATCGAAAAGGGCCACGAGAAGTGGGGCTGACGATCAAACCGGCGATGAACGCAAAGCGCCATGCATGGTCGCTTGCCCCGCTCATCGGCACCAGCGCGCCCATCGCACCGGTGGAGATGCCGGCGATCCCCGCAATGCGACCGAAGAGGCCCATGACCATGACGGCGGAAAGGCCTATCAGAACGCCGCCGGCCAGCGAGGCCCACGGCGTGAATTCGGTTGCGACGACTGGTTCCATCTTACGTTCTACCCCGAAACGGTGAACGGTCGGCTTGATCCTGATACAAACCGACCTTACATCTATCAGCAATCTCTACATTAGGAACTACAGATGCAAGAGGGTCTGTCGATGAAACCACAAGCTGCGTCGTCGACCCAGGAATTGGCCGAACGTGCGGAGCACGTGTCGAAACTTCTCGCATTGCTGGCGAACAGAAATCGCCTGCTGATCCTGTGCCGTCTGGCGGAGGGAGAAGCATCGGTGGGCGCTTTGCAGGAGGCAGTCGGGTTGAGCCAATCGGCCCTGTCGCAGCATCTGGCCAAACTGCGCGCTGGCGACGTCGTTGCTACCCGTCGCGAGGCCCAGACGATCTACTATCGTATCGGAGACGCGCAAACGGAACAGGTCATGGCCGCCCTCTACGACGTGTTCTGCAAGACGTGACGTTCCGAAGGACCAGGTCTGGTTTGCGTGGAAAACCTGCTTACCGGACTGCCCCTGGGGTTTGCCAAACACCGCCGGCAATTCACGCTGGCCACCAAGGGTGGTCGCGGACGGTCCGGACCCGCGCGTGAACCGAAAGCGGCCTGTGAACAGGTTACGTAGTGTTTCCTTGGCTTTGCGGTCGCCTTCCTGCGCATCATCGGGTAAGTTAACGTCAAATTGGTTCGAGGCGCTTTCGTGAACGACGAAACCAACGACTGGCACCAGACCGGCGATGTGAGCCATGAATTGGGACGGGGCGATCCCTTTGCGGCTGCCGTCCGGTCCACGCGAATGTCGATGGTCGTCAGCGATCCGCGTAAGCCGGACACGCCGATCGTGTTTGCCAACGACGCTTTTCTTCAGCTGACGGGCTACGATCGCGACGAAGTCATCGGCTATAACTGCCGTTTCCTGCAGGGTGAGAAGACCGATCGAGAGGCCGTGCGCAAAATTTCCGACGCTATCGCGGCGGAAGAACCGATCGAGATCGATCTGCTGAATTATCGCAAGGATGGCACGCCGTTCTGGAATGCGCTCTATATCGGACCGGTCAAGGGTCGCGACGGCAAGAACCAGTTCTACTTCGCATCGCAGATCGACGTTACGGACCGGGTCGAAGCCCAGGAAGCCGCATCGCGTCAGAAGGAGATCGTCGAGCAGCAGGTTCGCGAGCGGACGCGGGAACTGGAAGACGCCCTTCGGCTAAAGGACCGCGCGCTGGAAGAAAAGACTATTCTTCTGCACGAGGTCGACCACCGCGTGAAGAACAATCTCACCATGATCGGTTCCCTGATACGGCTTCAGACGAAGGCCATTGACGATCCCAAACTGGTCGATACGCTTCACAACATGCTCGAGCGGATCGATGCCCTGTCTTCCGTTCATCGCACGCTGCATCAGGGCGACAACGTTCGACGTTTCGATGCCGGGGCTTTTGCCCGTGACCTGTTGCACAACGTCATCAGCGCATCGGGTCGCGGGGATATAGCGATGGTCGATTCCATCGAGGCCGTCGATATCGAAGCGGCCAACGCGACGGCTCTGGGCCTGATCATCAACGAATTGCTGACGAACACACTCAAACACGCGTTCTCGGACGGTCGGGCCGGCCGGCTTGAAGTCCAGATGGAACGTCAGGACGATGAAGTCGTCGTTTCCATTACCGACGACGGACCCGGCTTCGACGTCGCCACCACATCGAAGGACACGCTGGGCCGTTCGCTGGTGCTGCGTCTGTCGAAGCAGCTCCACGGGTCGACCGAGTGGGAGAGTTCGTCGCAGGGTACCCGCAGCACCACGCGGTTCCGTTCGGGGGCAGGCGAATGAACATGTCGATCATGGACCGGACCGAACGCAGCCTGCGCGTGCTCGTCGTGGAAGACGAGGCGCTCATCGTCATGGACATGGAGGACATGATCGAGTCCGCCGGCCACGAAATGGTGGACGACGTGCCAAGTCTGATGGACCTGGAGCGTCTGCCCGGCGATCTCGAACCCGATGTGGCCCTCGTCGACCTCAACCTCGCACAGGGATCGTCCGGCTTCGATGCCGCCGACCATATCCGCGCGACCTGGCCCCGGGCATTGATCGTGTTCGTCACCGCCAATCATGCCAAGGCGGTTGGCAGTATCGAGCGGGGTGATGCCGTCGTGTCGAAGCCGTTCTCCCACGCCACCATGGTGGGGGTTCTCAAATTTCTCGACGATGGCCTGGCCGATCCACCACCGAGCATTCCGGCCCCATACGGGTTCGTCGCAGCGCCCATGCTGCGCGAACGCTGGAGTATGGCGTGAAGGTCAGCCGCCGGGCCCGTTAGGCTGATGGTCGCGGGGGCTGACATAGCGAATGCTCGGGTGCCGCGATCTGCAACGATCGACGTCACCTTGCCCGACCGGACGATCGCACAGGAAACGAAGTGGGACGACATGCGCGTCCGGGCGATCGTCGCGCTCTGAACCGTTTAGTCAGGTATCGTAGTTCCGTTCATCGGCAATCACCTTGCCGTCATTGGGCAGGCTGTCCGCCAGTTCGACACGCGCTCCCAGACGCGTGATGTCGCGCAGTGACGCCGACAGGCTGTCGGTATCCACGCCCGCCCCCGTTACCAGCAGACGCATGACGTCCTTGTCTTCGGCGCGTTCCACCACCAGTCGGGCACCGGTGAGTTCGGGATGGCGTCTGCGCAGGTCCGCAATCTGTTTGGGGTCCACGAACATGCCTTTGACTTTGGTGCGCTGGTCGGCGCGACCCATCCAGCCGGCGATGCGCATGTTCGTACGTCCGCATGGTGACGGTTCATCGATCTGTCGTGTCAGGTCGCCGGTGGCGAAGCGGACGAGGGGATAGACGTCGGACAGGTTGGTGACGACCATCTCTCCCACCTCGCCCGCGGGGACGGGATCACCCGTCCCGGGCCGGACGATTTCCACGATCAGACCCTCGTTTACCACCATGCCGGGATGAACCGTCCCGTCGTCGGCAGTCTCAAAGGCGATGACGCCGAGATCGGCCGTCGCGTAACACTGCATCACCCGCACGCCCCGGTCGGCATAGGCGTCGCGCATGGCGGGAAACAGGGCACCGCCCGATACCAGTGCCCGTTCGATGAACGACAGATCGCTGCCCATCTCACCGGCACGGTCCAGCAGTATTTTCAGATAGTCCGGTGTGCCGGTGAAGCCGGTGGGCTTCAGTGCTGCGGCGGCTTCGACGTGCAGATCGGTATTGCCCGCGCCAGCGGGAAATACCGTGCAGCCGAGCGCGCGTAGTCCCTCGTCGATGATGAAACCGCCGGGCGTCATGTGATAGGACAGGGCGTTGTGCACCGCGTCACCATGGCGGAACCCGGCGGCGAACAGGGCGCGCGCGGCACCCCATGGATCGGCACCCAGACCCTGCGGCTCCCAGATGGGTCCGGGAGACGAAAAAACCCGCCCGCCCGCCATCTTCGCGGTCACGGCAAAACCGCCAAACGGGGGACTGGCCGACTGAGCGTCCATCAGGTCGGATTTGCGCAGGACGGGAAGCGCGGCAAGAGCCTCACGGTTGCTGAGCGATGATATATCCGCACCGGACAGGTGAGCCGCAAGACCGGGGGCTGCGTCGACAGCCTGTTTCAGATGGTCGGGAAGCCGGGCAAACAAAGCCGCTTCGCGCCCCGGTGCATCCTGCGTTTCCGCTTCGTCGTAGAAGTCGTCCATCCCGCCAATCCCCATGTTGGCACCCGCAATCGGCGCACAAGTTGGACTTTCATTCCCGAATGCCTTCGAAGGAAGGGTCTAGGCCAGCCACCGCTTGCGGCGCTTGTAGTGCTTGACGTTGCGGAAGCTGCGCCGTTCTCCCTCACCTCCCGCACCGAGGTAGAACTCCTTCACGTCCTCGTTGTCGCGTAGCGCAGCGCCCTCCCCGTCCAGAACGACCCGTCCGGATTCCAGAATGTAGCCGTAGGTGGCGTAGCGCAGGGCGATGTTCGTGTTTTGCTCGGCCAGGAGGAACGAGACGTCCTGCTCGGTATTGAGCGCTTTCACGATGTCGAAGATCTCTTCCACCAATTGCGGAGCGAGACCCATGGACGGTTCGTCGAGCAGGATCATTTCCGGCTTTGACATGAGCGCTCGGCCGATGGCGCACATCTGCTGCTCGCCGCCGGACGTGTAACCGGCCTGCGACGTGCGCCGCTCCCGCAGGCGCGGGAAATAATTGTAGACGAGGTCCAGATCGCGCTTGATCGCGGCCGACCCGTCCTTGCGGGTAAATGCGCCGGTCATCAGATTGTCTTCGATCGACAGGTGGCCGAAACAGTGGCGGCCTTCCATGACCTGAATGCAGCCGCGGCGGACCAGATCGTTGGGGGAAAGGTCGTGCACCTGTTCGCCCTTGAACAGGATCGACCCCTTCGTCACATCGCCACGTTCTGCACCCAGAAGGTTCGAGATGGCTTTCAGCGTCGTCGTCTTGCCCGCGCCGTTGGCACCGAGGATGGCGACGATCCCGCCCTTGGGCACCGTCAGCGACACGCCTTTCAACACGAGAATGACGTGGTCGTAGATCACCTCGATATTGTTGACCGCCAGGATGGGTTCGGCCGTCCCGGCAACGGGTGTTGGTGCGGCAGCGGATGCGCTCATAATTCGATCGATCTCCCGGAAACGAAAGGGGCCGCGCGAACGCGACCCCGGTTGTCAGAACTTCAAACCTACTCGCAGGTCTGGCCGGTCCAGTTGGGCTTGTCTGAAATGTAGCTGGCAGCCGCTTCTTCGAGCAGCGGACGGGTCACATCGAGCATGGGTGCGATGGGCTCGGAGACCTTTTCCCATTCCTCGCCCTGCCACTGCTGGATGAAGACGGGTGCGCCGCCTTCATGGTCGGCACAGGACCCTTCCAGCGCAGCGGCAAACCCTTCAAGACCCAGTTCCGCCATGCGGGCGTCGTCGAGCTTGAAGTTTTCCAGACCGATCTTCATGTCCTCGCCGGTCAGTTCCGTCTTGCCGGTCATTTCCTGCGCCACGCGAATGGCCTCGGCGATGATGACGGCGTTGTAGAGACCGCGGTTGTAAAGCACGTCGCCGACCTTGTCGGCGTCCGCCTGCGACTTGCCGGCGTCCACGACGAACTTCTGCACTTCCTTCAGCGCGGGATAATCCGTCCCGATGCCGGAGAAGTTGGCAGCGAGATAGCCCTTGCCCTCGGCACCGACCGGGTCGAGGTCAGCGTTGGCACCGGCCCACCAGTTGCCGATGAAGCGGTCGAGCGGATAGCGCGTTTTCACGGCTTCCTTGACGGCGGTCGCGTTCATCGCACCCCAGCCCCACATGATCATCCAGTCGGGCCGTTCCTTGCGCACGTTCAGCCACTGGGAGCCCTGGTTCTGCATATCGGCACCGGCGACCGGGAACTTGGCCGTCTCGAAACCCATCTGCTCGGCCAGCTTGTCGAGAACGGGTATCGGCTCCAGTCCGTACCCGGCGTCGAGATAGATGTAGCCGATCTTCTTGCCCTCGATGCCGCCTTCGGCCGTCTCGTCGATATATTTCAGGATCGACGACATCTGGTTCCAGTAGGACGTCGGATAGGTGAAGGCGTAGGGGAACGTCTCGCCCACACCGGCAGCCGACAGGCCGTAGCCGAGCATCAGGACGGGGATCTTGTCCTCGTTGGCCTGCGGAATGATGCCGAGCGAAATGCCGGTCGAAAGCGGCGTATAGACCAGCGGGTTGTTGCCCTTCGTGGCCTCGTAGCACTCGACGCCCTTCTGGCTGTTGTAGCCGGTTTCGCATTCCTCGACCCGAACCGGCACGCCGCCGATACCGCCGTCCCGCTCGTTAAGCATGGTGAAGTAGTCGGCGAATCCGTTGGCAAACGGAATGCCGCCCCCGGCGAACGGTCCGGTCCGGTAGGACAGGTTGGGAATATAGTGTTCCTGCGCGGATGCGGCGCTGTAGGCGAGCCCACCGGCGGCGAAAATGCCTGCGGCGAGCGTCAATCCGAGTGACTTCAATCTCATGAGTTTTCTCCCTGTTGAACGACGCCTCCCAGCGCCTTGAGACGAGTGTTGCCTATCCGTACGGGAAAGGCCAGTTGCGAAGTTTCTCCTTGCCGATCTGCCACAGCCTGGCGAGCCCGTGGGGCTCCACGATAAGGAAGAAGACGATGAGAGCGCCGATGGCCATGGTCGAGATATGCTCGACAGTGGCACCGCCGATATCGACGCCCATCACGCGGGGAATGGTGCGGATGACGACCGGCAACACGAAGATGAACGCTGCGCCGAGAAACGAGCCGATGAGCGAACCCAGCCCGCCGATGATGACCATGAACAGAACCTGGAACGACAGATTGATGTTGAACACGTCGGCCTCGGCAGAACCCAGCCAGAAAA
Organism: uncultured Alphaproteobacteria bacterium; assembly: GCA_963711195.1. Classification (GTDB taxonomy): domain Bacteria; phylum Pseudomonadota; class Alphaproteobacteria; order Rhizobiales; family Rhizobiaceae; genus Pseudahrensia. The sequence continues at coordinate 60,964 of CAVQDK010000012.1, forward strand.
ACACCATCATCGCCCCCGCCACGCCGCAGAAATAGGACGAGACGGCAAAGGCCGACAGTTTCGCGTTGAGCGGTTTGATGCCCATGAGTTCGGCGGCGATGTCCATGTCGCGGATCATCATCCACGACCGGCCTATTCTGCCGCGAATGATGTTTGACGCCACCCATGTCAGCCCCGCAACGATCGCCAGTACGATGAGATAGCGCGTGATCGGGTCCGACGCCGCGCCCGTCACCTGCACGCCGAACAGCTGCTGCGGCACGTTCTGGATCGCGCCGGACTCGTTGTAATTGTAAAGCCACTTCCAGCGCACGAACAGCCAGCCGAGAAAGAACTGCGCGGCAAGCGTCGTGATGGCAAGATACAGACCCTTGATGCGCAGGCTCGGCAGGCCGAACAGCACGCCGATGGCGGCGGAGAAGAACCCTGCCAGCAGGATGTGAACGAGGATCGACACCTCGGGAAAGATCGTCGCCAGCTTGTAGCAGCTGTAGGCGCCGACCCCCATGAACGCGCCGGTGCCGAGCGACAGCTGCCCGCAATAGCCGGTCAGGATGTTCAACCCAATCGCCGCCAGCGCGAGGATAAGGAACGGGATCATGATCGAGTTGATGAACCCGTCGGTGGCCAGCAGCGGCACGCCGATGACGGCGACGGCTAAGATCAGCCCCAGCCCGATCCGGTCCTGCAGAATCGGAAAGATGGCCTGGTCGGCCTTGTAGGACGTCTTAAACTGACCTGCCTCGCGGTAGAACATCTAGGCTGTTTCCCCTCTCTCCGTCATCGTCATCCTCGGGCCCTGTCCCGAGGATCTGGTACGGACGACATTGTCGAGCGCGTAGTTTGGATCGAAGAGGTCTTCCCAAGTAGGATTTAACCCCTCGATTAGATTGATCTTCCAGTCGTGGAGGTACCGTTTCAGGGATTTCTCCCTTTGGATAGCCGTTTCGATACCGTCGTGGCGCTCGTACCAGACAAGCTTTGTGCAGTTGTAGCGACGAGCAAATCTGTCCGAGAGCTTTTGCCGGTGCTCCGATGCCCGCCCCATCAGATCGGAGGTCACCCCCGTATAGATCACACCACGCGCGGAGTTGCTCATCATGTAAACCCAGGCAGCGTCGTCTAGCATGATGGCACCAGATCCTCGGGACGGTGCCCGAGGATGACGATGGGTAAGAAAGTGTAGGCTATCATCACACCCTCTCGATAATCTTCTCGCCGAATAGCCCTTGGGGCCTGAACAGCAAGAATATCAGCGCGAGCACGTAGGCGAACCACGCTTCCGTTCCGCCGCCGAACAGGCTGCCCCAATAGACCTCGAACAGCTTTTCGCCGATGCCGATGATCAACCCGCCGATGATCGCGCCGGGGATGGACGTGAAGCCGCCCAGGATCAGAACCGCCAGCGCCTTCAGCGCGATGACTTCCAGCGCGAACGACACGTCCGACCGCGCGCCCCACATGATGCCTGTCACTAGCGCCACGACACCGGCGGCGAACCATGTGATCGCCCATATCTGGTTTAGCGAAATGCCCACCGACAAAGCCGCCTGGTGGTCGTCCGCCACCGCCCGCAAGGCCCGCCCGATGCGGCTGTAATTGAAGAACAGCGCCAGCCCCGCCACCATCAGCACGGCGATGACGACGGCGGCGATATCAATGTGTTGGAAGATCACGCGACCGTCGAACACGTTCCATTCCGACACGCCCTGCGGCAAGCCGAGTTCCTCGTCGATCATCGACTTTGTCTCGCCGCCGAAAATCGTCTCCCCCACGCCGCGCAGAAACAGCGAGAGCCCGATGGTGGCCATGAGCAGGATCGCGTCGTTCTGGTTCACCAGCTTGCGCAGCATCACCCGCTCGATGGAGATCGCCAGCAGCGCCATGATGCCCAGTGTCACCAGCAATGCCAGCCACGCGGGCAGACCCATGGCGTAGAGCGAGACCAGCGCAAGTGCTGCAAACACCACCATGATGCCCTGTGCGAAATTGAACACCCCCGACGCCTTGTAAATCAACACGAAGCCGAGCGCGATCAGCGCGTAGAGCACCCCCGATACGAACCCCTCCCAGATCGTCTGCAACAGCAGGTCGGGAATGTCCGCCATCAGCGTGAACGGTTCGATGAAGATTTCCGACAGCATGCTCTAATTATCCCCATCCGGCAGGACGTCTGCCTGCGTGGTACCCGGGTCTGTCGGTGACAGGGTCAGACAGAACTCCCGTTCCTCGTCCGTGTCCTTCCAGCATCCCGCACCGGCTGCAAGCACCTCTCGACCATCCAGGGCGATGGCGTTGGCTTCCCCCGTCAGGGCGACGACCCGCCCGCTTTGCATACGGAACTCCGCATCCTTGCGGCACTCGGTGCCTTCCGCGTTGCACGTATCGATCATGACAACGCGGCACTGGTCGGTCTGCTGAAAGCGGTCGTCGGCATAATCGGTACAATACCCTTCCGTGATGGTCAGCGACGTACCCGGGTCCAGTTCGTCGATCTGCTGCAGGATGAATGCGGCTTCCGGGTCGGCATCGGTCTCGACTTTGCCCGAAGGTGCCTGAAGCGTCTGTGGCGGCTGTGGCGCCTGAGGCGCCCGGAGCGTCTCGACAACTTCCGGATCTGGCAACGGTCGCGGAACGACGGTCGGGGTGCGTGCCGTATCCGGCTGGAGGCGCTATGAGATATGCCCGTCGCTGCGCGTAGAGGCGGGTGAGGCATCGGACACTGGAACCGCACCTGTTGCGCGCCCGTATCCAGCGGCGGCTGACCAGGTCGAACTGCTGGCGATCGGACGTTGACGCCCGTGCCGCTCGGTAGAGCGGACCCATCTGCCGGTCCATCAGCGAAAGCGTGGCGTTGCCGCAGATTGCCCGGTCGGACGCGATGGTTGCTCTTGCGCAGTCGAAGGACGGGTTTTGCGCGGTGGCGGAACGTGTCGAGGCAAGCGTTGCCGCAACCGCAAGAACGGCGAGGAAGGCGCATGTGAGGAGCGGCCCGGTCGGCTGCATCAGTGCGGCACTCCCAGATAGGCGTCGATCACCGCCTGGTCGGCCTGCACTTCTTCGGGAAGCCCATCGCCGATCTTCTTGCCGTAGTCGAGCACGACGACCCGATCGGCGAGGTCCATCACCACGCCCATATCGTGTTCGATCAACGCGATGGTGGTGCCGAACTGGCTGTTCACGTCGAGGATGAAGCGGGACATGTCCTCCTTCTCCTCCAGGTTCATGCCCGCCATGGGCTCGTCGAGCAGCAGCAGGTCCGGTTCCAGCGCAAGCGCCCGGCCCAGTTCCACCCGCTTCTGCAAGCCGTAAGGCAGCTTGCCGACGGGTGCGCGACGGATGTGGGGAATTTCGAGAAAGTCGATGATCTCCTCGACCCGTTTGCGGTGGACGATCTCCTCGTCGCGCGCGGGACCGTAATAGAAGAGTTGCGTCAGGAAGTTGGAGTTCATCCGCAGCGACCGTCCGGACATGATGTTGTCCAGCGTCGACATGTTCTTGAACAGCGCCACGTTCTGGAACGTGCGCGCAATACCCGACGCCGCCGCCTCGTACGGCTTCATCTTGCGCCGCGTCTCGCCGCGAAACGTGATCGTGCCTTCCTGCGGGTGGTAGAAGCCGTTGATGACGTTGAGCATCGACGTCTTACCCGCCCCGTTCGGCCCGATGATCGCCCGAATTTCACCTTTCACGATATCGAAGGAAATGTTTTCGATGGCCGTGACACCGCCGAAGCGCAGGGTCACGTTTTCGACATTCAGCAGCTCATCACCCGTGGCGATGTTGTCCGAAACGCGTGCTGCGACACCCGATCTCATTCCGCCGCCTCCAGCACCTGTTCGCGGCCATAAACCTTCGCATCCTCGATCTTCACCGTGGCCTTGATCGTGCCTTTTCGCCCATCCTCGAACGTGACTTCCGTCTCCACGAATTTTTCCGCCGACCCATCATACAGGGCCTCGATCAGCGGCTCGTAGCGTTCGTTGATGAGAGAGCGGCGCACTTTCATGGTGCGGGTCAGCTCGCCGTCGTCGGCATCCAGTTCCTTGTGCAGCACGAGGAAGCGATGGATTTGCGCGCCGGCCACGCGCTCTTCTTCGGACAGGTCGCGGTTCACCTGGTCCACATGCTCGGCCATCATGGCGATGAGCTGCGGGTGCTGCGCCAGCTCCTGATAGGAACCGTAGGCGATGTTGTTGCGCTCCGCCCAGTTGGCGACGGGTTGCAGATCGATGTTCAGCATCACGGCGGCAAAATCGCGCCCGTTTCCGATCGCCACGGCTTCCTTGATGTTGGGGAAGAATTTCAGCTTGTTCTCGATATATTTCGGCGGGAACATGGACCCGTCATTCAGTTTGCCGACATCCTTGGCGCGGTCGATGATGCGCAGGTGGCCGTCCCCATCGATGAAACCGGCGTCCCCGGTATGCACCCAGCCCTCCGGCGTCTTGGTCTCCGCCGTCGCCTCGGGGTTCTTGTAATAGCCCATGAACACGCCGGGCGAGCGGTAGAGCACCTCGCCATTGTCGGCGACCTTGATTTCCACATCCGGCGATGGCGTGCCGACGGTGTCGGCGGAAATCTGCCCGTCCGGCTGGGCGGTGATGTAGACGCAAGCTTCGGTCTGGCCGTAAAGCTGCTTCAGGTTCAGCCCGAGCGAACGGTAGAAACGGAAGATTTCCGGCCCGATCGCCTCGCCAGCCGTGTAGCCGACCTTCATGCGCGTCATGCCGAGCCTGTTCTTCAGCGGACCATAGACGAGCATCTCACCGAGCCGGTAAAGCGCCCGGTCCTTGGCGGACACGCTTTCCCCGTTCAATATCTTCTCGCCAACCCGGTTCGCCACCCCTAGAAAATAGTCGAACATCCTGCGTTTGATCGGCGAGGCGTCCTCCATCTTGACCATGATGTCGGTCAACAGCCCTTCGAACACCCGCGGCGGGGCGAAGAAATACGTCGGCGCGATCTCGCGGCGGTTGTCCGTCACCGTTTCCGGCCCCTCCGGGCAGCACACGCAATAGCCCGCCGTCAGGGACTGGCCGTAGCTGAAAATGTGGTCGCCGACCCATGCCAGCGGCAGATAGGCGATGATCTCGTCGGTCTCGTCGAAACTGTCGAAGGCGTTGGCGTTCTTCGACGAGATGATGAGATTGTCGTAGGACAGCATCACACCCTTCGGTCGCCCCGTGGTGCCGGACGTGTAGAGCATGACCGACAGATCGGCCCCCTGCCCCTTGGCGATTTCATCCAGCCAGCCCTGTGCCGCGCCGTCCGTTTTCAGAACCTCGCGACCCTGCGCCTGCAAATCCTTGTAGTGGTGGATGAAGGGCTCGTCATAGTCACCGAGCCCCCGCTCCCAGTCGTAGATGATGGTTTCCAGCTTCGGCAGCTGGCCGTGGATGGACAGGATCTTATCGACCTGTTCCTGGTCCTGCACCACAGCGAACCGCACTTCGGCGTGCTCCAGCACATAGACCATCTCTTCCGCGACGGAATCGGCATAGACGGGAACCGGCACGCCACCCAGCGCCTGCACGGCGAGGAACGTCCAGTAGAGCGCGGGCCGGTTCGCCCCGACCACGGCCACCTTGTCGCCGCGCTGAAACCCGATGGCTTGCAGCCCGAGCGAATAGGCGCGCACTTCCCCCAGCATTTCGGCCCACGACCATGTCTGCCAGATGCCCAGATCCTTGTGCCGCATGGCAGGACGGTCGCCAAACCGTTCGGCGTTGCGCAGCAGATATTTCGGAAACGTATCGGGGTCGGCCGCAGAACTGGTCGCCATCGTCGAACCGCCCTCCCAAGCGGTGCCACAAGTGTTCTATATACGACCGGGGTCGGCAAGGGCCATTCGGTTTAAATTTAACACGGGGGCTCGAGGTTCGGTTCAATCAATGGCGACCGCCGGTTTGCGCAGTTCGCTTGCCTGACATCATGCAGCCGTGACGATCCATCCGCATGCGGCCCTCACGGTATGCAAAGCAGCCTTCGAAGGAAGCCGACGCGACGATCACCGGGTGATGCCATGATGTTGTCGGCGCGGTAACCTGCAGACGGGGAAGGTCACCCTAGCCATATCGTGTCGATCGATGACGGCGTTCCGATCTAGCGTCTGGTCCACGTTCCCCTATGGCAAGCCGGCCGGGGCAGATGCCGCCTACCTCAACCCTCATATCATAGCCCGTGCCCGCTGTGTCGCTTGGGCTTAGTTCACGCCAGTGCGTTGTCCTCGAGGGTTGTGCTCAACCCGCTTGGAGGTTTGAGCCTCCGACGGACCTGATGCTGTTCAACGCGGATTCTTCCTGATCGTCGATCAATTGCTCAGCGTGAGGAATGATGGCATCTGAGGGAAGAGTGTCGAACCGGACCCAGTTCATGATCTATCCCGTCATTTTATGTGGAGGCTCTGGTTCACGGCTCTGGCCGCTGTCGCGCGGCAGCTATCCCAAGCAATTCGTTCCGATGACCGGGGACAAAAGCCTATTCGCTACCACGGCCGTTCGCTTGGCAGGCCCCATCTACGACCAGCCTGTCGTCGTGACCGGTTCCGATTTCCGGTTCATCGTAGTGGAGCAGTTGCAGGCCGAGGGCATAGATCCCGGACTGGTGTTGATAGAGCCTGAAGCGCGCAATACGGGACCTGCAATTCTGGCGGCGGCGCTGGCGTTGTTTGAACGAGATCCCGATGCCGTCATGCTGGTTGCCCCGTCCGACCACTCGATCGCCAACCCGCACGCCTTCAACGACACCGTTGAGCGTGCTATGCCAGCAGCGCAAGCCGGACGGATCGTGACATTCGGCGTTACCCCCACGCGGGCTGAAACGGGCTACGGTTGGCTCGAGATGCAGCAACCATTTGGGGATGCTGTCGTCGACTTGAAGCGGTTCGTGGAAAAACCCGACGCGAGCGAGGCTGAACGAATGCTGTGGGCCGGCCACTTTCTGTGGAACGCCGGCATTTTCCTGTTCACGGCGCGCAGCCTGATCGAAGCCGTTAAGGACCACGCGCCCGATCTGTTGCCGCCGGTCCAACGCTCCGTGGCGGAAGCGAAGGCCGATCTCGGCTTCCTGCGCCTCGACCCCGAGGCCTTCGCGGCGGCACCGTCCATTTCCATCGATTATGCCGTCATGGAACATGCCCCGAACCTGTCGACCATCGCCTACGAAGGCGGCTGGAGCGATCTTGGTAGTTGGGATGCCGTCGCCGACGAGATGGGCGTCGACGAAGACGGCAATTCGATTCACGGCAACGTCACGTCACTGGGTTGCAAGGCCTCCCTGCTTCGCTCCGACAGCCAGGGGGTGGAACTCGTCGGCATCGGACTGCAGGGTCTGATCGTCGTCGCCATGGACGATGCGGTCTTGGTCGCAGACAAGACCAGAGCGCAGGATGTAAAGCTCGCGGTGGAGACGCTGAAAGCCGAGGGCATCAAGCAGGGCAGCGCCTTCGCCCGCGACTATCGACCCTGGGGTTATTATGAGACCCTGGCGCTCGCACCCCGGTTTCAGGTCAAACGCATCGTCGTCAAACCGGGTGCATCGCTCAGCCTGCAAAGCCATCACCACCGATCCGAGCACTGGATCGTGGTTTCCGGCACCGCGAGGGTGACCGTCGACGAAGAGGTCAAGTTGTTGACCGAAAACCAGTCAGTCTACATTCCCCTAGGTGCGGTGCATCGGATGGAAAATCCAGGCAAGGTGCCGCTGGTCCTTATCGAGGTTCAAACTGGCACCTATCTGGAAGAGGACGACATCGTACGTTACGAAGACGTCTACGCACGAACGTAGTGAAACAAACGCCCCTCTACCGCCGTATCAACCGCACCATTACCTGCTCGTTCGGGCGGGTCGTCATGCGAGCGACGGGGCGAATGTCGGGGTTGTCGACGACTATGTCGTAGCGGCGCACCAGGCGAGCCAGGAACAACGTGCTTTCGATCGTGGCGAAGGCGGCACCGGAACAGAGCCTGTCCCCCTGCCCGAAGGGAATGTAGCTGCCCGGTGTCATCTCGGTTTCGCGACCCGGTGAGAAGCGGTCCGGGTCGAATATGTCGGGATCCTTCCAGTAACGCCTGTGCCGGTGAACCACCCACGGCGCTACCATGACCAGCGCGCCCTTCTTGATGCGTTTCGTGCCAAGCCGCGTCGGTTCCAGCGCCACCCGCGGCAGAAAGGTGATGGGCGGATAAAGGCGCAGCGTTTCGCGAAACATGTTGCGCGTGAATGCGAGCTTCTTGACGTGCGCCATCGTCAGCGGTTCGTCCCCCGCCACAGCTTCCACTTCCGCGCGCATTCGCTCTCGCGTCGACTCGTGCATCGCGAGCAGATAGACCGCCCAGGTCAACGCGCTTGCCGTGGTCTCGTGTCCGGCAAGGAAGAACACGCCGAGCTGGTCTATCAGTTCCTCCCGGTCGAACCCCTTGCCGGTCGTCGCATCGCGGGCCGCGATGACGGCGCTGGCTATATCGTCATAGGTGCCCGGGGCGGCTTGGCGATGCCCGTCGATCCATTGCCCCAGATGCGCGCGAATACGCCCGCAGGCCGCCAGCACGTCGGGCTTTTGTGCCACCTTGCTCCACGCCTTGTCGAAGATCAGCCGCAGCACCTCCACCTGCGCCACGGACCGTTCGAAGATTGCGAAATCGTCGAACACCTGGTGGGCGACATCGGACTCGAGTGTCGAGGAAAACACGGTCCGGCACATGATGTCGGCAGCCAGATGGCCCATCGCCTTGTCCAGCGACACCGCTCCGCCTGCACTGGCTGCGATATCGAACTGCCGTTCGGCCTCGTCCACACCGGCGCTCATGGCAGGGAATGCGCGGTCGATGCGCATGGCGGTGAAAGCCGGGTCCACCATCGCCCGCTGGCGTCGCCATGTGTCGCCGGACGATACGAAAATGCTGTCGCCGATCAGCGCCTCGGTGGCGTTCACCATCAGGTCGCTCTTGGGAAAGATTCCATCCTTGTCGGACAGAACCTGCCGGATGAGGTCCGGTGCGTTGGCGATCACGATCGAACGGCGGGAATAGCCGAGCGGGCCGATAGCATCGCGGTAGGCCGTGTTCGGCAGCAGGCTCAACAGATCACCATCCCCCTGCCGCAATACGCGAACGAGCGATACGATTGCGGGCAGGGATACGGGGCGGGGCGGGGTGTAGGGCGCGTGGGTCGAAGAGATCATCAAAACGGCTATCGCAAGATTCCGGCCCGTTGACCACAAGCCGCTGGATTCGACTGCCGGATCCGTCGCATAAGTGAAGCATGGAAACGGCGTCCGACACCATTTTGGCCTTGCCCATTCTGGGCCTGCCCAGCATCGACGTCTTCCATGCGTTCGTGTGGGGGCATATCGTGTTCGGCGCGGTGGGGTTGGTGATCTTCTGGGTGCCTGTCGTGGCGAAGAAGGGCCGTTGGCTGCACCGCCATGCGGGGCGCATCTTTACGGTCTGCATGCTGGTGACCGGCTGTTTCGCCACGTTGATCAGCCTCACGACGCTCTACGATCCGGCAGGCACCCACCCTCATCTCATGGCCCACCCGGACTTCGGCAACGAAATGGTGATCCGCAACATTTTCGGCTGGCTGATGCTCTACCTCGCCATCCTCACGCTCAATCTCACCTGGCACGGCTGGCAGACCGTTCGCCACAAGGTGAACCGCGCCGCCATTCGCGACCCGCTGAACCTGTTCCTGCAAGCGGCATTGCTCGCGGCGACCCTCAACTGCACCTATCACGGACTGGCGGACGGGCAGGTGCTGATGATCGGCATCTCCGCCATCGGCTACGCCACCGTCGTCACCAATGTGTGGTTTCTCTACAAACCGAAACCCTGGGTGAAGGACTGGCTGATGGAGCATATCAAGGCCTTGGTCGGCACGGGCATTTCCGTCTACACGGCCTTCTTCGCGTTCGGCGCGGTGCGGTTCGTGCCGGAAGCCGCGTTGACGCCGGCGCTGTGGTCGGTCCCGTTGGTCGTCGGCCTGTCGATCATCTTCTTCCAGTGGCACCGGGTGAAGAACCCGAAGGTGCGCATGCGCCCGGTTGGTTGAGGCTTGCGTGTGACCGACCGGCCCGAGAGGGGTAGCGCCACGCAGCAGACGGTTCTCCTCACACTGGGACGCCTGCCCAAGGGGCTGGATATCGCCCGCTCCTTTCATGCCGACGGCTGGCGGGTCATCATCGCGGAACCGTTCGGATGGCATCTGTCCGGATTGTCCCGTTCGGTCGCCAGGAGCATCGTCGTACCTTCACCGTCGGAAGGGCAGGCGGCGTATCTCGACGCACTGCTCGACATCGTGCGCCGCGAGGGCGTCGCTCTTGTGGTGCCGGTGTCCGAAGAGACGATGCACGTGGCGAACCTGTCCGAACATTTGCCCCCCGGGGTGGGCCTGTTCACGTCCGCCCCGGATGCGGTGCTGGGGCTGCACGACAAGCTGACGTTCGCGCAACGGCTGAAGGCTGCCGGGCTCGCCGCCCCCGAAACCGCGCTGTTGGGCAGTGAAGACGGCGCGGCATTGGGAGCGCGGCGCGCGACCATCCTAAAGGACCGCTGGGGCGCTTCCGGCTCGAACGTGACGTTCCATCGTCCCGGAGAAACGCTGCCAATGCGCCCCCATGCGCTGGTGCAGGAACGCCTCGAAGGCGAAGAGGTCAGCACATTCTCGATCGTCCATGAAGGCGCGGTATCCACTACGATCGTCTATCGCCCGGTCATCCGCGACGGTACCGTGGCGACCGTCTTCGAACGGATCGACCGTCCCGGTGTGGAGGCCTACGCCACCGACGTGGTCCGTATGAGCGGCCATACCGGATTTCTCTCGCTCGATCTCATGATCACCGCTGCCGGGCCGGTTGCGTTCGAATGCAATCCCCGCGCCAATAGCGGCATTCACTTCCTGCACACCCCTGACATTGCCCGCGCCGTTCTGGACCCGGACTTTCGTCCCCGTTCGACCCAACACCGGCGCATGCAACAGGCCTATCCGACGCTGACCCTGCTATGGGGTGCCATCGGCGACTGGCCACGCTATCGACGGATCGGCAAGGCGCTGCTGAGCGCCCGTGACGTCAGCTGGAGCCTGCGCGATCCCCTGCCATTTGCCTTCATGACGCCCGCGACGTGGCCGTTGCTCCGGCAGGCGATCTTCGAAGGCCGCACGCTCGGCGAAGCCGCCATCCGCGACATCGGCTGGTTCGGGCCGGCAGCGAATGAAACCGGCCCTCAACCGGCCAAGGCGACAGGGTCGTCCTCGACCGGAATGAAGCCGCCGGATTGACGCTCCCAGAGCCTTGCATACAACCCACCGGCCTGCACGAGCGTGTCGTGGTGCCCCTCCTCGACGATGCGTCCCCGGTCGATCACCACCAGCCTGTCCATTGCGGCCAGTGTGGACAGGCGGTGGGCGATGGCGAGCGTGGTCTTGCCCCGCATCAGCGTTTGCAGGCTTGTCTGGATCGCCGCTTCCGCTTCCGAATCGAGCGCCGCTGTCGCCTCGTCGAGCACCAGAATGGGCGCGTTCTTCAACAGCACCCGGGCGATGGTGATGCGCTGGCGCTGGCCGCCGGAAAGCTTTACCCCGCGTTCCCCCACATGGGCGTCGAGGCCACGACGGCCCTTGCCGTCCACCAGCGCGGCGATGAATTCGCTTGCCTGTGCCGCGTCGGCGGCAGCACGGATTTCTTCGTCCGTCGCATCGGGCCGCCCGTAGCGTATGTTGTCGCGGATCGAGCGATGCAGGAGCGAGACGTCCTGCGTCACCACACCGATCGCATCGCGCAGGCTGCCTTGCTTCACGTCGCGCACGTCCTGCCCGTCGATCGTCACTGCACCGGTATCCACATCACGCAAGCGCAGCAGCAGCTGAACCAGCGTCGATTTGCCGGCACCGGACAGACCCACCAGCCCGACCTGTTCGCCCGGCGCGATGGTGAGGTCGAACCCCTCCAGCACCTTTTCGCTCTTCGGACCGTAGCGAAAGTTCACGTCGCTGAAGGCAATGGAGCCCTTCGAGATATGGAGCGGTCGGGCATTGGCGCGATCCACAACCGTCGCCTTCGCGGTGATGACCGGCATGGCGTCGCGGATCGTACCCAACGCACGGGTGATCGACTGCCCCAGCCCGATGAAGGCGTAGGACGACGTGCCCAGCGATTTCGACACGGTGGCCGCCGCCACGAATTCGCCAACACTGATCCACCCGCCCGCCATGCCCCACAGACCGACCGCGAAGATGGCGATGACCAGCGCGATGTTGAGCAGACCCACCGCGTTGTCGGACAGGATGTAGGACCGGTTTTCCCGGTGCTGGGTGTCGATCGTCTCGCCGATGACCCGGCGGATGGCACCAGCCTCGCTGTCTTCCGCTGCAAACAGTTTCACCATGGCGATGTTGGCATAGACGTCCGTCATCGCCCCCGTCGCCCGCGCCGTCGCCGCCGCCACCTTGGAGGAGCGTTCCATGTAAAGGGGCACCACCTTCCAGGCGAGCAGGGCGTTGGCGATGATCCAGACCAGCACGGGGATCGCCAGCGGCCATGCCAGCACCGCCAGCAGAACGAACGAACCCGCGAACTGGATGGTAACGCGCGGGATCGTCTGCATCGCCACCGTCATCTGGCGCTGCACCGAACTCGTTACCTGTGCGATCTTCGATGCGACCTGCCCGGCGAACATGTCCTCGAAGAACGCGAGATCCTGCCGCTCGACCGCCTTGTGCGCCTGCCAGCGCATGGCTGCGGGCATGAGGGTCTGCACCGTCTGGGCCAGAAATGACTGGCGGATGAAAGACAGGAGCGGGTCGACGAGCGCGAACACCACGAGCAGCGCAATCAATGCCGGCATGTTCGCGCTGACGAAGGCTGCACCGCCCGCTTCGCTCACACCATCGACGATGAAGGCGAGCGCCCATACCAGCGCCAGCGCGATTGAGGCGGAGGCGACCGACAGCAGCCCGACCAGCGCCAGTTCGGTCCTGAACATGGATGCGAAGTGCCAGACGAGGGCCAATGCGCCCCTGGCGCCCTCCCCTTCCGGCATGGGACGGGTCGGCAGGTCCAGCGGTGCGATGCGGCGCTCGAACGGCCGGAAGATGCGGTCTGCTAAACTCATGGACCGCATATATGCCGGCCGACCCGTACTTACACCAGCCGAACGCCGCCCATCCTATCGACCGGTATCGGGGGCTAGGCTATCCCGGTGCCGCCACCGCCGTCTTGCGCCCGAAGACGCCGCGCAACAACACCGGCACGCAGATCGCCGCCGCCACCAGCGTGGTGGTGATGTCGGGGGCAACGAACAGCAAAGCGGAAACTGCCAGCAACGCCCGTTCCCATGCCAGCAAGGGCTGCGTGAGATAGCCGGAGAACGCCGCAGACAGGGCGGTGATGCCCAGCATCGCGCCGGAAAGCGCAAGGAAGAACAGCGGCCAGGTGAAGCCCTGCGTCACGATGAGAAGCGAAGGCGAGAAGACGAAAACGAAGGGCACCAGCGCCTTGCCCATCGACAGGCGAAAAGCGGTATTGCCCGCCTTGAAGGCGTTGGCTCCTGCGATGCCCGCCGCCGCATAGGCCGCCAGTGCCACCGGCGGTGTGACGTCCGCCAGTACGCCGTAATAGAAGACGAAGAAGTGGGCGACGATCGGCTCCACGCCGAGCGCGTTCAGGATAGGCGCCGCGATGGCGATCATGATGAGATAGTTCGCCGTCGTGGGGATGCCGCAACCCATGAGGATGCACACCACCGCCGTCATCATCAGCGTGAACAGCAGGGTGAGCGACTCAACGGTGAACAGGCCGAAGGGCACGAACATCATCGCGCTTTCCGCCCATCCGCCCGCCGTGGCCGTAACGAGATAGACGATCTTGAAGCCTACACCCGTCAGCGTAACCACGCCGATGACGACGCCCACAAGCGCGGCGGCTGCGGTGACGGAGAGCGAGTATTTCGCCCCCAGCACGAAGCCGTCGAACAGATCCTGCAACGTGCCCCGCACCGCTTCGCCGATCGGATGGCGCATGACGTTCTGCACCGCCATCACGGCAATGCAGGCGGTGATGCCCCAGAAGGCGGCTGAATAGGGCGTGCGGCCCGACAGCAGGATGCCGACGAGGATGATGAGCGGGAACACCGTGATCCAGTTGGCCTTGAAGACCGCCCAGGCGTCGGGCAGCTCCTCCTTCGTCAACCCGCGCAGGCCCAGCCGTTTGGCCTCCATGTGCACCTGCACCAGCACTCCGAAGAAGTGCATGAAGGCCGGCACGAGGGCGGCGGTCAGGATCGTGGTCAGCGGCACTTCCAGATATTCGATCATCAGGAACGCAACCGCCCCCATGACCGGCGGCGTGATCTGCCCGCCGGTGGAGGAGGCCGCCTCTACGGCTGCTGCGAAATGCTTCTTGTAGCCGATCTTGATCATGGCCGGGATCGTCAGCGATCCGGTCGTCACCGTATTGGCGATGGAGGAACCGGAGATCGATCCCAGCATGGCGGACGACAGGACGGAGACTTTAGCAGGCCCACCTGCGTAGCGCCCGGCCAGCGCCGAGGCGAGGTCGATGAACAACTGCCCCAGCCCGATCCGCGTGGCAAGCACGCCGAACAGCACGAAGTGGAACACATAGGTGGCGATGACGCCGAGCGCGGTGCCGTAGATGCCTTGCGACGTGAGGTAGAGGTGATTGACGAGCGACGTCCACGACGCCCCCGGATGGACCAGAATCCCGGGCATGGATTGCCCGAAAACAGCATAGGCCATGAACAGGATGGCGATGAGCGGCAGCGGCCAGCCCATGGCGCGGCGGGTCGCTTCCAGAAGGGTCACGATGAGGATCGTGCCCATGGTCACGTCGAGCAGGTTGGGGTTACCGACGCGGAAGGCGAGTTCGTCGAAGATCCACGGCACATACATGGCCGACACGACGCCGCCGATGAGGAAGGCCCAGTCGAGAAGCGGCAGTCCGAGAGGGTTCAGCACCGAGAACCGTGTCGGTTCGGCTTGCGGACGACCGGAAAAGGAGAATACGGCAAAGACCAGCCCCAGCGTGAAGGCGAGGTGGACGCCCCGGTGGGTGGTCTGCTGCAGGATGCCGAAACCGGCGGTGTAGTAGTGGAAGCAAGCCAGCAGGAATAGCGCCAGCGAGGAGGCGTAGAGAACAGGTCGGGCGAGCGGGCGAAAACGCACTTCGCTGTCGAACTTCTCTTCCAGCGCCTTCTGTTCGGCTTCCGTAAGCGGAGCCGCCATTTCAGCCGGTTCCGTCGCGTGCGGTTCGGCAGCGCCTTGGGCTATGCCGGTTTCTCTACGTGCAGCCATATTTTTTCCCCCTCAGAGAAACGGCCGGAGCAGAATGCCCCGGCCGCCAGTCAGTCGTCGCGGTCTATTCGAGCAGACCGGCTTCCTTGTAGAAGCGTTCCGCACCTGGATGGAGCGGGATGCCGATGCCATCGAGCGCAGTTTCGGCTGTGATCGACTTGCCTTTGGCATGGCCCGCATCGAGCAGAGCGCGCGTCTTCTCGTTCCACAGCGCGGCCGTGATGTTGTAGATCAGCTCCTCGGGCTGGTCCGCACTGGTGATCCACTGGGCACCGACCGAAAGGGTCGTCACGTCGTCGGTCTGGCCTTCATAGGTACCGGCGGGGATCAGATCTTCGGAGAAGAACTGGTACTGCTCGGTGATGCCACCGGCATTGTCGCCGTCGATGGGAATGACCTTGATGGCCTTCTGCGAGGCCAGTTCCGCAATCGCACCGGCGGGGAAACCACCGACGAAGAAGAAGGCATCCATGGCACCATCACGCATGCGGTCGGCAGCCTGCGAGGGTTTGAGGAACTCGGCGGTGATGTCGTCTTCCGACATGCCCCAGCCTTCCAGGATGATACGCGCGTCGACGAGCGTGCCGGAACCCGGCTCGTCCAGCGATACCCGCTTGCCGGCAAGGTCCGCGACCGAGTTGATGCCGCTGTCGGCGGAGGCGATCAGGTGGATCGATTCCGGGTAGAGGTTGGCGATGGCGCGCAACTTCTCGACCGGCGGCTGGCCTTCGAACACGCCCGTGCCGGTGTGGGCCCAGTAGGCCACGTCGGACTGCGAGAAGCCGCTCTCGATCGTGCCGCCATTGATGCCGTTAACATTGGCGACCGAACCGTTGGCAGACATGGCCGTTGCAATGAGCCCGGGCACGCCGCAGGAGCCGCCCTCGTCGCAGGAGCGCGAGCCCGGAGCGGAGGAAATGGCGTTTGCCAGCAGGCCGCCGATGGGGAAATAGGTGCCCGACGTGCCGCCGGTGGCGATACGGAAGAAGGACGGTGCCTGCGCGATGGCCGCGCCCGCAAGACCGATGGCAACGGTGGCGCCGATCAGCGCGCTTGCCGTGCGTCTGGTGAATTTGATCATGGTGATTGTCTCTCCCGAAGATTGTTGTGACCGCCCGTTCGACCGGACGATGCGACATAATGCACATGCGTGACGACAATAGCCAGTCTAAGCGTTTTGACCGTCATCCAAGCCTTGCAGGCGCAGATCAGTATGGCGGCAATCGGCAGGCGCAGACAGGCAGAACCGATGCTAACGACCGCGCCCTCAGACCGCCGCGTGTTCCTGCCGCAACCGCTCGAAAAAACCGGTGACATCGTCCGGTGTCGCACGCCCGATAGCCCCGTCTTCGATTTGCTCCTGCGACCACACCTTGCCTGCACCCGGACTGTGGAACATGTCCCAGTCACCGAACAGCCGCTCGGCGCTGGGTCGGGCCACGTGGAGGCGCACGTTGGCATGGCGGTCGTCGCGTTCGATCCGTGCCAGCGTGGCCCGCACCGCCCCCTCTTCGCCTTCGAGCATCTGCAGGTAGATGTCCCGGCGGCAGATGAGCGCCCCTGTAATGCCGTCGCGTCCGTTCAGGCGGCGTGCATCCAGCAGGATGGCGGCCAAGGTCTGAGCGTCGTAACCAAAGGGTCTCGATGAATAGACCACCTGAAAGAGGCTCATGGCGATTATATTCCCCGCTGCGGCTGCATGGATGCGAACCGGGTGCGTATCCGGCCCAGCCGGCCTTTCTCCTATGTAGACCACCCGTCCGTCAAAAGCGACGTGCAATGCGGTCGGTGCGCTTACCGTAGCGCGCCCTATCGACTACGCTCATCGAAGAACGGTGCCTTACGCGCAAGGCTGACAACAGGACGAACATTCCGATGGCCCGGACCTATCTGAAGAAGGCAAACCTGACCGCACAGAGCGACGCCTCCGAAACCCAGGCGGTCGTGCGGCGTATGCTCGACGAGATCGAAGCGGGCGGCGATACCAAGGCGCTCGAATACGCCGTCCGGTTCGACGGATACGACGGGGCGGTGCTGTTGAGCGACACCGACATCGAGGCGGCCATCGCGCAGGTGCCGGAGCGGTTGAAGGCCGATATCCGGTTTGCCCACGACAACGTCAGGCGGTTCGCCGAAGCGCAGAAGGCGAGCCTGACACAATTCGAGGTGGAGGTGACGCCCGGGCTGATCGCGGGTCAACGCTGCATACCCGTGGAAACCGTCGGTTGTTACGTGCCCGGCGGGCGTTACAGCCATGTCGCCAGTGCCATCATGACGGTGACGACGGCGAAGGTGGCCGGTTGTGCAAACATCATCGCCTGCTCTCCCCCACGACCGGGCGAGGGCCTGCCGCCAGCCATCGTCTATGCCGCGCATCTCGCTGGCGCCGACAGGATACTGGCCATGGGGGGCGTCCAGGGCATCGCGGCCATGACGTTCGGCCTTTTCGGCCTGCCCCCCGCCAACTTTTTGGCCGGGCCGGGAAACCAGTTCGTCGCCGAGGCCAAGCGGATGCTGTTCGGGCGCGTCGGCATCGACATGATTGCCGGTCCGACGGACAGTCTCGTCCTTGCCAACGCCAGCGCGGACCCGCAAATCGTGGCGGCCGATCTCGTCGGTCAGGCCGAACACGGCTACAATTCGCCGGTCTGGCTGGTGACCGACAGCGAGCCGTTGGCCAGAGACGTCATGCAACGGGTGCCAGGCCTGATCGCCGACCTGCCGGACGCGAACCGCGACAACGCCGCCGCCGCCTGGCGCGACTACGCCGAGGTGATCGTCTGCGCGGACCGCGAGGAGATGGCCGCCACGTCGGACGCCTACGCCCCCGAACACCTCACCGTGCAAGCGGGCGACCTAGACTGGTGGCTGCAACGGCTGACCTGTTACGGATCGCTGTTTCTGGGCGAGGAGACCACGGTTGCCTTCGGCGACAAGGCGGCGGGGCCGAACCATGTGCTCCCAACTTCCGGCGCTGCTTCCTATACGGGCGGGCTGTCGGTCCACAAGCTGATGAAGGTCGTCACCTGGCAACGTGCCACCCGGGCGGGCGCCGGGCCGGTCGCAAAGGCGACGGCACGGATTTCACGGCTGGAAGGCATGGAGGGCCATGCCCGCACGGCGGATATGCGGCTTGCGAAATATTTCCCCAACGACGTCTTCGATCTGACGGCTAGGGAATAGGCAAGGCTCGGCTATACCGCAGAAACAGCTACGGACTGCTCCACCAGAACCGCCCTGCCGAAGGCTGCCAGAAACGGGACGTTGGCCGCATCCGGACCCACCCCGATACGCGCGATCGTATCGGCGCGCGCCATGCCGGTGGCATCCACCAAATGCCAGTTCCCATCGAGGAAGACTTCAGCGACGGCGTGGAAATCCTGTGGCGTCACGCCGGGTGCGTAGACGCTGGCGAACCGTGCCGGAATGTCGGAGGCCCGCGCCAGCGTGATGAGCACGTGGGCGAAGTCGCGGCACACACCTTGTCGCTGTACGAACGTGTCCAGCGCGCTGGTCTCACCGTGGCTCGATCCCGGCACGTAGGCGATCGATGCCTGCACCCAGTCCCTCATCGCCAGCACCCGCGCACCGCCGCAAAGGCCTGCAAACTCCGCTGCGACCAGCGACGCGAACTTGTCCGACTGGCAGAACCGCGAGGGCATCAGGAACCGCACGGTCTCCCCCGGCAGGTCGTGAGGTGGATGGGCGGCCAGCATGCGCAGGTCGATCTCCGGACGGTCGATCGTGACCCTCACCGAATAGTCGCAACGCAGCCGCCCGTTCGCCCGAAGCCATGCCCGCGTTCCAACCCCTTCTTCGGCCGCAACGTGTGAGAAATGCTCCACCTGCGACGTTTCCAGGGTGGCAGAGGCGAGCGTCTGCTCGGGCATGTCGGCGACTTCCACCTGCAACAGCACGTCGGTGGCCTGCGCGAAATCGTAGACCAGCGTCGTTTCGATCTTCACATCCATGGCGGTGCTCCCTCGTCGCCGGTCGACGCTGCCCGCATTGGCACAAAGTGGCGAAGGCGCAAGGATTTCCTGTTCCCCGAAGGCCGTCTCCAACCGGAACGAGCCGGTGGTCAACGCCGCAGCGAAGCGGTAGATACAGTTGCAACCGCGTCGGATTTCCCTCGTATGACCCAAGCCTCCGCCTGTCCCATCGTCGGTATCGGCGCGTCCGCCGGTGGGCTGGAAGCGATCCGGGACCTCTTCACCGCCGCCCGCCCGCCCTGCGGGCTCGCCTTCGTGCTGGTGCAGCATCTCGATCCCAACCACGAATCCATGATGGCCGAGATCATCGGCCGCAACACGACGTTGAAAGTGCGCCAGATCGCCGGTGGCGAACGGGTGGAGCCGGAAAACGTCTACGTCATACCGCCCGGTTCCCAGTTGAGCATTCAAGACGGCGTGCTGCATCTGTCGAGTTTCGAGGAACCCCGCGGTCTGCGCAGACCGATCGACGAGTTCTTCATCTCGCTGGCCGCGGACCGGAAGTCGGACGCGGCCTGTGTCATTCTGTCGGGCACGGGCGCGGACGGATCGACCGGCTTGCGCGCGGTGAAGGACCACGGGGGGCTCGTCGTCGTCCAGCAGCCGCAGACGGCCGCTTATGACGGCATGCCCTCCGCGGCCATTTCCACCGGACTGGTGGATTTCGTGCTGCGACCGGACACGATCTGCGAGAAACTGGTAGGCTATTTCGAACGCCGCGCACGCAGCGAAACGACCGATACGACGACCGCGCTGGTGGAACATCTCGACGACATCTATGGCAGCCTGAACCGCACTACGGGCCACGATTTTACCGGCTACAAGCGGCCCACCATGGTGCGTCGCATCCAGCGCCGCATGCAGGTTCTCGCGATCGTGGACCCGGCGGAATACGTGCGCCGTCTGCATTCCGACGAAGCTGAATGCGAGGCGTTGCTGCAGGATCTGCTCATCAACGTCACCAGCTTCTTTCGCGACCCGGACATGTTCCGCCTGCTGAACGAACACGCGATCCTGCCTCTCGTGCGCGATGCCAGTGGCAACAGCCCCATCCGCGTCTGGGTGCCGGGATGTTCATCGGGCGAAGAGGCCTACACGCTCGCCATGCTGTTTGCGGCGGCAACCGAACGCACGGGCAACCACGCCAACGTGCAGATATTCGCCACCGATATCGATCTGCAGATGCTCAATATCGCCCGTGAGGCGCGCTATCCGCTCACCGCGCTGCGCGATATTCCAGCCGACCTTCAGGAGCAATATATCATCGGCCTCGACGGTCGCTTTCAGATCACGCCCCGCATTCGCGACATGGTGCAGTTTTCCGCCCATTCCGTCATCAAGGACCCGCCCTTCTCGCGCCTAGATCTCGTCTCGTGCCGCAACATGCTCATTTACATGGGCGAGACAATCCAGAAGACGTTCATCCCTCTCATGCATTATGCGTTGAAAGAGGACGGCGTGCTGTTTCTCGGACCGTCGGAAGGCATCGGGCAAGCCGACAAGCTGTTCGACGCGATCGACCAGAAGGCGCGCCTGTTCCGTCGCCGGGAAGGCCGGGCGGTCTATCCCCTCGGCTTCTCCCAGAACCGCGATGCGACGAACACGCGGGCGATTGCCAAGAACCGCAACCTGTCGTCCGGCCGACCCGGCAGGACGGAAGTGTCGGAAGCCACCAAACGCATTCTCGACCGATATGCCCACGCTTCCGTCGTCGTCGACGAACAAGGGCACATTCTTGCCTCCCACGGGAAATTGGCGAAGTTCCTCGAATTTCCCAACGACCAGTCCGCCATGCACGCGGTGACGCTGGCCCGTCCCGGGCTTGCGGAAGCGCTCGGGCCCTTGCTGCGCAAGGCGACCGGCGAGAGCAAGCGCATGGCTGCCCGCAATGTGGAGGTTCGCTCCGAACTGGGCGTGCAGACCATCGATCTGGCAGTCGACCCACTGCCCGACAGGACGCTGCTGGTCGTCTTCGTGGAGGCCGGTGCCTTCCGCGCCGAGATGGCGGACGACGTGATCGAGGATGTCGGGACCGACGACCGTTTTCACGATCTGGAAGAGGAACTGCGTCAGACGCGGTTTCGCCTGCGGTCCACCGTGGGGGAACTGGAGACCGCCAACGAGGAGCTCAAATCTTCCAACGAAGAGATGATGTCCATGAACGAGGAGTTGCAGTCCGCAAACGAGGAACTGTCGACGCTCAACGAGGAGTTGAAGAACAAGCTGGACCAGCTTGCCACAGCCAACGACGACATGAGCAATTTCGTCGAATCCACCGAGATCGCGCTCGTGGTGGTGGACCGCAACCTGCGCATCCGCAGCTTCACCCACCCCATCGAAAGCATCTTCCCCCTCAAGGAAAGCGACAACGGTCGCAAGCTTTCCGAGATGGCGCCTCTGGTAGCCGATGCCCGCATTGCCGAGGATATGCGCGGGGTCATAAAGGGCTCGGCACCGATCGAACGCATGGTGACATCCCTCGACGGAGGCAAGACCTTCGCCATGCGCATTCTGCCCTACAGGTCCGACAACAACACCGACGGCGCAACGCTTACCTTCGTCGACGTCACCGCGTTGAAGGACATGGAAACCAATCTGCGCCTGCAATCCGACAAGTTGCAGTTGGCACTGGAAGCCGGGGGCATGGGGGTGTGGGACTTCGATGTGGCGACGGAGACGACGACGGTGGACGAGGTCATGCGCAAGGTCTGGGAGCTCGGTGCCGAAGAGGACTTCACGGTCGAGAGTTTCATAAACAAGATCGTGCCGGCCGATCGCGAAGCTGTCCAGGAAGGCATCGCTGCCACCATCGCAGACGGTCGTCCCTTCCGCGCCGTCTTCCGGGTCGAACAGACCACCGGAACGCGCTGGATCCAGGGGGCCGGCAGCCTGCGCCGGGAAGAGGACGGAAGCGACCACATGACCGGCGTGAATTTCGACATCACCTCCGAGCGCAAGGCGCTGGAGGCCCGGGATTTCCTCATCAAGGAGATCAACCACCGGGTGAAGAACCTGTTCGCCATCGTGCCGGCCATGCTGTCGCTGGCCGCGCGCGAGGCCACGTCCATTCCCGAACTCATCGCCAACGTGCGCGCCCGTATCGGTGCGCTGGGCCGTGCCCACGAGATCACCCAGGGCAACAGCGAC
Organism: uncultured Alphaproteobacteria bacterium; assembly: GCA_963711195.1. Lineage (GTDB taxonomy): Bacteria > Pseudomonadota > Alphaproteobacteria > Rhizobiales > Rhizobiaceae > Pseudahrensia. The sequence goes on from CAVQDK010000012.1 coordinate 83,415, forward strand.
GTCCACCATTCCGATCCGGTCTCCCACGCCGGGCAACTCGAGGCGCTCGTGACCACGGTTCTGCAACCCTATCGCGGCAACGAGGCCATACGGGTTTCCGGCGAAGAAGTGACCGTCTCCGTCGACGCCATCACCCCCATGGGGCTGATCCTTCACGAATGGGCGACGAACTCGGCGAAATACGGTGCTCTGTCCACCACGGAAGGCACGGTGGATGTGGCTTGGGTCCGCAACGGCGACCGGTTGAACCTGACCTGGAGCGAACGGGGCGGACCGGCGGTGGACGACAATTCCATCCCCGAAGGCTTCGGTTCCAAACTCGTCACCTATTCTGCCGAACAGCTGAAAGCGACCCTGAAAAGGGACTGGACCGAAGACGGGCTGACGATCAGCATCGAACTTCCCTACCCGCTTGGAGGTTCCCGTTGACCGATAGCCAGACACTCGATGGATTGACCATTCTCGTGGCGGAAGACGAGGCGTTGATCGCCCTGGACATCGAGATGGTCATCGAGGATTTCGGTGGCCGCGTCATCGGACCGTACGGCACGCTGGAACAGGTGCTCGACGCGGTGGAGACCGGTGGGTTCGACATCGCCCTTCTCGATATCATGCTCGGCCGCGATGAAGTCTTCCCGGCAGCGGAACGACTGCGCACGGCGGGTATCCCCTTCGCGTTCCACTCCGGTCACGGCGTTCCCACCCTCAACGGGGGGTTGTATGAACACACTCCGACCCTGCACAAGCCGTGCCTTCCGGAGAAACTGGCATCCGCGCTCGTGCAACTGAGCGCCGCGCGTGGTTCGGCAACTGCGAACTAGCCGATACCGGGTCTTGCAGCCCCGAGCGCACTCGGAAAGGTTTCGCGGCATGAAGGCGTCAGACACGACCCGTCAGCGTGAACACGATCCCCGTGGGTTGGAAATCCACCCGCGATGTTCCACCGAAATACTGGCCCGTGATCCGGTCCAGAATGGTGGAGCCGAAACCCCTTTGGGCGGGCGGTGTGACGGGTGGGCCGGCAGTCTCGCTCCAGCGCAGTTCGAAGGCACCGTCTTCGCCCTTGGACCAGGTAATGTCCACACGCCCGTCCTCGTTCGAAAGCGCACCGTATTTCGCGGCATTCGTGGCCAGTTCGTGCAGGGCCAATGAAAGTCCGAGCACCTGCTGTGACGGCAATGTCAGGTCGGGCCCGTGCATCGCCATGTGGTCGAGCGTGTTGTGAGGCTGCAGAACGGCTTCCATCACGGTGCGAATGCCGGCCTCCTGATTGTTCACCTCGGTCAGCACGTCCTGCGCATCGCCGAGCGCGTTCAAACGGCCCGCGATGGCATTGCGTTCGGCGTCCAGTCCCTCCACCCGGCGCAGGCTCTGGCTCACGATGACCTGTGCGATCGACAGCATATTCTTCATGCGATGGGCCAGTTCGGCACTCATCATGTCCCGTTCCGTTTCCGACCGCACCCGTTCGATGGAGGCATCGGCGCGATCGAAGATCGATTGCAGGAAAGCGATCTCGCTATCGCTCCACTTGCGCGGGCGCATGTCGTCGACGAACATCACGGCCTTTAGCCGGTTGCCGTCCATCAGGGGCAGATTGACGAGCGAGCGGACGCCGATGGTCTCCAGCGCCGTGGTATCGTCCACCCGATCATCCTCGTGCACATCGGCGATGACCACGCTTTCACCCCTGCGCAACGCCGCACCGTAACTGCCGAAATCGCTGAGACGCACGGGCCCGACGAGACTGACCGTATCGGGGGCGGTCCAGTCGGCGCGTACATCGATCGTGTCGCCGTCGTCACTCACGTAGCCGTAGCCTGCGCGGATGGCGTACAGGGTTTGGCCGACGACGCTGGAAGCCAGTCGCGTGACGGCATCGGGGTCGGTCAGCCCGCGCACGTCGTCGGAAAAACCCAAACGGGCCCGCTGCATGCGTGTCTCTTCCCGCGCCTGCGTCACTTCGGTGACGATCCCGGCCAACCGGGCGATGCGACCGTCCCCGTCGCGTTGAACGGAGGATTGGGAGTGAACCCAGCGCGGATGGGGGTTCGGCGAGACGACCCGGTAGCTGATCGTCAGATCTTCATCCCTGGCGACCGAAGCGGCAAGCGCCTCGCGCACCTCGTCCACGTCTTCCGGCACTATGCCATCGAAAAAGTCCTCGGCGGACGTCCCATGCCGGGCATCGGCAACCGCAACGCCGTGCAGAACCGCGGCGACCGGATCGGCGACCACGGTATCACCGAGCAGGTCGTAGTCGAAAATTCCCAAGGCGCCGGACTTTCGCAATGCGAGCGCCGCACGGGTTTCCATCTCGCTGAACGCCGCGTTGCCCTCGCTATCGTGGGTCCGGTCCCGAAAGATCTTCACGAAACCCTCGATCGCACCCTCGCCCTGAACGGCATTGCCCTCTGTATCGGACGCATTGAGAAGCGGCATCATCAGGCCGCTTGCCCAGAATTTCTGCCCGCTCTTGCGCACGTGCCAGCGTTCGTCTTCCGCCCGGCCATGTTCCAGCGCGTTCGCCATCTCGATTTCGGGCCGGGACTGCACGGTGTCTTCCTTGGTGAAGAAGATGCTGCCATGCTGGCCCACCGCCTCCTCCTCGCTCCACCCGAGCGTACGCTCGGCACCCTCGTTCCAGCTGGTGATGATCCCGTTCACGTCCAGGGTGACGATCGCATAATCGACGATCGAGCGCAGGATGAGTTCGTTCAGGACGACCGTGCTGTGGGAACGTCGGCGTGCGTCGGCGGACTGGTCGGGCGGCGATGTGCTCACGATGGGTCGAAACCTCGCTTGGTCGATCGCTTGCGCATGGGTCAGCACTGCAGCGAAGTCTGGCGTCGTCGAACAGCAGAATACAGGCAAAGGCGGTGCTCGACAACAAGCCGAACGGGACGCGGTCTGCCCCGCAAACCCGCGCTACGCGCTGTCGTGCCGACCCGTCACACCAGGTCGTCGATGGCGGCCCATTCCTCGTCACCCTCGAACCAGACGCCGTCGATATTGGTCAGGACATCGGTGCCGAACTCACGGCTGACGGCGCTCACCGTACCGTTTGCGTTGGCGCTGAACGCGAAGTCGGCCCGCGCACCGGCATAGTTGATCTGATTGTAACCGCCGCCCTGCCCGTCGATCCGGTCGTTGCCGGTGGACCCGAAGATCGTGTCGCGCCCACCACCGCCGAAGATGACGTCGTCGCCGGCGGTGCCATCGATCAGATCGTCTTCCGCCGTGCCGCGGATGGGCCCATCACCACCGCCGCCGCCACCAGTGTCGTCGCCACCGTCTTCGACGTCGTCGTCTCCACCGCCTTGCAAGACGTCGTCAAGCGGCTTCCACACGCCTTCGCCCTTGAACCAGAAGCCGCCGATATCGGTCAGCGTATCGGTGCCTTTGGGCTTGACGACGGTCACGGTCCCATCAGCATTGCGGGTGAAGGTATAGTCGCTGGAAGCACCGTCGTAGTCGACCTGGTTGTAGCCGGTATCGCCGCCGTCGATACGGTCGTTGCCCGCCGACCCGTTCACCACGTCCCGGCCACCCTTCAGGTCGATGATATCGTCGCCCCGCGTGCCGTTGAGAAAGTCGACACCGTTCGTGCCGTCGATGCGGTTCGGCCCGCCGCCGGGTTCGGAGATGACGAGGTCTTCCAGCGGGATCCACGCTTCCTGGCCGGTGAACCAGAAGCCGCCGATATTCGATATGATATCGGTGCCGTCGGGCTTGACGACCGTGACCGTGCCGTCGGCATTGGCGGCAAACGTGTAGTCCCGCGCGAAGCCGTCATAGTCGATCTGGTTGTAGCCTGCATCGCCCCCGTCGATGCGGTCGTTGCCCGCCGAGCCGATCAGCACGTCGCGGCCGCCGCGCATGTCGATGATGTCGTTGCCGTCCGTCCCATCGATAACGTCCGCTCCTGCGGTGCCAACGATGGTGGGCGTGCCCGGTTCAACTGGATCGATGGGGTCGACAGGATCAACCGGGTCGACCGGGTCGACCGGGTCCACGGGGTCAATGGGATCAATGGGATCAATGGGATCAACGGGCTCCGTCACTTCGCCGTCGAACACCATCGCCTGCCGCCCGAAACCGGGGCCGGACCAGTCGAGGTCCAGCGTGGCCTCGCCACCGCTTTCGAAATAGAACACGTCGATCGTATGAACGCCCGCCGTCAGGTTCAGCGATACCGTTCTCAGCACATCGGCATGGCGGAAGTCGTTGTCGATGACCTGCTCGCCATCGATATTGAGCCGCGAGCCGTCATCACTGGTCAGGAAGAACGTGTAGGTGCCCGTCGTCTCGACCTCGAAGGCGCCGGTATATTTGGCCGCGAAATTGTCGTTCGGTCCGCCTTCCCAGAAACTGCCTCGGGTTAGGTTTTCAGACAGCTCGCTCACGGTTTCGGTGAAGACCGGCGTGCCGTTGAAGTTGATCTGACCCAGCTCCGTCTGCCCGTTGGTGATCTCGAAATAGGACGCGTCCAGCACCCCGTTGGTGCGCTCGATCGGCGCGTTCGGATCGTTGATTTCGAGCCGCTTGACCGTGCCGCGCACGACATCGAGCGCGTAGATGAAGCCGTCCGGCCCCTGCTTGAAATGGACGGGGCTGAGACCCCCATCGATCTTGAACAGGAAGTCCACATCGCGCCGGTCGTTGGTATCGACCGCATAGACCTCGCCCTGGGTGAAGTCCGCGAAGATGTACTTGTCCTGCAGCGCATCGGGATAAAGGTCGGAATCGATGACGTCGTCCGCTCCCACGATGGATTGCACCTGAAAGCCCGGTTGCGCGGAATCGTGCGCAAAGGCCCGGTAGGCGGCGGTGATGTCGATCTCGCCGCTATCCACCCGATTGTAAAAAGCCTGCGCTTCCGGCAAATCGCGGTAGCCCGGCGTCTTCACGAGCTGCCCGTTGTCGCCACCCTCGTAGAACGGCCAGCCGAAATTCGCGCCCGGTCCGCCGATATTGATCTCCTCGAACGAGTTCCAGCCCGTATCGGTGAGGATCAGCTTGCCCTCCTGGTCGAAACTCATGGAGAACGGGTTGCGCAGGCCGAGCTGATAGACTTTCGAGGCGTTGTCATCGAGGGACGCGCCCGCTTCCACGAACGGATTGTCCGCCAGCCCTTGCCCGGTCAGCGGGTCCACCCGCAGCACTTTGCCGGACAGGCTGTCCACGTCCTGCACGCTGACCGTGCGGGGGTCGGTTGCGTTGAACGACGTGCCGTCGCCGGTGGAGATGTAGAGCGCGCCATCGGGGCCGAACTCCAGCGCGCCACCGGCATGGGAGCGGGAATCCACCTTCAGATAGTCCTGAATGTAGTCGCCGTTGCCGTCGAGGTCAGAGGCTTCGATGCCGAAGTTCGACGTGCTGTCGACATTGCCGTTGCCGGAAATATCCGAAAGCGACTGCCCGGCCGCCCCGACGATGACCACGCCGCTGTCCGGCACGACGGTCAGATAGTCGTTGTCCGCATCCGCCGTGTAGCGCACCACATGGGCAAAGCGGTTGCCCCCGCCGTCTTCGCCGCCATTGCCGCCACGGCCTGCGGTTTCCGGCGGGTCCACCACCAGAAAAGCGTAGAGGTAGGGCTCGTTTGGAAAGTCCGGGTGGAACGCGATGTCCAGCAGGCCACGGTCCTGGATATTGTTCACGCTGTCGGTCAGGTCGATGAAATCGGCCTTGAACGTATTGGTCTGCGTGTCGAAGACGCGGATCATGCCGCCCTTTTCGGCCACGTAAAGCAGGCTTCCGTCCTGCGGTCCGAATTCCATCGCCAGCGGCTGGCGCAACCCGTCGATGAAATCGACCTGCTGCACGTCGTAGTCGGAAACCAGCGGCGGATTGACCGGGTCGGTGACCGGGTTCTCGTCGTCGAGAATGTCGATGCGGGTCGTACGGGGCGCGGCGAGGAAGCCGCTGTCCACGTTGACGATGGAGAAGGTGAACGTCTCCGTCTGCTCCGAACGGTTGTCGTTGAGAATATCGATCTCGACTAGCACGCGGGACTGGCCCGGCGCGAAACTCACGGTCCCGTTCTGGGCCAGATAGTCGGACCCCGCGGTCGCCGTGTCCTGCGTCACGCCGTACTGCACGTTGGCGCGTCCACTCAGGTCACCGGTGCGCACGATGGGCACGAACACGCTGCCGTCCCGTTCGCCGATGCTCAGTTCCACGGATTCAAGGGCGATCGTTCCACTCATGACACACTCCAGTTCGGTTTCGGGCCAAACCCTGTCCCGATACGGGACGGATGGCCACCATTCGAAGGGTGCGTTGCATCAGCCGTGCCAGAATGCCGTCGAAGCGCGGCTTCGGCTAGACGAGATCGGCCAGCGTCGTGCGTTCCAGTTCGCAGCGCATGCTGGTATCGGCCCGGCGAAGGGCGGCGTCGAGGCGCGTGTCCAGGCGATTGGCGATGCCGCAATCGTGGCCCTGTTCCGGCACTTCGCGCGGAGGCGTCAGGGCAGCGTGAATGTCGGCCAGCGTGATGGCGACCGGCTTGCGCGCCAGCAACCAGCCCCCGGAACGGCCGCGCGTCGACGTGACGAGATCGGCCCGGCGCAACACGCCCAATATGCGCCGGACCACGACAGGGTTCGTGCCCGCGCACGCCGCCAGTTCTTCACTCGTCATCGGCGCGCCATCGCGGGCGGCGATGTGGCCGAGCGTGTGCAGGGCGACCGTAAGTTGGGAATTCGCTTTCAACCGCCCGCTTTCGTTTTTGACTTCACGTGTCTATTGTAATTTCTTTGGTTACGATATAAATCAGAACCACCTTCATACAATACCGGAACACGATCATGCGCGCACCCCTTTCCACCGCTTTCGCCACTCTCCTGCTCTGTGGCGTCGCCACGACGGCCCTTCACGCTGAAGAAAAGCGCGAACTGGATGCCCATGAGCACGGCCATGTCGAACTGCAGATCGCCATCGATGGTGACACTGTAACGATGGAACTTGAAGCGCCCGGGTCCGACATCGTCGGCTTCGAACATGCAGCTAAGACCGACGAGCAGAAGGCTGCCATCGAGGCTGCCACAACGCAGTTCGGGGATCCCGCAGCCCTGTTCACCTTGACGGATGCCGCGGGCTGTTCGGTAGCATCGACCGACGTCGAATTGCACCAGCACGGCGACCACAGTGCCTTCGAGGCTGAATACACGTTCACGTGCACGGACATCGCGGCGCTTGCTGGGTTGGAAACCAACCTGTTCACCCTTTACCCGTCCATCGAGGAGATCGAGGTGGAGTATGCCACGCCAGCCGGGCAGGGGTCCGCCGTGCTGGAAGCCGACAACCCGTCGCTCACCTTCCCGGCCTCCAGCTAAGTCCTTCGCTGATGGAAACGATGGCGCGCGCCCGGGAGACTCCGGGCGCCCCGGTCACGATCGCGGCTCCCTCCACGCTCGCCATGCGGGACGTGCGCTTCGCCTATGACACGACGCAATTCGCCATGGCGGTCGATGCTTTCGACATGACGCCCGGTCAGTGCGTCTTCCTGCGCGGCCCGTCCGGATCCGGCAAGACGACATTCCTGTCGCTCGCCACCGGTCTTCTCGCGGCGGCGTCGGGCGAGATCGCGATCGATGGAACACCCATGCCCGCCAGCGCGTCGGCACGCGATGCGTTGCGGGCGGACCGCGTCGGCATCATCCATCAGCAGTTCAATTTGCTTCCCTATCTCGACACCCTGTCCAACGTGCTGTTGCCGTTGGCCTTCGGGCGCAGCGTCGGGTCCAATAGCCGGGCCGAAGCAAGCGACCTGCTTGACCGGCTCGGCCTGCCGAAATCGTTGTGGAGCGCCCCGGCCCGCACCCTTTCCGTCGGCCAACAACAGCGCGTTGCCATCGCCCGCGCGCTCATCGGCAAGCCTGCCCTCGTCGTCGCCGACGAACCTACGAGCGCGCTGGATGTCGAAACGCGGGACGCCTTCATCGACGTTCTCTTCGCGTCGGTCGAAGATACCGGATCGGCCCTGTTGATGGTCAGCCACGACCCCGCCATCGGAGCGCGCTTCGACACGTCGTATGATCTGCGCGATATCGCCTGCGTCGAGACGGGCGGGAACGTCTGATGCGCTTTCGCCTTCTGTCCAATCTCGTGTTTGGCTCCCTGTGGTCCCGGCGGCTGGCGGTGCTGTTCGTCGTGCTGGCCGTCGCGGTTTCCACCGTGCTGTATCTGTCGGTCGAACGGCTGCGGATCGGCGCGTGGCAGAGTTTTAATTCCACCGTCTCCGGCACGGACCTGATCGTGGGTGCCCGCTCCGGCTCGGTGCAGCTGATGCTCTATTCCGTGTTCCGCATCGGCAACGCCACCAACAACATCACCATGCAATCGGCCGAGGACATCGCCGCCCTGCCGGACGTGGCGTGGACCGTGCCGCTGAGCCTCGGCGACAGCCATCGCGGTTTCCGTGTCGTCGGCACGAGTGCTGCCTATTTCGACCGCTACCGCTATGGCCGCGACCGCACGGTGGAACTGGCGCAAGGCGAAACCTTCGGCGACCTGTTCGACGTCGTGCTCGGCTCGGACGTGGCGCGGACGCTGGACTATGCGGTCGGCGACCGGGTGGTCATCGCCCACGGCCTCGGCAGCGCCGGGCTGGTGGAGCACGACGATCTGCCCTTCATCATTTCCGGCATTCTGGAACCCACCGGCACCCCCGTGGACCGCTCCCTGCACGTTTCGCTGGACGCCATCACGGCGATCCATGTCGACTGGTCCACCGGTGCCCGCGCCCGCGACACGACACCAGCCGACGTGCTCCGCGCCCTGGCCGCCGCCGGCGAGCTGGAAACAGAAGCCATCACCGCTCTTCTGGTCGGCATGGAAAATCGTCTCGCCGTTTTCCGCACGGCCCGCGCGATCAACGACTACCCGGAAGAACCGCTGCTCGCCGTCCTGCCCGGCGTGGCCTTGCAGGAACTGTGGGCCGTCATCGGCACGGCGGAACGGGCGCTGGGTGCCATCGCCTTCATGGTGGTTCTGACGGCCATCGTCGGACTGGTCGCAACTATTCTGGCCACCCTGGAACAGCGTCGCCGGGAGATTGCCATCCTGCGCTCACTGGGGGCCCGACCGTTGGCCATATCCGGTTTGCTGGTGGCGGAATCCGGTCTCGTCACCCTTGTCGGTCTGATCGTCGGCGTGGTCGTGATGACGGTGGCCACGCCCTTCGTCGCGCCGTGGTTGCGCGCGGAATACGGTATCGATCTGCCGCTTGCGATTTCGGGGCGTGACGCTGTCGTGCTTGTGTCCATCTTGGTGGCGGGATTGCTCGCCGCACTCTTGCCCGCTTGGCGTGCTTATCGCATGAGCCTCGGTGAAGGCCTGGGAGCGACGGCATGAACCTACCTCCCGCATATGGATCGGTCGCATGAACTCCATCCTGATACGCATTGTCGCCCTCATCGCCATGGGTGCCGCCGGCTGGCTGCTCGTCGGCCTCGGCAGCGGACCGGGCGAGAGGCTGATGGCTGCCGGACCGGCAAACACACCCGCCGCCGGTGCCAAACCGAACCAGTCCGACGCCCTGCGCGAATTGCAATGGGCCGATCTGTTGCCCGACGACGTGCCCGTCTTCCGCCCGCCCACCACCCTGTTCGACGCCGCCGACCACGACGAGGGCCGCCCGCTCTCCGGCAACGTCATGTGGAGCGAGACGGGGCGCGAGATCCAGTCCTCACCATTTGGCGACGCCGACATGCCCCGCGCGGAACTGAACGGTCAGCGCATTTCGCTCGCCGGGTACATGACGCCGTTCAACGTGGAAGGCGGCATGACGCGCACGTTCCTGCTCGTGCCCTATGTGGGTGCCTGCATCCACGTACCCGCCCCGCCGCCGAACCAGATCGTGCTGGTGGAAGCGCCGGAGCCGGTCGAGGTGTTGGCCATGTGGGAACCGTTCAAGGCAGTGGGCAGCCTGCGGGTGGAAACCATCGATACGGGGCTCGCCGAAGTCGGCTACACGATGGCGCTGGAACGCATCGACCCCTACACCCACGGCAGCGAAAAGCTGGAAGGCGTGCGCAGCGCCAATGACGGTGACTGAGTTCCTGCCCGCCTGGCTTCACGGCTGGATGGCCGTGCCGTTCGGTGCATTGCAGAACCCGGCCTCGGCCCTCATCCTGTTCGCCTTCGGTGCCGTCCACGTCCTGCTGCCCGGCCACGGAAAGTTGCTGCTGGCCGCGCGCCACCTGGCTGGCAGGCGCGGTGTCGGCACGCGGAATGTTGAAACGATCGCCGTACCCGTTCTCGACGCCTTCGCCTTCGCGGGAGCGCGCGCGCTCGTCGCTTTCGCTCTCGTCATCGGAGCCATTTATGCGGCGACGGCATTCGGCGTCGCAGCGCCGGTGCGGACCCTGCGGGTGCTGGCCGGTTGCGCACTCATCGCCATTGGCGCGCACCTGCTGCTCCATGCCGTCATCCGCAGACCCGAACCGGTTCTTGCGACCGGGCCGGAAGGTGCGGGGGAGGCGTCGACCCTCCCCGTCCCGCTGCAACAACTGAACCGGTCGCTCGTCCTGCTGGCCGCCACGCCGGAACCGGTGGCGCTGGCTATCGCCTCCTTCGGCATCACGCAATTCAACGTGTCGACGTCGGCCCTCGGTATCCTGTGCCTGGCGCTGGGCATGGGGACGACACTTGCCATCACCACCCTGTTCGCAGGTCGCCAGTCCCGGCTTACGACGCGCGTGCTCCCGTGGAGCGGCCTGTTGATCGGCATCATTCTGGCGCTCACCGGAGCCATCGTCATCACGGATGCGTTGTAGCGGCAATCCACTTTCCGATTCCGGTCTACGCATGGAAAAACAACGCGACAAACCGACGAAACGCCGATGGCGCGATGCGCCAAGCCCCTGCATCGACATCTGCAAGTATCCCGGCGGCATCTGCAAGGGATGCGGCATGACGAAGCCGGAGAAGAAGGCATGGAAGCGTCTGTCCGGCAAGGCTGCGCGTAGGCCGTTTCTCATGACCATCATGGCCAGACTGGCCGATATGGAAGGCCAGCGGCTGGAACGGTGGCAGCGGGTCTACCGCCGCAAATGCGCCAGGAAGAACGTGCCATCTCCTCTCGAAAGAATGCCGGACCGCCAGCCCTGATGCCGCAGTCGCGGTCCGCGTCGTTTCCAGAACAGACAGGGCGCAACGCCTGTCCCACTGGAGCGGTAACAACACGAACCGGGAGGTTGTTTCGTGGTCCAGTTCGCACCGTCTGCACGCCTTCGGGAATCGCCGTTCTACCGCTCCGCATTGGCCGACGGCATGGTCGGTGCCAGCGTTTACAATTCCATGATCCTGCCGACGTCCTACGGCGATTACGATGCCGAATACTGGCGGCTGATGAACGGCGTGTCCCAGTGGGACGTGGGGGCCGAACGGCAGGTGCAGCTAAAAGGCCCGGACGCTGCCCGGCTGGCGCAGATACTGACCGTGCGCGACCTGTCGAAATGCAAGATCGGACAAGGCCGTTACGCGCCGATCTGCGATTCCCGCGGAGCGCTTATCAACGATCCGATCTGCCTGAAACTGGCCGATGACCTGTTCTGGTTTTCCATCGCCGACAGCGATATCCGCCTCATGGCCGACACGGTGGCTGCCGAGCGCGGGTTGGATGTTGAGGTCACCGAACCCGACGTCTCCCCGATGGCTATCCAAGGCCCGAAGGCGGAAGATGTGGTGGCCCATGTCTGCGGCGACTGGGTGCGCGACCTCAAATACTTCTGGTTCGCCGAAAGCGAGATCCAGGGCATCCCCGTCGCGGTGCAACGCTCCGGCTGGTCGAAACAGGGCGGATTCGAAATCTACCTGCGCGACCACCGTTTCGGCGACAGGCTCTGGCAAATTTTCAAGGAAGCCGGCCAGCCGTGGGATATCGGTCCCGGCGCACCGGCCACGGCGGAACGCATCGAAAGCGGGTTGGTCTCCGTTGGGGGCGACAGCGATCTGTCGACGAACCCCTACGAGGTTCGTCTCGGTGCCTACATCGACCTGCACGTTCCCGACGATACGATCGGCGTTCAGGCCCTGCGCAAGATCCACGCCGAAGGGCCCAAACGCCATCAGCTCGGTCTGGTTCTGGAGGGCGACGAACCGGCCCATCTCGGTTACAACTGGCCCTCGATCGTGAAGGATGGCGAACCGGTCGGCCACATGACGAACTGCCTGTGGTCCCCGCGCCTGAAGGCCAACGTCGCCTACGCGCTTGTCAGCACGGATTGCCGCCCCGGCGATCAGGTGGACGTGCAGCGCAAGGGCGGTGCGGTCGCCGGCCAACTCTGCGATATTCCCTTTGCCTGAACCCCAACGGACATGAGCATGGACCTTCCCGATCTCGACCTGACGAATCTCGCCCTGACCGCCGAGGATGATATCGCCATCGTCAGCCTGAACCGCGCCGCCAAACGCAATGCGCTCAACGCGGGAACGATCGAGGAACTGATCGCCGTCTTCTCCGTCCTGCCCCGTGCCGGTGCCCGCGCCGTCGTGCTGCGCGGTGAGGGGGACCATTTCTCCGCCGGTCTCGACCTGGTCGAACACCACCGCGAGCAGCGCACGGCGGCGGACTTCATGCAGGTCTGCCTGCGTTGGCACGAGGCGTTCAACAAGATGGAATATGGCGGCGTGCCGATCATCGCCGCGCTCAAGGGTGCCACCGTCGGCGGCGGGCTGGAACTGGCTTCCGCCGCCCATATCCGCGTCGCCGACGAGAGCGCCTATTTCGCATTGCCGGAAGGCCAGCGCGGCCTGTTCACCGGCGGCGGCGCCACCATTCGCGTGTCCGAACTCGTGGGCCGTGCCCGCATGATCGACATGATGCTCACGGGACGCATCTACAAGGCACGCGAAGGCATGGAAGTCGGGCTGTGCCAGTATGTCGAGGCTGACTGCGAAGCAAAGGCGGTGGAGCTGGCACGGGCCGTCTGCAACGTGCCGCCGCTGTCGAACTTCGCGGTCTGCTCCGCCATTTCCCACAGCCGCAACATGTCGGCGATGGATGCGGCCTATATGGAAGCCTTCGTGGCAGGCGTGGTGAACACCCAACCGGCGGCCGGCGAACGCCTCGCCGCCTTCGCCGACAAGAGCGGCGCACGCATCAAGCCACAGGGCTAGCTCTCGACCCCGCAGCGTTTGCATCCAGATAGGTGTCGATCGCCGCTAGCGTACCTTCGCTCCAGACGAGGCGTAGCCAACGGTCGAAACTGTCGGCAAAACGCGGCGAGTCGGCAAGATCGCCGTAGATCGTCTCCTGTGCCAACCAGATACTGGGATCGTCCTTCGCGGCCCGGGCGGCGGGCATCAAAGTGGACCAGAGCGGATCATTCGCCTCGATACTGCTGCCGTCTTCTCGCGTTCCCGCGCACATCCGCGCCCACAGGGCTTCCACCAGGGCCAGACCGTCGAGCGGCGTATCACCGGCAAGGGCATCGTGGATGATCGGGTGAAGGAAGCCCGTATGGCGGGACGACCCGTCGAACGCCACCCGGCGCACGGTGTCGTGGATTTCGGGGTTGGCGAAGCGGCCTTCGATCAGGTCGGTATAGGCCAGGGGGGTCATGCCCGGAACGGCGGCCACATGGGGGGCGATTTCCTCGACCTCGACCTTGCGGAACAGCCCGCGATTGGCAGGGTTCGCCATCGCGTCGGCGATGGTGTGGACCGATAGCAATTCCGCCGGGTTGGCGATGATCTGGTGCCCTGCATTCAACTGACGCAGCTTCATTGCTTCGAAGGCGTGGACATCATCGGTAAACGTCGCCCCCGCCTTGTCCCAGTCGGGACGGCCTGCGCAGAACCTGTCTTCCAGCACCCATTGGCGAAATCTTTCGTGGGTCACCGGCACGGCATCGTCGATTCCGAAGGAACGGGCGAGTGCCAGTTCGGCCTCACCGGTGGCGGGCACGATGCAGTCGACCATGCAGTTGGGGAAGGTGACGTTGGCGTCGATCCAGTCGGCAAGCGCCGGGTCCGACAGCGTCGCCAGCCCCACGATCGTGTTGCGCAGGATGTCGCCATTGCCTTGCAGGTTATCGCAACTCAGACACGTGAACGGCCCTTCGCCCCCGTCCCGGCGCAGCTTCAAGGCGGCAACGATGGCACCGAATGCCGTTTTGGGCCTATCGAAATGCGCAACGTCATGGACGATATCGGAATGGCTCGTGTCGAGCGTACCGTCGACGGTGCGATAGTAGCCGCCCTCCGTGACCGTCAGCGACACGATGCGAATTGCCGGTTCCGCCATTTGCGCAATGAGCGGCCCGTTGTCGGCGGCGACCGGAACGTAGCCGATCATCGACCCGATGATCTCCGCCGACTTTCCCGCCGGGTCGAGTTCGATCAGCGTCGTCAGGCAATCCTGCGCCAGCATTTTTTCGCGCTGCACTGCATCGGCAACCCGTACGCCCGCGCCGAGGATCGCCCAATCGTGGGCCAGACCCGTATTCATCAGCCGGTGCAGATACCATGCCTGGTGCGCGCGATGGAAATTTCCGAGCCCGATATGGATCATTCCCTGTGACAGGGCGGACCGGGCATATGTCGGTTTGGCAATATCGGCTGGCAGGTTTGGCAAAGCGTCGAGGGTCAGTTTCATCAGCTCATCCATTGCCCGCCGTCCACATTGTAGGTTTGCGCCACGATGTAGTCGGCCTCAGCCGACGCGAGGAAGACTGCCATGCCCGAGAGGTCTTCGGGCACCGCAAAACGGCCCGCAGGAACACCGGCTGCAACTTCGGCCTTCTTCTGCCCGACAGGTTTGCCTTCCAGCTTGGCGAACATCGAATCCACGTGCTCCCAATGCTCCCCGTCCACCACGCCGGGTGCGATGGCGTTGACGTTGATGCCGTGGGCAATGAGGTCCAGCCCCGCCGATTGCGTCATGGAAATGACCGCTGCCTTGGTGGAGCAGTAGACCAGCACCAGCGCCTCGCCCCGCCGCCCGGCCTGGCTCGCCATGTTGATGATCTTGCCGTGGTTTCCCGGTTCGCGCGGCCCCTGCGCGATCATCCGCTTCGCAGCCGCCTGCATGGTGAACAACGTACCGGCGACGTTAATGGCGGTGAGACGCTCGTAACTGGCGCGCGAAACATCGACGGTCCTGGCGGCATCGAAGACGGCGGCGCTGTTGACGAGAATATCGAGTTTGCCGGTGCGCGTGACGACCTGATCGACCGCCGCGTCGATGCTGTCCTGTTCGCTCACGTCCATATGCACTGCATAGGCGTTGTCGCCGAGCGCGTCGGCTGTCGCTGTCGCGGCGCCGAGATCGATATCCGCGATGGCGACGGTTGCACCTTCGGCAAGTAGGCACGCGCGAATTCCACGCCCGATACCGCGAGCCGCCCCCGTGATGAGGGCAGATTTTCCGTCCAGACGGTTCATCCGATCCGCAGGCCCTGCGCGTCGAATTTGTGGAGTTTTGAAATGTCGGGCGTCAGATGGACGACATCGCCATGGCTGACCGCCACGTCGCCTTCGGCCCGCACGGTCATCGGGTCGCACCCCTCGATACCGTGGATGTGGATGAACGTGTCGGAACCGAGATGCTCGGCCACGCCGACCGTGCCCTGCCACGCGCCGTCCGTCGCAACGGTGGACACGGCGATATGTTCGGGACGAATGCCGATGGTCGTCGCGTCGTGGTGCGCGGCTTTCGCACCTTCCAGCAGGTTCATCTTGGGCGAGCCAATGAAGCCCGCGACGAACTTGTTCTGCGGCGTGTGGTAGAGTTCCAGAGGCGTTCCGACCTGCTCGATGACGCCCTTCTGCAGCACCACGATCCGGTCCGCCATTGTCATGGCTTCCACCTGATCGTGGGTGACGTAGATCATCGTGGTCTTCAGCTTCTTGTGCAGTTCGCCGATTTCCATTCGCATCCCAACCCGCAATGCGGCATCGAGATTGGACAGCGGTTCGTCGAACAGGAACGCTGCCGGTTCGCGCACGATGGCCCGGCCGATGGCGACACGCTGGCGCTGGCCCCCTGAAAGCTGCCCCGGTTTGCGGTCGAGATAGTCCGTCAGGTTCAGCGCGGCGGCGGCGGCTTCGATGCGCTTGTCCTGTTCGGCCTGGTCGATCTTCGCCATCCGCATGGGAAAGGCGATGTTCTTGCGCACCGTCATATGCGGATAAAGCGCATAGGACTGGAACACCATTGCCAGCCCGCGCTGGGACGGGCCGACCTGCGAGACATCCTTGCCGTCGATGATGATGGCGCCGGATGTGGTGTCCTCCAGCCCGGCGATCATCCGCAGCAACGTCGACTTGCCGCAACCGGAGGGTCCGACAAAGACGATGAACTCGCCGTCGCGGATTTCAAGATCCGCGCCGGGTATGACTTCGGTGGCACCGAAGCTCTTGGAGACCTTCTGAAGTGTAATCTGGCCCATGAGTGCCTCCCTATTTGACCGCGCCGAAGGTCAAGCCCCGCACGAGTTGTTTCTGACTGAACCAGCCGAGGATCAGGATCGGCAGGATGGCCATCGTGGAGGCCGCCGACAATTTTGCGTAGAACAGCCCTTCCGGGCTCGAATAGCTCGCGATGAACGCTGTCAGCGGTGCCGCCTGCGCAGCCGTGAGGTTCAACGTCCAGAACGCCTCGTTCCACGCCAGAATGAAGTTCAGCAGCAACGTCGATGCGATGCCGGGAATTGCCATGGGCGTCAGCACATACAGGATTTCCGAACGCAGCGATGCCCCGTCCATCCGCGCGGCTTCCAGTATCTCGCCGGGAATCTCGCGGAAATAGGTGTAGAGCATCCACACGATGATCGGCAGGTTGATGAGCATGAGAATGATCGTCAGGCCCAGCACGCTGTCGAGCAGACCGAGCTGGATGAAGATCAGGTAGATCGGGTAGAGCACGCCCACGGCGGGCAGCATCTTGGTTGACAGCATCCACAGCAGGATGTCCTTCGTGCGCCGGGACGGCACGAAGGCCATGGACCACGCGGCGGGCACGGCGATGATGATGCCGAGAATGGTCGAGCCACCGGCGATGAAGATCGAGTTCCACAGAAAACGGGCATAGTTGGACCGCTCCATCACGACGCCGTAGTTTTCCGTCGTCCAGTCGAAGAACAGGAAGGACGGCGGGAACGCGATCGCCTCCGCTTCCGTCTTGAAGCTGGTCAGGATCGTCCACAGGATCGGGAAGAAGATCAGCAGCCCGATCGTCCAGGCAGCGGCGGTGTTAATGATCTTGCGGTTGGTGGTGACTGAACGGGCCATGGTGCTCTCCTTACGCGTCCAGGTTCTTGCCGACGATGCGCATCAGGAACAGCGCAATGATGTTGGCGAGAATGACGGCGTAGATACCGCCCGCCGACCCGAGCCCGATATTCTGACTCTCCAGCACCCGCTGATAGATCAGATAGGACAGGGTTTTCGTACCGAACGCCCCGCCGGTGGTGACGAAGATTTCGGCGAAGATCGACAGCAGGAAAATAGTCTGGATCAGCACAACGATCGTGATGGCCCGCGCCAGATGGGGCAGGATGATGAAGAAGAAGCGCTGCAGCGGTTTCGCGCCGTCCATCTCGGAGGCTTCCAGCTGTTCGCCGTCGAGCGACTGCACGGCGGTGAGTAGGATCAGCGTGGCGAAGGGAAGCCACTGCCAGCTGACGATGAGAATGATGGATTCTACCGACGCCTGCGATAGCCATTCCACGGGCTGCGCATCGAAGGCGCGCCAGATATGGGCGAACAGGCCGTTGACCGAGTCGAGAAACATGTTTTTCCAAACCAACGCCGAGACGGTCGGCATGACGAAGAACGGGGCGATGACGAGGATGCGCACGACGCCCTGCCCCCACATGGGCTGGTCCAGCAGCAGGGCGAGCAGCACGCCCAACACCAGAGTGATGATAAGCACGCTGCCGACGATGATGAGTGTCGTCTGCACGCTGGGCCAGAAGGCGCTGGAACTGACGAAACGAACGTAATTGTCGAAGCCGGCAAAGCCGAGGTCGCCGCCACGCAGGGGCAGATAGTTCCGGAACGAGAACCACAGCGTCATGATGAGGGGCACGAGCATCCAGCCGAGAAGCAGGATGACGGCCGGTGCCATCATCAGGCGGGCTGCGGATCTGGAATTCTGGGTCGCCATCGTATGAACCTCCCCCGTTCACGGCACCCCCGTGCCGACTATGCGCATATTTGCCGGGTGCCCCCCGACAAGAAAAAGGGCCGCGCGATGCGCGGCCCTCGTCGTTGCCTTCGGCCTAGTTGTAGCCGGCAGCTTCCATGGCATCGTTCGTGATGGCCTGCGCCTTGGCCAGCGCCTCGTCGATGGTCTGCTGACCGGCATAGGCTGCGGAGAATTCCTGGCTCACGTCGGTCGCGATACCGGCGAATTCAGGAATGGCCGCGAACTGCACGCCCACATACGGGCTCGGCTTGACCGTCGGAGTTGTTCGGGTCGGCCGACAGGATGGAGTCCAGCGTCATCTTGGCGAACGGAACGTCCTTGTAGTTGGCGTTCTCGTAGAGCGACGTGCGCGCTCCGGGAGGGACGTTGGCCCAACCTTCGTTCTCGGCGACGAGTTCGATGTAGCCGGTGCCGGTTGCCCATTCGATGAACTGCTTGGCAGCCGCTTCCTTCTCGCGTACCGGCAGGAATGGCCAGTGCCCATGCCCAGAGCCAGTTGGAACGCTTGCCAAGACCCGTTATCGGGTGCCAGTGCGAAACCGACCTTGTCGGCAACGGTGGAGTCCGTCGGGTTGGTCACGAAGGATGCAGCGACCGTCGCGTCGATCCACATGCCGCACTTGCCCTGCTGGAACAGCGACAGGTTCTCGTTGAAGCCGTTGGTGGCGTAACCGGCGGGGCCGGACTCGTCCATCATCGTCTTGAACGTGGTCAGCGTGTTCTTCCACTCTTCGGTGTCGAACTGGGCGTTCCAGTCCTCGTCGAACCAGCGTGCGCCGAAGGAGTTGGACATGGCCGTGATGAAGGCACCGCCCTCGCCCCAACCGGCCTTGCCGCGCAGGCAGATGCCGTTGATCTCGTTGTCACGATCGGTCATCGCGGCGGCGGCCTGCTGGATGAACTCCCAGGTCGGCGCTTCCGGCATTTCCAGACCGGCCGCTTCCATCAGGTCCGTGCGGTACATGATCATGGAGGATTCGCCGTAGAACGGTGCCGCATACAGCGTGCCGTCATAGGACAGACCGCCGGCCATGGCTGGCAGGATGTCGTCGACATCGTATTCTGCAGACAGGTCGTTGAGCGGAACGAGCCACTCGTTCTTGCCCCAGATGGGGGTCTCGTACATGCCGATCGTCATGATGTCGAAAGCACCGCCCTTGGTGGTGATGTCGGTCGTCACGCGCTGGCGCAGCACGTTTTCTTCCAGCGTCACCCACTCGACCTTGTGGCCCGTCTTCTCGGTGAAATCGTCGGTGTATTTCTGCATGCGGATCATGTCGCCGTTGTTCACGGTGGCGATGGTCAGCGTCTTGGAATGGCCGTCGGCGTAAGCGGTGCCGATGGTCATGGTGATGCCGGCTGCGGTCGCCAGCAGTGTTTTGATGATAGACATGGAAGTCCTCCCTATTTTACACGCGTTCACTCCTACCGCAGCCTATGCGGCTACGTCAATGCGGAATTGCAGAAATTGCATATCGACCTGCACGTACAGCGGGCAACATGCCGAAATTTCAGGCGGATTGCCGAATTTTCAGGTCGCCGTCGAACAGCCGGACGAAGTGGGCGCCGTCATCGTCCTGCGCCTTGACGAGACCGGCGAGCCGGGAAACGGCGGCATGGCCGATGGCGTCCACGTTTTGGGCGACGGTCGTGAGGCTGGGGGTGAGATAGGGGCAGATGGGATAGTCGTCATGCCCCATGATCCGCAGCCCGCCCCGGCGTTGTCCGCCCGGCTCCAGACCGTGAGACGCCGCCGACCGCAGCGCCCCGATGGCGACCCGGTCGTTGACGCACAGGATGGACGCGTCCAGCAGGCGACCCGCGCCGAATTCCCGGTCCAGCACCGCCTGTCCATGGGCTTCGTAGAGCCAGTCCCCCTCGACGGCCTCGACGCCGATCACCCGAGGCTCGTGGCCCAGATAGTCCATGGCGGCGATATAGGCCCGCTCCCGCTCCATCGCGTTGAAATTGACCCGGGGCATCGCAAGGAAGACGGGAGGGGGGCCGACCCGGCACAGATATTCCACCGCCAGCCCCGTGCTTTGCCCGTGGTTGGTACCGACGAAATCAACATGCGGCATGGTCTCCGGGCGCGAATCAACCAGAACGAACGGCAGTCTCGCCTGCAGGCGGCCATGAACCTTCATGTCGCTCTGGTTGCCTAAAGGCACGACGAGAGCACCGTCCACATTCATCGACATGAAGGTTTCCGCCGCCCGCGCCTCGATCGCCGGGTCCGAATGGGAGCACTGGGTGATGACGGTAAACCCCTCGTCCATCGCCGCCCGCTCGATGGCCTCCAGCAGCTTGGTGAAGAACAGGTCGTTGAGATAGGGGATGATGACCCCGATCATGCCCGTCGACTTGCGGTTCATCCGCGTGGCGAAGAAGTTGGGGACGTATTCCACCTGCTCCAGCCCCTCGGCGATGCGCTCCCGGGAGGACCGGCTGACACGGTCGGGATCCTGAAAGTAGCGCGACAGGGTGGGCCGCGATACGCCGATGGCAACCGCAAGTTCCTCCATCGTATCGATACGCTGCTTGGAATGGAGGGTGCTGGTCGGGGGCGTCATGATACTCACACGAAAGGTCGCCGCAGTAGCGGAACAGATTATTACGCGCGTAAATAAAGCTCGGTTTTCGAAGACGAGCCTGATCTTTGCGGTAAACCGAACCTAGCGCACGAATACCTGTTCCGCCACGTCGGCAGGCTCCGACGGTTTTCGCCCCGCAAGGTCGGCGCCGTCAGTCTTTGATAATGGCAACGAACCGACTAGCCGCTCGTAGGGGGAAACCACGACGTATCGAGTGTGGTGTAGCGGTCCTCGAAACCGATCCGTTCGGCCATGAGTTCGGCCTTTAGCAGCCGTACGAAGCCGCCCTTGCGCTCGATCATTCCGCGATCTTCCATACGGCGCACGGACTTACTCACATAAGTGTGCGTCAATCCGAGTGCGTCGCCGATCTCGTGCTGGTTCAAGGGCATGCGGAATGTATCCGTCATTTCCTTGTTGGTGATGCGCAAGCGGGCGCGGATATCGAGGAAGAAGAAACTGAGCCGCTCTTCCGCGTTCATCCGGCCCAGCACCCGCATCATGTCCACCATGCACGCCAGATCGCGGTTGGCGAGGGTCAGCAGCAATGCCGACAGGCGCGGCGATTTCTCCAGTATGACGTCCAGCTTCTGCTTGGGAAACGGGCACAGGGAGCAGTCTTCCGCCGCCCGCAGGTTCGTCGTGGCCCTGTCGAAGGCGAGGTCGGGAAAACCGACGATATCGCCCGGCACCAGCACCCGCACGATCTGCCGCCGCCCGTCGGGCAGGTCCGTATAAAGATAGAGCCAGCCTTTCTTGACCGCATACAGATGGGTGTTGGCATCGCCTTCCGAGATGATTTCGGTATGGCGCGGAAAGTTGCGTTCGTCCTCCTCCAGAGCGTCCACATAGGCCACATCGTCTTCCGAAAGGGGAGCGTAGTGGCCGAGCTTGTCGACAAGGCAACTGGTGGACATGGCCTTGGGGTTCCGGAAGGGCGACAACCATCGACTTGTGCAACACATTGAAATTAAACGCTAGCGAGAAGTAGTCTTTGGCGTACCCGGGGCCGTAGCGGGCTGTGAAACGACCTGGATTGCAGGTCCGCCCATTGAACGGGGCAGGCTTGTCGGCCATGCTCGCCACCTTGTTCACGGTGGATCGCCTCGATGAAACCGCTCAAGCCCACGCCCCTGACCGCCGATGCTTTCGCCCCCTTCGGAACGGTCATCGAGACGCCAGGTGCGGATGCATTCGCCATCAACGATGGCCACTGCATCCGCCACCACGCGCTTGCGATCACCGATGTGGCCCGGCGGAACGGCGCAGCGATCATCTCGATCTTTGCCGCACAGCCCTACGCCCTGCCCCTGACGGTCTCCATGGTCGAGCGCCATCCCCTCGGCTCGCAAGCCTTCTATCCGCTGGGCCACCATGACTGGCTGGTTCTCGTCTGTTCCGATGACGGGGGCCAACCGGTGGACCCGACCGCCTTTCTCGCGACCGCCTCCCAGGGCATCAACTTCACCGCAACGTCTGGCACGGTGTTCTGACCCCGCTCTACGAGCCCTGCGACTTTCTGGTCGTGGACAGGGGAGGGCCCGATGATGACCCCGGCGACAATCTGGAGGAATATCGTTTTGAGATTGCCGACCGGATCGTTATCGACCTGTGAGGGGCCGGCGACGGTGAGGCGATAGCGGAAGGCGCACGATGTATTACGATTTCGCCATCATGTGGGACTGGCTGGCCTTCGCGGTGCGCTGGGTGCACATCATCACGGCCATGGCATGGATCGGCGCCAGCTTCTACTTCATCGCCCTCGATCTGATGCTGAAGCCCGCCCCCGATATGCCCGAAGGGGCCACCGGCGAGGAGTGGGAGGTCCATGGCGGGGGCTTCTACCACACGACCAAATACAAGGTCGCCCCGGACCGCCTGCCGGAACATCTGACCTGGCACAAATGGCAGAGCTACATGACGTGGCTGTCCGGCGCCGCCCTGCTGATGATCGTCTACTGGGCGGGGGCGGAACTGTTCCTCATCGACCGCAACGTGGCCGACCTCGCCGTCTGGCAGGCCATCCTCATCTCCGCAGGTTCGCTCACGATCGGCTGGCTGGTCTACGATTACCTCTGCAAGAGCCGCTTCATCGGCGACAACATGAACGGGCTGATGCTGCTGCTGTTCGTGCTGCTGGTGGCGATGGCATGGGGCTACACGCAGGTCTTCACCGGCCGCGCGGCCCTGCTGCATCTGGGCGCGTTCACGGCCACCATCATGACGGCCAACGTGTTCTTCATCATCATGCCCAACCAGCGCATCGTGGTGGCGGACCTGAAGGCGGGGCGCACGCCGGACCCGAAATACGGCATCATCGCCAAGCAGCGCTCCACCCACAACAATTACCTGACGCTGCCCGTCCTGTTCCTCATGCTGTCGAACCATTACCCGCTGGCATTCGCGACCGAATACAACTGGGTGATTGCCGCACTCGTGTTCCTGATGGGCGTCACCATCCGCCATTATTTCAATACGATGCACGCCACCGGCGATGGGCCGAAATGGACGTGGCTGGCGACGGTGTTGCTGTTCGTCATCGCTGCATGGCTGTCCACCAATCCCTCGTTCCAGACCGGCGAGGCGCAGGCTGCGGTCTCCCAGCGCACGGAGCGGTTCATGCAGGCACCCGGCTTCGAACAGGCCAGCATCGCGGTGCAAGGCCGCTGCGCGATGTGTCATGCGGTGGAACCCACATGGGAGGGCATGATCGTGCCGCCCAAGGGGGTCGTTCTGCAAACTGAAGAGCAGATCGCCCGCTACGCCCGCGAAATCTATCTGCAGGCCGGGCGCAGCCACGCCATGCCGCCTGGCAACCTGTCGAACATCACGCCGCAGGAGCGGGCGCAGATCGTCGACTGGTACGAGGCCGCCATTCGCTAGCGCATCACGGCGCGGCCAGTTCGATGGCGATGCCCTGCCCGACACCGATGCACATGGTCGCCAGCGCGCGGGTGCCCCCGTTCAGGCTCATCTCCAGCGCCGCCGTGCCGGTGATCCGCGCGCCGGAAGCGCCAAGCGGATGGCCCAACGCAATCGCTCCTCCATTCGGATTGACCCGCGGGTCCGACGGATCGACCCCCAGCCGCCGAAGCACGGGGATGGCCTGAGCCGCGAATGCCTCGTTCAGTTCGATGACCGAATAATCCGCCATCGCCGTGCCCGTTTGCGCCATCAGTTTCTCCGTGGCCGGTGCCGGCCCCATACCCATGATGCGCGGCTCGACCCCCGCCGTCGCACCGGCGACGATGCGAGCAAGGGGCGTGAGTTCGTAGCGTTTCACTCGTCGCTTCATTGGCAATCAGCAACGCCGCCGCCCCGTCATTGACACCCGACGCATTGCCCGACGTCACCGTGCCGCCCTCACGAAACGGCGTCGGCAGTCGCGCCAGCTTTTCCACATCCATGCCCTCGCGCGGATGTTCGTCCGTATCGACGACGAGTGCCTCGCCCCGGCGCTGCGGAATGCTGACGGGAACAATTTCCCGCCCCAGACGCCCCGATTGCTGCGCACGAATGGCCTTTTCCTGGCTGGAAACGGCAAAAGCGTCCTGGGCATCGCGCGAAACGCCCTCCTGTTCGGCGACATTCTCGGCGGTCTCCGGCATGGAATCGGTGCCGTAGAGTTTCTCCATCAGCGGATTGACGAAGCGCCAGCCGATCGTCGTGTCGTAGATCTCCGCCTCCCGCGAAAACGCGCTCGTCGCTTTCGGCATCACGAAAGGCGCCCGCGACATGGATTCCACCCCGCCGGCCACGCCGAACTCGATGGCACCCGTCTGGATGGCGCGCGCGATATACAAAACCGCATCCATGCCCGACCCGCAAAGCCGGTTCAGCGTTACGCCGGGAACGGTATCAGGGAAACCCGCCAGCAGCGCGCCCATGCGGGCCACGTTGCGGTTGTCCTCGCCCGCCTGATTGGCACAGCCATAGGCAACCTCGCCGCATTCGGCCCAGTTCAGATCGTGCCGTTCCTTCAATGCGGCCAACGGCACGGCCCCCAGATCGTCCGCCCGCACACCGGCCAAAGCGCCGCCGAACCGACCGATGGGCGTGCGGGCATAGTCGCAGATATAGGCGTGTTGCATGGAATGGTCCCTCGTCGCTGAGCACCTCGACGCTACAGCACCGCCTTCGACCGATCAACCCGTGCATTCGTTTGACGCAGCGCTGCGCCACGGGCACACGATTGCAAAACGCTTCTCTACGAAACGACCCGATGACCGATATCGCCACCGACGTCCTGTTCCAGCCCTACACCTTGAAATCGCTGACGATGCAGAACCGCATCGTGATGGCCCCCATGACCCGCTCCTTCTCGCCGGGTGGCGTGCCGAAGGACAATGTGGCCGACTATTACCGCCGCCGGGCGGCGGGGGACGTGGGTCTCATCATTTCCGAAGGCACGGTGGTCGACCGCCCGGCCTCTAAGAATGAGGAGGGCATTCCCTTCTTTCACGGAGATGCCCTCGACGGCTGGAAGCAGGTCATCGACGGGGTCCACGCTGCCGGTGGCCGCATGGGCCCACAGATCTGGCACACGGGCTCGACCAAGAACCCGACGACGAAGTGGGAACCCGAAGCCCCGGTCGAAAGCCCGTCCGGCCTGATCGGCCCCGGCATGGAACGCGGCAAGGCGATGAGCGATGAAGACGTCGCCGATACGATCGCCGCCTTCGCCAAGGCGGGGCTTGAAGCCAAGAACCTCGGCTTCGACGTGGCGGA
Organism: uncultured Alphaproteobacteria bacterium; assembly: GCA_963711195.1. Lineage (GTDB taxonomy): Bacteria > Pseudomonadota > Alphaproteobacteria > Rhizobiales > Rhizobiaceae > Pseudahrensia. Next base: position 108,900 of record CAVQDK010000012.1, read on the forward strand.
AATCCACGGTGCCCATGGCTATCTGGTCGACCAGTTCTTCTGGAGCGGCACGAACTTGCGCGACGACAAATGGGGCGGCGCGACATTGCCGGAACGGGCGCGGTTTGCAGCCGAAATCATCCGCTCCATGCGCGCGGCGGTCGGCCCGGACTTTCCGATCATCCTGCGCGTCAGCCAGTGGAAGCAGCAGGACTACAAGACGCGACTTGCCGAAACGCCAGACGAAATGACACAATGGCTCGCGCCGCTGGTGGAAGCCGGGGCGGACATGCTGCATTGTTCCCAGCGCCGCTTCTGGGAACCGGAGTTTCCCGATCTCGACGGCAAGGATGGCCTCAACTTCGCCGGTTGGGCCAAGAAGCTGACTGGTGCACCAACGATCAGCGTCGGCTCGGTCGGGCTGGACGGAGACTTCTTCGGAGCCTTCGGCGGGCGCAATTCCGAACCGGCAGGGCTGGAGAAATTGATCGAGCGCATGGAGCGCGACGAGTTCGACATGATCGCCGTGGGCCGTGCCTTGCTCAACGACCCGCAATGGGTCGGCAAGGTGCGCGGCGATATCACCGAACCGTTCAAGCCGTTCGAGGCAGCCTCCATGCGCGAACTTTACTGAACGCTCGCCGGAAAAGGAGATCGCGATGAAACTCGACCAGGCCATGCGTGAACGCCGCTCCATTCGCGGCTTCACGGACGAACCCGTATCGCAGGCGCTGATGGAAGAGATCATCGCGCTCGCCAACCGCGCGCCGTCCTCCATGAACACCCAACCCTGGCACCTGCATGTGCTGACGGGCGAGCCGCTGGAACGGGTGCGCGAGGGCAACACCGAACGCATGCTCGGCGGCGTCACGCCGGAGCGGGATATCGAGGACTATGCGGCCTATGAAGGCGAACATCGCAAACGGCAGATCGAGATCGCCGTGCAGCTCTTCGAGGCCATGGGCATCGAGCGCCACGACGCCGAACGGCGGCAGGACTGGGTGATGCGCGGCTTCCGCCAGTTCGATGCGCCGGTCTCGGTGGTGGTGTGTTTCGACCGCGACCTGCTCGGCAACACCATCGCCCATTTCGACACGGGGGCCATGACCTACGGGCTGGTGCTGGCGGCATGGTCCAAAGGTCTGGGCGCGGTCATCAACGGCCAGGGCATCATGCAGAGCCCGGTGGTACGCGAGGTGGCGGGCATCCCCGACGATCAGGTCATTTTGACCTGCGTGGCGCTCGGCTGGCCGGACGAGGAGTTCGTCGCCAATTCCGTCGTCTCCCGCCGCCGCGCCACGGAGCACGTCACCCGCTTTCTCGGGTTCGACGGATAACGCGCGATGACCACGCTCGTCACCGGGGCCGCCGGTTTCATCGGTTTCCACACCGCAGCCACGCTGCTGGAGCGCGGCGAGACGGTCGTCGGCCTAGACAATCTCAATGACTATTACGATGTCAGCCTGAAGCGGGACCGACTGGCGCAAATCGCAGACCGCGAGCGGTTTACGTTCGCAGTAGTCGACCTGAAATCTCAAACAGCCGTCGACGCCCTGTTCGCCGAACACAAGCCCAGAACCGTCATCAACCTCGCGGCGCAAGCGGGAGTGCGATACTCAATCGAGAATCCCCGCGCCTATATCGACAGCAACATCGTGGGCTTTACCAACATCCTCGAAGCCTGCCGCCATACCAGCGTCGAACACCTCGTCTTCGCTTCGTCCAGTTCGGTTTACGGGGCCAATACGGCCATGCCGTTTTCCGAGCAGCACGGGGTCGATCATCCGTTGAGCCTTTACGCCGCCACCAAGAAGTCCAACGAATTGATGGCGCACACCTATGCCCATCTCTACGGCTTGCCCTGCACCGGCCTGCGGTTCTTCACCGTCTATGGCCCGTGGGGAAGGCCGGACATGGCGCCCTTTATCTTCACGCGCAAGATCATGGCGGGCGAACCCATCGAGGTCTTCAACCACGGCAAGCATCGCCGCGATTTCACTTTCATCGACGACATCGTGAACGGCGTTCTGCGGGTGGCGGACCAACCCGCTACGCCGAACTCCGACTGGGATTCAGACGCGCCCGACCCTGCCACGTCCAGCGCCCCCTACCGGCTCTACAATATCGGCAACAACAGGCCGGTGGAACTGATGCATTTCATCGCCTGTCTGGAACAGGCCGTGGGTCGTAAGGCGCAGATCGACTTCAAACCGCTCCAGCCAGGCGACGTGCCCGCCACCTATGCCGATATCGATGCGCTCGCCTCAGCTACCGGTTTTGCGCCGACCACATCAATCGAAGACGGCGTCGAGGCATTTGTGGCGTGGTACAAGGGTTACTACGACAAGACCTAGGGCTGCCCTAGCCCTTGCCCTTCCAAGGCACGAGAATGCGTTCAGCCCAGCGCATCAACATGTCGATGCCGAAGCCGATCACGCCGATCAGGATAATACCCATGATCACGATGTCGGTGTTCTGGAACTTCGAGGCCGTCATGATCATCATGCCGGCACCCTGCTCGGCCGCCACCAGTTCGGCGGCGACAACCGTGCCCCAGCAGACCCCCATCGCCACCCGCGCGCCGGTAAAGATTTCCGGCAGCGAATTCGGAATGATGACATGGCGCATGATCTGCCACTTGCTCGCCCCCAACGAATAGGCCGCGTGAACCTTCGATATGTTCACACCGGACACGCCGGACCGGGCGGCGATGGCCATGATCCAGAGTGCGGCCAGAAACAGCAGGATGATCTTGCCGGTCTCGCCGATGCCCGCCCAGATGATGACGAGCGGGATCAGCGCCAGCGGTGGCACGGGGCGCATGAACTCGACGATCGGGTCGAACCAGCCGCGAAACCAGTTGGACAGGCCCATCGCGTAGCCCAGCGGAATGCCGACCAGCGCACCGAAGATGAAGCCGACCACGACGCGGAACAGGGAATAGCCCAGATGTTCCACCAGCGAGAAGTTGCGGAACCCCTCGGTCGTGATCTGCCCCAGGCGGGACCACACCTCTTCCGGCGCCGGCAGATAGAGGGGCTCCATCTGCCAGCCCTTTGAAGGCGTGAAGTTTGGCGTGCCCTTGTCAGACAGCGTGACCGAACCGTCCGCCGTCTGCACGGTACTGCCCGGCTCGATCGGCTGGCCGTCGATGGCCACCACCTCGGCCCCGGCAGCCTTCGTGATGTCGTCATTGGCGTCGACCCGAACCAACCCGCTGCGCCATTGCGCGATGGCGAGAATATCGTCCTTGGCGAACCCGTCGCCCGGTTCGACTGCGGGCAGGTCCGGCCTGTCGCCGCGAGGATGCACGACCACCGTGACCGTCGCATCATCCGACTGCCCATCGGCTTCTGCCGTGTAGGTGAAACTCGTTGTGCCCATGTAGGGGCCCGGGGCGTGCAGGAAGGATGGCAGCAGGCTGGAGCCGGTGAATACGCCCCACATGACGAAGATGGTGGCGATGGAGATAATACCCGCCGCCCGGTTCGGGCGCACCGCGCTTTCGTCCCCGAAGGTCACGGTCTTCAGCGACGTGTAGTCGGACATCTTGCCCTGTATCAGCCGCGTGACGACGAAAGCGCTGACGGCGAAGATGGCGATATAGATAAGCAAAAAGAACAGGGCGGTCATGCCGCGTTTTCCTGCGTGCCCATGATTTCCTCTTCCATGTTCCAGATCATGTTGAGGATCTCTTCGCGCTTGGGGCCGAAATCGGGATGTTTCTTCACCTCGCGCAGGTCGGCATCGACGCCGAGTTCGGCAAAAGGCAGGCGGTATTCTGTATGGATACGCCCGGGCCGCGGAGCCATCACGATCAGCCGTTCGCCCAGCAGAAGCGCTTCTTCGACCGAGTGGGTGATGAGGATGATGGTCTTGCCGGTCTCCTTCCACAATTTCAGAACGAGGCTCTGCATCTTTTCCCGCGTCAGCGCGTCCAGCGCCCCCAGCGGTTCGTCCATCAGGATCACGTCCGGGTCGTTGGCAAGGCAGCGGGCCAGCGCCACGCGCTGCTGCATGCCACCGGACAGTTCGTAGACCGCCTTTTCCTTGAAATCCTGCAGGCCTACGACGTCGAGCAGGTGGTCGACGATGTCGCTCTTCTCCGCGCTCGCCATGCCCTTCATGGACGGTCCGAAACCGACATTCTCGCGCACCGACATCCACTCGAACAGGGCACCCTGCTGGAACACCATGCCGCGTTCGGCATCCGGGCCCGTGATCGTGTGGCCGTTCAGCGTCATCGTCCCGCCTGTTGGGGCGAGAAACCCGGCCACGATGTTCAGCAACGTCGTCTTGCCGCAACCGGACGGGCCGAGCACGCTCAGCAACTCACCGGCTTTCAGGTCGATCGTGACATTCTGCAATGCCTGTACGTGCCCGCCCCCCGGCAGGTCGAACCGCATGGATAGATCGTCTATCAGAAGTCCGCTCATGTCCCCCGACCTTCCGCCCCCGTCACGTCGCGCGCGGAAACCAGTGAGCTTCGATTATCGGCTAGTCGATAGAAAACGGGGCGGCCCGTAAAGGGCCGCCCCATCGTATCTTACATGCCTTTGGCGGCTTCCAGCGGTCCGGTGTTGACCGTGCCCGAATAATCGTCGAGCGCGGAATCGATGGACCCGGCTTCCACGAAGACGTCGGCGACGCCCTTCATGAACGGCGCGGCGTTACCGCCGAACCATGCTGCGGAAAGCTGCTCGTCGATGGTCGGGAACTCAAACGTGGCCAGCGAGGCGGCAGCGGCTTCCTTGTCCATGCCGGACTCGGTCGCGATGACGCTCAGCATCTCGTCGCTCTTGTTGGCGGCCCAGTCGGCGTTGGCATCAGCCGTCACCTTCAGGAACTTGGCGACCGTCTCGCCGTTCTCGGCGATGTAGGAGGCGGGGGCGGAGGTCACGTCGAAGACGAGAATGCCCAGCTCCTGTTTTTCGGCACCGGTCAGCAGGATGTTGCCAAATTCCTTCATGCGGTTCAACGCACCGCCCCAGCCGCAGGCCATGTCGACGGAACCCTGACCCAGCGCGGCAGCGCCTTCGGCCGGTGCCATGTCGACGACCTGCAAACCGTCAACGGCGACGCCAAAATGGTTCATCTGGCTCAGGAAACCGTAGTGGGCGGCGGTGCCCAACGGCACGGCGACCTTCTTGCCGGCCAGTTCGGCAGCGCTGGTCTTGTCAATTTCCAGACCGGAAGCCACGACGCAGTTGTCGTTTTCCGAATAGCTAACGGCCACATCCAGAACCTGAATGTCCTGCCCGCCGGAAGCGGCGACCACGAAGGGCGGCACGCCCTGCGATACCGACATCTGCACGTCGCCGGAGGCCATCGCAGCCGACATTGCGGTGCCGGTGTCGAACGTCACCCAGTTCACCTTCTTGCCGAGCGCCTCATCATAGGCACCGGAGGCTTTGGCGGCCAGGAACGGCATGGGCCATTCCAGGAAGTAACCGACGGTGATTTCGCCATGGGCGTCTGCATGTGCAGCCTGCCCCGAAAGAGCGAGAACGGCGCCGGTCAGCAACCCGGCCAGTGTTTTCTTGATCATGAAAGTCTCCCTGTGCGCGGTGGTGTTTCTGTCGAAGTGCGGAACCGCGCGTTCGCGGCTTCGACGTTAGGGTGCAAGGCTTCATCCCGTCAATGGTCTTGCAGTTTCGGCACCAGCAGTCCCAAAAAGGGGCTGTCGAGCCGCGCCGGGTGTGTTGCTTGTTGCGACAATGCCTGCATAAACACTACGCCACGGACTTCGAAGGTTCCGCGTTTCGTTCCGTTGGGGAATGGGGGAATATTTTCGCGCGCCCACTTCCGATCAGTCACCCGATCTAACGAAAGACAGTTGCCTTGACCGACATCAATGAGAAAATTGTCGACGATCTCGTCGCAAACGACGTGTCCTTCGTCACCACCGTGCCCTGCAAGCAGCTGGCCGGTGTCATCGACGAGATCGATGCGCGCGATGCGATCTATCACATCCCTTCCAACAAGGAAGATGAAGGCATGGGCCTGTGCGCCGGTGCCTTCATGGGCGGCAAGCGTCCGGCCATCATCATGCAGAACACGGCGCTCGGCGTGACGATCAACACGTTGGCAACGCTCACGCAATTCTACCGCATGCCCCTGCCGATGCTCATATCCTACCGTGGTGAACTGGGCGAGCCGGTGGCGTGTCAGGTGGAGATGGCAGTGCACACCAAGGCGCTGCTGGCGCAGATGCTCATCCCCACATTCCATTTCCACAAACGCGCCGACGCCGACGAACTGGACGCGATCCTGAAATACACGTTCATGTGCAACAAACCGGTGGCAATCCTCACCGATGCGACCTTCTGGGGAGGTTACTGATATGATCCGTTCCGAAATCCTGCAGGAAATCGCGCCCATCCTCCGAGACCAGCTCGTCGTGTGCAATATCGGTATTCCCAGCCAGGAATTGCATGCCATCGACGACCAGCCGACCAATTTCTACATGCTGGGCACGATGGGCCTTGCCTCGTCCATCGGGCTGGGGCTGGCGCTCTCGCAGCCCAAAACCGTCATTTCCATCGACGGCGACGGCTCCGTGCTGACAAACCTCGGCACCCTGCCCACCATCGCAAACAACGTGGCCGACAACTACATCCTGCTCATCATCGACAACGGTTCCTACGGCTCCACCGGCGACCAGCCGACCTATGCGGGCCGCAAGACGTCTCTTGCCAAGGTCGCCGAAGCCTGCGGTTGCGACAACGTCATAGAGTGTCAGGCGGAAGACACCGGCACCGTTCTGCAGGACGCGATCGATGCCAAGCGCATGACCGTCATCGTGTGCAAATGCGAAAGCGGCAACGCGAAGATGCCGGTCATCACCATGGACCCCGTCGTCATCCGCGACCGGTTTATGAAGGCGGTGGCTGCGTAGTTTGGCAGCCGGAGAGCGCAGGACGGTTCAGGTAACGCCTTCGCCGACAAAGGCCTTTTCCACGACGTAATGGCCGGGTTTGGAATTGGCGCCCTCTTCCAGACCCGCTCCTTCGCAGATCGACGCCATGTCCTCGTTGAGACCGAGAGACCCGCAGATCATCACCCGGTCGTCGGGGCCGAGCGGAGTGATGCCGAGGCGTTCCAGACGGGCCGGGTCGCGCAAAATGTCGGTAATGCGGCCCATGACGGGCGAGTCCTCACGGGTGGTCGTCGGCAGATAACGCAGCTTGGCGCTCGCTTCCTCTCCCACCAACGGGTCGGATTTGACGGCTTTCACGAGGTCGGCACCATAGCCAAGCTCGGCCACGGTGCGGGTCGTGTGGGTCAGCACTATTTCGTCGTAAGCCTCATAGAGGTCGGGGTCGCGGATCAGCGAAGCGAACGGCGCAAACCCCGTGCCAGTGGCGACCAGAAAGCAGCGTGTGCCCGGCAGCAAGGCGTCCAGCACCAGCGTTCCCACCGGCTTGGGCCGCACGATCACATGGTCGCCGGGTTGAACGTGCTGAAGCTGTGAAGTCAGCGGCCCGTTTGGCACCTTGATCGAATAGAACTCCAGTTCCTCGTCCCACGATGGCGACGCGATGGAATAGGCGCGTAGCAGGGGCTTTCCGGGCTTGCCGTCCTTCGGCGGCTGCTCCAGCCCGATCATCAGAAATTCGCCGGACCGAAACCGCAACGTGCGCGGGCGGGTGACGCGGAACGAGAAAAGCTGGTCCGTCCAGTGTGTAACCGAGGTCACGGTCTGGGCATCGGGATGTGGGGCAGTGATGGGAGCGGCGTCGGTCACGGCGGGAAAGGTCATGTCGTTCATAGTGTTAAATGGCGTTCTGCGACGCATGCCGCATCAACCTGTCTCGATAGGTTTGCGGGATACGCGACGCGGCGTCCACCCATTGCGCCTGCGGCATCCGTTCGGCCTGGGCGTCGGGCACCTCCACATCGTCGAAGCCGCAGTTGATGGCAAACGGAAACTGGTCCGCCAGCACGTTTCCGCTGGCGCGCAGGTGTCCCTCATAGCCCCGTTCCCGCAACTGGCGCGCGATGGAAAAGCCGCGCCCGTCGTGCGATGTGGGAAAGGCGATGCGGTAGGCGACGGCATCGAGCGAAAGACTGTTCGGGTCGGTGTCCGACGGCACGTCGAAAGCCGAACCTTGCGTGTTTTCAAGTGGAGAGAAGACGAAATTGCCGGTCGTCCGGTCGAACGTGCCGTCCTTCGTAATGATCGTCATGCCGCCACCCGCTCCCTTTCGGGATACAGCGCCGCCTTGAACGGCGCAGCGCCCAGCCTGCGATAGGTATCGATGAACGCCTCGTCCGCGCCTTGACGCAGATCAAGATAGGCCATCAACAACCGTTCCAGCGCGGGCACCAGATCCTCGGCGGCAAAGCCCGGCCCGGCCCGCTCGCCGATGGCGAATGTCTCCGTGCCGTCCCCGCCCAGCGTGATCTGATAGTTCTCCACCCCGGCCCGGTCGAGACCGAGAATGCCGATATGGCCGACATGGTGATGACCGCAGGCATTGATGCAGCCGGAAATCTTGATCTTCATGTTGCCGATCTCGGCTTCCAGCCCCAACTCGTCGAAGCGGGTTGCAATCTCCTGCGCGATGGGGATCGAGCGCGCCGTCGCCAGCGCACAATAATCCATGCCCGGGCAGGCGATGATGTCCGACAGCAGCCCGATATTGGCGCTCGCCAGATCGGCCTTCTGCAGCAATGCGAAAACCACCGGCAGATCGGCCTTCGCCACATGGGGCAAAACGAGGTTCTGTTCGTGGGACACGCGGATTTCGTCGTGACCGTAGCGTTCGGCAATATCGGCCACCGCGCGCATCTGTTCCGCCGTCGCATCGCCGGGTGTCCCACCGATCGGTTTGAGCGAAATCGTCACGATGGAATAGTCGTAATGGGCATGTTCGGCGACGTTGGTTTTCACGAAGCCGCGCAGGGCTTTGTCGGCAGCGAATGCCGTTTCGTAGGAAGTGAAGTCCCGTTACTGGCAGGTCGGGAACGGCAAACGCCGCCTCGATACCCGCCACCAAAGCGTCGGAAGGGGCGGTGAAACGCTCTTTCTGCCAAGCGAAAGCCGCTTCGACCTGCGGCGCGGATTTCGTCCAGCCCCTCCTCGTGGACGAGTATCTTGATCCGCGCCTTGTACTTGTTGTCCCGCCGCCCGTGCAGATTGTAGACGTGCAGAATGGCTTCCAGATAGGGCAGCAGGTCGGCGACCGGGAGATGATCGCGGATCACCCTTCCCTCCATCGGAGTCCGCCCCAGCCCGCCGCCGACGATGACTTCGTAACCCGGCTCTCCGGCGTCATTTCGCACCATCCGCAGCCCGATATCGTGCGCCTTCGTCACCGCGCGGTCGTTCGGCGAACCGGTGACGGCGACCTTGAACTTGCGCGGCAGGGACTGGAACTCGGGATGGTCGGTCGACCATTGACGGATCAGCTCCGCCGTCGGGCGCGGGTCGGCAATCTCGTCGGCTGCAGCGCCTGCAAAATGGTCGGCGGTGACGTTGCGGATCGTGTTGCCCGACGTCTGGATCGCATGCATCCCCACATCGGCGAGCGCGTCGAGCATGTCCGGCACATCGGCCAGTTTCGGCCAGTTGTACTGGATGTTCTGCCGCGTGGTGAAATGGCCGTAGCCCTTGTCCCACTTCTCGGCCAGCAGCGCGAGCTGGCGCATCTTGGTGCTGTCGAGGGAGCCGTAGGGAATGGCAACGCGCAGCATATAGGCGTGCAGTTGCAGGTAGAGACCGTTCATCAGCCGCAACGGCTTGAACTCGTCCTCGGTCAGCGACCCGTCGATGCGCTTTTCCACCTGCCCGCGAAACTGGCGGACACGCTCGCGCACGAAATTTTCGTCGAACTCGTCATAGCGATACATTACGCGGCCTCCTCTTGCTTGCCGTGGTGATAGTTGGACGGACCTTTGGTGCGGAAAATCTCGCGGAAATGAACCGGTTCGGGCTTGCCGTCCGCACCCACCTTCACGTCCGCCAGATAGGCACCGACGATCCGGTCGGCCTGTTCCGCTGCTATTGCCAGCAGCGCATCCGCCCGGTCGGCATTGGTGACGACGGCAGCGTCGCCGTGATCGCGGGACCACGTGTGATCGACGGTGAAATAGATCGCGTCCCCTTCCATCAGATCGTTGGCGGTGACGATCTTGGGCGGAAACGGTCTGCGTAAACTCTTGTCAGTCATGCTGTTTGCTCCATCCGAGCGGCGATTGCGGGCAGTTCGACCTGCGCCATGCGGCGCGGGGTCAAACCGAGGAAGAGAACGGCGGGGCCGGTTATGCCGGCGGTTTTCAAGTCGGCCACCAGGGTGCCGACCGAAGACAACACGACCCGCTGGTCTATGCGTGAGACGTTTTCGATTACCGTCACCGGCGTTGCAGCGTCGGCACCGTGCATCAGCAACCGGCCGGACAGGAACGTGGCGGCCCGCAGGCCCATATAGATGGCGGCGGTCGCACCATCGCCCGCCAGAGACCGCCAGTCCTGTTCGGCAAAGCCGTCCACGTCCCGACCCGTGATGAACCGCAGTTGCGAGTTGCGCCCGCGCCGTGTCAGCGACGTGCCGATGGCCGCGGCGGCGGCGGAAGCCGACGTGATACCCGGCACGATTTCCCAAGCGATACCGGCGGCTTCCAGCACGTCGATTTCCTCATCGAGCCGCCCGAAGATGGCCGCGTCGCCGGATTTCAACCGCGCGACCTTGGCTCCGTTGGCCGCGTGTTCCACGATCAGTGCGTTGATATCGTCCTGCTTCCAGCTCGGACCGTATCCCTGCTTGCCGACGGACACGACCGTCGCTTCGCGCCGCGCCAGTTCGAGAATTTCCGGACTAACCAGACGGTCGTGCAGCACCACATCGGCCTCGTGCAGCATGCGCCGCGCCTTCAGCGTCAGCAGGTCCGGGTCACCCGGCCCGGTGCCGATGAGGGCGACGGAACCCGTGGTCGCGCCGTCGGCCCGCACGGTATCGAACAGGCTTTCCAGCGCGGGCCAGACGGCCCTTTCGCCACCATCGGCAATCGCCTTCGGTCCGATATCGAAGAAGAACCGTGCCCAGAACGCACGACGCCTCGATGATCCGCGAGAGCCTGGCTGCCTTGCTGCGGAACGTGTTGGCGATGCGTGCCAACGGTCCGGTGGACGCCGGCAGCATTTCCTCCACGCCGGCCTTGATTCTGCGCGCCAGCACTGGCGCGGTGCCCTCCGTCCCGATGGCGACCACGACCGGGTCACGGTCCACGATTGCGGGAGTGAGAAACTCGCTCGCTTCCAGATTGTCCACGATATTGGTGAGCGCACCGGCCTGCCGGCCCAAGGCGACGGCACGGGCATCTTCCACCGCATCATCGTTGGCACCATAGACGAGACGGGCGCACAGCGTATCGCCATCCGCGATGGCCCGGTCCGCATAGGCAATTCGTCCTTCGGCAGCCCAGCGCAGAACGTCGTCGCACGGTGCGGTGCCGTAAACGGCAATGCGCGCTTCGGTTTTCAACAGCAGCTTGATCTTCGCCGCCGCGTGGTCCCCCGCGCCGGAAAAGACGACGCGGCGACCGGCCAGTTTCAGAAAGATCGGATAGGTCTGCATCGTCGGGGCGCCGCATGTTTGGAATTGCATTCCATTATGCGTCTATTTGGCGATCCCAGCGCGCCGCGCCATTGCGAACTTCTGCCCGATCGCAGAATGAAATTGCCCGAATGGCGCCTTCGGCACGACGCTGCGACGGTTTGGGCGCGAAACCGCGATACGGGCATCGGCGTTGGGCAACCGACACACCACCGCTCCGGACCGAAGCCGCCATGCAAACAGACCATCTCGACCCTTTCGGCATCGCCTTCGGCAACGTCGACCCCGAGGGTTCCTTCGATACCATCGAGGAGGCGTTGTCACAGCATGGCGTCGTAGTCCTGCGCGATCTGACCCTATCCGACGACGCGTTCGTCGCCTTGCTGGAACGGCTGGGGCCGATGACATTCACGCAAGGGGAGCAGCCACTCGACCATCAGCCCGCGCTGAACTTCGTGTCCAACATAGGCCGTACCACCCCGCCCCGCAGCGTGTTCCATACGGATACCAGCTATGTGGCACGACCGCCCGCCTACACAGCGTTGAAGGCCGAGCGCATTCCCGAAACCGGCGGGCAGACGGTCTTCGCCAGCCAGTACCGTGCCTTCGACATGCTGGATGCAGACTTGCGCGAACGGCTGGCCGGAAAACGGGTGCTGCATCGCGTGACCGGCGTGGAGACGGATGGCGAGACCGAAACCTGGCACCCGCTGTTTCGTCGCCACCCCCGTTCGGGAAAGACGGCCCTGTTCCTGTCCACTCCGGAACGGTGCGTGGCGATCGAGGGCATGGAGGAGGCGGAAGGTCGGGAGATGCTGCAACGACTGTTCGACCATTCCACGGACCCGGCCCATCTCTATCGGCACCAGTGGCAGCCCGGTGACGTCGTGATCTGGGACAACCGCTGCACGCTGCACAAGGCCGACCATTCCGGCGTCGTCGGCGACCGGGTGCTGCACCGGGGCATGGTGGCGGGGGAAGTGCCTATTGCGGCCTAGCCCATCGTCAGGCTCGGCAGCCACAACACGATCACCGGAAAGGCGACCAGCGTGGCTATGGTGATGCCGTCGGCGATGAAGAAGGGCGTCACGCCCTTGAAGACGTCCTGCACGGAGATGTCCGGTCGCACCCCTGCCACCACGAAACAGTTCAGCCCTATCGGCGGCGTGATGAGGCAGAACTCCGCCATCTTCACCACCAGAATGCCGAACCAGATCGCGCACATCGTGCCATTCATGCCGAAGGCGCTGTCGGCAGCCGATACGTCGATGCCGCCGTTCAGTGCCATGACGGCTGGAAAGACGACCGGAAGCGTCAGCAGCAACATGCCGATGGCATCCATGAACATGCCGAGCACCGCGTAGGCCAGCAGGATCAGCACCAGCGTCAGCATGGGCGATTGTTCGAGACCGGCGATCCATTCGGCGAACGACGCCGGCAGGTCGGCAAAGCCGAGAAAGCGCACATAGACCAGCACGCCCCAGATGATCGTAAAAATCATCACCGACAGTTTGGCGGTTTCCAGCAAGGCGGATTTCAGCTGCGGCCAGCGCATGCCGCGATAGAGCGCCACGAGAAAGACGATGAACGCCCCGATGGCACCGCCCTCGGTCGGCGTACCGAACGCGTCGCCGCCGAACGGGTTGTAGACGAACAGGATGATGATCGCGACGACGGCGAAGATCGGCAGGGCCGCCGGCAGGCAGGCAAACCGCTGCCGCCATGTGAAGCCACGGATCGGCGGGCCGAAATTCTTCAGCGCCAGCGCCATGCCGATGATGAGCGTGGCGTAGATCAGCGCCGACACCATGCCGGGGATGAATCCTGCCAGCAGCAGCAGCCCCACATCCTGCTCCACGATGATGGCGTAGATGACGAGAATGGCGGATGGCGGGATGAGGGATGCCAGCGTGCCCCCCGCCGCCACCACTCCGGCGGCGAACTTCTTGTCGTAGCCGAGCGCCAGCATTTCGGGAATCGCGATGCGGGCGAACACGGCGGCGGTGGCAACCGATGCGCCGGAGACGGCGGCGAAACCGGCCGTGGCGAACACGGTCGCCACCCCCATGCCCCCGGGCACCCAGCCGACCCACCGTTTGGCCGCTTCGAACAAGGCGGTCGTCAACCCTGCATAGTAGGCGAGATAGCCGATGAGAATGAAGGTCGGGATCAGCGACAGCGCCTGACTGGCGACCTTGGAGTGCGGCACCTGCCCCGCCGTCTTTGCGGCGATGGTGAAGGCCCACATGAACTCGCCGGGGTCGTAGCCCTTCTTGGCCCAGAAGATCCAGATCAGCCCGACGATACCCGCCATCGCGGCGGCAAACGCGACACGCATACCGAGAACGACCATGAGAAGCATGAAGCCGGAAACGGCGATGCCGATATCTATCGGTTCCATTACGCTGGCCCCGGTTTCGTATCGCCGTCGTCGAAACCCGACACAGTGGCGGCTTCCCGCGCGGCGATGGTGGCGGCGTCCTCCACCAACGGCACGGCGACGGGCATCTCGGTGCCGGAAACGAGCGCGCGGCAATAACCCCAGATTTGCAACATGAGCCGTACGCACAGGACGGAAAACGCGACCGGTGCCAGCAGCTTGGCGGGCCAGAGCGGAATGGCGATGTCCATCGTGGAATCCCGGCTCCACCACGGGGCAGCGAAATCGAACGACCGGTCGAAATGGGACCACGATCCGTAGACCAGCACCAGCATGATGAGCAGGATGACACTGGTCGTCAGCAGTTCGGCGAGCCACAGCGTCCGCCCCCGCAGCTGGCCGACCAGAATGTCCATGCGGATATGTCCGCCTTCGCGCTGGGTGTAGGACACCCCCATGAAGGCGACCAGCGGCATGGCGATCTCGATCCAGTCGACATAGCCGGACAGGGGGCGATTGAAGAAATTGCGCCCCGTCACCGACACCACGGCCAGCAATACGAGGCCGAAGACCGCGAGGCCGGAGACCAAAGCCAGCCACCCTTCCAGCCGAAACAGCACCCTGTCCACACGGGACAGGGTGCTGTCATCGACCAGAACCGACGCGGCCCCCGCCATGTCAGCTTACCAGTTGGACAACCGGCCTACTTGTTGTCTTCGATCGCCTTGACGGTCAGGTCGTAGAGTTCCTGCGCGGGCAAACCCTTGGCGGCGTTGTCCTCGATCCACTGGGCGGCGATGGGCGCTGCTGCCTTTTCCTTGAAGGCTGCGATTTCCTCATCGGCGAAGGTCACCTGCTCGATGCCTTTCTCTTCCATCTTCGGACCCCAGGCACCCATCGTGTTGGTCTCGTAGTTCTCGACATAATGGTCGAGCGCCGGACCGACCGACGACATCAGCGCCTCGCGGTGATCATCCGACAGAGCCGCCAGCGCATCGCTGTTCACGACGACCGGGCAGTTGACTGTGCCGGGGTTGAGATTGGTCGTCCACCAGCTGCCACCCTCGACAGTGCCGAAGGACATGTGAGCATGGGGCGCGAAGGCAACACCCTTCACGACGCCGGAATCCAGCGCCTGACGGGCCTCGGTCGCGGTGACCGACGTCGGTACCCCGCCCACGGCTTCCATCGCCTGCCCGATACCGCCGGTGGCGCGCACGTTGAAGCCTTCGAAATCGGCCAGCGTCTTGGGCGCATCGCCGACACCGACGATGTTGTATTGCGGCATGGGCGACGGCATCAGCAGCGTCGCGTTCCACCGCGCCAGGTCGGCCACCACGGCGGGGTGCTGGTAGATCGCTTCTGAGACCTTGCGCTCCTGATCCAGCGTTTACACGCCGAGAAACGGCAGTTCCATGACGGTGATCGTCGGGTTCTTGTCGCGGTGATAGCCGGCGCAGAACTGGGCCATCTCGAAGGCACCGATGGAAATGCCGTCGAGGTTCTCGCGGTTCTTCGACAGGCCGCCGTAGGAAATGTTGATGGTGAAATCGCCACCGGTCTTCTCGCTCACCAGTTCGGCAAGCTTCTCCACGTGCTCCGTGAACGCCCGGCGCTTGCCCCATACGGAAGCGTTCCATTCCACCGCCAACGCTTCGGCAGCGACGCCGAATGCCAGTGTGGAGCCGATGATGATCGTCAAAGCCTTGTTTTTCATGATGTCCTCCCAGACAAGACCGCGTGTCGGCGGCAGTTGAATCTTGTGCGAGGCTAACACGGTCTGCCCATCGGACAAGACCTTTTACATCATGGTAACCGTGCCGTGCATATATTGTCGCCGATAGACGGAACAAATTGATACAGATCAGAATTGGTATCGCGTTATGATCTATAAACACCACAATCAACCCGCCGCTACGTTGCCAGACAGATTCGGGAAGAACCGTGGTATGACTGAAGGTCGACGCAAACCGACGATTCTGATCGTCGAGGACGACCCGTTCATCGCCATGGACCTGGAGTTTTCGTTCGAGGATGCGGGCATGACGGTCGTCGGCCCGGTGGACGACGTCGAGAGCGCGCTTGCAGCCCTCGCCGCCCACGATATCGACTGCGCGAGCCTCGACTACAATCTCGGCAAGGAAACCTCGTTGCCGATCGCAGAGGTGCTGGGCGAAAAGGGCGTTCCGTTCGTCTTCGCCACCGGCCACCCCGGTGCCATTGCCAACGATCTGGGCATCGAACCCGGCCGTGTGCTGCCCAAACCCGTGGATCCGTCCACGATCCTTCGGGCACTGTCCGAACTGGGATGTGGCAAGAGAGCGTAAGCCCCTTCAGGCACACGCGCCACTTTCACAACGCGAGCCGTCAGAATGTCGCCAGCCCTTCCCGGTTCAGACTTATCCGGTAGATCGACGTCGTACCCGTCATGAACAGCTGGCTGCCACCGCGGCCCCCGAAGCACACATTCGACACGATTTCCGGCACCAGCACCTTGCCGAGCAGCCGCCCGTCCGGCGCGATGCAATGGACGCCATCCGCCGCGCTCGACCATATGTTGCCGTCCGTATCAAGACGGAACCCGTCGGATACCCCCGCATCGACTGTATGGAAAACACCGTTATCGGCGCAGGCCCCATCCTCGACCACCGCAAATGACCGCATGTGCTGGGTCGCATCGGGCGAAAACATCGTGCCCGTATCGGCGACGTAGAGCGTCTTCTCGTCGGCGGAAAATGCGAGCCCGTTCGGGCACTGCATGGATGTGATGACGGCACGAATGTCGCCCGTTTCCGGGTCGACGCGATAGACGTGACAGGGCTGCTCCTGTTCGGCGCGAAACCCTTCGTAATTCGTGCCGATGCCGTAATGGGGATCGGAAAACCAGATCGTCCCGTCGCTTTTTACCACCACATCATTGGGTGAATTCAGCCGCTTGCCATCATGGCTGTCGGCGATGACGGTGATCGTGCCGTCGAACTCCGTGCGCGTCACCCTGCGGGTACCGTGTTCGCAGGAGATCAGCCTACCCTGCCGGTCCCGGGTGTGACCGTTGGAGAAGTTGGACGGCTTGCGGAACGTGGAGATCCCCGTCTCCTCGTTCCACCGCATGATGCGGTTGTTGGGAATGTCGGAGAACAGCAGGCAGTCCGCATCGCCGAACCAGACCGGCCCCTCGACCCAGTCGAACCCGGTCGCCAGACGCTTCACCGGCGCGTTGAACATCACGTAGGTATCGAAGACCGGATCGTGGCTCTCGTGAAACGGCGTGTCGGACATGGTGATGGCTCGTGGCGATGTTTGTGCGGGCGTAGCAAAACGGCGGCGTTCGGCCTAGGAGGGCGGGTCACACTTTCGCATCGGACCCGACCGTCATGACCAACCCTCTCTTCGACCTTTCCGGCAAGACCGCCCTCGTCACCGGCTCCGGGCAGGGCATCGGGCTTGCCCTGGCGAAAGGTCTGGCGGATGCGGGGGCCCATATCGTGCTGAACGGGCGGGACGTGGCGAAGTTGGAACGGGCGGCCGAAGATTTCGCCAATCCGCCGGTCCTGCTGCCCTTCGACGTGACCGACCACGCAGCCGCAAAGACCGCGATCGATGGCTACGAGACCGACAACGGTGCAATCGACATTCTGGTCAACAATGCGGGCATGCAGCACCGCGGGCGGTTGGACGAATTCGACGCCGCCGCCTTCGAAACCCTGCTGGCAACCAATGTGTCCAGCATCTTCAACGTCGGGCAGGCCTGCGCGAAACACATGATCGGGCGCGGGGCGGGCAAGATCATAAATATCGCCTCCGTTCAGAGCGCGCTCGCCCGCCCCGGGATCGCGCCTTACACGGCCACCAAGGGCGCAGTCGTGAACCTGACGAAGGGTATGGCGACGGACTGGGCACGGCTCGGCCTGCAATGCAACGCCATCGCGCCGGGTTATTTCGAGACGGAGCTGACCCGCACACTGGTCGACGACGCCGAATTCAGCGACTGGCTCGCCAAGCGCACCCCTGCCGGTCGCTGGGGCAAGGTGGAAGAACTGGTCGGCGCCTGCGTCTTCCTTGCCTCCCCCTCCGCAAGCTTCGTCAACGGGCACACGCTGTATGTCGACGGCGGCATCACGGTGTCGCTGTAATGGAACGCGACGTGAAAACACTGCCCCGCCTGCTCGTCGTGATGGGCGTCTCCTCCTGCGGCAAATCCACGGTGGGCCGGAAGATCGCCGACGCTTTGCAGGCGCTTTACATCGAGGGCGACGACCTGCATCCGCAGGCGAATATCGACAAGATGAGCGCGGGCAAACCCCTGACCGATGACGACCGCTGGCCGTGGCTCGACGCGCTGGGGCAAAAGCTGGCCGGGACCGAAGGCACGGTCGTAGCCTCCTGCTCGTCGCTGAAACGGGCATACCGATCCCGCATAACGGTGATGGCAGGGGAGCCGGTCGTCTTCATCTATCTGCAAGGGTTCGCGCGACCTGATTGCGAAGCGGATGGCAGCGCGCGAAAATCACTTCATGCCGGACAGCCTGCTCGACAGCCAGTTCGCCGCGCTGGAAGAACCGGGCGAGGACGAATTGCACATCACGGTGTCGATCGACCAAGACGAAGATGCAGTCGTGGCGGCCGCGTTGAAGGGCTTACGTCCGACGTAAGTCTTTCGGAGGCCGACCGACACTCATGCGCCGCGCCGCGCAGGTCGACGCCCGACAACAGCTTGCACCGGACCGGGATCCGACGTGAGAGCCACCTATTGTCCCGTTGAACCGAACCCCCCTTCGCCACGCTCAGTTTCATCGAGCGTATCGACCGTCTCAACGCTCACTTGCACCACAGGCGCGATGACCAGTTGCGCGATCCGCATACCGCGTTCCACCACGAAAGGCGCATCACCCAGATTGATCAGCGGCACGTGGACCTCGCCGCGATAATCCGCATCGATCGTCCCCGGCGCATTCAGCACCGTGATACCGTGCTTCACGGCCAACCCGGACCGGGGGCGCACTTGCCCCTCGTGTCCCTCCGGCAAGGCAATGGCGAGCCCCGTCGGCACCACGGCCCGCGCCCCCGGTTCCAATGTGATCGGTTCGTCCACAGCCGCCGGTAGGTCCAGCCCCGCACTGCCAGCCGTCTTGTAGGACGGCACCGCCAGTCCTTGCCCGTGAACGAGGCGGCGAAGGCGCAGAACCGTCACGAAACGTTTGCTCCAAGCGACCGCATCAGATCGGGAAATTCGCGGAAGGACGTGGCGATCATCGCCCCGTCATCCACCGTCACGGGCTCCTGCGACGCCAGACCCATGACGATAAACGCCATGGCGATCCGGTGGTCGAGATGGGTTTCGACCATGCCGCCACCCGGAACCGGCCCGCCTGTTACGGTGAGCGTATCATCGCCTTCGACACAGGCTACCCCGTTCGCCTCCAGCCCCCGCGCCGTGGCCGCCAGCCGATCGCATTCCTTCACCCGCAACTCGTCCAGCCCCAGCATGACTGTCTCGCCTTCTGCAAACGCGGCGGCGACCGCGAGCACGGGATATTCGTCGATCATCGAGGGCGCACGCTCCGCCGGTACGGTCACACCGCGCAGGGTGGAATGGCGCACCGTGATTGTGCCGATCGCCTCGCCACCGGTTACACGCCGGTCGGTGATCGAAAGGTCCGCTCCCATCTCCTGCAACGTCGTGAGCAGGCCGGTGCGGGTTTCGTTCAGCAGGACGTCGGTCACCGTCACCGTCCGAGCCGGGCACGATCAGCCCCGCCACGATGGCGAAGGCAGCCGACGACGGATCGCCGGGCACGGTGATGTCCTGCGGCTGCAGGTCCGGCTGACCCTGCAGCGTGATCGTGCGGACCCCGTCGGCATCGGTTTCCACCGAGATATCCGCCCCGAACCCCGCGAGCATTCGCTCAGTATGATCGCGGGTGAACACCGGCTCCACCACGGTCGTGGTGCCGGCTATGTTCAGACCTGCCAGCAACACCGCCGATTTCACCTGCGCGGACGCCACCGGCACCGTGTAGCTGACCGGTATCGCCAGCGGCGCGCCGTGCAACGTCAGCGGCAGCCGGTCGCCTTCCGCCGCCTCCACCTGGCACCCCGTCAACCGCAACGGGTCCAGCACCCGCCCCATCGGGCGCGAGGATAGCGAGGCATCGCCGGTGAAGGTGACGGGGAAATCGTAGGGCGCGACCAGCCCCATCGTCAGCCGCGAGCCCGTGCCCGCATTGCCGAAATCCAGCGGCCCTTCCGGCTCCAGCAGCGCACCGTTACCGACACCATCGACGTGCCATACGTCGCTGCTCTTCTCGATCATGGCCCCCAGCGCGCGCATCGCCGACGCCGTCGCCATCACGTCGTCCCCCTCCAGCAGATTGCGAACTGATGTGCGTCCGTTGGCGACGGTGCCCAGGATCAGCGAGCGGTGGGAGATCGACTTGTCGCCCGGTACCCGCACCTCTCCGTGCAGCGAATGGCCGGGTGATGCCTTCATCGGGGCGGGATCGTGATCGTGGTGGCCCATGGTGGCTCCGGTTCGGCAGGGCGGCGCGCACGCCGTATGGGGCGCGTTCTAGGGCGGGAAAGCCGCGCTGTCACACCCCGTCCTCACGGCCATTGCAAGGCGGATGGCAGGCCTTCGACTTGCCCTTTGACTTGAACCGGCGCGCTCGCTAGGACCACCCATCATTCCGCGCCTCTATCGCGGCGTTCCCACAGATTTACGAGGTTTCCCTTGGCCAAGCCAGAACTCGGCGAAAAGCGCACCTGCCCGGACACGGGGCGCAAGTTCTACGATCTCAACAACGACCCGGTCGTCTCGCCTTATACCGGAACATCCTACCCCCTGTCCTTCTTCGACAACACGAAGTCGCCCGCAGCCGATGCCAAGGCGAAGGCCGAAAAGGAGAAGGAAGTCAAAGCCAAGGACGTTGCCGACGACGATGAGGACGAGGCCGAAACCGAAGGTCCGGAAATCATCTCCCTCGACGACGCCGAAGACGACGACGGCGACACCGTGGACGGCGATGACGACGAGGATGTGCCCGACGACATTCCCGACGTGGAGGTCGACGACGATGACGATGAGGAAACCGACGGCCCGTTCCTGGAAGACGATGACGAGGACGACGACAATCTCAACGACATCATTCCCCGCAAGAGCGACGACAAGGAAGAGGGTTAGCCTTCGGGCCGATCCTTCAAGGGACGCCGGTTCGGACAAGAAACCGGCGTCTCGCGAGATGGTCGGCGAGTTTGCGCAATGCAAGCCGTCCAAGACGCTTGCACTGCGCCCCCTCCCCGCCTAGAACGCCGGACGAAGCGACCTTTCGTCCGCTTCGCCAGACCGCTGGCCCGTCACCGGCCCCGGTCCAAACCCGCCCACCCGGACACCCCAACCGGCAGGCACGATGGGGCTATAGCTCAGTTGGGAGAGCGCTTGCATGGCATGCAAGAGGTCGTCGGTTCGATTCCGTCTAGCTCCACCAATAATTCTTTATGGTATATCAGAGACGTAGAGCAGGAATTTTGCTCCCACATGTCCGCGGGTTAGTCGGCTGCTATTCGTGGTTGTGCGTGCACAGGGTTTGATATTCGCCCTCATTTGAGACTTTGCCTGCGGCATTCTCTGCATCAGGATTGCCGGTGCCATGCTCGCGGCCGGTCATGGCGGTGAGGAGACCGGTTCGATGGTACTGAGTTGGTAGCAGTAGGGACGTCGGAACGCCGAGTGTGGGGACGACGGTATCGACAGCGATAGATCAGGATGCGGGTTCATCCTTGCGCAGACCAAGGAGCATGCGCTGCTCTTGCCAGCACGAAGGAACCGAGCGAGCCAGATCGGTCGCGCTGATGTTGGGGTTCAGCTTGCCGGCCAAAGCGGCTTCAACGATGTCCGGTGCAAGCCATGCAAGCGAGAGGCTCAGCCGAACCGACCGGACCGAGCGTCCTTCCTGCCGCGCAACGACAGGAATAGATGCGACGGAACCTTCGCGGAGTTTGCGGTACCACAAATGAGCGCGAGCGTTGGCGAATGAGTGGAGTTCCCCCGGTTTCGTGGACGGTTAAGGGCTAGTGGTTTCTAGAGCTTCAGCTGCCTTTCTTTCGTAGGTTGCGGGTGACTGTTATCCGAGCGCCGAATGTCGGCGGGACGGGTTGTACCAGCCCTCGATGAACTCGAAGCATGCCATGCGGGCCTCGCCCTTGGTCGCAAACGTGCGCCGATCGAGCAGCTCGCATTCGAGTGTGGCGAAGAAGCTCTCGCTACAATCGCATTATCGAAGCAATCGCCGACCGATCCCATCGAAGGTCGAACCTTGGCCTCCTTGCAGCGGAGCCCGAAGGCCACGGATGTGTATTGCGATCCTTGATCCGAGTGATGGATCACGTCCGATGGCCGCCGCTGTGTCACGGCCATGTTCATCGCATCGATGACGAGTTGAGCCTTGAGGTCGTGCCCCATCGCCCAGCCGACAATCTTGCGACTAAAGGCGTCCAGAACGACCGACAGGTACAGGAAGCCAGCCTCCCTTGATTATGGGTGTCGGCACATAAGTGATGTCCGCAACCCAAACCACATTCGGCGCATCGGCATAGAAGTTGCGATCAACCAGATCCTTGGCCGGACGAACCCGTTTGTCCCGGACGGTCGTCGTGACGAACTTGCGACGGCTGACGCCCTTCAAGCCGTTGGTTCTCATGAGCCGTTCGACACGCTTGCGACCGACTGAGAGGCCTTCGTCCGCCAATTCGGCGTGGATGCGGGGTGCACCATACGTCTGTCTGGAGGTGGTATGAACAGTCGTGATGCGCTTCGTCAGCGCCGCATCGGACCGAGATCGGGCGCAGGGTTCACGTTTGCTGTGCGCGTAGTAGCCACTACGCGACACGCCCAGTGTGCGGGCCATCGTATGGATCGGAAAGCAGGCCTGGTTCGCGGTCATGAAGTCGAAGACCTCCCCTGCTTCGGGACAGACGTCAGTTCGCCTTGTGCAAACCAGGCGTTCGCCATTGGGCTCGAACCAATGGCGCCTTCAATGGCTCACCCTTTGAGAGGATGTCGCGCTCCTGACGCAGCTGACGGTTGCTCGCGACGTAACCGACGTAACTCGTCTCGTTCATCGCTGGTCAGTACCTGGGGACGATCGCCGTCGTCAGCCTCTGCCTGCTTCAGCCAGCCATGGATGGTCGCGACGCAAGGCTCGAACTCCCACGCTAGGCTCTCAATGCTGCGCCCGGCCTTCGCCAATGCGATAATCTGATCCCTCAATTCCGCAGGGTACGGGTTCCTTGTTCTCGGCATGGAAAACACTCTCGGTTGAAAACTGAAAAGTGTCCATCAAACCGGGGGAATTTTAAGTCTGATAGGGCCAAAGTTGATGTGGTCCGCCTTCAGAGGGCCGAAAGCAAAACGACGAGTGAACTTGGCCGCATAGAAGCACCTATTGTGGAACTCGATTGTGATTGAGATCGGCTTTGAAAAGCCTGCCCCCACGACGTTTGGCAATCTCTGTCGGAGACCAAGTGCCGCACACCACCATCATTTTGCCCTTAGGAAACCCAAGAAAGCAGTGCCACGGATGATGCGCAGATGTACAGGTCTACAGAGCGGGGCCGATATCGAGCGAATGTGCTAAGGGCAGTTACCAGCGCCGCTGTAGGAGCCGCGTTCCAGCGGTGGGACTGAGTACGCCCGCCTGGCTTGGCCCAGCTTCAAGCACAAGCGATCGGAACGGAATTGAACGTTCATTGTTCGCGACCATTTGGGTACGTCCAATTGGAACGCACGGTCTCCAACGTCCGCATTCGAGAAACCGGCTCACCTAGTCCGAACGGCAGCAATGGGCCGCGAATGCTGGTTTGCACAACCTACAGTTCGCACCCGCATAGGTTTGCTTCTAACTTTCCGTACCGTCTGAAAACGCATGCCAGAAAGAATGTAGTCGGTCGGATTCAACCAGCTAAATTCGGTCCGTGGCATTTCCACGTTCACATATCTCGAGGTCCAAGTTCCGGATAGGATCAATAGTCGATCAGACCTGTTTGAATTCTGGATCGTTGATCTTAAGCAGAGATTCGGCAACGTAATAATTTCCGGGCAGTTCTCCAGTTGTCCACCGCAGCAATCTGCGATCAAAAACTGGATGAGCGCGTTTACGCTGCCGAGATTGGCAGAATAGTGAATCTCACGTTGATAACGGGTCGCCGTGAGAACGCCAGCGCGTTTGAGAATGGACAGGTGGCCCGACAACGTTGATGGTTTGGTGCCCAACTGTCGTGAAATCTCCAATGCGGGGAGCCCTTCCGGACCGACCCTGACAAGCAGGCGGAAGGCGTCCAACCGCGTTGGTTGCGCAAGGGCTGCGAAGGCGTCGATAGCACCGGCTTGATCCATAATTCGGTATTGCCCGAACTATTGCAGCTTGACTAGCTCCATAGCCCGGCCTAGCCCAACATCACTTCGGCATTCGCCGAAATGAGAGTTGGAGAACGTGCGGTTGACGGGCACATCAGTGATATCCGAAATTGATCTTGAGGCGACCGGCAAACAATCGGGATACTTGCGAATCCCTCATTCCGTACATCGTTCGGCGTATGGCTGGATACCGATCCCGATTACCTGCATCAAAAATGACGATGGTCCCACGCTCGTGATCATGGCTGGCAATCACGGCGACGAATACGAAGGGCAGATCGCCGTGTCGGACCTTGCTCGCACGCTTTTAGCCGAAGATATACGCGGACGTTTGGTCCTGTTGCCTATGGTCAATGGTCCAGCAGCCGAGGCGGGCCTGCGGGTCTCTCCCATCGACAACGGGAACCTCAACCGTATGTTTCCCGGCAACGCTACAGGCGGCCCTACAGACATGATCGCGCATTATGTCGAAGAGGTCCTGATGCCCTTGGCCGACTACTCGGTTGATTTGCATTCAGGTGGAAGTTCGCTTTTTTACCCGCCGACTTTACTAAGAGGGCAAGGGCATAGTGCAGATGAAACCCGGGCATTGCTACAACTGCAGCGTGCATTCGATCTGCCCTACGCGTGGGTTTTTACAAGCGGAGGCGGTCTGAAGAGCACAGCACGCACGGCCATGGGCGCGGCGAACCGGAAGGGCGTTATCAACGTGATGGCCGAGCTTGGCGGCGGCAATGAAGTTACTTCTGAAATCTTGAACCGCACCAGAAGGGGTTTGCGCCGTGTTCTGCACAGCTTGGGCATGTTGCCGGACTATATCCCCGACGCAGCTCTAGGTACACGGGAGTTGAACGCCCGAGGCTCGGTCTATGCCTATGATGCGGGCCTGTTTGAACCCTTGAAGTTAGTCGGCGAAGAGGTTGCCGAAGGCGAAGTGGTAGGCCTGATCCATCATCCTGACGTTCGGCAATCTGAGCCGAGCAAGATCACGACTCCCTACTCCGGTATGGCCTTGTGCAGGCGGGCAATGGCGCAGGTCGTTCGGGGCGATGCCGTATATCAGATCGCCGCGGATGCCGTGCCTAGGGCAAATGAGGCATGAACTCAGACAATACCTGCCGCCCTGTGCAAGTTGGAGAACGCATTGCCGACCCGGTGGGCCAGCGCACGATCTGCGATGCCATCGTGACGCCGATCCAGAACAGTGTAACCCGCTCGACTGACATGGATTTCCTGGCCGGCTGCGTAGCAGCCAACGATACGAAGGTTGGCACGGAAATGCATATTGCTTTTGGACACTTCAGGGTCGTGACCGAACCAGACGCTGTCGTCGGCATTGCTGCGATACTGAACGGACACGTCGAGATCGAGAACAGAACCGCCGCAATTATAACCAGCGGTGGCAACATCGACGTCGCTCGGTTCGCTGCGCCTACGGGTAACGACAATGAGGCTAGAGCGACGACTGACGGCCGAATGGCTGGGGCCGTTTTCGCTTCTGGCGACGGTTATCGGATCCGGCATCATGGCGGAAAGACTGTCGGATGGAAACGTAGCCATTGCCTTGCTGGGCAACACCATACCGACTGGCGCGATACTGGTCGTGTTGATCACCATATTCGGCCCGATCTCGGGAGCCCATTTCAACCCGGCGGTCACCTTGAGCTTCGCGGTGCGGGGGAGATCGAAAAGCGCGATGCTGCGCTTTATGTAGTGGCGAAAATCTTAGGCGGGATCATCGGTGTACTTGCCGCTTACGTGATGTTCGAACATCCCTTGATTGACCCGTCTACCACGGCGCGTGGCGGTATCGGTCAATGGTCAGGTGAATTTGTTGCAACGTTCGGGTTGATCGGAACAATTCTCGCCTGTCTCAGTGCCCGCGCTTCGGCCGTACCGATGGCCGTGGGGTTCTACATTACCGCGGCTTACTGGTTCACGTCATCGACGTCCTTTGCCAATCCAGCGGTGACGATTGCAAGGGGGTTCTCCAATACGTTTGCCGGGATCGCACCGATCGACGTAGCTGCTTTCATTGGCGTGCAGTTAGTCGCTGCCATCTTGGCGACTTGGTTCTTTGGATGGTTGTTGCGTGGGTCCGGAAATGGTTGATCCGTTTGATTTCGACGAAGTGATCGATCGGCGCGAGGTCCCCGCACTGAAGGTACACCGTGTGGTGCTGGGCGATGACGGAATGGATCTGTTTGCAGCGGGTGTAGCCGACATGGACTTTCGCACCCCCCAGCCCGTACTAGAAGCGATCGCGGCACGATTGGCTCATGGTGTCCTTGGATATGAGACGGTCCCCGATGGGCTCATGCCAGCCTTCGTCCGTTGGATGATGGATTATCACGATTGGGAATTGGATAAAGAACACATCCTGCGGGCCCCCAATGTGCTGAACAGCCTTTCGATGGCCGCGAACCTGTTCTCCGATCCCGGTGATGCCATCATCGTACAGCCGCCGGTGTTCTTCGATTTCGCTAATATCATTTTAGAGAACGGCCGCCGTATCGTCGAGAACCCATTGGTGTTGTCCGACGGGCGATACGAAATGGATTTCGAGGGTTTGGAGGCCTGCACCGCCAATCCCCGAACCAAAATGCTGTTCCTGTGCAATCCGCACAATCCCGTGGGTCGGGTTTGGACAAGCGCGGAACTGGCAAAAGTGGGAGCGGTTTGTAGACAGAACGGAGTACTTGTCGTCGCCGACGAGATACATGGTGATATCACCTTTACCGGCCATACCTACACACCGTTCGCCAGTGTCTCCCAAGCCGATGCGCTTAACAGCATCACCTGCCTGTCGCCGGCAAAAAGCTTCAATATCGCAGCTTGTTGCGGCGCGTTCACGGTGGTGCCAGACCCGTCGAGGCGCGCTGCGTTCAAGGCTGAAAACAGCCGTCTGACCGTGAACAAGAACAACGCCTTCGCTAGTGTTGCAATGGAAGCGGCCTACACCAGTGCTAGACCGTGGCTCGACGCCGTCATTGTGTATGTCGAACGCAATCTTGCCTTGGTGCGCGATCGCTTGGACGTCCTGCCCGAGGTCAGCTTGCTCGAACCGGAAGGCACTTTTCTGTTATGGCTTGATTTCCGCGCTTTGAAACTGTCGCAAGACAGTTTGAATCGCTTCCTTCGTGAGGAAGCCGGATGGGCGATTACCCGGGGTGTTTCCTTCGGAGCAAGCGGCGAGGGTTTTGGACGGTTGAACATCGCCTGCCGGAATGCCCGGCTTGCTATCGCGCTGGACGGTCTGGAAAGCGCCCTGTCGAAACGCAGAGAATTGTTAGAATGAATGATACGCCCAACGTCGAAGATGGCAATTTTCGCGCAGTTGGCAGACAACGCCTTGTGTCCGTGGACGGCACAGGTCACGCGCCGCGCATATTGCTACTTTACGGTTCGCTCAGGGACCGATCATTCAGTCGTTTGATGACCGAAGAGGCCGCGCGTGTTTTGGCGCTGTTCGGCGCCGAAACCAAGACACTCAATCCCAGCGGACTACCACTAGCGGATGATGCCGACACAGATCATTCCAAGGTTCAGGAACTGCGGGATCTCGTTACGTGGAGTGAGGGCATGGTCTAGTGTTCGCCGGAACGTCACGGGGCCATGACCGGCATTTTGAAATCGCAAATTGACTGGATACCCCTTTCATTAGGGGCCGTTCGGTCGACGCAAGGCAAATCGCTAGCAGTCATGCAGGTCAATGGTGGGTCGCAGAGTTTTAACGCCGTAAATCAGCTACGCATTCTTGGGCGCTGGATGCGTCTTTTTACCATTCCAAACCAGTCCTCGACCCCGAAAGCCTTTTTGGAGTTTGACGATGACGACCGAATGAAGCCATCGCCAAACTGCGGTAGGATGGTCGATGTAATGGAAGAGCTAGTTAAATTTACGCTCCTTACCTGTGGTCGTGCAGATTACCTGATCGAACGTTATAGCGAACGCAAGCAAACCGGCGAGGATTTGATCGGTCGTGTGAACCAGAAGGCCGTCTGACACCTCGAAGGGTTGCATATGCCCTTACTGACTAACTGGTTCTCGCACATTGTCTATCTTTCACCAATCGTCGCGGCGAGATCCAATTTACCTTAAGCAGCTGCTATACCGTCGTCGCGAACTTCCGCCACTGGCGCCAAACTTCCCAGCAGAAGTGCCACAGAGAGGACCGCTGAAGCGGACTGACCGAGTGTCCAAGTGCGCTTCGGCAACTGCCTAACAGATGGTCGGAATGGCTACTTGCGGGAAGCCAGTCAAAAGGGAGCGACCGTCCGC
>CAVQDK010000013.1:0-47415 GCA_963711195.1 uncultured Alphaproteobacteria bacterium
TCGGCTAGAAGCGATGTTGGTGCCGCTGGAGTAGGCCTTTCTACCATCGTCATCCTTGGGCCTGACCCAAGGATCTGGACCGCCTCCTTTGTCGCACTCTTCTCTATTTCCGCAAACGTCTCGCCCAGCACCCCGTCACCAGATCCTCGGGTCAAGCCCGAGGATGACGTTCTATCGTACCCGCCCAGCCAGCGTCCACGACCCCGGGCTTTGCGCCTCGACGTCACCCATGATGCGAGCAGCATCCGCCCAGCCGCGCTCCGCAAACACCTGCATCGGCCCGCCTTTCCAGCGAGGAAAGCCGTAGCCGTGCAGCTTGACCTGATCCACGGCCAAGTCATCCTCCGCAATGCCTTCCTCTACGATCCGCGCGCCTTCATTGGCCATCACGGCAAGCAGCCGGTCGGCGATTTCTTCGGGTGAAAAGGGACGGCGCACGATCCCCTGTTCCGCCGAATACGCCTTGATCATCGCCTCCACTTCCGGGTCACGCCGGGGCACCCTCGACCCTTTCTCATAGGCGAACCACCCCTTGCCGGTTCGCAGGCCGAACCGGCCCGCTTCGCATAGCCGGTCGGCGAGCGGAACATACCGCTGGTTCGGATCGCGCTTGTGGGCGTTGGCCTTGCGAAACGCCCAGCCGATCTGGTGGCCCGCCATGTCCTGCACGGCAAGCGGTCCCATGGCGAAGCCGAAGGCCACCATGGCGGTGTCGATCTCGTGGGGAAGCGCGCCATCGGCCAGCAGGTATTCCGCTTCCCTCCGCGTGGTTGCCAGCATCCGGTTGCCGATGAAACCGTCGCAGATGCCAGACAGCACGCCGACCTTCCCCAACCGCTTTGCCAGCGGGAACGCCGTCGCGAGCGTGTCCGCGCTGGTCTGGGGCGTGCGGACGATCTCCAGCAGTTTCATGATGTGGGCGGGGGAGAAAAAATGCAGCCCGAGACAGCGGTCAGGTCCGGAGATGCCATCGAAGATCGCCGTCGGATCGAGATAGGATGTGTTTGTCGCGAGAATGGCGTCACCGGCCATGACCCTGTCGAGCTTGGCGAACACGGCCCGCTTGGCATCCATGTCCTCGAACACCGCTTCGATGGCGAGGTCGTGCCCTGCTGCGGTAGCGTAGTCCTCGCCGCAGACCAATGCGTTCAAGGCTTGCTCCTGCACCGCGCCTGTCATCTTGCCGCGCGCGACGGCTCCCGCCAGATTGCTTGCGATACGGTCCCGCGCGCCGTCCGCAGCGTTCGCGTCCTGCTCGATGATGGTGACCGACAGACCGGCGGTCAGCATGGCGGTGGCAATGCCCGTACCCATCAGGCCACCACCGACGATCGCCACTTTCTCCACCATCCGCGCGCTACCGTCCCTGATCGCTGCGGGTTTCGATACCGCTCGCTGGGCAAAGAAGGCATGGCGCAGAGCACGACTTTCCGCCGTGTCCCGCAAGTTCATATGCAGAACACGTTCCCTTGCCAGGCCTTCCGAAAGGGGCAGCCGGGCCCATTCCAGCGCATCCAGCGCACGGAGCGGCGCCTGCGGTCCGGGCTTTCGACCAAACTCCGCCCGTGCCTGTTCGAACAGGTCAGGGTCGTCGTCGATGATGGACCGGGCTCCGGTCGCGCTTCCGCGTTCGGGAAAATCGGCTGCAAAGCGCCTTGCCTCGTGGCGCAAGTCGCCTTCGACGACGGCGTCCAGCCCTCCCAGGGAAGCGAACTTGGTCGCATCGATCTGGCGAGCCCGCGCCGCGATGTCGATGGCCTCGCCCATCGGTATGAGCCGGGGCAGCCGCTGCGTCCCGCCAGCGCCCGGCACCAAGCCGAGCGTCACTTCCGGCAGCGCAAACCGCGTGTCCGCCAGCGCGACCCGATAGGCGCAGCCCATGGCGATCTCGAACCCGCCGCCGAACACCGTGCCGTGCATTGCTGCGATCCACGGCACGTCGCTGTCATCGATGGACGAAATGACGTCCGACAGGGATGGCTCCAGCGGCGGTGCGCCAAACTCCGAAATATCGCCCCCCGCCACGAAGGTGCGTCCGGCGCAGATGAGTATCGCAGCTTTCGCCTCCTTCGCCGCAACCTCTTCGACAGCCCGCGCCAACCCTTCCCGAACCGTGGCGGACGTTGCGTTGACGGGCGGATTGTCGATCTCCACCCATGCAAGATCGTCCTGAAAGGAAACGGCAACGGGCGAACGTTCGGTCATGGCTGAGCATCCGGCGAGTCGAATACGGTGATTGTCCACGACCCGCGCGCGTCCTTCAAGCGGCACCACGTGACAAACCCGCATGCCATGTCGCCCCTACGCCTCTTGCGTTCGCATTTGCGACGTCGCAACACTGGCGGCGCGCCACTATGGGGCTGCATATTTTGGGAAGGCCGCGATGCGCTATTCCGGGTTTCGGATCATCAAGGAGGCTTTGACGGGTCACAAGGGTTGGACGCCCCAATGGCGCGATGCCGAGCCGCAGTCGCATTACGACATCGTTATCGTCGGAGGCGGCGGGCACGGGCTGGCGACGGCCTACTATCTGGCCAAGAAGTTCGCCACCGGCATGGCCAACCGCCCGAAGATCGCAGTATTGGAAAAGGGCTGGATCGGCTCCGGCAATATCGGGCGCAACACGACGATCGTACGTTCCAACTACCTGCTGCCCGGCAACGAGGCGTTCTACGAATTGTCGCTGAAACTGTGGGAGGATCTGGAGCAGGACTTCAATTACAACGCGATGGTCTCCCAGCGCGGCATTCTCAACCTGCTTCATTCCGACAGCCAGCGAGATGCATACACACGGCGCGGCAATTCCATGCTGATGCACGGGGCGGACGCCGAATTGCTCGACGCCGACGGTGTGCGCGCCAAATATCCGTTTCTCGATTTCGACAATGCCCGCTTTCCCATCCGTGGTGGCTTGCTGCAACGCCGTGCGGGCACCGTGCGCCACGATGCGGTCGCATGGGGGTTCGCCCGTGCCGCGTCCGACCTCGGCGTCGATATCGTGCAAAACTGCGCGGTCGAAGGCTTTCGTATCGAGGATGGTGCGGTGCAGGGGGTCGAGACCTCGCGCGGCTATATCGGTGCGGGCAAGATCGGCTGCGCGGTGGCGGGCTCGTCCTCTCTCGTCATGGGCATGGCAGGCATGCGCCTGCCCATCGAAAGCCATGTGCTGCAGGCGTTCGTGACCGAAGGTCTTAAACCCTGTCTAGACGGCGTGGTCACTTTCGGCGCGGGACACTTCTATATCTCGCAGTCGGACAAGGGCGGGCTGGTCTTCGGCGGCGATATCGACGGCTACAACACCTATGCCCAGCGCGGGAACCTGCCGGTGGTGGAAGACGTGTGCGAAGGCGGCATGGCGATCATGCCGATGATCGGGCGGGCGCGGGTGCTGCGTTCCTGGGGCGGCATCATGGACATGTCGATGGACGGCTCGCCTTTCATCGATCGCACCTCCGTGGACGGTCTCTACTTCAACGGCGGCTGGTGCTACGGCGGCTTCAAGGCCACGCCCGCCTCCGGCTATTGCTTCGCGCACCTGCTGGCGACAGACGCGCCGCAGGAAACCGCCAAAGCCTTCCGGCTCGACCGCTTCATGCACGGCGCGATGATCGACGAGCGCGGTGCCGGCGCACAGCCGAACCTGCATTAGGCGCGCGCGACCATGCTGATTCCTCACCCGTTGCTGGGCCTGCGCGATGCGGCAGAGTTCACCATCCTCGGCGATGCCTCGCTCATCAATCGGCCCGAGGGCAATCGCGGTTGGCAGTCCAACAATCCGGTCGAGACCTTCCACGACTATCTCTACCTGCGCGACAATCCGGCGGGCGAACACCGCGAATTGTGGTTTCACGAGCAGGGCGACCGGTCCTGGCTGGTGGTGACCCGCAACACGCTCACCCACGCCATCATCAAGGTGGAGATGGCCAGCGACGTGGCGCGGCGGGAAGGGCGGTCCACATGACAGCGCCCAACCGCCTCAAGGGCGGCCTGATCGACCGCAAGACACCGCGCACCTTCACCTTCGACGGCAAGACCTACGAGGGTTTCGAGGGCGACACGCTTGCCTCCGCCTTGCTCGCCAACGACGTGCGGCTGATGGGGCGCTCGTTCAAATATCACCGCCCCCGCGGACCGATGACGGCAGGGTCCGAAGAACCCAATGCGCTGGTCGAACTGCGCTCCGGCGCCCGCCGCGAACCCAACACCCGCGCTACGATGGCCGAACTTTACGAAGGGCTGGAGGCGCAGAGCCAGAACCGCTGGCCGTCGCTCTCCTTCGACGCGATGGGCATCAACGACCGGGTCGCCCCGTTCCTGACTGCGGGCTTCTACTACAAGACCTTCATGTGGCCGAAGGCGTTTTGGGAGAAGGTCTACGAACCCCTCATCCGCAAGGCGGCGGGGCTTGGCAGCCTTTCCGGGCAGGACGACCCGGACACCTACGACCACGGCCATATCCATTGCGATCTGCTGGTCATCGGCTCCGGCCCCGCCGGTCTGGTCGCCGCACTGACTGCGGCCCGTTGCGGCGCGCGCGTGGTGCTGGCGGAAGAGGACTTCGCGTTTGGCGGGCGGCTGCTGTGCGAAACCCGTCAGGTCGGTAAGGGCAGCGGGGCGCAATGGGCGGCGTCCGCCATCGCCGAACTCACCGCCATGAAGAATGTCCGTCTGATGCGCCGCACAGCGATCAACGGTGCCTACGACCACGGCATCTATTCCGCGCTGGAACGGGTGAGCGACCACCTGCCCGAACCGCTGCCGGGCAAGCCGCGCCAGATCTTGTGGCGCATCTATTCCCGCCGCGCCATCCTGTGCGCCGGTGCGACGGAGCGGGGAATCGCGTTCCCGGACAACGACCGTCCCGGCATCATGATGGCCAGCGCCCTGCGCACCTATGCCAACCGCTATGCGGTGAAGGCCGGCAAACGGGTTGCCCTGTTTATCAACAACGACGATGCACTCCGCACCGCCGATGACCTTGCCGCAAAGGGTGTCGATGTCGTGGCCACGATCGACGTGCGCGCCGATGCGCCTCGCCCATCCTCCGGCCTGCACTATCCCGGCGCGCAGGTGGTGGCGACGACCGGTTCGCTTGGGCTCACCGCCATCCGCGTGCGGCTGGCCGACGGTAAAACCCGCGAGCTCGGCTGCGATGTGCTAGGTGTCTCCGGCGGGTGGAACCCGAATGTGCACTTGACCTGCCACCAGCGCGGCCGCCCGAAATGGAACGAGGCCATCGCTGCCTTCGTGCCGGGTGACGATCTGCCCCCGGGCATGAGCGTCGCCGGGGCAGCGGCGGGCCAGTTGACGACCCGTGACGCCATGCTGGCGGGAAGTCGCGTTGCCGGACGGGCGCTGAAGGGTCTGCGCTTCAAGCCCAACGCCTTTCGCGTTCCGCCTGTGGAGGCCGAAAGCGCCAACCTTTCTCCGTTTTGGCACGTGACCGGCGGCAAGGGCCGGGCATGGCTCGACCAGCAGAACGACGTGACGGTCAAGGATGTAACACTTGCCCATAAGGAGGGATTCCGTGCCGTCGAGCATCTGAAACGATACACCACGCTCGGGATGGCGACCGATCAGGGCAAGACATCCAACATGGGCGGCATCGCCGTTATGGCCGAACTGACCGGTCAGTCGATTGCCGATACCGGCACGACCATGTTCCGCCCGCCCTATGCACCCACCGCCATCGGCGCTTATGCGGGCCGTTCCCGGGGCCGCGAGTTCAAGCCCGAACGCCTCACCCCGTCCCACGTCTGGGCGAGGGAGCAAGGAGCGGTTTTCATCGAGTCCGGCCTGTGGAAGCGGGCGCAGTGGTTCCCCGAAGTGACCGAAACGCACTGGCGCGAAAGCGTGGACCGCGAGGCGTTGGCAGTTCGCAACGGCGTCGGCGTCTGCGATGTGACCACGCTTGGCAAGATCGACGTACAGGGCAGGGATGCGGGTGAGTTTTTGAACCGAATCTACACCAATGGCTTCGGCAAGCTGGCGGTCGGTCGCGTGCGCTACGGCATCATGCTGCGCGAGGACGGCATGGTGATGGACGATGGTACGACCGCGCGGTTTGCCGACGACCATTTCGTCATGACCACGACCACCGCCAACGCCGTGCCGGTCTTCCGCCACATGGAATTCGCCCGCCAGTGCCTTTACCCGGACCTCGATGTGCAGCTCATCTCGACAACCGAAAGCTGGGCGCAGTTCGCTGTCGCCGGGCCGAAATCCCGCGACTTGTTGGCGAAGATCGTCGATGCGCCTACCGACCTGTCGAACGACGCGTTTCCCTTCATGGCCTGCGCCGAACTCACCGTTTGCGGCGGCCTGCGCGCACGCCTGTTCCGCATCTCGTTTTCCGGCGAACTGGCCTACGAAATTGCCGTCCCCACCCGCTACGGCGACTCGATGATGCGCCTGCTGATGGAAGCGGGAGAGGAGTTCGATGTGGTGCCATACGGGCTGGAAGCGCTGAATGTGCTCCGCATCGAGAAGGGCCACGTCACAGCCAACGAGCTGAACGGCATGGCGACAGCAGACCATATCGGCCTTGGCCGGATGGTCTCCACTAAGAAGGATTCCTTTGGCGTGGTGCTGGCCCAACGCGATGCCATGGTCGGGCCACACGCCCCGGCTCTGGTCGGCATCCGGCCCGTCGACCGCGCTGTCACGCTCGTTGCCGGGGCGCATTTCGTTGCCAGCGACGCGGATGCCGTCGTGGCCAATGACGAAGGCCATGTGACCTCCGTATGCTGGTCTCCCACCCTCGGTCATGCCATCGGCCTCGGCTATCTCCATGGCGGGCGCGAGCGAATGGGTGAAATCATCCGGGCCGTATCGCCTCTGACCGGCCATGATGTCGAGGTCGAAGTCGTCCCGACACATTTCTACGATCCGGAAGGGGTGCGCCAGCGTGGCTGACCTTCATACGTTGACCGCGCTCGGAAACCGCGAACCCGTTATCGACACGTTCGATGGCCTGATTATCACCGAAGACGACACCTTCGCTCTCGCGTCCCTTGCCATGCGGCGAGACAAGGACGACCAGTTCGCGCGCGCCGTGGAGAAGCGGTTCGGTGCGCCACTTCCGAAGCCGGGGCGTATGGCGACGGGCGATCCCTATTCGCTCGTGTGGACGGCACCGGACCAGTGGTTCGTGCAGGCGCCTATCGACACCCACGAGGACCTCGCCGCAGGCCTGAAGAAGGCGTTCAAGACCGCCGGTTCGATCACGGAACAGACCGGCGGCTGGGCGCGGTTCGTGTTGGAAGGGCCGGGGGTGAACGGCGTCATGGAACGGCTGACCATGCTCGACATCCGCGCCATGCGCGCCGGCCACGCAACGCGCACCCTCGTCGATCACCTTGGCGTCTTCCTGATGTGCCACGCGGCGGGCAAGCGCATGACCGTGCTCGGTCCACGCTCCAGCGCAGGTTCGTTGCACCACGCCCTCACGACGGCGGCCCGCAGCGCGCTTTAGAATTTCGCCATCGAAATGGTGCCTGTGGAAATGTGGACAAGTCGCCGAATTGGTTTGCCAGGAGATGACAGTAGGTTTTGACTTGCTCCATCAACCGTCTGCCGGAAGAGCCGCATGCCCGCACAAACCAACCGTGCCCGTATCATGGAACTCGCTGAACAGGCCTTCGGGCGTGACGAGGCGGATACCTGGCTGCGTACCCGATGGCGGGTCTTCGACAACCGCACACCTCTCGACCTTGCTGCCCGCGACGGGGAAGCGCAGCGGGTCGAGGAGTTCATCGCCAATCTGCTGGGCGCTGACGCGATGATGCTGCGGGCTGGCATCCGCCAGATCGCAATTTGATCAGGTCGCCGCACCGAGCGACCTGATCAGGCGACTGGACTGTGCTACTTGAGTAAGATGCAGCTCTGCGGGACGGTTCAGTCCTCGTCGCGGTCCATGCTTTCGCGCACGTCCTCGATGCTGTCTTTCACACGGCCCTTGAGCAGTTCCATGTTCTTGGCGTTCACGTCGCGCACAGATTCCACCGTCTTGGTGGTGGTGGCGATCGTCGCCTCGAAGGAGCGTTTGGCGAATTCCATCTGCTCGGCCACCAGATCGCGCGCCGTATCGCGGTTCATGCCACCTTCGCGTGCGGTGTCGACCATGCCGCGAATATCGGCAAGCGCGTCTTCCAGCGCCGCGCGCTGGGTGCCCATCACGTCCTGTCCGGCTTGCGTGGCGTTGGCCGCCGCTTCCTGCATCGCCGCGATGTTCTTGGAATGGTGGTCCATCACATCGGCGATAGTCACCTGCGGCAAGCGCAGGTTGCGCCCGAAATTGGAGAATGCCTCGAAGAACGGGCCGGTGTTGTTGTCGTCTGCCATGGATCAAGTCTCCCAAAAGAAACCAGAGTGCGGCTTCCCTGCGCTCAAGGCAAGATCGTCACGTCGAATGCGTGCAGCAGCAACCCTGCCAACCCGCCGACGATCATGCCGTTGAAGCGAATGAATTGCAGGTCGCGGCCCACATTGGCCTCGATCAGGGTGACGAGTTGCCTGAAATCCCACCCCTTCACCTGTTCCGACACGAAGGTCGAAACGGCCTGTCGGTTTTCGGCCACCATGGCAGAGATGACGCGGCGCAGGCCACGGTTGATGTCGTTGGCCAGCCGCTCCTCCCGCGCCAGCATCCGGGCAAGACCCTGCAGCATGGTGCCCAGTTCACGGCCCAGCTTTTCCTGGTCGCGCATGACGTAGCGGCGCAACCCGTCCCAGGCATCGTCGGCAATGCTGACCAGCTCGGGACGGGCCAGGATGTCCTGTTTGAGGCGTTCGACCCGGCGGGCGAAGTTCTGCGACGTCTTCATCCGCTCCACGTAGCCGAGGAAAAGTTCGGAAAACTCGTCGCGCAACAGATGGTCAGGATCGCGGCGAATATCGTCGAGCAGGGAGCCAGCGGATTTGACGATCCGCTTCACGATCACCGTGTCCGCTTGCAATACGTAAAGTACGGTGGGCAGTTCGCTGCCGACCTGCTTTTGCAGCGTGGTGAGAAACGCCTCGTCCTGCATCACCTTCTGCATCGCATCGAACACCTCGTCGAGCAGACCCTGATAGCGCCCGTCATGGGCGAAGGAATCGATCAGCCGTGTGGCGATTGGGGCCACTTCCGTGCGCTGCATCTGCCGGGTGATCTCGCGTGCCGCAAAATCCCGGAACCCGGTCTCCTCGATCGCGTCCAGCACGTCCGGCACCAGACGTACGGCGAAGCTGGACAGGGCCTGCGCCCGTTCCGGGTCTCCCAGCCACCGCGACACGTGGTCCGGCGAAGTCGATTTCCTTCAACTCGCGTTTGACTGTCGTCTCATCGAGAAAATTGTCGCGCAGAAACGAGCCGAGATTGTCGCCGATGCGCGCCTGATTGGCAGGAATGATGGCCGTATGGGGCAGTTTCAGCCCCATGGGATGGCGAAACAGAACTACCACCGCATACCAGTCCGCCAGTCCCCCGATCGCGGCGGCTTCGGCGGCAGCCGCCAGAAAGCCGAAGGCCGGATGAATATCGTAAGCCAGTCTCGCGGCGACGAAGATGGCAAGGCACACAAGTAGCGCACCGACAGCTACCCGCTTGATCCGCGCCAAGGCAGCGAGGCGTTGCTCTTCCAGCGGTGAAAAGTTCAGTTCACCAGCCAAAACGTATAATGGTCCCCTGCCGCAATGCAGCATTTCGACCTTTGCAATGACCCTGCGCTCTCACGAGAAAATTTTCTTTCCAAACAAAATCATGCACTTGACAGAAAAATACGCCTTTGACGTTTACGTAAGACGTCCACGCACTTGCAAATGCCGCGCTGCGTCATAAATAGGGTCTGTAACCGGGCCACACCCGGCCGGAACACTCAATACCATAGCTTCATAGCAAGGATGGATATCATGGCCACGACCAAAACGAACATCAAATCCGAAACCAAAGTCTCCGACGTCAAAGCTGACGTTAAGGCGACCGCAACAGACGCCCGCTCGGTGGCATCGAACGCAGCCGACAAGGTTGCCGAAGGCACCCGCGAATTCGTTCGCCGCTCGGCTGCAACCGCCAAGGACCGCTCCGATGCGCTCTACGAAGGCTCCGAGACCGTCAACGACACGCTGGAAAACGCCATGACGAAAGTCGTCGGCGGTTACGTGTCCGTCCTCGGTGGCATGGCTCGCATCGCCCACGCAAACGTCAACCGCGCGCTGACGGCGGTCGAGAAACTGGCAAACGCCCAGTCGGTGTCCGAAGCCGTCCGCATCCAGACGGATTACGTGCGTGAGAATACGTCTGCCAATATCGCCGAAGTCCGTAACGCTGCCGGTACAACCCGCGAAGTGCTTGGCGACGGTATGGAAGCTGCTCGCGAGCAGGCTGCGAAAATGTGGCCCTACGGCCAGAAAGCGGCCTGAGGCCTTTAACCATCCCGAACCGGTCGCGCGCATCGCGCGCCGGTTTGGCAACCCCCGTCACCTGGTCCTCTCCCTCCCAACGGGCCCCGTGGCG
Source organism: uncultured Alphaproteobacteria bacterium (assembly GCA_963711195.1). Taxonomy (GTDB): domain Bacteria; phylum Pseudomonadota; class Alphaproteobacteria; order Rhizobiales; family Rhizobiaceae; genus Pseudahrensia. The sequence goes on from CAVQDK010000013.1 coordinate 10,496, forward strand.
TCTCCCTCGACAGGTTCTCCGGTTCCTCCCCCGGATGCTCTGATCGAAAGCGGGTTAGAGCCCCGTCGACAGCGATGTCGGCGGGGTTTTTCTTTGCGTGCTAGCCTTTGAGCAACCCCTTGAGGCGATACAGCTCCTCCAGCGCCTGCATGGGCGTCAGCCCGTCCGGTGCCATATCCTGCAAGGCCGTCTCGACCGCGGAATGGCCCCGCCGCGTCGGCACGGGTGTTGCGCTGAACAACGGCAGATCGTCCACCAGCCGGTCGGCACCGGTTTCTCGTGCGCCTTCTTCCAGCTGGTCCAGGACAGCGCGGGCGCGCTCCACCACGGCGTCCGGCAGCCCGGCAAGCCGTGCGACCTGAATGCCGTAGGACCGGTCCGCAGTTCCTCCGCCCACCTCGTGGAGAAACACCACGTCGCCCTTCCATTCCTTCACCCGCATGGTCAGGTTGGCGAGGCGGTCGAGCTTTGCGGACAGCGCGGTCAGTTCGTGAAAATGGGTGGCGAACAGGGTGCGGCAGCCGTTCACCTCGTGCAGATGTTCCAGCGCGGCCCAGGCGATCGAGAGCCCGTCGAACGTCGCCGTACCGCGTCCGATTTCATCCAGGATGACCAGCGCCCGGCCACCGGCACGGTTCAGGATCGCCGCCGTCTCCACCATTTCCACCATGAAGGTGGACCGCCCCCGTGCCAGATCGTCCGCCGCGCCGACGCGGGAGAAAAGCGCGTCGACGATGCCGATACGGGCGGACCCGGCCGGCACGAAGGAGCCCATCTGCGCCATCACGGCGATCAGTGCGTTCTGGCGCAGATAGGTGGACTTGCCACCCATATTCGGCCCGGTCAGCAGTCGGATGTCTCCCGCCTGCGATGTTGCGTCGCCCAGGCTGCAGTCATTGGCGACGAACGGGTGCCCCGCATCGCGTCGCAGAGCCTGCTCCACCACCGGGTGCCGACCGGCGACGATCTCGAAGGCGAGGCTGTCGTCCATCGTGGGACGGCAATAGCCCTGTTCGGATGCCAGTTCGGCCAAAGCCGCCGCCACGTCCAGTTCCGCCAGCGCGGTTGCGATGGTCCGCAAGGTCTGCGCCTCCGACAGGGCCGCCCGGGTGAGCGCGGCGAAGTGGTCCATCTCGATCGTGAGAGCCAGCCCGGCGGCGTTGGCGACTTTCGTTTCCAGTTCCGCCAGTTCTGCCGTGGTGAACCGCATGGCGGACGCCATGGTCTGCCGGTGGATGAAGGTTCCGGTATCGGCCTGCAACGCAGCTGCATTGCCCGCCGTCACCTCGATGAAATAGCCCAGCACGTTGTTGTGCCGCACCCGCAGGCTTTTCACACCCGTGGCTTCGGCATATCGCGCCTGCAACTGCGCAATCACGCTGCGTGCGTTGCGGGAAAGGCCGCGTTGCTCGTCCAATTTCACGTCGTAGCCATCGGCGATGAAACCGCCGTCGCGGGCCTGCAACGGTAGGTCGTCAGACAGCGCGGCATCGAGCATGGTGACCAGAGGCTTGGGGATGGCGCGGCAGATATCGATATGGCCGAGAACATTGGCGCTGCCGACGCTGTCGCCAAGCGCATCGCAGGCTGCAAGCGCGGCTTTCAGTCCTGCTGCCAGCGCCGCCAGGTCGCGCGGACCACCTCGTCCCAGCGACAGTCTCGACAGGGCGCGCGGCATGTCGGCGGCACCGCGCAACACCTTGCGCAGGCGTTCGCGCTGGCTTTCGGCTGCCAGCAGGGCGGCGACGTCCTCGTGGCGATCTTCAATCTGCGCCAGTTCAATGGATGGCGCAGTCAGGCGTTCGGCCAGCAACCGGCCACCGAGACCGCTGACCGTGCGGTCGATGGATGTCAGAAGACTGCCAACCCGGTCCCCGTCCAACCGCCGCACGAGTTCCAGATTGGCCCGCGTTGCAGCGTCGATGCTCATGTGCCGGTCGGCACCGTCGCGTGTGGGTGCCATAAGGGCGGGGCGCGCACCCCTTTGGGTAGCGCCCACATAGACAAGTGCGGCCGCTATTGCGGCCAGTTCGGCCCGGGCGAACTGGCCAAAGGCGTCGACCGAAGCAACTTTGTAAAAGCCGGTAATGACCGCCTCGGCACGCCCGCTGTCGAAGTCGCCATCCGGGCGCGGTTCGATGGCGGCGTCCACCGCATCGCTGGCAGCGCGGAATATCCCGTCGCCTGCAACGCTTTCGCCGACGATGATTTCGCTCGGTTCGAACCGCGAAAGCGTGGCCGCAAGTTGGGTTGCGTCGGCCTGCGCCACACGAAACGCGCCGGTGGAAATGTCGAGGCTGGCTACCGCCCAGTCGTCCCGCACCCGGGCGACCGCCGCCAGCGAGTTGGCACGGCCCGGTTCCAGCAGCTTCTCCTCGGTAATCGTGCCGGGGGTGACGAGGCGGATGACATCGCGTTTCACCACGGATTTCGACCCGCGCTTCTTCGCCTCAGCCGGGTCTTCCATCTGCTCGCAAACGGCAACCCGGTGCCCGAGGCGGATCAGCTTTTGCAGATAATCGTCGGCGGCATGGACCGGCACGCCGCACATGGGAATGTCGTCGCCTGCATGCTTTCCGCGCTTCGTCAGCGTGATGCCGAGCGCCCGCGCCGCGATCTCCGCATCGCCGAAGAACAGCTCGTAGAAATCGCCCATGCGGTAGAACAGGAGCGAGCCGGGATTGGCCGCCTTGATCTCGATATACTGCGCCATCATCGGCGTGGGGGAATCGGACATCGCGGGTGCTGGCGTTGGACAGGATCGATGCCGACCCTACCAGCGGCGCGTCACGACGACCATCGAATGCGCCGACCGAACGGCCGAACACCACAGGCTAGACGGCAAACCGCGTCGCCTGTCGGCCGTAATGGGCCAGATATCGTGGGGCGATCGTGGAAACGTCGAGAACGATCAGCACATCGGTGGTGCCGAACGCCACATCACGCACCGCGTGGGACGCCACTTTCGAGCCGAGCCGGAGGTAGCCTTTGACGACCGGTGGTAGCCGGGCAAAGGAGCGAGCGGAAGTCTTGGCACGCGCGGCGCGCATGTCCGTGCCTTCCAGCGCCGGCAGGCAATCCCGGTCCGGTGACAGCAGGGCGTTTTGCGCAAGCCAGGCAAACGCTTCCTCGTGGTCCTGCACGTCGCAGCCCGGCAGGGAGGCACAGCCGAACATGAGCGCGACATCGTCCGCCACCGCTATCGCCCAAGCACCGTGCCACAGCAGTTCCATCGTGCGCCGGGTACGGTAGGGCCGGGCGATGCAGGAGCGCCCGAACTCCATCACAGGACGGTCCCCGCAGGCATTCAGCAAAGGTGCAAGATCATACTCGCTCGCCGAATAGAACCGTGCCGCGGCGTCGTCGGCAATGGCGGAGACGATCCGGTATGTGCCGACGACTTCCCCGCCATCGAAAACCAGCAGATGGCGACAATGAGCATCGTGGGCATCCCGTTCCATCTCACCGTCATCGAAGGAGGGGCGGGCACCCATTTCCTCGATGAAAACGGCATGACGAAGCCGCAACGCGGCCTCGATCTCCTGTTCGCTGGCAGCGAACCGCGTCGTCAGCCCGCCGAGGCGGCCAAGGGGTCTGGGAACTGCGGTCGGAGGCAAATCGGCCATGGGGTGTGAGGGCGTCGCGAAAGGGGGCGCAATGCTTCTATGCCATGGGCGTCGTGACCGCGACAGGGTGTGGCGGAGCGTTCGGCCAGCCTAGCCCGAAACCAATTGCAATGCCGGGCGAGCCCGTTCGGGTTCGGCGGTTTCCCCCTTCGGTTCACGTCTGCCCAGCAGATCGTCCAGCCGGTCGGTATCGAGCGGTTTCGTGGCAACCCCGCTGGCACCGGCGGCAAGTGCGGCTGCTTTGCGTTCGGGCGACGTGTCGGCGCTCAGCAGGACGATGCGCGCATCCGTCCGTCCGGCTTGAAGCTGTTCGGCAATGAACGAAACTCCGTCCCCGTCCGGCAACGTGCCGTCCACCAGCACGGCGTCGAAGGTTGCCGCTGCGAGCGCAGAGCGTCCGGCTGCCAGCGTTTCCACGGCGCTCACCTTGTGGCCCGCGGCCAGCAGGGCCCGGCGTGTCAGGGTCGCGGCGATGGGGTCGTCTTCCACCAGAAGAATGCGGTAGCGACCACGTTCCACGTTGCCGCCGCAGGCTTCCATGACGATCTTGTCGAGGGTCGCGAGGCGTACGGGCCATTTCAGCCAATGGCGGGCAGTCCCGTCATCCTCGCCGTTCTGCAAGACGATGCGGGGCACGGCCCGGTTGGCGATGGGCAGATCGTTGCCGATGATGCACCCGCATTGCGCGACCTCGGCCTCGTCTTCGATGACGAGAGCCGAATAGCCGAGATCCGTCAGTACGGCGGCCAACGCGTGCCGTGCCGGATGGTCGTGCATGGCAAGACCCACCGTACCGCGCCGGTTGGGGAGCGGCGCCTTGCGAGTGGCATTGGCAACGGGAATGAAGGCTTCGAACCGTGTGCCGACACTCGATTGTGCGAGACGCAAGGTGCCGCCCATGGCCTCGACCCAGTCTTTCGCAATGGCAAGGCCGAGCCCGTTGCCCTCGGTGCCTTTTGCCGTTTCTGAACGGACAAAATCGCGGAAGATCGTGTCGCGTTCGGAGGCGGGAATGCCCGGCCCCGAATCGGTGACGGCCATGGCGATACCCTTGTCGGAGGCGCACAATTCGATCGAAACCCCGCCCGATCCGGTGAACTTGACGGCGTTCCCCGCAAGATTGAGGAGCACTTGGCGCAGTCGTGCACCATCCAACATGACGGTCGCCGCCACGTTTGGCGCGACGCGGGTGGTAAAGGCGAGGTCGGACGCCTTTGGTGCCAGCGTTCGTGCAACCCCTTCCACCAGAACCCGCAGGTCGACCGGTTCGGGGCGCAACGCGGCGCTGGAACGATTGGCGGCGGCTTCCGTCAGCACGTCGTCGACCAGATCGAGCTGCTGCCGTGCTGCGGCGCGGATCGTGTCCACATGGTCCGTCTGTGCCGGGGTAAGGCCGGTGTCGGCCAGCCAGTCGGCCAGACCGACGATATTGGCGGCAGGCGCGCGCAGGTCGTGGCCGACCATGGCCAGCACCCGGTCGCGTTCGTGGGAGGCGGCGCGCACCTCGTGCAGTGCGGTTTCAAGCGCGGCCCGGTCACGACGTTCGGCGGTGATGTCGCGCCCGAAACTGCGGATGCCCGGCTCGCCGGTCATGGGATCGGCGGAGGGCACGTCACCCCAGCGGAAGATTTTTTCGCCCGTTGGCGTTTGAACGCGCACGATACGCGTCTGCCCGTGGGAGCCTGCGGTCTGGTCCACCGCTGGAATGGGCACGGTGCCGGCGAACAGGGCGCGCGCGGTGTTGTTTGTGAATGTGACGGCCCCGGACCCATTGCGGTGGAGGACCACGTCGCCGAAAGCTTCGGCAAGCGAACGGTGGATATCCTCGCTTTCACGGGTCGCCCAGCCGGCGACTTCCATGCTTTCCATGCGCTGGGCGAGGGCCTCGAACCGTTCGCTCAACTCGTCCGCACTCTCCGGCAATGCCTTGCGCACCCGCTGGACTGCCAGTGCCAGGCACAGGATCCCCAAACCGAACGCGCTGGCAGAGAAGACCGGCGTGTCGAGCCGCAGCATGAGCGGTAGGAAACCGGCACTGCCGCACAGGACGGCCGCCACGATCCAGATCGTCACCGCGCCCCGATGACGCGATTGCGGCGAGTGAGAGCGCACCGCGAAACGGCCGTCGCGTCGCTTGCGGGGTTTGGCGCGCAGGCCGGTGGATTGCGGCGGCGGGGGCGGAGCGGGTGTGGCGAGGGTAACGGTCATCCGCGCACGGTGGGACTACGCGGTTTACAAACCGTCACCGGCGGCGCGGCCTCGTGCCGTGAAGGTTTATGGCGCCTTAACCCGGTTTCGTCTGTGCGGGGCCAGGGGCTTTGCGCACTAGGCCGTCTGCGCCAGCCGCTCGCCGGCCATACGGTAGGAAATCGCCTCGGCCAGATGGATGCGCCCCACGGACACTGCCCCGTCGAGGTCCGCCAATGTGCGCGCGACCTTGAGGATGCGATGGTAGCCCCGGGCGGAAAAGCGCATCGCGTCCGCCGCTTCCTGCAACAGGCGGGCACCCGCAGCGTCCGGCGCGGCGACACGTTCGATGATCGTGTTGGACGCGTCCGCATTGGTGCTTGTCGACAGGCCTAACCCGGCATAGCGGTCTCGCTGCACCTGCCGCGCCTGCGCTACGCGCGCAGCCACGTCCACGCTGCTTTCGCTGGCGTTCGGGCGGATGAGATCGGCGGCCGTGACGGCGGGCACCTCCACGCGCAGGTCGATGCGGTCCATCAGAGGGCCGGAAATGCGGGCCTGATAATCGGAAGCACACCGCTCGCCGCGGCGGCAAGTGTGACCTGGCTCTCCGGCCATGCCGCAGCGGCACGGGTTCATGGCGGCGACGAGCTGCATGCGCGACGGGTAGGAAACGCGGTGGTTGGCGCGGGCGATCACCGTTTCGCCGGTTTCCAGCGGTTGGCGCAGGGAATCGAGAACCTGCGGGCTGAATTCTGGAAACTCATCGAGAAACAGCACACCGTTATGGGCCATCGACACCTCGCCCGGCTTGGCGCGGATGCCCCCGCCCACCATCGCCGCCATCGAGGCCGAATGGTGCGGCGCGCGAAAGGGACGGGCCGACGACAGTTTGCCGTCGGCGATCGTGCCCGCGATGGACGCGATCATGGAGACTTCCAACAATTCCTTCGGCGTCAGCGGCGGCAGGATGGTGGGCAGGCGCGAGGCGAGCATGGACTTACCGGACCCGGGCGGACCGACGAGTACGAGGTTGTGCCCGCCCGCCGCCGCCACTTCCAACGCCCGTTTGGCCGTTTCCTGCCCGCGAATGTCGGACAGGTCGCCGGAATCGTTGACCCGGTCGCGCACTTTCGGTTCGGGTCGTGCCAATTTGGCGACGCCTTTGAAGTGGTTGGCCATGCCGATCAGCGAGCGCGGCGCCAGCACGTCCATTTCCGGGTCCGCCCAGGCGGCCTCCGACCCGCTGGCTGCAGGGCAGATGAGCCCCTTGCCAAGCGCATTGGCACCTATCGCGGCCGGCAGGGCACCGGCGACGGGCGCAACGGTGCCGTCCAGTGCCAGTTCGCCCATCACCACGTAATCTTCCAGCGCATCGCCGGGCAGCGCACCCAGCGCAGCCATCAGGGCGAGAGCGATGGGCAGGTCGTAATGGCTGCCTTCCTTGGGCAGGTCGGCGGGCGCGAGGTTCACCGTCACGCGCTTGGGCGGCATGGCGAGGCCGGAAGCGTGAATGGCGGACTGCACCCGCTCGCGGGCCTCCGAGACAGCCTTGTCGGCCAGCCCGACGATCTGCATCCCCATCTTGCCCGGGCCGACCATCACCTGCACATCGACCGGCACGGCCTGTATGCCCTGAAAGGCGATGGTGGTGCAGCGCGAGACCATGCTTTAGCCCTGTAGCGGAACGTGGTTCAGCCTAGGCACCGCGACTGTGCGATGTCAAGAACATAAATAGAACATCGAGCGAGACAACCCATGACGAAAACACGCTGGATCACTGTTTTCGAAGTTGCGGGCTCACTCTCGGCCATGGTCTATGCGCTGCTGATCGCGTCCAACACGGGCAACGAGGTGCTCGGCTTCTCGCTGCTGTTCGTCTCGGCGGCGCTGTTTGCGGGCTGGGCGATCATCGACCGGCGCTGGGCGTTTTTCGCGCTGCAGTTCTTTTACATGGCGAGCGCCGTCATCGGCGTGGTGCGCTGGATGTGATTATGCCCGCTTCGCCTCAACCGCATCCCAGAACAGGGCCGCGATATCGGCCCCTCCGAACCGTTTCACCTCGCGAATGCCGGTGGGGGAGGTGACGTTGATTTCGGTCATCACGTCGCCGATCACGTCGATGCCCACGAAGATGAAGCCCCGCCGCTTCAGTTCCGGCCCGATGCGGGCGCAAATCCCGCGCTCCCGGTCGGTGATGTCTATCTTCTCGGCGCGCCCGCCCACATGCATGTTGGAGCGCGCCTCGTCCTCGCCGGGAATGCGGTTGATCGCACCCACCGCCTCGCCGTCGATCAGGATGATGCGCTTGTCGCCCTTGCGCACTTCGGAGAGATAGCGCTGGGCGATATATGGCTCGCCGTCATATTGCGCCTCGAACAGTTCCAGCAGGGACGACAGGTTCTGGTCCCCGTCGCGGATGCGGAACACCCCCGCGCCCCCGTTGCCGTAGAGCGGCTTGACGATGATGTCGCCAAACTCCTCACGGAACGCGCGGATCTGCGCGGCGTCGCGGGTGATGAGCGTTTCGGGCATCAGGTCGGGATAGTCTGTGACGAATATTTTTTCCGGCGCGTTGCGCACCTGTGCCGGGTCGTTGACGACCAGCGTGCCCTCGCCGGAGGCGAATCGGTCGGGTGCGTGAATGCGCTCCAGCAGGTGCGTGGCCGTGATGTAGCCCATGTGGAAGGGCGGATCCTGCCGCATCAGCACCACGTCGAATTTCGACAGGTCGCAGCGCGTCCCATCGGCCAGTTCGTAGTGGCGTCCCTCCTCGTCGGCGACTTTGACCGGCGCACCCATCGCGCTCACCACCCCATCGCGCATGGCCAGCGACCCGACCTCGTAGTGCCACAGCGTGTGCCCACGGGCCTGCGCCTCCAGCATCAGCGCGAACGTGCTGTCGCCGGTGATCTGCACGGTGGAAATGTGGTCCATCTGGACGGCGATGTTCAGTTTGGTCATGGCGCTGGTTCCGTCGGGCATTATGGGCGATTTAGAGCGCGACGAACGTCGCGTCACCATACATTCTCGAAATGCTGCACCGGCTCGTCCGGCACGATGGCGATCACGTCGTTGCGCCAGCTCAACATGTGCGCGTCGGGCTGCGCCGCGATCCAGTCCCGCCCTGCCGCCTCGATGCGGCGTTGCGAGGCCAGCGAGACGGAATCGAGCGCGTCGGAAAGCGTGTTGCGGGCTTTCACCTCCACGAACAGGATCACGTCGTCCTTGCGGGCGACGATATCGACTTCGCCGGATTTCGTCTTGTAGCGCTGTTCGGCGATCTCGTAGCCGAGGGCACGCAGGTGGCGGGCGGCGGCGGTTTCCGCTTCCAGCCCTCTGGCGAAGGCGGCTTGTCGCTTCAGCTGGCTCACGGCTTCAACTCCAATGCGCGGGCGTAGAGATCGGACTTCGAGCGTCCCGTCAGGTCGGCAACGTGAGACGCTGCGTCCTTGGTGCGCATGGTGGCGAGCGCGTCCTGCAAGGCGGCATTCACGTCGGCATCCGACATCGCATCCGCCTGCGCGCCGGAAACGACCACGACAATCTCGCCCCGCACGCGCTCCATCGAGGCGAATTCGGTTTGCAGCGCCGAGAGCGTTCCGCGATGAAAGGTCTCGTGCAGCTTCGTCATTTCGCGCGCGACGGTGGCGGGGCGGTCGCCGAAGGTGTCGCGTCATGCGCGGCGAGACTATTGGCAATACGCGCCGGGCTTTCGAAGAACACCAATGTCGCATCGTCGGTGGAAAGTGCGTCGAGATGGTCTGCGCGGGCCTTGGCCTTGGAGGGAAGAAAACCGCAAAAGCGGAAGTCGCCGTCTGACAAGCCGCTGTCCGACCAGTGCCGAAACAGGAGCCGCCGCGCCGGGAATGGGCACGACCACGACACCGGCGTCCACCGCCGCCGCCACCAGCCGTGCGCCGGGGTCGGAAACGAGCGGTGTGCCCGCGTCCGAGACCAGCGCCACGGCGCGGCCTTCGCCGATCTGGCGCAGCAGGTCCGCACCGCGCGTGTCCGCATTGTGTTCGGTGTAGGAGACCTTGTCGGTCCCGATCCCGTAGCGCGACAGCAGCACACCGGTGGTGCGGGTATCCTCGCAGGCGATGACGTCGGCCCCCGCTAGCACGTCGAGGGCCCGCAGGGTGATGTCGCCGAGATTGCCGATGGGCGTGGCGACGATGTAAAGCGCCGGTTCCAGCGTGGGGGCGGTGAAGGTCTGCGCGCGGATCGTGAAGGTGCTCATGCCGGTTCAGGCGGCAAGATCGGCGATGACGGCGTCGAGCACGAGCGAGCCGGCCTGCGTGGCGCGCAAGCGTCCGTTCTCCATCCGCTCCACCATGCCGTAGCCGGTGAGATCAGCGATGCGACCCGAGTCCAGGCTCTGGCCGGTCAGGTCGTGATACCGAGACACGTCCAGACCTTCGCGCAGGCGAAGGCCCATCAACAACATCTCATCGGCATGGTCTTCCAGCGGCAGGGCGTCGTTGGCGACCATTCCGTGGTCTTGCTGCTCCACCAGCGCCAACCACGCTTCCGGGTTGCGCTCGTTGGCGGTGGCGCGTCGCCCGTCGTTCATGTCGAGGCGCCCGTGGGCACCAGGGCCGATGCCCGCCCATGCGCCGGAGCGCCAGTAGGTGAGGTTGTGGCGGCTTTCGCTGCCCGGCACGGCGTGGTTGGATATCTCGTAGGCAGGCAGGCCGCGCTCGGTCGTGATCTCCTGCGTCAATTCGTAGAGATCGGCGGCGTGGTCCGCATCCGGCACCGGAATACGACCCTTTCGGTGCAGATCGAAGAATGGCGTGCCCTGTTCGATCGTCAGCTGGTACAACGACAGGTGGTCGGCGGCGAGGTCGATTGCCTCGTTCAATTCCGCGCGCCACTGAGCAGTGGTTTGGTGCGGGCGGGCGTAGATCATATCGAAGGACAGGCGAGGAAACGTCGCACGCGCCATGTCGATGGCGGTGCGGGCCTCCGCCGCATCATGCAGTCGCCCGAGAAACTTCAGCTGCGCGTCGTCCAGCGATTGCACCCCCAGCGACAGCCGGTTTACGCCCGCCGCGCGATAGCCCGCAAACCGCCCTGCGTCGGCAGACGACGGGTTGCCCTCCATCGTGATCTCGATCCCGTCCGGCACGGTCCACGCATCGTGGATCGTGCGCAGGATGGTCTCCACCGTCGCCGGTTCCATGAGAGAAGGCGTACCGCCGCCGAAGAAGATCGACGTGACGGTCCGCCCCGGCTGCATCGCGGCCATTTGCGCAATTTCGCGGGCAAAGGCGGCAGCGAAGCGGGTCTGGTCCGGCGCGTCGTGGCGCACGTGGGAGTTGAAGTCGCAGTAAGGGCATTTGGCGGCACAGAACGGCCAGTGGACATAGACTCCGAAGCCGGGGGTGCCGTCGTCGTTGTTGACGGCATTCACGCTCACTTCACGTCGCCCAGCATGGCCTCGGCAAACGCCTTGATCGCCTTGGCGCGATGGGACAGGGCGTGCGCCTCCCCCGGCTTCCAGCCGTGCTTCTCCTCGGCCGTCATTTCGCCGAATGTGCGCTCGTGACCGTCCGGCTGGAAAACCGGGTCGTAACCGTGCCCGCTCTCGCCCCGTGGTGGCCACACGAGCGTGCCGGGAGCGATGCCCTTGAAGTACTCGGCGTGCCCGTCCGGCCAGCACAGGCACATGGTGGCGTTGAACGACGCCTTGCGGGCAGATGTGTCGGATGGGTCCAGCCCGACTTCATTCAATGCCCGCTCGACCTTCTCCATGGCCTTGGAAAAGTCGCGCGACCCGTCGGGCTGCTCCGCCCAGTCGGCGGTATAAACCCCCGGATCGCCGTCCAACGCGTCGACGCAGAGGCCGGAATCGTCGGACAGCGCCACCATGCCCGTGGCCGTCGCCGCAGCAAACGCCTTGGTGTAGGCGTTCGCCTCGAAGGTGGTGCCGTCTTCCGGCGGTTCGGGCAGGTCGTGTTCGGCAGCGCTGGTCAGGCGTAAGCCATAGGGTTCGAAAAGCTGGCGCATTTCGGCCAGCTTGCCCGCATTGTGCGTGGCCAGAACGATATCTTTCGTGTCGAGCGCCCGCATGGGTCAGGCAACCGCCATCTTCTGATAATCGACCAGTTCGCCGATGCCCTTCTGGGCCAAGTCCATCAGCGCCGAAAATTCGTCGCGCGAAAACGGCGCGCCCTCGGCGGTACCCTGTATCTCCACGATGCCACCGGAACCGGTCATCACGAAGTTCGCATCGGTTTCGGCTTCGGAATCCTCGTCGTAATCGAGGTCCAGCACCGGTGTGCCATTGTAGATGCCGCAGGAAATGGCGGCCAGATGGTCCGTCAGCACGTCGCCGCCGACCATGGACCGCGCTTCCATCCATTGCAGGCAATCGTGCAGCGCCACCCATGCGCCGGTGATGGACGCGGTGCGCGTGCCGCCGTCGGCCTGAATGACATCGCAGTCGATGCTGATCTGCTGCTCGCCCAGCGCTTTCATGTCGACCACCGCCCGCAGGGAGCGCCCGATGAGGCGCTGGATTTCCTGCGTCCGGCCGGACTGTTTGCCATTGGCCGATTCCCGCCGCATCCGCGAGCCTGTTGCGCGGGGCAGCATGCCGTATTCCGCCGTCACCCAGCCCTGCCCCTTGCCCCGCAACCACGGCGGCACCCGCTCTTCCAGCGAGGCCGTGCACAGCACATGGGTGTCGCCCATCTTCACGAGGCAGGAGCCTTCGGCATGTTTGGAGAAATTGCGTTCGAGCGTGACAGCGCGCATTGCATCGGGCGCGCGTTTGGAAGGTCGCATCGGGCGGGTCCACGAATTGTTTTGTTGCTGGTAGCGCGCGCAACTTCCAACGTCCATCGCAGGCACTATATTGGCGGCCATGGCACCCCCCGACATTCCACATTTCAGCACCCTCGATGACCGCTCCAGCGAGATATTCCGCCATATAGTGGAAACCTATCTGGCCGCCGGCACCCCGGTGGGTTCCCGCACCCTGTCGCGGCAGCTTTCCCAATCGCTGTCGCCAGCCTCCATCCGCAACGTCATGTCGGATCTGGAACATCTTGGCCTTATCTATGCGCCCCACGTCTCCGCCGGTCGTCTGCCGACGCAGCTGGGGCTGCGCTATTTCGTCGACGGTCTGCTCGAACTGGGCAGCCTAACGGGGGATGAGCGCGCCTCCATCGAAAGCCAGGCCCGGGCGGCGGCATCCGGCCACACGGTGGAATCCCTGCTACGCGAGGCATCCTCCATGCTGTCGGGGCTTACGTCCGGCGCGGGGCTGGTGATTGCGGGCAAGGCCGATGTGCGCCTGCGCCATATCGAGTTCCTGCGGCTGGAACCGACCAAGGCGCTGGTAGTGATGGTGGGAGAACAGGGGCTGGTTGAAAACCGCATCGTCGATCTGCCCCCGGGCATGAGCGCCTCCACGCTGACGCAGGCCTCCAACTTTCTGAACGCCCATATCGCCAACCGCACGTTGTCGGAAGCGCGCAAGGCGATTGCCGACCAGATGAAGTCGGCTCGCGCCGAGCTGGACGAAGTGGCCCAATCCCTCGTCGATCAGGGTCTTGCCGTATGGGCCGGTGCCGGGGCGAACGCCGAGCCGCAACTCATCGTGCGCGGACGTGCCAACCTGTTCGATGCGGTCGACGGCTCCGGAGGTGCCGCCGAAATGGACCGCCTGCGGCATCTGTTCGGCGAATTGGAAAGCCGTGAGGGCACGATGCAGCTGCTGCAACTTGCGGAAGAGGGGGAGGGGGTGAAGATCTTCATCGGCTCGGAAAACAAGCTGTTTTCCCTGTCCGGCTCCTCCGTCGTCGTCGCCCCCTATCGGGATTCGAGCCAGCGCATCATCGGCGCGGTGGGTGTCATCGGCCCGACGAGGCTCAACTATGCCCGCATCGTGCCGACGGTCGATTACACGGCGCAAGTGGTTTCCCGCCTTTTGCAATAGTCGAGACCGTCTTGATTTGACGACAGCCAGCGCCGATATGGCGCTCGACAGACGAGCCCTGCCGCAAAGAGTGAAACGATGCCCGGATACCGTTCCGAAGAAGACGCCCTGTTCGACGATCTGGAGGCCGAGGAAGAACGGCTGGCCGCCGAGGAACAGGCGGAGATGGAGGCCGAGGACGCCCCGGAAGACGCTGCAAAACCTGCCCCGAACCAGAACGATCCCGAAACCGTTCTCGCCGTTCTCGACAAGCTGCGCGTCGAAAACGAGGAGCTGAAGGACAAGATGCTGCGCACGGTTGCCGAAATGGAAAACCTGCGCCGCCGCACCGCTCGCGAAATTGCCGATAGCCGCACCTATGCGGTCACCGGTTTCGCCCGCGACCTGCTGGCGGTCGGCGACAATCTGCAACGCGCCATTCAGGCCGTGCCTGCCGACAAGCGCGAGCACGGGTCCGACGAGTTCAAGAACCTCATCGAAGGCGTGGAAATTACCGAACGCGAATTGCTCAAGGCGCTCGACAAGGCGGGTGTGAAGAAATTCAACCCGCAGGGGGAAAAGTTCGACCCCAACCTTCACCAGGCCATGTTCGAAATGCCCAACCCTGACATGCCCAACAACGCGGTCGCGCAGGTGGTGCAGGAAGGTTATATGATCGGTGAACGCGTTTTGCGTCCTGCCATGGTGGGTGTTGCTAAAGGCGGCCCGAAATTCGAGGATTCGACTTCTGAAAGTGCGGCTGACAGCGCCGAATAGGTCTTGCCGAAAATTTCTGATAAGTCGGTGGAACGGAAGTCCGTTGTAAGTGGTTCCGACCGTTCAACCCGCATCAGGCGTGCAATCCCACAGGCCGTTGCCCCATGGGTCGTTGCGTGATGGATATCACGAGCAACTCGGCTGAGGCATTCCTGTTGTCTGCACTCTGTCTAAACCGGAGAAGATATGCGCTTACCCGATCAGACGGATTCCACCCCATCGGGCTCGACCGATGGAACCGGTGGCGGAGTTGGGTCTGACACCGGCGACCGCAGAACGCGCGCCGATATTCTCGCCTCGGTAACGGAGTTCGCCGACCGGGCGCGCCTGGCGGTCACTATCGTCGATCCTCATGTGGACGACGCCCCGGTCATCCACGCCAACCAGGCCTTTATCGATCTGACCGGTTACAGCATCGATGAATGCCTGGGTCGCAACTGCCGTTACATGCAGGGGCCGGAAACCGATAGGGTCGAAGCGAGGCGGGTGGGCGATGCCATGCGCGCCGGTGAGAATTGCGTGGTGGAACTGCTGAATTACCGCAAGGATGGGTCCACCTTCTGGAATGCCCTGCACATCTCGCCAATTCTCGACGATGCAGGCGAGATCGTTTTCTACTACGGCTCCCAGTGGAACGTGTCGGGCCGCGTTGCCCACCGGTCCGCCAGCCAGGTTCGCAAAGCCCTGTCGCGCGAGATGCATCACCGTCTTCGCAATCTGCTGGCGGTCGCTTCCTCCATCGTGCGCCTGTCCGCCCATGGGGACCGCTCCGCCATGCCGTTGGTGACGAAGGCGTCGGACCGCATTCAGGCGCTCGGGCGCGCCCATGAGGCGACATTCAGCCCGTCGGGCGACGATTACGAAATGGCCGATCTGCGCTCGGTCATTCAAGCCATGGTCAAGAGTGCCGACGCCGACAAACAGTCTCGTCTCACCTGGGAGGGGCCGGACATGCAGCTACCGATCGCTGCCATCACGCCGCTGGGCCTGACGTTGCACGAACTCATCGTCAACGCCCACGAACACGGTGCGCTTGCCTGTGACGGGGGCACCGTGGACGTGGCATGGCACCGTGAGGGCGAACGTCTGCACCTGGTCTGGTCGGAACATGGGGTGCGCGACAAGGGTGGCGAAGCCGGTGCGGTCGAAGGGTTCGGCACCCGGACCATCTCCAACATCCTGCGATCCGTCGGGGGCACCAGCGACCGAAGCTGGACGGACGATGGCATTCGCGTGGAACTGACGGTGAACTGTGCTGCCGCCTGACATTGACTGACGTTGGCGCCCGTTCGTCACCCCGCCACGATGTGCGCGACCGTGCGGCCTGTCTGGTGACTCCGGCGCGATTCGAACGCGCGACCCCCAGATTAGGAATCTGGTGCTCTATCCTGCTGAGCTACGGAGCCATCGCTGCCACATTAGCGCGGCGCGGTGCGGGCGCAACCGCGATTGCGCTGTTCCCGTTGGCGCAACCGGCCCACGCACAATCGCCCCACCCCTGTGCAACCGGCGAACCTGTCGCGGGACAGGCGCAGGCAGCGGGAACCTCGGACCTCTTTCGCTTGGAAGGCGACGCACGCGTCTTCCGGCTGGCGGACATCGCGACGGATGTACCGCTTGCCGTCCCGGCGTCCGTCCCGATCACCCTCTTTCCGGTATCCGATATGCCGGATCGCTACGGGCGCATCGGCGTTCATGTCTTTCGTCGGGGGGCGTGGTTGCAGGGCGAGTATCTTGCCGCGGGCAATGCGCTCGCCGACCCGGTCGGGCGTTCCGCGCCATGTGCCGATGCACTTCTGGCCGCGGAACGGAACACCGCTGCCATCCCGGCCGACGATGCCCGCGCAGTTGCTGCCCGTACAGGTCTTTTCACCGTTGTGCGCGGTCGCGTCGCCAGCGTCGGCGACCGGGAACGGCGCCTTTATCTCAATTTCGGCCAAAAGTGGGACGAGGACGTTACCGCGAGTGTAGCGAAGACCGGCAGAAGCCGGTATCGCGGCGATGTGGACGACCTTGCCACGCTGACCGGCAGACGCGTGGAGATACGCGGCACGGTGGAAATGAACGGGGGGCCGTTGATACGGCTGAAAGATGCAGCACAAATCCGCATTCTGTCCGAGAACTGACGGTCGTGCGCGCGCGCTGCGCATCGCGGACCTGTGGATGCGCGCGATCGTGATCGCGACACTGGCATTGCCTCTGGCAGCCTGTCGCATCGGCGACGTGCTGGAAACCGAACTGGCCGCCAACGTGCAAAGCGTGACCCCGGCCACGGAGTCCGACGCTCCCCGGGTCGACGTCGACTCGGTGCGCGCATCCGACCCCGAAGCGCGTCTCGGTGCCGCCCGCCATCCGCAAGTGGTGGCGCAGAACGGCGGGGTCTATTCCAACCCGAAACTGGAAGACCTGCTCACCATCGTCACGGGTCGGCTGATCGCCGCCGGCGAAGCGGACGAACCGACCCGGGCCTACGAAGTCACCATTCTCGACAGCCCCCTCGTCAACGCCTTCGCGCTGCCCGGCGGCTATCTCTATATCACCCGCGGCCTGTTGGCACTGGCCAACGATACGTCGGAAATCGCGGCGGTATTGGCCCACGAGATGGCCCATGTCAGCGCCAGCCATGGGGTAGCCCGCTCGCGGGAGGCGCGGTCGGAGGAACTGGTGGAAACGGTGCTGGCCGATGTGCTGACCAACCCGGTCGCGGGGCAGGTGGCCGCCGGAGCGGTGCGCCAGCGGCAGGCGGCCTTCAACCAGCGTCAGGAATTGCAGGCCGACGCGCTGGGCATCCGCCGCCTCGGCAAGGCGGGGTTCGATGCCTTCGCGGCGGCTCGCTTCCTGGAATCGCTTGCCCGCTTCACCGCGTGGCAGTCCGGCACGTCGGGGGAAGAAGAGGGCCTGAGTGCAGGCATGTCGAGCACCCACCCCTCCACCCCCCGCCGTATCGAGCTGGCCCGGTTGCACGCCCGCGCCTTCGGCCCCGAAGGTTCCGACGGGAGGGGCCGGGGCCGGTATCTGGCTGCTGTCGACGGCATGATCTTCGGCGATGGCACAGGTGACGGGTTCGTGCGCGGCAACACCTTTGCCCACAAGAAATTCGGCTTCGCTTTCGACGTGCCGGAGGGGTTCAACCTTGAAAACCGCGACGAGGCGGTGCTGGCTTCCGGTCCCGGCGGTCAGGCATTGCGGTTCGATGCCGTGGACGAGCGGGAGGACGTGGTGGCCTACCTCGCGTCCGGTTGGGTCAACGGTCTCGATCCCGCGACCATCAGCACCGTGACGATCGACGGGCTGGAAGCGGCGCGGGGCAGGGCGGTCGCCGGAGACTGGCGCTTCGACGTGACGGTGATCGCGCGGGAAGGGCGCATGTATCGCTTCATCCTCGCCAGCCCCCGTGAAGGCAGGCAAGTGCGCGAAAGCTGGATAGCGGGCACGTTCCGCACATTGTCGCGCCGCGAACAGGCCCGCCTCGGCCCGCTTCGCCTGAAAACGGTGAATGTCCGGTCCGGTGATACGCCCGCCGGACTTGCTGCCACGATGAGTGCCGTCAAGCAGCCGCTAGCCCTGTTCCAGGCGCTGAACGGTCTGGCAGACGGCGAGACCTTGCCTACTGGCGGCCGCGTGAAACTCGTTGCGGGCTAGGTTCGTCTAACGCTGCGCCAGCGGATGGGCGTGTTCCACCAGGTCGCGCAGCTTGCCTTCCATCACGTGTGTGTAGATCTGCGTGGTGGCGATGTCGGCATGGCCCAGTAACTGCTGCACGGCGCGCAGGTCGGCCCCGTTGGCGAGGAGGTGACTGGCGAAGGCGTGGCGCAGCACGTGTGGCGAGACCTGCGACGGCAACAGTCCGGCTTCGGCGGCCAGCGTTTTCAGATCGCGCGCCATGTGCTGGCGGGTCACGTGGCCGCATGCGCCGGAACCGCCCCGACTGGCGAAGAGATAGGGCTGGTCGTCGAGCATCGGTCCGGCGAGAGCCCGATACAAACGCACAGCCTCCCGCGCCTTGCCGCCCAGCGGCACCAGCCGCTCCTTGTTGCCCTTGCCGGTCACGACCATCGCGCGCGCGCCATCCTCGCCCAATGCGGCCAGTGGCAGGCTCATCAACTCGCTGATGCGTAGCCCGGTGGCGTAGAGTAGTTCCAGCGACGCATGCAGGCGGGCCGCAGCAAGCCGTTTGGACGGACTTTTCGCCCGGTCGATGCGTTCTTCTGCATGCAACAGCAGCGTATCGACCTGCGATTCGCTCAAAATTTTCGGCAATGGCTGCGTTGCGCGCGGTGCATCGAGCGTCGTGGTGGGGTCGTCCTGTCGCAAACCTTCGGCAAACAGGAACCGGTAGAACTGGCGCAGGGCCGACAGCTTGCGCGCCTGCGTCGCCGCTCCCAGCCCCCGTGCGGGCAGACCGGTGAGGTAGGCCCTCAGGCAGGCGGTGGTGCCTTCAAACAGCGCAAGCTGCGTAGCCGCATCGTCAAGATCGCGCCGGTAGGCGTCGAGCGTATTGCGCGCTGCGCCCCGCTCGGCGCTCATCATTTCCAGAAAGGCGTCGATGGCCTGCGCGTTTTTCATGGCTCCGACGGTGCCACGGCGCCGGTATGGAAAACCTTAACGATCCACCGGGGAATCCTGTTACGAAGCCAGTCAGCGGTCCCTGTTGATGACGTTGCTGGGAATCGTCACCCGCATCTCCCGCGTATCCGGCTCCACCATGGTGGCGAGCGCGAACATGCCGGCATAGGCGAGGCCCGCGAGCACGGCGCAAAAGACGAGAAATTTTATCAGGCTGGGCAAGGCGGTCTCCGCTGGTTTCGCATATCTGTCGCAGCCGCCCCAATCTGCAACCCGGTGCCCCCATGTATGGCTACGGCCCGCTGGGTTTGCAACCGGGAGGGGCGGAGGCAGCGTGCAAGGCGCGGCCTTAGCCTTGCCGCGCCCGGCGCGACAGCCTATCTAACGACACGACCTGTTGCAGGTTTGTGGCGCACACGCCGCCTTTCGCCAAAAAGAACAATTTCAAACGAGACAAGATCAGACCGTGAGCGCAGCTACAAATCAGGAAATCAACCGTGCGGTCATTGCAGACCGCTCCAGCACCATCCGCCGCGCCCTCGACGGGCGCTCCATCGTTCTGGTGGGTATCATGGGCGTGGGCAAATCGACCATCGGCAAGCGGTTGTCGCAATATCTCGACATTCCCTTCACCGATGCCGACAAGGAGATCGAAAAGGCCGCCGGCATGACCGTGCAGGACATTTTCGACCAGTTCGGCGAGAAGGCTTTCCGCTCCGGCGAGCAGAAGGTCATCAAGCGGCTGATGGGCGAAGGCCAGTGCATTCTGGCCACCGGCGGCGGGGCCTTCATGAACGAGGACATCCGCGCCGACATCCGCGAGGGCGGCGTCTCCGTCTGGCTCAACGCGGATCTCGACATCCTGATGAAGCGCGTCCAGCGCCGCTCCGACCGTCCGCTGCTGAAGCAGGACGATCCCGAGGCCGTGATGAAGGCACTGCTGGAAGAACGCAATCCCGTCTATGCCACCGCCGACATCACCATCGAAAGCCGCACGGTTTCCCGCGACGTGATCGCCGGTGAACTGGTCGACATGCTGGCCGACGCCTTGCCCGGCATCGCCGAAGACCGCGGCTGGAAATAAGGGCGGACACAATGCCTCGCCATTCCGGCGGCGAAACCGTCACGGTCGATCTGGGCGAACGCTCCTACGACATCGAGATCGGTGACGGTGCGCTCGACGGTATCGGACCGTTCCTCGCTGAAACGCGCCCCGGTGGTCGCGCGATCATTGTCACCGACGACACTGTGAACGCCGCCCATGGAGACCGGCTGCGTGCGCTACTCAGCGACGCGCCGCTCGTGCACGAGACAGTGAGCGTTGCCCCCGGCGAGCAATCGAAAAACTTCGCCACCTTGGAAACCGTCTGTTCGGGCATCCTGTCGTCCGGCATGGAACGCGGCGACACGCTCATCGCCTTCGGCGGCGGCGTTGTCGGCGATCTGGCGGGTTTCGCCGCCGGTATAACGCGTCGCGGGATGGATTTCGTGCAGGTGCCGACCTCGCTGCTGGCGCAGGTCGATTCCAGCGTCGGCGGCAAGACCGGTATCAATACGAGCCACGGCAAGAACCTCGTCGGCCTGTTCAACCAGCCCAAACGGGTCTTCGCCGACACGGCTTTGCTCGACACGCTCTCACCCCGCGAAATGCGGGCCGGTTATGCGGAAGTCGCGAAATACGGCCTGATCGACGACCCCGACTTCTTCGCGTGGCTGGAAACCAACTGGCAGGTGGTGCTGGCAGGCGGCGACGCCCGCATTCATGCCGTCGCGACCTCCTGCCGGGCGAAGGCCGCGGTGGTGAAAGGCGGACGAGCGGGAAGGGGGCGTGCGCGCGCTCCTCAATCTCGGCCATACGTTCGGCCATGCGCTCGAAGCCGCTGTCGGCTACGACGGTGCGCGTCTCGTTCACGGCGAGGCCATCGCCATCGGCATGGTGCTCGCCCACGACTTTTCCGCCCGCATGAACCATTGCTCGCCCGACGATGGCGCGCGGGTGCGCCGCCATTTCGAAGCCGTTGGGCTTCCGACGACCATCGGGCAGATACCGGGCGCGGAACGCTTCACCACCGAGATGCTGATGGCCGCCATCGCCCAGGACAAGAAGGTCGCACGCGGCGCGCTGACTTTCATTCTCACCCGCGGCGTCGGCAAGGCGTTCATCGCCAATGATGTGCCCGCCAGCGAAGTCGCAACCTTCCTCCAGCAACAGGCCTGACCCATGACCACCCTCGTGCTCACCGGACTTGCCGTCTTCTGCCTCATCTGCCTGTCGGGTTTCTTTTCCGGCTCCGAGACCGCGCTGACAGCGGTCTCGCGCGCGCGTATTCATTCCATGGAAAAGGCCGGTGATGCCCGTGCCGCCCTCGTGGCGCGGATGATTGCCATTCAGGAGCGGTTGATCGGCGCATTGCTGATTTCCAACAACCTCGTCAACATCCTGGCGTCCGCCCTCGCCACCAGCCTGTTCATCGGCCTGTTCGGGGACATCGGCGTTCTCTACGCCACCGTGATTATGACGGTTCTGGTCGTCATTTTCGCCGAAGTGCTGCCGAAAAGCTGGGCGATTTCCAACCCCGATAAGTTCGCCTTGTTCGTGGCCCCCGTGGTGGCCGTGATCGTGAAGGTGTTCGGTCCGGCAATGGTCCTGATTTCATGGATCGTGCGCCGGGTGCTGCGCGGCATCGGGGTCGATCTCGACGAGAACTCTTCGCCCCTGTCGGCCCACGAGGAACTGCGCGGCACGGTCGACGTGCTGCACCGCGACGGCTCCGTGGTTAAGGACGACCGCGACCGCATGGGCGGGGTGCTCGATCTGCACGCGCTGGAACTGTCGGATGTGATGATCCACCGCACATCGATGGAAAGCGTCAATGCCGACGACAAGCCGGAGAAGCTGGTGAAGCAGATCCTAGGCTCGTCCTATACCCGCTTGCCGGTCTGGGAAGGGTCGGCCGACAACATCATCGGAATCATCCACGCCAAGGACATGCTGCGTGCCCTGTCCGCCAGCCGCTACTCCACCCGCAAGTTCGACATTCGCGCGACCATGGGCGAACCGTGGTTCGTGCCGGAAACGACGACGTTGCGGGACCAGCTCGGCGCGTTCCTCCACAAGCAGGCCCATATGGCGATGGTGGTGGATGAATATGGTGAGGTCGAAGGCATCGTCACGCTGGAGGATATTCTGGAAGAGATCGTCGGTGATATCGCCGATGAACACGACGAGACTCTGAGCGGCATGACGGTCCAGTCGGACGGGTCGGTCATCGTCGATGGCTCACTGCCCATCCGCGACCTCAATCGGGCTCTGGACTGGGAATCTGCCGGATGAGGAAGCCACCACCGTCGCCGGTCTCGTCATTCACGAGGCGCAGATGATTCCCGAGGAGAAGCAGACCTTCACGTTCCACGGCAAACGCTTCGTGGTGCTGGGCCGCGCCAAGAACCGTGTCACATCTCTTCGCGTGCGGGAAATCGCCGGTTCCTGATCGGCTCTCACGCAGTCGGGCGGGACCCGACGCTCCGAGGGGCGGCCTACGCGAGCCGGTCGGCCAGTCGGCCTCCGGTCGTCTCTATCGCGCGTCGAACATCGAGGCGGTGCCCCGGGCCCAGCCCTTGTCGGTCTTGATATCGAAGCCGAACAGACCGTAGACCGGAGCGTTGCCGATCTGCGCCATGGTCACGGTGATGTCGCGGTTCGCAGTCCAGTATTTGACATTCTCCTTGGCGGGGCGGTGGCCCGAAACGGGTTCGTAGCGCACGGCGCAGGTGTGAACGGTGCCGTCGAACCCTTTTGCCTGTGCCGCCGTGGAGCCCGCATGGGAGAGTTTGAGGTTCACCCGGGTCTTGCCGTCGAAGACGGGCAACGTGCGGTTGCACACCGCCTTGCCGTCGCCGATTGCCGCCGGTTCGACCGGAAAGACCAGCGCGGAAGCTGGGTCGAGCACGTTCTGCAGGTGGGCGGGCAGCACGGGCACCGAACCCTCCTTATATTTGACGGCGGGTATCGATCGCGTCTGGGTGACCGATCCGTTGGCGAAAGCCAGATGCACCTCGCCGGTTTCCCTGCGCTGTTTGTAGATGGTGGAGTGTTTCGACGGAATGGCCCGGTTGCCCGCCACCGCACCGGACCCGGAAAACGATACGGTCGTGCCCGAAACCATCCGCACGAGAGCGTTCGATTTCACCTTGCCGGCGTAGGAATAGGACGCGCCATCCGCCTTCGTGGTGGCGATCATCTGGCCGATCGGAAGCCCTACGAACGTGACGTCGATCTTCGACTTCACCGTCGCCGCACCGGCGGGCAAGGCGGTCATTGCAGCAGCGAGCGCGATGGTGAAACGGAGCATGAATGTGTCCTTTGGAACGAGCGGCGCCTCTTGCGGGCACCGAGCATGATCGCCGGTCAATTCGGCGAAACTGCGAACGTCTCGATCATGTTATCGATACCGTCATGAACCTTGACTGAATGTCACCGCCGCTCTAACACCGCATGACTTCGCGCTTGGTGCTCCGGGCGGCGCTTTCGTGCGCCTTAGTGCCCGACCGTTTCGAACGACCTGCACCGAGAGCGACCCCTGTATTTTTCATCGCGCCTCGACGGGCGATGCGAGCAAGACACGAAGGCAAGATCCATGTCCCGCAAATGCGAACTGACCAGCAAGGCCGTGATGACCGGCAACAACGTCTCCCACGCCAACAACAGGACGCGGCGTCGGTTTCTGCCCAATCTGGTGAACGTCACCCTGCTGTCGGAGGCGCTGGACCAGTCCATCCGCCTGCGCGTTGCAGCGTCCGCCTTGCGCACGGTGGAACACCGCGGTGGCCTCGACCAGTTCCTGATGAAGGAGAAAGAGGCCAACCTGTCCCCGAAGGCGCAGGTCATGCGTCGTCAGATCGCCAAGAAGCTGGCCGAGACCAAGGTCTCCAAGGTGCTCGAAGAAGCGATCGAAGACGCGGCCTGATTGCCTCGCCACGTTTGCGTGGCATGTCTGATTCGATGAAACGGAGGTCGCGATGACAGCGATACGCTCCCTTGCGCCGTTCGTCGCCGCGATGACCGTGGTGGTCGTCGCGTCCAACATTCTCGTGCAATATCCGGTGCAGGCAACGCTTGGCGGGGTCGATCTTGCCGAGTTGCTCACCTGGGGCGCGTTCACCTATCCGGCGGCGTTTCTCGTTACCGATCTGACCAACCGCACGTTCGGCCCCGCCCGTGCGCGGTTGGTCGTGGCGGCCGGTTTCGTCATCGCCGTGGCATTGTCCATCTGGCTGGCAACCCCGCGTATCGCGATTGCCTCCGGCAGCGCGTTCCTGATGGCGCAGCTGCTCGACGTGTCCGTATTCGACCGCCTGCGTGATGGCCGCTGGTGGCGCGCGCCGTTCATCTCCAGCCTGCTTGGTTCGGCGCTGGATACGGTGCTCTTCTTCGCGCTGGCCTTCGCGCCGGCCTTCGCTCTGCTGGATTTCGGCGGTGAACCCGGCTCGCTCGGCTTCGCCGTCCCGTTGCTCGGCGTGGGCACCGATGTCCCCCTCTGGGTATCGCTGGCCTGCGGTGATTTCCTGGTAAAAGTGCTCGTCGGCGTCGCGATGCTGGTGCCCTACGGCCTGTTCGTCCGCCGCGGCGCACTCGCCTAGTCGGTATCGTCCAGCACGAATTCCAGATACAGCGTGCGCTGCAACGGCCAGTGGTTGTCGTCGGATATCAGCCCGATCCGTGTCACCCCGTCCGCGTCCTGAAAGGCTGAAACGCCTTCCATATTATCGATCGCGTAGCCGCGCCCGACGGTCAGGAGCACGTCGCCGTCCAGCACGGCATCTGCGGCAATCGTATCGCGAGCGATACGCCGCAACTGCATTTCCGGCCCGCGCGATGGCGTGAAATTGCGTTCCAGCAGCAGGATATCGCCGCTGTCGGGAAGGAGCGTCGCGTCCGTGATGTAGAACCCGTTCCGCCGGGCAACGGCCAGCTCCGTCGTCCCCGATATGGCGATCAGGAACGCACGGGCCGGTGCGCTGTCGTTGGGCGCACCTTCGGCAATGGTCAGCAGACGACCGTCGGGCAGGGCGACGATGCTTTCCAACCCGAAGGAATTGCGCAATCTGAGGTTCGGGAAAGATGGCTTCGACCACGCGCGCCGCTTCCGACAGGTCGCCGTTGGCAGCGCGCGGATAGGCGAGAATACGCGCCTTCTGCTCCATCGACACGAAGACCCGGCCGTTGCGGATCGTCAGCCCCTCGGCATCCGCCCCCCATTTGTGGTCGAAGGGAACCCCGCGCGTATCGAGCAACGGGCCGATGCGGCTTTCGCTGAAACCGACCGGCACCCCGGTGGCATTCCGTTCGATCCGTGCCGTCATCCAGAACCCGGTATCGGTGACGGCGAGCAGGGCTCCGTCGTCGCTGACCGACAGGCCAGAAAACGCGCCCATATGGATGCTATCGGCCTTCAGGGCTAAGCCGCCGACGAATTGCAACGGGCCGAACGTGGTGCGCTCCGGGGCGCCGATCTGGAAAGCGGTGACCGGCGTGCCGGTCAGACCCGCCTGTTCGATGGTCCGTTCCTGTGCTGCAACGGTGGATGCGGCGAGCCATGCTGCCGCAACCGCCGATGCGATACGTCCGAAACGGGTCAGCCGACCATTCCCGTCGCGCGCTGCCGCTTCGGCTTGCGCTTCCTGACGGTCTGTTCCTCGAACAAAGCGGCCAGCTGCTCCGTCATCGCACCCGCCAGTTCTTCCGCGTCCACGATGGTGACGGCACGTTTGTAATAGCGGGTCACGTCATGGCCGATGCCGATGGCCAGCAATTCGACGGGAGAGCGCTCCTCGATTTCCTCGATCATGAAGCGCAGATGCCGTTCCAGATAATTGCCGGGGTTCACCGACAGGGTGGAATCGTCCACCGGCGCACCGTCCGAGATCATCATCATGATCTTGCGCTGTTCCGGTCGTGCCAACAGCCGCTGGTGCGCCCAGTCGAGCGCCTCCCCGTCGATATTCTCCTTCAGCAGCCCTTCGCGCATCATGAGGCCCAGATTGCGCCGCGCCCTGCGCCAGGGCGCATCCGCCGCCTTGTAGATGATGTGGCGCAGGTCGTTCAGTCGGCCCGGGCTGGCCGGTTTGCCCGCCTTCAACCATTCCTCCCGCGCCGTGCCGCCCTTCCAGGCGCGCGTGGTGAAGCCGAGGATCTCCACCTTCACCCCGCACCGTTCCAGCGTGCGCGCCAGAATGTCGGCGCAGGTTGCGGCCACGGTGATGGGACGTCCGCGCATGGAGCCGGAATTGTCGAGCACCAGCGTCACCACCGTATCGCGGAAATCCGTGTCCCGCTCCATCTTGAACGAAAGCGGCGCGGTGGCGTCGGTGACGATGCGGGTCAGGCGGGCTGAATCGAGATAGCCCTCTTCCAGATCGAAATCCCAGCCCCGGTTCTGCTGCGCCATCAGGCGGCGCTGCAACCGGTTGGCAAGACGCCCGACGACGCCCGCCAGATGGGAAAGCTGCTTGTCGAGAAAGGCGCGCAGGCGTTCCAGTTCGGCCTCGTCGCACAGGTCTTCCGCGCGCACTTCCTCATCGGCGGCGGTGGAGAAGATCTTGTAGTCGGATTTCGGTGGCGCATCGGAAAGCGGCATGTCCGGGCGCTGGGCCTCGCCCGGCGTCTCCGCATCCTGCTGGTCGGTATCGTCGTCGACGTCTTCGCCGGTGGCGTCCTGCGCCTCCATCTCGCCGGTTTCCTGCTCCTCTCCGGCGGCTTCGGACTCGTCGGGCTGCGCTTCCTCGGAGCCGGTCTGCTCCTCGTTCTCGCGGTCCATGTCCTCGGTTTCGTCCTGCTGCTGCTCCTGATCGTCCTCCGCGTCGTCATCGGACTCCTTGGAATCGGAACCCAGCTCATCCCCCATATCGAGGTCGGCGATCAGATCGCGGGCAGCGCGGGCGAAAGCGTCCTGGTCGTCGAGGGAACTGGCGAGATTGGCGAAATTGTCGCCGACCCGAGCCTCGATCCAGTCGCGCCACACGTCCACCATCGCAGCCGCAGAGCGCGGCGGACGACGGCCCGTCAGGTTTTCGCGCAGCAGCATAGCAACCGCGTGCTCCAGCGGTGCGTCTTCGGTGGATTGAGCGTCGGTGAATCCTTCGCGATGGAACTTGTCGTCCAGCATCTGCGCAAGATTGTCGCCCATCCCGTCCATGGCGCGGGAGCCGATGGCTTCCACGCGCGCCTGTTCCACGGCATCGAAAACGGCGCGCGCATTGTCGCCCACCGGCAGGTGCGTGGCGTGGACGGAACTGTCGTGCTTGGCGCGGCGCAGGGCCATGGCATCGGCCAGCCCGCGGGTGATGGAAATCTGCTTCGGCGTCGTGGCCCGCCCATAGTCCGGCAACCGCACCCGGTCCCCCGCCATCCCCGGCTTGTCCTTGCCGTAGGTGACTTCCAGCTCCGCATCACCCGCAATGGCACGCACGCAGGACGCCACGGACGTCTTCAACGGCTCCATATCGGCGATAGTCGCCGTGTTGCGGGAATTGTCGCCGATACCGGCTTTCTGGACGGGACGGCCTGCCATTTAGGCTAAAGCCGCGTTGGCAGCGCTTTCCTTCAACTCCTCGCCGAACGCCCGCTGGTAGAACTCGGCGACCAGAGGCCGTTCCAGCTCGTCGCATTTGTTCAGGAACGTCAGGCGGAACGCGAAGGCGAGGTCGTTGAAGATCTGCGCGTTTTCGGCCCATGTCAGCACGGTGCGGGGGCTCATGACGGTGGACAGGTCGCCGTTGATGAAGGCGGCGCGGGTCATGTCGGCCACGCGCACCATTTTCGCCACCCTGTCGCGCCCCGCAGCGTCCTGCCATGCGGGCGACTTGGCGGAGATGATGTCGGCCTCGTGGTCGTGGGACAGGTAGTTCAGCTGCGTGACGATGGACCAGCGGTCCATCTGGCCCTGGTTGATCTGCTGCGTGCCGTGATAAAGGCCGGACGTATCGCCAAGGCCCACCGTGTTGGTCGTGGCGAACAGGCGGAACGCCGGGTGCGGCTCGATCACGCGGTTCTGGTCGAGCAGGGTCAGGCGGCCCGCCACTTCCAGCACGCGCTGAATGACGAACATCACGTCCGGGCGGCCCGCGTCGTATTCGTCGAAGACCAGCGCCACGTTGTTCTGCAACGCCCATGGCAGAATGCCGTCCTTGAACTCGGTGACCTGCTTGCCGTCCTTCAGCACGATCGCGTCCTTGCCGACGAGGTCGATGCGCGAGATGTGGCTGTCGAGGTTCACCCGCACCGTCGGCCAGTTCAGCCGCGCGCCCACCTGCTCGATATGGGTCGACTTACCGGTGCCGTGGTAGCCCGTGACCATGACGCGGCGGTTGTGGGCATAGCCTGCCAGAATGGCCAGCGTCGTCGTGCGGTCGAAGATGTAGTCCTCGTCGATATCCGGCACTTGTTCGCCGCGTGTGGAATAGGCGGGGACGTCCATGTCGACGTCGATGCCGAAGGTTTTGCGCACGGAGACGGTGGTGTCGGGCAGGTTGGTTTGGTCGCTCATGGGAGGGTCTTCATTTCGGGAGGCAAAGTCTTGGCGCGGGTCTAGCAGAAGCGCGCGGGGCGTCAAAAGGATGCGCGCGCTCGCAAACAGCGGCGGATCGCAGCACGGCGCCTCTCAGCCCATGCCGGCAGATTTTAGCACCTTGTAGGCCTGAATGACCTGCCGCAAACGCTCTTCGGACGAGCGGTCGCCGCCGTTCACGTCCGGATGGTTCTGCTTCACCAGATCCTTGTATTTCTTGCGAATATGTTCCGGCGACGCGGTCTGCGGCAGGCCGAGTTCGCGCAAGGCCTTTTCTTCCAGCCGCTTCAGCTTGCGGGGCGCGGCACCGGTGCCGGGCACGCGCTTGCCGTCGGGCGTGTAGCGGCTGCGCACCTTGGAGTGCCAGCCGGGCGTGGCGCGCAGCGTTTCCTCGTTGACCGGCTCGCCGGTACGACGTCCGCTCATCGGTTTGGTGGGCCGGTGGCCGGTGAGATTTTCCTTCTGGAACCGGGCGATTTCGTCGTCGCCCAGCCCGGAAAAGTAGTTGAAATTCTTGTTGTAGAGGCGAACGTGCTCGAGGCAGAAATTGAGATATTGCCCCTCGCGGTTGCGGCCCATGGGTGCCTTGTGGGTGCCCGGATTTTCGCAGCCCTCCCACGCGCACTGGTTGGCGGCCTTGGCTTCCGCTTCCTTCTTCTTCGCCCCGCGGGGCTGAATGCGGATCTTGTCGAAAATATCTGAATTGGAAGCCATGAAGGTGGAAATACCGCTATAGAAGGAACTGCGTAGGCCCGCCGAGGGGCCAATGTCCTTACCAGATGGCCCGTCACAAAGCCACTGCAAGGGGCACAATTTGGAGTGCGATGATGAATGACGAACCGCAAAAGGGACCGTTGGTAAGACAGCTGGAGCGCAAATTGAACGCGGCCTTCGCGCCGCAATCGCTGGAAGTCATCAACGAAAGCCACCTCCATGCGGGCCACCAGCCCGGCTTCGACGGGCAAGGGCGAAAGCCACATTCGCATTCGCATGAAAGCGGCTGCATTCGACGGCAAGTCACGGGTCGAAATCCACCGCGCTGTCAACGCCCTGTGCGCGGACGAATTCGCCGCCGGCCTTCACGCGCTGGCGTTGGACGTGAAAGGAACCGGCTAGAACCGGTTTGCCTCAAGCGTTCCCGTAGAAGCGCTCGCGGAACCGCGCTTCGTAGGTTACGAGATTGGCGTGTTTCTGCATTTCAGTCTTGAGCGGGCTGTCGAGTTCGCAGCAAAGCGAGCTGTGGATGCAACCCCAGACGCTGGCATCGATGCCGGTCGGCGTGTCGCCGAACAGGAAGTCGGCGTCGCCCAGCATGGCAGCGATTGCGTCTACATCTTCCTTCACCAGCACCCGCAGGCGTACATCGTCGTGCCGACCGAGGCCCTGGCCGTCCAGCGCCTTGGCCCGGCTCTTGTCGACCATGCGAAACACGAACCCCCGGATGGGTTTCGGCACCTCGCCCATGAACTCGTCCTGGATGACGCCGGGGTGTTGGGTCCAGCGGAAATGGCCGCCGAGAAAATACAGATGCTCTTCCACCAGCCGCCGCAAAGCGGTGGCTTGTGCGCGGTCTGTCGGGTTCAGGGTGCTGTCGAAATCCACGTCGTGCGCCGTTTCAAGATGGCGCTGGATGAGGGCACTGTCGGGTATCGTCAGGTCGCCATCCACGAGCACCGGCAGCTTTCGCAAGGGCTGCTTCTGCGGCATGGAATATTCCCGCTCGTAAGGCAGGCCGGACATGGCGAGCAGCGCGTCGGCCTTCAGCGCGAAGGAACTGGCGGCCATGGTACCGCGAAAGGGTTTGAAGGTGCGAAGGGTGAGCATGTGCGAAAATCCCGCAAGCGTTTTCCGCATCCTAAACCATCGAGCCGGCCATTGGCACCGCGTACAACGCGAAGAGCCGGCCCCGCAGAACAATGCGGAGCCGGGTGTCGCGATCAGGCAGCGGCCTCGAAGCCGTCATCGACAGCCTTCAGCTTCGAGCCCTTGATGCGAAACTGGAGCCGGTCCGTACCGCTGGTGACGCCAACGGTCGCGCCGTCCGGTATCTCGCCGGCCAGCAGCTTTTCCGCCAGCGGGTCCTGCACGGCGGACTGGATCACCCGCTTGAGCGGCCGTGCGCCGTAGGCCGGGTCGTAGCCTTTCTCGGCCAGCCAGTTCAGCGCATCCTCGTCCAGTTCCAGCACGATCTTGCGGTCGGCCAGCAGCCGTTCCAGCCGCTTCAACTGTATGGCGACGATCGCCGCCATGTTGGAGCGTTTCAGCCGGTGGAACAGGATCGTCTCGTCCACGCGGTTAAGGAACTCAGGCCGGAACGAGGCCTTCACCACGTCCATCACCTGCTCGCGCACGTCGCCCACATCCTGCTCGTCGGTCAGGTTTACGAGATATTCCGAACCAAGGTTCGACGTCATGATGATGAGCGTGTTGCGGAAGTCGACCGTGCGGCCCTGACCATCCGTCAGGCGACCGTCGTCGAGCACCTGAAGCAGCACGTTGAAGACATCCGGATGCGCCTTCTCGATCTCGTCGAACAGCACGACCTGATACGGCCTGCGCCGCACGGCTTCCGTCAGCACGCCGCCCTCGTCGTAGCCGACATAGCCGGGCGGGGCACCGATCAGGCGCGAGACGGAATGCTTCTCCATGAACTCGCTCATGTCGAGGCGCACCATTGCGCTGTCGTCGCTGAACAGATAGTCGGCCAGCGCCTTGGTCAGCTCCGTCTTGCCGACGCCGGTGGGACCGAGGAAGATGAAGGAGCCCATCGGCCGGTTCGGGTCCTGCAGCCCGGCCCGCGCACGGCGGACGGCTTTGGAGACGGCCTGCACCGCCTCGCCCTGACCGACGACCCGCTTGGCGAGTTCGTCTTCCATCGCAAGCAGCTTTTCGCGCTCGCCTTCCAGCATCTTGTCGACCGGAATGCCGGTCCAGCGGGAGACCACATGGGCGATGGATTCCGGCGTTACCGCCTCGTCCACCATCATGCGCGTCTTCTGCACCCTCGGCCTCTTCCAACTGCTTTTGAAGCTGCGGGATGGTGCCGTAGGACAGCTGACCGGCCAGCGCCAGATCGCCCTCGCGCTGGGCGATTTCCAGTTCGGAACGGGCATGGTCCAGTTGCTCCTTCAGATCGCGGGCCGAGGAGAGCTTGTCCTTCTCCGCCATCCATTTGGCCGACAGTTCCTGCGCCGTGTCTTCGAGGTCGGACAGGTCTGCCTCCAGCTTTTCCAGCCGGTCCTTGGACGCCGTGTCGGTTTCCTTCGACAGGGCCTCGCGCTCGATCTTCAGCTGGATGATGCGCCGGTCGAGTTCGTCCAGTTCCTCGGGCTTGGAATCCACCTGCATCCGCAGCCGCGATCCGGCCTCGTCCATCAGGTCGATGGCCTTGTCGGGCAGGAAGCGGTCGGTGATGTAGCGGTTCGACAGCGTCGCAGCGGCCACCAGCGCGGAATCGGCAATGCGGACCCCGTGGTGCAACTCGTATTTCTCCTTGATGCCGCGCAGGATGGAGATCGTGTCTTCCACCGTCGGTTCCGCGATGAACACCGGCTGGAAACGACGGGCAAGCGCCGCGTCCTTCTCGACATGCTTGCGATATTCATCCAGCGTGGTCGCGCCGACGCAGTGCAATTCTCCCCGCGCCAGTGCCGGTTTCAGCAGGTTGGACGCATCCATCGCGCCATCGGCCTTACCGGCACCCACCAGCGTGTGCATCTCGTCGATGAACAGGATGATGCCGCCCTCGGCCTGCGTGACTTCCGCCAGCACGGCCTTCAGCCGTTCTTCGAACTCGCCGCGATATTTCGCGCCGGCGATCAGCGCGCCCATGTCGAGAGACAGCAGCGACTTGTCCCGCAGGCTTTCCGGCACGTCGCCATTGATGATGCGCAAGGCCAGGCCTTCCGCGATGGCGGTTTTACCGACGCCGGGCTCGCCGATCAGCACGGGATTGTTCTTCGTGCGCCGCGACAGCACCTGCACCGCGCGGCGGATTTCCTCGTCGCGCCCGATCACCGGGTCGAGCTTGCCTTCGCGGGCAAGCGCGGTCAGATCCTGCGCATACTTCTTCAGCGCATCGTAGCCTTCTTCGGCAGAGGCGGAATCCGCCGTGCGGCCTTTCCGGACATTTTCGACGGCTTCGTTCAGGGCAGCAGGCGTGACACCGGCATCCTTGAATATCTTCGCCGTCGGCTGTTCCATCGCCAATGCGATGAGGAAGCGCTCGACAGTGACGAACGAAGTCGCCCGCCTTCTTACCGATCTCCTCGGCGCGGGAAAATATCTTCGCCAGCGGTTGCGCCATGTAGATGCCGCCGTTGCCGCCGGACACTTTCGGCAGCTTGTCGAGGGTCGTCTGTGCTGCCAGCAGCACCTGTTTGGCGTTGCCGCCGGCACGGTCGATCAGCGAGGCAGCAAGGCCTTCGCCGTCCTCGACCAGTTCCTTCAGCAGATGTTCGGGAATGAACTGTTGATGCCCCTCGGCCAGCGCCCGTTGCTGGGCGGACTGGATGAAGCCGCGCATCCGTTCGGTATAGGTTTCGATCTTCATGGTTCACAATCCTTCAAAGGCCGGCCTCCCGTAGCGAGTCCGGCGATGCAGAAACCGGCCCCCGTTCCGGCGGGCCGTGTTGGTACTCATGTAGGGATTGCAGAAACGGTTTGAAGAGCCGTCGCCCACCGTTATCCCGATTTGGCACAAGTTGGTGTCCCAGTGTTCAGACTGATGAACGAGGATCTAACACCGTCGATCGTTCTGGTGTCTCGGACCGCTCGTTGACCCCATATCATGGGTGAACTGAACGGGAACGAGGCTCGCGCGCCGATTCGGACACGCTGCGTTCCTCCTCGGTTCCCTTCGTTCCAGTTGCGGCGCCCGGACGGGGCATCTGCAGCAACGGATTGTTTACGAATTGCTTGATGTCGGTGGCGCAATTCGTATCGAACTGTTCCGAACCGGAACGATTACGCTACCGGAAGAACGATGGTGGTCGCAGCGCAGCAAGCCTCCCCGGCCCTCTGGTGCTTCGGCAGCCGAAGTCGCCGCACCATCTGGTATGGAACGAAGGGCCAACATTTCGCATCCGCTGATTCGGGCACCCTCTGTTCCCCGACCGTTCCAATCCTCACCACGATGTGCGTAATTCGTCCCACCCCCGTGCAGGCGCGTTCATAAACCGTTAGGGTTCGGCAAAGCCGCGCACCGCTGCTCCCGAGACGTCATGAACCTCCATTCCCATCCTGAACTGCGCGCCTATCGCGGGCCTGCCCATATGCTGACGGGGCGCGGCGTTACCGCCGTGTTGGGGCCGACCAATACGGGCAAGACCCACATGGCCATCGAGCGGATGGTGGCCCAGCCGTCCGGCATGATCGGACTGCCCCTGCGCTTGCTTGCCCGCGAGGTCTACGGCCGCGTGGTAGCGAAGGTCGGCGTTGAGAATGTTGCGCTGATCACGGGCGAGGAGAAGATCCTGCCCCCCGGTGCGCGTTTTCGGGTCTGCACGGTGGAGGCCATGCCGCCAGACGCCGACGTCGCCTTCATGGCCATCGACGAAATCCAGCTGGCAGCCGACCTGAACCGGGGCCACATCTTCACCGACCGTCTGCTGAACCTGCGCGGCACCCACGAAACCATGCTGCTCGGTGCTTCCACCGTTCGCCCCGCGCTGGAAGCGTTGCTGCCCGGCATCAACGTCATCACCCGACCACGCATGAGCCAGCTGCACTATGCCGGTTCCAAGAAGATCACCCGCCTGCCGCGCCGGTCCGCCATCGTCGCCTTTTCCGCCGACGAGGTTTACGCCATCGCCGAATTGATCCGTCGCCAGCGCGGCGCGGCAGCGGTGGTGCTCGGCTCGCTTTCACCGCGCACCCGCAACGCGCAGGTCGCGCTGTACCAGTCCGGCGACGTGGACTTTCTGGTGGCGACGGACGCCATCGGCATGGGTCTCAATCTCGATGTCGACCATGTCGCCTTCGCGCAGGACGCCAAGTTCGACGGCACCCACCAGCGGCGGCTGAAGCCTGCCGAATTCGCGCAGATCGCGGGCAGGGCAGGGCGGCACACCAGCGACGGCACCTTCGGCGTCACGTCCCGCGTCGCCCCTTTCGAAGACGAATTGGTGGAACGGCTGGAAGCCCATGAGTTCCCGCCCGAAAAGCAGCTGCAATGGCGCAACCGCGAACTGGATTTCGCCTCCATCACCGCGCTCTGCAACGCACGCTGGAAAGACCGGCGATGGGCCCGCATCTCGTCAAGGCCCCGATGGCGGTGGACCATCGCGCACTGGTGACCATGGCGGGCCATGCCGATATCCGCGACATGGCCCACGACGAGGAGGCCGTCTTCCGCCTCTGGCAGGTCGCGCAGATACCGGACTACCGCCGCATCGCGCCGGGCAACCATGCCGACATGCTGGCCACGATTTATCGTGACATTTCGACGGACGGGGTGATCGACGAGTCCTGGTTCGCCAATCAGGTCGGCCAGACCGACATCATGTCCGGCGACATCGACGCTCTGTCGAACCGCATCGCCCATATCAGCACGTGGACCTTCGTGTCCCATCGCGACGGCTGGCTTCGCGACGGTCCCTACTGGCGCGAGAAGACGCGTGCCGATCGAGGACCGGCTTGTCGGACGCGCTGCACGAACGCTTGACGAAGCGTTTCGTGGACCGCAGGACATCCGTTCTGATGAAGAGATTGCGGGAAAACGCTGAATTGAGCGCAGAAATCGCCACGAATGGTGACGTGATGGTCGAGGGGCACCATGTCGGTGCACCTGAACGGCTTCCGCTTCACCCCCGATGCGACCGTCGAAGGGACCGATGCCAAGGCGTCCCGGCTGCGGCGCAGAAGGCGCTGGCAAGCGAGTTCGACACCCGCGCCAACCGGCTGTCGCGCGGCGGCGAACGCCGATATCGCCAGCGGGTCCGACGCCGTTATCCGCTGGAACGGTGCGCCCATCGGGCGGCTGGTGGGCACCGACGATGTGCTGGCACCGCGCGTCGTTCTGCTGGCGGACGAACAGCTGACCGGCGTTGCCCGCGACAAGGTGCAGGCCGTCTCGACCGCTGGATCGGCCATCAGATCGACCTCCACGCAAAACCCTTGCGCGACCTGGCCGGGGCGCAGGGCGTCGAAGGTTTGGCCCGAGGCGTCGCGTTCAGCCTGCTGGAAAATCTCGGCACCGTGGAACGCAAGGAGGTCGCGTACGATATTCGCGGCCTGGAGCAAGATGCCCGCGCCGGGTTGCGGCGGCTGGGTGTGCGGTTCGGCTTCTACCATGTTTTCGTTCCCGCTCTGTTGAAACCCGCACCCGCCGGTCTCGTCATGTTGCTTTGGGCGGTGAAGAACGACCGGCTGGACGCCGACGGCATGGGCGAAGTTCTGGCCGCTCTAGCAGCGGGGCGCACGTCGTTCCCCGCCATGGAAGGGTGTAGAGGACACGGTTTACCGCCTTGGCGGCTATCGTCGCATGGGCGCGAAAGCCGTGCGCATCGACATGTTGGAACGCCTGGCCGACATGATCCGCCCGGCCGCCCAATGGCGGCATGAGGCATCCGCCAAACCGGCCAAGCGACCGGACGGCGCGTGGGACGGGCAGGGCTTCATGGTGACGGCCCCGATGCTGTCGATCCTCGGCGCGACCCACGACGACATGGCGGTCATTTTGCGCGAACTTGGCTATCGCGGAGAATCGATGCTCGAAGCCGACGTGGTGGACAAGCTGGCGTGGGATGGAAAGCGGGACGGAAAAACAAGCCGAACCGAAGCCCGATTTACCCGAGCCAAACGCGAAAACGCCGGAAGCGAACCCCGTTTCACCCGAGTTGACCAGCGAACAGAACGCGGAAATCTCCGACCAGAGCGCCGAAAGCGAGCAGCAAACGCCGCCTGCCACGCCAAAACCCGAGCCGGAATCGGAAGCCGAACCGAAACGGATCGACATCTGGCGTCAGCAGCGCACCGACCGTCCCGCCCGCCAAAACCAGAACCGCAAACCGGCTCGCAACGACAAGCCGAAACGGGGCGAGGACAGCAATCGCAAACCGGGCGGCGGGCAGGCGTCGAGACATCCCGAACCTGCTCCCAAGCCGATCGACCCGGACAACCCGTTCGCAGCCCTTGCCGGGTTGAAGAAGGAACTGTCGAAGGGTGAAGAAGGCAATGACGAAGGCGATGTCGTCAGACCGTTGGTCCGAACCTCGCCCCGAACCGCGTCGACAGAGGCTCTTCTTCGCCCGCATCGTCAGATCCCGC